>NZ_ATNM01000202.1 GCF_000427295.1 Cyclobacterium qasimii M12-11B | reverse complement strand
AAGGCAGCGTAGAGCTTCCAGCAGGTTGGAAGCAGGCCAATCCTACATTTCCTTATATTAACCCTGCAGAAGCTAATTCTACCGGATTGGTAAGCGGAACCTCCACGGTAAGATTGGAAGGAATTGCAGCTGTTGGATCTACCATTTCATCCCGAAATGCATTTCTTAACGGTGCGAATGGATTGATTTTGGGAAAAAGAGCTAGTGGAGAAGGTGGGGCCGTTGCGGTGGATCTTCACTTGGATTTAAGTAGTACTCCAGATATTGAATTGTCCTTTTGGATGAAGAATTATTATGAAAATACCCATCCCCTTGATGGGATTTTCTTCAGTGATGACGGCGGAACAAGCTTTACAAAAGTATTGGATTTTGATGGAGACAAATGGGCAGACGCAATCTGGAGTCAACTGCCACCCTTGGATATTGACAGGTTGGCAAGTCATTACGGATTGACACTTTCATCTTCATTTATTGTCAGGTTCCAACAATATGACAATGCTTATTTTGGAGGCAGTTCCACTAGTTCACGTGATGGTATCTTTATAGATGACGTTGAAGTTCGGGTGCCAGACCAAACGTATATTAAAGATTTCCCCTATAATGAGGGGTTTGAAGGGGGTACTGAATTGCCTAATGGCTGGGCGTATAGCAACCCTACGTTTCCTTATGTCGATCCATTATCAGAGTTCTCTACTGGAATGGTTGACAATAAATCAGTTGTTAGATTGGAAGGAGGGGTTGGTGTTACAGGTAAGTATCAATCTCTAACTGTTAGTAATTCAGGTAATAATGGTTTGTATTTAGGGAAAAGTGCATCTGGAGAATTTGGTGCGATATCTGCTGATTTGAAGCTTAATTTAAAAGAAGCTCAAAATGTAATTCTTAAATTTGAGGTTTTTAGTAGTTATGAAGAACAACACCCCCAGAATGGTATTTATTTAAGTGTGGATGAGGGTTTAACTTTTACTAAAATCCAGGAATACACCTTTAATTCTAATAAATGGACAGCTATGGAAGTGGACATTTCCAAACTGGCTGAAGAAAAAAAATTGGTACTTTCAGAGAAAACCGTTGTCCGGTTCCAACAATATGGAAGCAGGGCCATTTATACTAGTTCATCTTCTAGGGATGGTATCTTCTTGGATGACATAGAAATAACCACCAAAAGCAGAATAAATCAGGTCATATCGTTTTCTGCATTGCCTGCCATGCAATTTGGAGATGCTCCATTTGACTTGGTAGCCACAGCTGATTCTGAGCTTCCGGTTCAATTTACTGTAGTAAGTGGACCTGCCACTATTACAGGAAAGCAGCTAACCATTACAGGTACGGGAACTGTAAAAGTAAAAGCCGAACAAGCTGGTGACAATGAATATGAAGCAGCAGAAGCCATAGAACAATCTTTCAAAGTTGAGAAAGCCAACCAGGAAATTACTTTTGGCTCCATTTCCAAGAAAACTTTTGGGGATGCAGCATTTACTTTGGTGGCCACGGCTGACTCCAAATTACCAGTTACCTTTTCACTTGTGGGTGGTCCAGCTACGCTGAGTGGAAGCAAAGTAACCATCACAGGTGCTGGAACGATTACCGTTAAGGCTACCCAGGCAGGCAATGACAACTATAATGCTACTTCTGAAGAAAAGGAGATTACCGTAGAAAAAGCAGGACAGACCATTACCTTCGCCAATTTGCCTGATAAAACCTACGGGGACCAGCCAGTTGACCTTTCTGCTTCATCAAGTTCAGGATTGACTGTGACATTCGCAGTTAAGAGTGGACCAGGAAGTCTCTCGGGGAATGAGCTTGGTATAGATGGGGCAGGAGCCATAGTGGTTACCGCAAGTCAGCCAGGGAATGACAATTACAAGGCGGCAAGCGATGTGAACCGCACCCAAACTGTAAAGAAAAAATCCCAGACCATTGATTTTGCAGCCATAGGAGACAAAGAATTTGGCTCAGCTCCTTTCGAGCTAAGTGCTACAAGTAGTGCTGATCTGGAGGTAACCTATGCAGTCCTTAGTGGTCCGGCAACAGTTAGTGGCAACACACTTACCTTAACAGGTGCTGGAACGGTAACCATTGAAGCCAGTCAAGCTGGAAATGATAACTTCAATGCAGCCGAAAAGAAAACCAATAGTTTTTGTGTTGCTCCTCCGGTACCTGAAATAGAAATCATAGGTTCTGAATTTTCTCCTGAGCTGGTACTTAAGGTGACAAATGCCCCTGCAGGAAGCTCTTACCAATGGAAACTAGACGGCACGGATATTTCCGGAGCAGATCAAAGTGAAATTAGTCTTACCTCAGGAGGTGCTTATACAGTGATGGTTACTGTGGATGGATGTAGCAATGTCTCGGAGGCTCAAACCTTGACAGCATTAGGTGAGAGGCCTGACTCTGGTGGCTTGGTGAAGCTGTTTCCTAATCCAGCCAAAAATAGCTTCTCCATCGATGGCCTTACCATAGGAGATACTTACGAGTTGACCATCAATGATGTCAATGGTAAAAACCGGGTAGTCCTGGATTATCAACACAAGGAAAATAGTTTCGTTGATCTTTCAAGGTTCAATGCTGGTGTGTACCTGGTAGAGATCCAGGGCTATAGGGTTTTTGTGGTCCGAAGACTGATAATAATACACTAAAAAAACCGGAGAGCGATTGTATAATCGCTCTCCTTTACTCTCCTTCTTAATAAAATATACATCGCCATGAAATTTAATTATAACCTCATATATTTTGCCTGTCTGTTGTTTTTGGTTAGCCTCTTTTCCTGTGAACCGGATGATCCAAAGCCAGATCCGCCTAAAGCAAAAACCAAGACAGAATTGCTTACCCAGAACTGGAAGTTAATCAAGCTTACCGCCAACGGCTCCGATCAGCCCACAGCTGGCTATACCATCAATTTTACTTCTTCCAAAAGTTATACGGCAAAAGGTCCACTATTGTCCGTTCAGGAGACAGGGACATGGGCATTTAATTCCGCTGAATCGGAAGTGCTGCTTAACGGAGGCCCGGACAAATTTCTGGTCAACACCTTAACTGATACAAAAATGATCCTAACCATAAACCAGACCAGTTACAAAGCGGGTGCTGTATCGTTAAAAATGGAGTTTGGGTTGTAGGGAGAGGTTGAATGTTATAGACAATGGGTTTTTTAGTAGATTGATCAAAAACACTAAAAAATACACCCATTGTCTATATTTTAGACTTAAGAAGTACAATTACGCATAAAGAGATTGAATGGCCTTAGATTTTATGTCGGAGTTATTAACGGCATTTTTAATTTTTTCAAACTGCTCGTATTTTATGAAAAAAGCTATACAGGTGTCATGAATATTTTTGTCAGTTGAATATAGGATTGCTATTTTATACAATTCATAAATATCTTCAGGTCCTATTTCAGGGCTTCTTAAAAGTCTTTGCTCTTTTAACTTTCCCATTTCAAAGTACACAGTAGCAAAAACTTCAGCATAAATTGATTTAAACCAACTATTTTCAACTTTTTCAGATATTTTTTGAAGAATATTTTCAAAGTTTGCTGGTGTAAATATTTCTTTATAGCCTAATAGTATTATTGCGGCTACAAATTCATAATAAATAATCCCTGAAAGTTTCCATATTTGAGTTTTCTCATCTGGTTTTTTTTCAATCTTTAGGTATTTCCAATCCTTAGTAAAATGATCAATTATTGAGCCCTCCAGCTTATCCAAAGAGTGGATTTTATTCATTGAATCTTTAGCTTTTTTAAGGCTTACCCCCATAGCGGTGGCTACTGTTGCGATTATATGATGATCAACATATTTAGGGTATTTTTTAAGTTGATAGACCACAGCCAAACAAAGGTTGGTTTCCAAGGGTTGATAGTTGTCATTCAATAATTTTCTAAAAATATTTATAGATTTGCGATACTCTTTTTTAAGTGAAAGCCTTATGGCCGTAGACCATAATAATGATTTTTGGAATTTCTCTAAAAATTCACTTTGTATATTTTTAATAGTAAAGGTTTGTAGATCTAGTGGATTGGAATTCCAAAAAAATGATATTTCTGGTTTTAATGCGTAGAAGGATGTGTGGATTGTATTGTCTTGGTCCAATCTACCCCAAATCACCAGATCTCCATGCTGTTTATTTCCTATTTTCTTTGCGTTTATACAGTTGAAATTATTATGTTCTTTTGGATTTTTACTGACAAATTTTATAATGTCTAAACTCAGTAATTCTTCTTTTTGAAATAAATTGAATTCATAGGATAATAAGTCTTGAACAAATGTAGATTTTGAGGTAGGTTCAAAAAATGGGAGTATAAGTATTTTTATTGTCTCAGAGTTATAAAAATATTGGTTACAAAAATTTTCAAAACTTTTGTAACCAACAGCTCTTGAAATTAGATTTAGGAAGTCTAATGAAGGGGGCTGGTAGGTACTCGTAAAATTATTATTTAAAGATTTACCTCTTTTTGCACCTTTCCAAAAATTAGAAATATTCTTGTTACTGTCGTCTTTTTTTGTGTAATCAATTTTAAGTTGATATTCTATAATAAATATAGTTCGGTTTTTGTAATTTTTATCACCTTCTCCATATGGGGAGAGATTGTTGTAACTTTTGTCAAAACCATTCTCAATAAAAGTTTTGGAATTATTCTTCATTAATGAAGAAACCTTCTCCTGTAATTTATTTGCTAATTTAAAAAGTGGGATGTATTCAAAAATTCTCCTCATCCTTGTATTTTTCCAATAAGGGGCATTCTTTGATTATTTTGTAATATGATTTTTTCATCCCATATAATTATTGTATCAAGTTTTACAAAATTGTGGAATAATCTATTTTGACGAAATCGTATCCATTAGATGTGTTTTTTAATGCATGGACTTGCTTTTTATATCCATGATGAAGGAAAAGCTATTATTGTGCAATTAATTTTAATGAAACAGCGGAAGTTTTAAATATTGTTAAATTAATTATTACGGTATTATTATTTACCGTTTATACATTTTGTTTTTATAAAGTATGGTTTAAGTGTTATATTAGAAGTATTCGGGGAGTTTAGGGCTTTGATATTAGAAGTCTGCTAAACCAATAGAGCAGTCCTGATGCATTGGCCATGCAGGCATTGTGAGACGCGGAGAGCTTCCTCCAAGTCGATCAATGTCTATTCTGTGAAGCATGAGAAATTGATTAATAAGTTATATCTTATGAAAAATCTTATTATTATGCTTGGAATGCTATTCTTAATTACGATGAGTAGCAGCTGTGGGTTTTTTTCCGACGAAGAAATGACCCCAAGGGAAGATAGAGAATCACTTTCGATTAAAGATTATGACTCTCCTAGTCGAGATTAAATGGATTACTCTTCTTTAGTAAAGGGAACCTAAAATTTTAGGTTCCTTATTTTTTGTCTTTATAATTTTAAAATTAAGTTTTCTACACCCTTAATATAATAGACTATGTGATTTTTCATACCCTTTATTTCGTGAACCTTGTAAATTATATCGTGAGACTACCAAATAAATTCGGGAAGCTGTTAAGCTAGTTGTTAATCTGATCCAATTTCATGTGTGGGTTTCACAAATAGAATGGAGGTATAGAATCACTTCAATGACAAATTTTTACCTATTGCATTAAAAACCAATTGATAGCGAATTCCTTGATGTTCTAGGGTTTCTATTCGGGCATTCAGGTCTAAGGCGAATTTTTCTATCAACCTGGTACCGGTACCTTTACTAGCCTGGTCTTTTATTCCTACGCCATTGTCCTGATAATCAATTTTGATATGTTGGTCATTGAGATGAATGGCGATTGTTATTTTTGGTTGATCAATACCTTCAAAAGCATATTTAAGACTATTGTAAATCCATTCCGTTAAAATCATGGAGATTGGAATCACGGATGCTACTGGAAGAACAATTTTAGCCGATTGTTCATAAACAATTTCCACTGATCGTTTTTCCTTGCCTAGCATTTCTCGGTGTTGCTGCATCAGGCCTTTCAGAAATTCTTTTAATGGAACTTCTTTTTCGTCTTCAATGCTGAACAAATACCTTTCCAAGGAGGCAGCTGAATACAAGAGTTGAGTGGATCTTAACATTTCCTGTTGGGCGCTATTGTCAGGAACCCTTCTGGCTATTTCCTTGATAATGCTCTGTAACCGCATAATATTATTGGCAGTGCGGTGTCTCAATTCTGTTTGTTGAAGGCTAATGGTTTTGTTTTTAGCGCTAATAATTTGGGTTAGACCCCTTTGTCGTTTTAGGTTTCTGAAAACCCAAAGCAGGAACAAGCTCAAAATAATACCAAGTAAGCTAAGGAATAAACTCGTCTGCCTGAATTTTCCACTTTCTAATGCAAATAAAGCTGCCTCTTGACTGATTTTCTGGTTCTCAAATTCCTTTTCTCTCAATAGATAAATATTACTTATTTCTTCCACT
Source organism: Cyclobacterium qasimii M12-11B (assembly GCF_000427295.1). Taxonomy (GTDB): domain Bacteria; phylum Bacteroidota; class Bacteroidia; order Cytophagales; family Cyclobacteriaceae; genus Cyclobacterium; species Cyclobacterium qasimii. Next base: position 63,310 of record NZ_ATNM01000202.1, on the reverse strand, counting down.
TTTAGTTTTTCATCTTGAAACAGTTGATCTTTTAACGAATCAAGGGATTTGTAAGTAAATAGTGCTTCTTTGTGCTGATCTGTCCCTTCCAATAATTCAAAACGAAGTTCTAAATTGTCAACCAATAATTCTTTATCGGAAGTCTCTTGAAGAACTATAAAGGCTGAATCCAAGTATTTGGAGGCTAGGGCCAGCCTTCCCATTTTAAGCCAATAATCCCCCAAATTATTGTAGCTAATAGCCAATCCTTGTTGGTCCCTGCTCAGTTTATGAATTTGATAGGCTTTTTCGATATAGGGAAATGCTTTCTCCGTTTCTTCTTGTTGTAATAGGACCACACCTATATTATTAAAGGTGGCAGACCTGTCTTTTGCCAAATCCATTGGTGAATCAATGTCTAAATCGGCTAAGTTTAAGACACCTTGAAAATAATAAAGGCTAGAATCCAAATTATTAAAATTCTGGTGATTTGCACCTAAGTTATTCATGACATTGGCAACCTTGTTAGGGTCCTCAAGGCTTACATACAAGGACAATGCTTTATGGAGTAATTCCAAAGATTTGGATTCATTATGTGTTTTCCGGTAAAGGTTTCCCATGGAGTTATAAAGTGCCGCCTCATTGGATGAAGTAGGCTCATTCAAGTGAAGATAGTGAAGGGCTTCTTGATAACTTTCAATGGCCAAACCATAAAGGCCTAAATATTGATAATTTAAGCCTATACTTCGTAGAAATGAGCTGGTACGTCTATGGTCGGCTTGTGCCCTGGCATAAAAAAGTGCCCCTTCATATTTAACTATACTATTTTGAAATTGACCAAGATGAAACAATACATACCCTAAGTCTGCAGAGTATTGTCTTAAATGAGCTGTATCTTTTCTGTCAACTTCTTTTAAGGCCCTTTCAAGTAATTCTTTTGCACTCTCGTAATCACCTTCATCTATTCTAGTGTCTATGTTTTGGTCTAGCGTTAATTGTCTGGAATGAGAAGGGATGTTGTGAGTTGTAAAAAGCCAAAAAAAATATGACTAAATAAAATATTACTTGGACATATTTTGATGGAATACATTTCATTTTAAATAAAACAATGGATAATTAAAATTATATTTTTTTGAATACTCAAGTACTATAAATATCTTTTATCTTCAGCATTAATCCAATTATTGATTTAATTAATATTATTTCTGATCGAATTTATTAATGTTTACGTGCAGAAAAGACTGGTTCACGCATTTATATAAGGGTCTCACGAATTTATAGCTGATAAAAAATGAAAAGATTTATACATTTAAATGATAAACCTGGAGATAGACACTCCTAATTATTTAGATTCCTTTATTTAGGAAACCGGACCTGCTAATTCAGGTCCGGTTGATTAAAAATGTTAATACCCTGATTCTTTTGTCAATTAATTTGAAGGAGATATGGTGTTTAAGGAGTAATATTATTTTTTCTCCTCAAAGTAAAACCTATAATTCTCATTGAGAAAGTCTTTACATTATTAAATATTTAGTTTTTTATAAGTATAAGGATACATCTTTCTATCCAAATTATAGTGTATTTGCTATTCATGAGCTATTTAATTTAAGGCAACTATTGAGTTTATTTTAAAATTGCTGGCTTTTATTCTGAATGATATCAATTGCTAGTGGAATGCAGCATTTCATCAAGGCTATTGAAACTTAAAACTTTTAAATTTTCTGGGCCAAATTGTTTCATAAACATAGGTCCAAATTATCTAATTAAGTTTTAGTTATCCGGCCTTTCACTTATAGCGAATCTTACCTTGAGCTTAGGTTGTGATTTGCCAATTCCCACTTACTCCAAATCAAATATTTTTCGAAGAAACCACTTTAAAATAATAAAAGATAAAAAAGTCCTTTTTTATTTATTATGCTTATTTTTGTTCTATAACAAATCAAGGAAGTATCTATTTAAATTTATAGTTATGGAAAAGGGAATTGATCAATCAGTAGGTGAGATCGTGGCAGCTAACTTTAAAACTGCCAAAATATTTACCAACCAGGGGATAGATTTTTGTTGTGGAGGAAATATGGGGATCGCCGATGCTTGCCAGAAAAAAGGAGTTAACCTGGATAAGCTATTGCAAGAGCTCAATGAGGTCAATGCAGGCAATATCAGTGATCAATACGCTAATTTGACAGCTGTTGAATAGATAGCGCATATCGTAAAAGTGCATCACGCCTATGTTGAAGAGAGCATACCTGTCCTTAAATCGTATCTGGCAAAATTGGAGAAAGTACATCTTCAAAGCCATCCAGAGCTTGAAGAGATTCATCGCCTTTTTGCAGAAGGGGCAGCTGCATTGACTGTTCACATGAAAAAAGAAGAGTTGGTATTGTTTCCCTATATCCAATCCATGGTAAAAGCCAAAAGGGAAGGTATTCCATTACCCGAAGCCCATTTTGGTGCTATAGAGAATCCGATTCAAATGATGGAAGATGACCATAAAGCTGAAGGTGCTCGTTTTGCCAGAATTTCAAACTTAACCCAAGCCTATGAGATTCCAAATGATGCTTGTGCCACTTTCCGCGTTGCTTACCAAATGTTAGAAGAATTCGAAAATGACCTTCGTACGCATATCCATTTAGAAAACAATATTCTTTTCCCCATGGCAATGGCCATGTTCGCTGAATTGAAGGGCTAATTTTTTTAAACCACTCTCGATGTTTATTCGAGAGTGCTTTCAATTAAGTGTTTTTTTAATTTTATTTCCATTGTCATTAGGGATACTGAGGAGGCTATTGTGGTTTTAAAATTTGCAGGCTGCAGGGAAATAGGATTCCGTATACAATCTTAGAACCAAACAACTTTTTGAATAGGTCCAATTGAATAACTAAGTAATTTCATTTTTTTTCTGAAATGGAATGTTTTAAAGTGAATTTCTTCCGTTTAGCTATTTTTTTATGCGTTTTTAATTTTTTGTTTTTAGATTTAGGACAGAACAGTTGAAAAAACATGGATAAGGATCAAAAAATCCTAGTGGTAGGTAGTGCAAATACTGATATGGTGATAAGAGTGGATGAATTTCCCTCAGCGGGTCAGACATTAATGGGACATAGTTTTTTGTTGAACCCTGGGGGCAAAGGAGCCAATCAAGCAGTAGCCGCAGCCAGACTTGGTGGTCAGGTAGCGATGATCGCAAGACTTGGCAATGATCTTTTTGGTAACCAAACCATTGAGAATTTCAGGAAAGAAGGGCTTAATGTAGATGGAGTAGTCCTTGATAATAAATTACCCTCTGGTGTTGCTCAGATAGTAGTAGAAAAATCTGGAGAAAATACCATAGTGGTGGCTGGAGGTGCCAATCAAGCCTTGAATACCAGGCAAGTCAATAAATACTATAACTTGCTCCAGGAATCTGAAGTGATTCTTCTTCAGTTGGAGATTCCATTAGACACCGTTTTATATGTAGCGAAAAAAGCCACTAGTCTGGGTAAAAAAGTAATATTAAACCCTGCACCAGCTAGTAAATTGCCCAATGAACTGTATTCGAATATCTATGCCATTACTCCCAACGAAACTGAAACAAAATTTTTGACAGGTACTAAGATTACTGGAGAAGAGAGTGCACAACATGCTGCGAATTATTTCCATGACAAAGGAGTAAAAGTAGTAGTTATCACTTTAGGCGTCGCTGGGGCATTCCTTTCCACACCAAATTTTGCTGGTACCCTGCCGACACTGGAAGTTGAGGCAGTGGATACAACTGCCGCGGGAGACACTTTCAATGGTGCTTTGGCTGCAGGTTTGTCCAAAGGTATGAATTGGCAAGAGGCAGTAACCTTTGCAAATAAAGCCGCTGCTTTATCTGTGACCAAACATGGCGCTCAGGCTTCTGTTCCGTTTTTAAAAGACATCCAAGAATAACCCTTTACAATTAAAATAATATTTAACCTTAAATTTCACATGAAAAACATTTTTATCGCCCTTATTATAGGTATGGGAATACCCCTTCTTTTGACGAGTTGCCAAAATTCACCAGAATCAAAAAAACACCGGGTTCTCTTGGACTCAGATGCCAATAACGAATTGGATGACCAACATGCCATGGCTTATTTATTCTTTAATGGGGATGTTTTTGATGTTGTGGGAATAACAGTAAACACCACCAGAAATGGGGGAAATATCGAGGGTCACTATAAGGAAGCCAGAAGGGTAATGGATCTTTGCAACGTGTATGAAAGCATGCCACTTTTTAGAGGTGCAGATGCTTCCTTTGAGGAAATTAGACCAAACTTGGATAAAGCAACTTATGATGGATCTGAAGCAGTGGATTTCATCATTGAAGAAGCGCATAAAAAAGCAGATGAGAAATTGATCCTTTTGCCTGTCGGTAAATTAACCAATATCGCTTTGGCTTTGGAGAAAGATCCATCCATAGCGAGTAAAGTGAGGATTGTATGGTTGGGTTCTAACTATCCATATGCTGGCGAATATAATCAAGACAATGATGAAGGTTCATTGAATTATATTTTAAATGTAGATGTGCCTTTTGAGATCGTTTTGGTAAGAGGGGGCAAACTTACAGGGACCGCTGCAGTTTCTTCCAACAGGGCTGAAATCAATAGTATAATGCCAGGTAAAGGACCCTTGGCAAATAAAAAAGTAATAGGTAGACATGGAGATTCCTTCGATCGTTTTGGTGATTATTCAGTAAGCCTGTACAATAATATCCAAACTTATGATGAGGCAGGTACCAGACCATTGTATGACATGGCTGCAATCGCAATTATTAAAGATCCTAGCTGGGCTGAAACGAAAGAAATTCCAGCGCCATTGTTAGTAGATGGGGAATGGGAAGAAAGACCAGATAATCCAAGGAAAATAATTATATGGGAAAACTTTAACAAGGAAGCCATCATGGGCGACTTTTTTGATAGAATGGAAAACTATGTGCTTGTCACTCCTTAATTATGAATAAATAGTGTCAAAACCTCTTTGTCAATTTTTTTTCAATTGCCATGTGATACGAATCCACTAACATTGAATTTAAATTGACTTTGTCCAAAAATTAAAATAACCCAAACCCTTACCTAATGTATATAATCAACGATTACCCATTAGCCGTCTTCTTTTGTTTTATTACCATGCTGTGCTGGGGCTCATGGGCCAATACACAAAAATTAGCCGAAGGCAATTGGAGATTTGAATTGTTTTATTGGGATTACGTGTTGGGCATAGTTTTGCTTTCTTTGGTATTTGGATTGACACTTGGAAGTATTGGAGAAGGCGGAAGGCCATTTCTCGAAGACTTAGGCCAGGCAGATCTTTCTAGTTATTGGAATGCCCTGGCTGGTGGGGTGGTTTTTAACCTCGCTAATATATTGATTGTCGCGGCCATCTCCGTTTCAGGTATGGCAGTGGCTTTTCCTGTAGGCATTGGTCTGGCCCTGGTTTTGGGTGTGTTGATTAATTATATTTCCGAGCAAAAGGGTGATCCCATCCTATTGTTTATGGGGGTAGCATTGGTCACAGTAGCCATAGTATTGGATGCAATGGCTTACAAGAAAAATAGTAAAGACAAAGCCAAAGATGTTTCTAAAGGGCTAAAGTTGGCTTTGATAGGAGGGGTATTAATGTCCTTTTTCTATTTCCTTGTCCAGCAATCTATGTCGTTGAACTTTTTATCCCCAGAAGTAGGGAGGTTTACCCCTTACAGTGCTGTTTTTGTTTTTGCTTTGGGAATATTGCTAAGCAATTTCCTTTTCAATACCATCCTTATGAAAAAGCCTGTTGATGGCGCTCCCGTTTCTTATAAGGATTATTTTGCTGGAAACTTTAAGGTTCACCTGGTAGGGATTCTCGGAGGAGCAATTTGGTGTGTTGGAATGGCTTTTAGTATTATCGCTTCAGAACAAGCTGGGCCTGCAATCTCTTATGGCCTCGGTCAAGGTGCTACCATGGTAGCGGCATTTTGGGGTGTATTTGTTTGGAAAGAATTTAAAGGCGCTTCAACAAGTACCCAAACCATGCTTAAAAGTATGTTTGCCTGCTTTATAGTAGGTATCATTATTATTATTTATGCCGGAATATAAGTCTTGGTATTAAGGTTAGGAAGATAATTCCTGACATAAGTAAAAACCTATAGATCAGTTAATACTTGAAATCCACAGCCTATTTCTTTAATCATTTAGGTCTTATAGAGATGAAACCTTCTAGGTTTCACTCCCCTAATTTTACCATCAGGCTGATTATCAACAAAACCTGGAAGGTTTGCGGATTGAACGTAATACCCTAATCAAGGAAATAGTCACCTTGGTTAGGGTATTTAGGTTTTTGACCTTTGCCGGACTCAACCTGTTAAAATATTTTGACAAGCTTCTTTGCACGCTGTGCATGCTTCCGCACATGCCTTACAGTGCTCATGGTCATGCTGACTACATTCTTCCGCACATCTCGTACAAACACTGACGCAAAACCTCAATAGTTCATCTATTGGGCCATAGGACATGGACAAAATTTTAGCAGTGGAGGTACAAACCTCAGCACAGACCCGATCATTTCTAATGCAAGAGATCATATGATCAACATTTTCTTCATCAAGGCAAGCATCAGCACAATGATTACATGCATTTGCGCAATCATTCAAAATTTTTATTAATGATTCGTTTTTCATGGTTGTATAGTTTGGTTTATTATCCTAGCCATGGTTTTACAAAAAATGTGCCTTAAAGAACTTATGCACTTTTCATTCATCGAAGTCAAGAAAGGCAAGCCGTGCAATTTCGGCAATGATTTTATTAGCATTCTCTAAATTGGAATAGTGCGCTACAAATACGGTCAACACTATTGGCCGCTTACCAAAAATAATCCCAGCATCTCCACGGACATATTCCAGTGTACCTGTTTTATGCGCGATGGCTACTACTTCAGGTAGCAAATAGGGTAAGGCACTATTATCTTCGCAATTCTTCAACCATTCAATGACTTGTAAGGTGGATGCTTTATTTAGGGATTTTTCATTTAATAGGGAGAGGAGAAGCCTGTTCATTTCTGCTGAACTTGTATAATTCTGCTGCCCTTTTGCGATGGCATCAAAATCCATCATGTACCTATTGAGCTGAGTAGTTTTATAACCGTTGGTATGCAGCCATTCCTGAAAGGATCTCAGGCCAACTTTTCTAATTAGTACATTGGTGGCGGTATTGTCGCTTATTCGGATCATTTCAGATGCCAGGAGTTCATAAGTTATTAGGTGCCCGTCAGGTTTGAATTGCAATTCCCCTGAACCACCCACCTTATCGGAATTTTTAAGTTTGTAGGTTTCGTGAAGGGCCAATTCCCCTTGTTCTACCTTTTCCATAAGGTATAACAACAAGGGTATTTTAATGATACTGGCAGAGGGGATTTGCTTATCGGCATTCAATTTGGAAAGGACTTTTCCATCCTTATCTTGAATGATATAAGACAATACCACAGTAGAGTCTAATGTTGCTGTATATTCTTGTAACAATTGCTGCCCAAATGCAACGGGGCTAAAAATCCCTACCCATACATTTGATAGCAGAAAGAGAAGCAGAAACCGGAAGGATCGGACCATGTGTTTTTATTTAAATTCCCCGAGTTTATAACTTGTTTCTAGTTATTCACTCAAGGTTGTATTTTTCCATGTATTCAATTCCAAGTATAAATAAGCTGACTGGAACTCTTTTTTAGTGATTCCAACCAGTTTATTGAAGGTTCAATTTCAAAATAATATGGCAAATTATAAAGTGCGATTTTGAAATGAAATCATGAAGTAATAAAATGGTCATAGGAAATCCCAAAAGCAATTATTTGATAAAAAAAGGGGCATCAACCCTTCGGAGATGCCCCTTTTAACAAGAAAAATTTAACCTATTTTTTGATTTGGAACAATCCGAACTTCAAACCTACCTGAAAGCTGAGCGCATCATCTGCTCTAGGTATTATCCCTTCTGAGTAATTAGGATCACCCATGATTCGATATCCAAGGCCTGCATGTAACCTGACATACTTGTGAAGATTTACTTCTGCCTGGACGGCAGGTTCTACGTACATGGTCCTGCTTTCCCCTTCATTGATGTCCTGAGGGTTATAATCATCCCCTTCCATTTCCATGCTTCCGATGGCTACAGGAATGGTGAGGTGCAATAGTTTGTTGGTATATAAACTGTATTCTATAAAACCACCAGCAGCACTCATCTCAATATTTGCCCTAGGATAATCTACTAATAAATTGGCAGGTCTTACATCGTTGATCGCTTCTGAATAGTACCCACCTATTGTCAATTTATCCCAAAAAACCACTCCTGCCTTCAATTGGTAAAAAAGTTGCACTTTCTCCAGCGATTTCAGTAAAGTTAAATCCCGGTGATACCATGAAACCAATTTTGGTGAGATCCACTTTTTTATTGAAAAGGGTTTCTTGATTTTTGGCTTCCTGAGCATAAATGGTAGTAGAGAAGCAAACTGCAAAAATAATTAGAATGATGTTTTTCATGTTTTAGTTTAGTTTTGTGCGTTTTCAAAAGGATCACGCCAAAACATGTGGAATTGGTTGCCTGAAAAGATTGGGTTTTTCTAAATTTATTTTTGTGAACTGGAATTCAGTTGTTTGTATTTTTATTTTAAGGGGTTTTCTTTAATCAAAAAATGAATAGCTTTTTGTAGGACGTCAAGCATTTTAAAGTCGGTATATTTAAAGTTCAAAGCTTTAAACCCTGGCCTTTAAATTTTCTTTCATAAAACAGATGCCTCTCTAATTAACCTTTACTAAAGCCAGTTTTACTTCTGTACGAAGAATTAGAATGCGCTGAAGGTTCGTAAGAGGCGATTCCATAAATTGATGGGTAGGCAAAGAAATTTTTTTATTAAACATCACAAAACGAGGCAACCATTTTATGTGTAGTAAACGTGATGTACTTGTATTATGAATTTACATGAATCAAAAGAGCTCAAGGCCCTTGTTCTCAAATGCAGAAAAGGAGAACGGAAAGCTCAGGAAAAACTTTTCCAATTGACCTTCCCGTATGCTTTGAGTATATGCCTTCGCTATACAGCTAACAGCGCTGAGGCTAGGGAGGTAGTCAATGACGGATTTCTTAAGGTTTTCACTCAATTGGATAAGTACAACCCACAGTTGTCTTTTGCTGGTTGGGTTAGAAAATTAATGATCAATACTGCAATTGATCATTACCGAAAGAACAAACGATTCTATGACCGTCACCCAGATCTTTCCCATGTAAAAGAAGAACCCCAAATCGAGGAAGTGCTTGATAAAATCGGTGCTGAAGAACTTCTAGAACTCATTCAACAATTGCCTCCAGCCTATAGAATGGTATTTACTTTATATGCTGTGGAAGAATATAACCACAGAGAAATAGCTGAGAAATTAGGTATATCAGAAGGCACTTCGAAGTCCAACTATTCAAAAGCACGATTAAAGTTAAAGCAACTGTTACTATCTGTCAACCCTTCACTAGACGAGCAATATGGAGCCTAAAGATTCTTTTGAAAAGAAAATAAAAGCAACCCTGGAAGGCTATACTCCAAAGTATGAAGAAAGTGCCTGGCAAGATTTTGCACCTGCCCTAGAGGCCTTGAGAATTCCTTTTTGGAAACAGTGGTATGCACCTTATATCTATGCTACAAGTTTATTTGGTTTGGCCATGATGCTCTTTTATTTTCAAAATAATGAAAGTACATCAGGGATTCAGGATTTTAAAAAACATGATCCCGTTACGATCACTGTTAGAGACACCCTGTACATCTATGATACCCTATATGTCTATCAGAAGCAAGTGATTAATTCACAGTCGCTCCCTTTGTCTGTAAGTGAGCAAAAGACTGTAGATGACCAAGCTTCTTTAGTACAAAGCAATGATTATTCAATTCATAACATTCCAATTGCAAGTAATAATACCAATAGAATAAAATCTAATCCTTCTTTTGATACTGATGCTGGTTCAAACGAGGTAGAAAAACCATTGCCAGTTATTGGTGATGCATCAGATAACGAACGAGTCATATCATCTGGTGCAACTGAGCATCAAAGGGATTTAGGGAAACAGAAAAACCAACAAATACCAGCCAATGGATACAGTGATTTGTCCAGAGACTCTTTGGAAAAAATCAGAAAGGAAATGTTTCAATCTGATTTAAAACAAGTGGTGGGCGACACTAGCAATTTATCCAATCCAATTTTGAATGGTAAAAACAAGAAAGCACTGTCAGTACATGCCAATGCTAATATTAATGTTCTTTTCCCATTTCAAAAGGAGTTCGAATATGAACCTTCTTTTATTCCAGGAGCTTCTGTAGAATTACTTTGGAACAATAAGGTTGGTTTAAGTACTGGTTTGCTTTGGGGTAATTTGCAAGGAGAAATAGATGATCCGGAAGACCTGAATAGGGTTGATCTTTTGGCCTATCCGGGAATGAAGGATAATGGAATTTTACCGGATGATATAGAAATAAGGACCGAACAATTATTCATTCCTTTAATGGGCTCATATAGGCCAGTCAATTATGGTAAGTTTGACCTAAATATTCATGGTGGTGGGATGTTTAATTTTACCCGCAATCAGTTGTTTAGTTACCTATTTGAAGAGCTACCAGGAAGTCCTGACTATTCGGAATCCATTACGGTAAATGAATGGAAATTATCACACTTGATGCTAGGCATAGGAAGTTCTTATTCAATCTCTGAGCGATTAAAGCTGGAGGTTAATTCTACCTACTGGCTACCTTTAAATACCACAGGAGCCAATAATACTAAATTTCATGGCGTGAATTTTAATCTAGGGATTAATTACCTGCTCTGGCGAAGAAAAATAGACCTGTGAGTCTAACTTTCAGTGACCATAGGCAAATTATTTCTTGACCATTCGCTCCAGGAACCAACATATAATTTTGGAATATCCAATCCTGCAAAAGTGATGGCCAGAAGCGTATGGCAGGCCGTTACGCCGGATCCACAGTGGACAATGATTTCGCTTGAGGGAGTAGCTTTAAATGCTTTCAGGTATTTTTCTTTTAATTTTCTTGCGATAAAAAGGAGCCGTTTTCATCTAAATTTTCCGTAAAAGGGAGGTTGATCGCACCTGGAATATGTCCAGCGATTTTATCAATGGGTTCTTTTAAACCCTGATACCTTTCGGATTCTCTTACATCAATAATCATTTGATTCCTTTTGCCTGAAGCTGATTTTACTTCAGTTAGGTCAGCCAAGGGGGATTTCCAATCTGTTACTGGGTAAGGGGATGAAGATTGAGGAGTAGCAATTTCATTGTTAACAAGGAATCCTTGTTTTTCGGCGGCTTGAAAGCCTCCATCTAAAACCTGGACTTTCTCATGGCCAAGCGCCTTTAGCATCCACCAAAAACGGGCTGCAGACATAGAGGCGTTCTTGTCATCATAAACAATCACATGACTTTCTGGGGTTATGCCTAATTTTCCAAGCGTGCTACCAAAGGCTGCGGGAGAAGGCAAGGGATGCCGACCTCCATGTGCAGGATTCTCTACTATTTGGGACAAATCCTTATTCAGATCGACATGCAAGGCTCCATCAAGATGCCCCTTCTCATAATTTGAATAAACAAAACGTGCATCTATTAAGATCAAATTTTGAGTCTGGGACAATTGGTGAAATGCTTCCGCTTTGATTATAGGATTGATCATACTTTTCATTTTAATAGTAAGGTTTTTAATAAGCAATGAAATCACATTGCTTTTAGAAAGTGGAGGAGCTAGACAAATTAAAGCCTAAGTGGTTTATGGAGGTCTCTATTTTTTCTTCATTAGGTTTTCTTTCACCCTGAATTGTACGATTGCTGCAATCAGCTCCAGGGGTAAAGGTTTGTCCATCGGAAATTGAATGGCTCCTTTGGAATAGGTGTAATTTGTTAACTCTGATTTGAAAAATTCAATTGCCGATGGGGAAGGGTAGAAGCCAATTTGATTTTGGTAGGCAGCATAATGAACGAGATTTCCATGCAATTTAAAAGTTGGCATTTTATAATTGATGCATTCTTCGGCCTCGACCGGAATGTTTTCCTTAACGATAGCTCGTATTTGCTCCAACTTTTGCTGTACATTAGGCGGGAATTCCGCAATATAGTCATCTGTGTTTTTTGACCCTCCCATTTTTCGCTACAGTTATAAAACTACTTTTTGACAAATAGAACTAGTCTCCCTATTAAATTTTCATTTCATTAACACATCGATAAAGTGCCTCGTTTCTTAAATATTCGAGGTTAAAAATCAACCCAGGTCAGATGATGTCTTTCCAATGATGGCGTTTTATTTCTGAATAGGTCATTTCCTTCTTTACCGCGACAATAAATATAAAGATTATCACCTAAATAAAGAAGTCAAATCGGCAAGCTTAAAACAAAAAGCCCAAGGTGAATACCTCGGGCCATAAAAGCTTTAAATTATTTTGGTTGCTTGGTTTAGGTATTCATGGCACCATTTACTTCAAGTGTTTGGCCTGAAATATAAGTACTCATGTCCGATCCTAAAAACACACAGGCATCGGCCACTTCTTCGGGTTTTCCTCCTCTTTTCATAGGAATGGCATCTCTCCAACCCTGAACAGTTTTTTCATCCAGCACAGCAGTCATTTCAGTCTCAATAAATCCTGGTGCGATGGCATTGCTTCGGATATTTCTTGAACCAAGTTCTAAAGCTACAGATTTGGTGAAGCCAATAATACCTGCTTTTGAAGCAGCGTAATTGGATTGTCCGGCATTTCCTCTAACACCCACTACGGAAGTAATGTTGATGATGGATCCAGCTTTGGCTTTCATCATGGTTCGTGTTACAGCCTTTACGGTATTAAAACAGGACTTGAGGTTGATATTAATCACTTCGTCCCAGTGTTCCTCAGACATTCTCATTAAGAGGTTGTCACGGGTGATTCCGGCATTATTTACAAGAATATCTATTCCACCTAAAAATGTTACCACATCACCTATTAATTTGTCTGCAGCTGCAAAGTTTGAAGCATCAGAACGAAAACCTTTTGCTTTTATACCAAAAGCGGCCAATTCTTTTTCAAGTGCCTCTCCTTTTTCTACACTTGACAAATAAGTAAAGGCCACATCAGCACCTTCCTGAGCAAAACGTATAGCAATGGACCTGCCTATTCCTTTGGAAGCCCCTGTTACCAAGGCTTTTTTACCTGAAAGTAATCCCATAGTCAATTTTTTTAATGTTTGATTGAATTCAAAAATAGCTATTAATTATAAAAAATAGGCAACCCAATAATTTATTCATTCCTCATACATTTTGAGTAACGTAGCTCAGGCTGAGGAAAAATTGGAATTATATTAACTTTTATATGTAAAACCAAATTTTTTTCTGAACTTAATTATTATAAATTTGCATAGCAAAATAGTAATCAAAAGATAAAAATATGTCTTCAACTAAATTCGATGTCATTGTTCTGGGCAGTGGTCCAGGAGGTTATGTAGCAGCAATTAGAGCTTCTCAATTAGGATTAAAGACTGCGGTAGTAGAAGCAGCAGATCTAGGTGGGATTTGTCTTAATTGGGGTTGTATTCCTACCAAAGCTTTGATAAAAAGCGCTCAAGTATTTGAATACATTAATCACGCAGAGGATTATGGTATTTCCGTAGAAAAAGCGAGCGTGAATTTTGACGACATGATCAAGCGCAGTCGGAACGTTGCAGATGGCATGAGTAAAGGCATTCAATTTTTATTCAAGAAAATAAAATTGAAAAACTTACGGGTTGGGGAAAAATAAAACCTGGCAAAAAAGTAGAGGTAGAAGATAAGGACGGTAAGAAAACAGAGTACAGTGCCGACCATATCATTATAGCCACTGGAGGAAGATCCAAAGAGCTGCCTGCTTTAAAAATAGACAATGAAAAAATAGTAGGTTACCGCAAGGCGATGACACTGGATAAATTGCCAAAGAAAATGGTAGTTGTAGGGTCTGGAGCCATAGGGGTAGAATTTGCCTATGTATACAGCTCTATTGGTGTGGAAGTGACCATCGTTGAATTCTTGGATCGTATCGTTCCAAATGAAGACGAGGAAGTGTCCAAAACACTAGAAAAAATATATAAAAAGAAAGGCATCAAAGTGATGACCAGTGCTGAGGTGACCAATGTGGATACCAAAGGTGATGGCTGTAAAGTTACTGTCAAGACCAAAGACGGAGAAGAAAAAATTGATTGTGACATTGTACTTTCAGCAGTAGGCGTAGTGTCAAATGTAGAGAATTGTGGTCTTGAAGATGTTGGGGTATTAGTGGATAGAGGCAAAATCAAAGTAGATGAGCTTTACAAAACCAATATGCCAGGTTACTATGCCATTGGAGATGTGGTTCCTGGGCCTGCTTTAGCTCACGTAGCTTCTGCAGAAGGAATTATATGTGTAGAAAATATTGCAGGTCAAAATCCTGATCCTCTAGATTATAACAATATTCCTGGTTGTACTTATTGTCTTCCTGAAATCTCTTCTGTAGGTTTCACCGAAGCCAAAGCCAAGGAAGCAGGATATGAAATTAAAGTAGGTAAATTCCCTTTCTCTGCCTCTGGAAAAGCTTCTGCAGCTGGAGCCAAAGATGGTTTTGTGAAACTTATATTCGATGCGAAATATGGTGAACTCCTTGGAGCACACATGATCGGATATAATGTAACAGAATTAATAGCTGAAATTGTAGCTATCAGGAAACTTGAAACTACCGGACACGAGATTATCAAGACTGTACACCCACATCCTACCATGTCTGAGGCAGTGATGGAAGCTGCAGCAGCAGCCTATGGTGAAGTGATACATTTATAAAATTCAGCTAGGGTAATTAAAAATTTGTAGTAGTCAATTATTGACCAACACGCTTTTTGGAAGAACAGGCATTAGTACATGGGCTTAGAGCCAGAGACAACAAAGTTCAGGAGTATTTGTATGAAAAATACTCCAAAGCTTTGTTTGGTGTGATTTCTCGGATCATTTTTGATCGGGACATAGCCGAAGAGGTCTTTCATGATGCTTTCATTAAAATTGTCAATAAGATTGATAATTATGATGAAAGCAAAGGACGGCTCTATACCTGGATGGCCAACATTTGCAGGAATTCGGCCATAGATAAAACTCGTTCGAAGGAATTTTCAAAGAAGAGTAAGACCAATACGATAGATGCTTACGTATATGGTATGGAGAACGATGCCGGTACAGCAGCAACTGTAGACGGAATCGGTGTCAAAGAATTGATGGATGACCTGAATGACGAACAAAGATTCGTGATGGAATGTATCTACTTTAAAGGGTATACCCATACTGAGGTAGCGGAAGAGTATTCCTTGCCTTTAGGTACTGTGAAATCCAGGATAAGGTCTGCCATCAAAGTGTTGAAACTGAAAGCTGATAAAATCTAGTGGATATCCAAGACTACATATCGTCCGGTAAATTGGAGCTCTTCGTATTGGGAGATCTTAATGAGACAGAACAACAAGAGGTTCTTGCAATGGCAAAGAAGTACCCTGAAATTGAACAGGAGATAACTGCCATTGAAGAAGCCATGCTTGCTATCGATGAAGTTTCAGGAATCAGTCCATCCAGTGGAATTAAAATAAAATTTTTGAAACACTGGAAGCTGAGAACAAAAAGCACAGCGCTACAGATATTCCTGATAAACCTTTGCAGAAAGAGGTAAGGTTAGGCAAAGAAGTGCCATTGGCCAATCCTTGGAAAACATTCGCTGTTGCCGCCTCGGTAGTAGCCCTTGTTTCCGTATTTGTAGCAATATATTACGCCAATCAGTATTCAGATGCGGAAGAAAGGTTGGCAATATCATTACAACAAAATGGTGTGCTGGCTGAAGAGATACAAGCCAATCAGGTAAAATTGAAATCGTTAGATACTGGGATGGAGAAATTCATTACAGGGAATTTTGATAAAATCCCCATGAAAGGCGAAGGTTTTCCTATGCAGGAAGATGCCTTGGTAGATGTGTTTTGGGATAAAGAAAGCAAAGAAGTGCTAATTTCAGTCAATCAATTGGCTGCACTTGATGAAGAAAACGATTATCAATTATGGGCAATAGGTGAAGACGGCCCAATTGGTATTGGCTTGGTAAATCCAGGCAAAAGAATTGATTTGCAAACCATGAACATTGCTTCAGGAGCACAAGCTTTTGCCATCACCATAGAACCTAAAGGAGGAAGTGAAAGTCCTACACTTGAAAAGCTGGTAGTTTTAGGAGAAGTCTCCTAAAATATTTACCTAAAATATATACTGGACCCCGTCATTGATTTGACGGGGTTTTTATTTTAGTTTAAATTGTGGTTTAGCTCTCGATTTTACATTGGATTTCTTAGTGATGATTGGATCTCTACAAAGGAAATCATGGCAAAATACTAAATGCCGTTAGGCTAAATTTGATGTTGATTTCCTGAGTTGAAGTCAGTTTCGATACGATTAAGACAGTCATTGCTAAACTTTTAAATGAATTAAATTATGGAGCTAACACTTTCTACACCAGCCTTGCTTTTTTCCGCCATCACCTTGCTCATGTTGGCCTATACCAATCGGTTTTTAGCAATGGCAAACTTAATAAGGGGTTTGCACAAAGAGTACAAGGAAGATAGCATGGGTGAGGAGGTCATTATCGGGCAGATCAAAAATCTGAAAAAAAGGCTGACGATGATAAAAAACATGCAGACCTATGGTGTCATAAGTTTTTTTCTGTGTGTGATTTGTATGTTTTTATTGTACCAGGATTTCGATATTGCAGCCAATTGGGTATTTATGGCAAGTATGCTTTCCTTGTTAGTGTCTTTAGGCATCTCTTTGGCAGAAATACAAATTTCAAATAATGCGTTGAATATAGAACTTTCGGATATTGAAGATTTGCTGGACATAAAGACCCGCACCAAATTTGGGCAGAATTATAAAAAAAATAACGATGGATAATAAATTGAGGATAGATCTTAGGTCTGATACCTTGACCTTGCCGACCCAAGCAATGAAAGAGACCATGCTGAATGCTGGCTTGGGTGATGATGTGTTTGGAGAGGATCCTACCGTAAATATATTAGAAGAACAACTGGCTGGAATGTTCGGTATGGAGGCAGGTTTATTTTGCCCTTCTGGAACCATGACCAACCAGATAGCCATTAAGTTACATACCAGGCCTCAAACAGAAATCATTTGCCATAAATCTTCACATATCTATTTGTATGAAGGTGGTGGGATAATGTCCAATAGCCTTGCCTCGGTAAAGCTTTTGGATGGAAACTTCGGTAAAATTGATGCTGAAGCCATTCGCCAAGTCATTAATCCTGATGATGATCATTTGCCAGAAACTACTTTGGTGTCTTTGGAAAACACGATGAACAAAGGAGGAGGAAGTGTATATACACTCGACGAGGTAAGACCCATCAGGCAGTTGTGTAAAGAGACAGGATTGAAACTCCATTTGGATGGTGCCAGAATTTTTAATGCGCTCGTATCAACTGGTGAACGACCCTTTGAATGGGGGAAAATGTTTGATACCATATCTGTATGCTTGAGTAAAGGATTGGGCTGTCCTGTTGGTTCTGTGTTATTGGGAAGTCAGGCAGACATGAAGAGGGCTAGAAAGATCAGAAAAGCTTTGGGTGGAGGCATGAGACAGGCGGGTATGCTAGCAGCCGCCGGAATATATGCTTTGGATAATAATGTTTTCAGGCTGGAGGATGATCATGAAAGAGCGAAGGCCCTTGCAGTCATTTTACAACAAACTCCTTTCGTCAAAGAGATTTTACCGGTTTCAACCAATATTGTAATTGCCGAATTGGAACAAATAAGCCCGGAGTCATTTTTAGAAGAACTGACTGAAAGAAATATCTGGGCGGTTAAATTCGGCAAAGACCAGGTCAGGATGGTTACTCATATGGATTTTACGGACCAACACCTGGAGGCCTTCGAAAGCAGATTAAAACTTTGGAAAAAATGAATTTGTGTATAAATAGTATACCTAATATTTAGAAAACAAACAATATGGAACAGACCCCTTTGGCAGAAAGGATGCGGCCAACAGCATTGGATCAATTGATCGGGCAGGAACATTTGTCTGGGCCCAATACTTTCCTTCACAAGGCCATTAAATCAGGCTCTATTCCTTCATTGATATTGTGGGGGCCTCCTGGTGTGGGCAAAACGACCATAGCCAATATCATTGCCAATGAGGTAAAAGCTCCATTCTACACCCTTAGTGCGGTCAGTTCAGGGGTAAAGGACATAAGGGAAGTGATCCAAAAAGCAAAATACCAACTTGGAGTCGTGCTATTCATTGATGAAATACACCGATTCAATAAATCTCAACAAGATGCGCTTTTGGGAGCTGTGGAAAAAGGAGTGATTAGACTTATTGGCGCTACCACAGAAAATCCTTCCTTTGAGGTCAACGCTGCTTTGCTCTCCAGGTGTCAGATTTTTTACACTCAACCCATTGGGTAAGGAGGAATTAGAAGCCATGATGCATCAGGCATTGGAAAAAGACATTGTACTAAAGAAAAAAAAGGTTGTTCTCAAAGAGACTGACGCCCTGCTACGAATTTCAGGAGGGGATGGTAGAAAGCTGCTCAACCTTCTGGAAATTGTTATAGACAGTTTTCAAGAAGAGGAGATTGTGATCGAAAATGACATGGTCATGCAGGTAGCGCAACAGAAAGTGGCCCTTTATGACAAATCAGGGGAGCAACATTATGACATCATTTCGGCATTTATAAAATCCATCAGAGGGTCTGATCCCAATGCGGCTGTCTATTGGTTGGCCAGAATGATAGAAGGGGGAGAGGATGTAAAGTTCATCGCCAGAAGGTTGCTTATTTTGGCTTCAGAGGACATAGGCAATGCCAATCCAAATGCACTTTTGCTCGCTACCAATTGCTTTCAGGCGGTAAATGTAATCGGTTATCCCGAATCCCGAATTATCCTGTCCCAATGTGTTACTTATTTGGCTTCCTCTGCCAAAAGCAATGCAAGTTACATGGCCATCAATACAGCCCAGGCAATCGTGAAACAAGAAGGTGACCTGCCTGTCCCACTTCACTTGCGCAATGCCCCTACCAAGTTGATGAAAGACTTGAATTATGGGAAAGAGTATAAGTATTCACACGATTATGAAAATAATTTTGCGCTTCAGGAATTCTTGCCAGACAAGATCAAAGGCACCAAACTTTATGATCCTGGAGCCAATGCAAGAGAGAATGACTTGAGGAAAAACCTTCAAAAGCTCTGGGGTAAGAAATACGGATATTAAGGCAATCAGTTTCTTTACTCAAAGTATACCTCAAACCTATCAATGCCCTGAAAGTGAATTCATAAGAACCATACATGGGTGTTCCTTCCAGTAATAAGGAAAACTGACGGTGGTTGGCAATAGGTTTAAAACTTAAGCCAAAGGGTAATCCTGCTTGTACATCTGTGATCTCTGAGTATCCCAACATCAATCCTCCATGCAGGTTATACCAATCGGTTTGGCGAAAATTATAATGTCCCAAAGCTTCCACACCCATGAAGGGGTTTATAACACCTCCAGCCAGCACACGGGCTTCTCCGAATATCTTCTTTTCGGGGTCCGTTCCTACGCCTATATGGCTAAGAACGCCCTCATGATAGAGGCCAACATGCACTTGCGCATTTCCTTTGAAGGCGCTAAACATAAATAAAATGGCAAAAAAAGCGGTAATTGATAACTTTGTTTTCATTGGGTTCGTTTTAGGTTTAGAACAAAGGTAAGCAAGTCCTAATTGTTTCGGTAATTTTAAAGGTGAGAATTGTCACCAATTACTAAGAAAACAGGTCTTACCTTTATATAAAATTAATACCTATGAATTGGAGAAAAGAAATTAAAAGTTGGGGGATAATGTTGGGGATATTTGGCATTTTATACTTTACTGGCCTTATTACGCCCATAGCGGGAGGACTTCAATCTATGATTTTATCTACAGGATTGATAAAGCCTAAGGTTTTATTGGAGAACAAAGAAAAGAAAGACTTTGATTATGCAGGGCAATTTGTAGATACGAATGGTGACAGGGTCAGCTTATCGCAATACAAGGGAAAAACCATTTTCATTAACCTTTGGGCCACCTGGTGTCCTCCTTGTAGGGCAGAGATGCCTCATATTTCTGATTTGTATGACAAGGTTAATGGTGAGGAAGATTTGGTATTTCTAATGATTGCCCTGGATGATGACTTTAATAAAAGCAAAAAACTGGTGGAGGAAAAGGAATATTCTTTTCCCATTGTCCACGCTGCCTATGGATTAAATCAATCCCTGCAAAGTCAGGCAATCCCTACCACATTGGTGGTAAGTCCTGAAGGTAAGATTGTCTTTTATCAGGAGGGTATGAGTAATTTCAACACCCAGGAATTTCAGGATTTCTTATTGGATTTATAAGGGTATTGAGGTTTAATGTTGTGGGGAATTCCACCTAACGCTTCAAGAATTGGAGCAAGTTTCATTGTTTCTAATTCACGAGCCCAGAAATAGCGTAATATAAAAACCACGGGTTTAGCCCGTGGTTTTGTGATTGTCCATTAAAAGATCTTGGTGGTAATGTTTCCTTTTTCTCCAACAATGCCACTAAGATTTTTACCTAAGTTAATAGCAAGATGTTACTTTTTTCCATGCCTTAGGGCCTGGGAAAAACATAGCTGAATTCACTAGGTTTAATCTTTTATGATATTAAACGCTCCTTTTACTAGAAATTGAGCGTCCTCAGAGAATTCCTGATGATTTAGAATTTCGACCTTTCCTTCATTTGTAAGTCCTGTTTTTACTCCTCTTTTCATAAAAGTGTACTCAGTCTCAGAAAAATGCTTCAGAACCAACACAGAATATTCCCCATCAATATCAACCAAAGCATCCTGTGGTAAGGATGCTTTGGTCGCAGTAGTTGCGTAAATTTCAGCTTCTACGTACATTCCAGGATTAAATCTTTCAGCAAGTTTTTCTTCTGATAAATGCCCGTGTATTCCAATGGTTCGATTTTCAGGATCAACTATTTTGTTTACCAAATAGACGAAAGCTTCATACTCTTTACTGTCATCTTCCTGTATTTTAAATACGATGGGCTGCCCTTTGCTTATCTTTGACAGGTCCTTCTCGAAAACATTTAGTTCCAGATGCATGTGATCTGTATCTACAATAGAAATTGCAGTTTCTGAAGGACTTAGGAATTTACCCCTCATTGCATCCACCCTGGTAACATACCCTTCAATAGGTGAAGTTATTTGAATGGTGGTTCTAATATTTTCCAGACTTAAGGTTTTTGGATCTATATTCATCAGCTGTAATTTCTTAGCAAGTGCTTCTGCCTTGACTTTTGTCACTACATAATCTGACTCTGCCTTTAGATAATTTTTCTGAGAGGTTACATTGTCTTGCGCAAGATTTTTCTGTCTTTCATAGTCTGATTTCAGATATGTGAGCTGCCCTTTAGCTTCTAAATAATCTTGCTGCAATTGCACAAAATCAGGATTTTCCAAAGTGAAAAGTTTTTGCCCCTTTTTAACTTTTTCACCTGGTAATAAACGTATGTCCTTTACCGTTCCGCCGAAATAGGAACTTACTGCAGCATTGTTTTCTGGTGGCACATCAAATTTTCCAATGGCTTTCACCACCTGATGAAAGGACGCCATCTCCAATTTCCCCAGCTCCATGGCTGAAGACTTGAATTGACTGGTTGTTATTACATAATCTCCCTCCAGTAGGGTTCCTGTTGCAGTTGTATTCTCTTCGGATATACCTGACTTAGAGGAGCAGGATGCAAAGAACAGGAGAGAAGCAAACGTTATATAAACTAGCGCATGATTTTTCATGGTATGATTATTTTTTATTGTAAATTCATTAAGTAGTTCGCCTCCAAAACAGTGTTGTTGTATTGGAAAAGATAATGGAGATAATTGGATTCAATGGTTTTGGAATTTTCTAAAAACTGGGTGTATTGTAGGAAATTAATTTCCCCATTCTTAAAAGCCTCATTGGCATGGAACAATGTCTCCTCAGCCAATTTCTTACCCGTTTCTTCATAATAATTCAATTCTTCTTCAAATTGCCTAAGGTCGGAGAGCAAGACCTGGTACCTTGATTCAAGCTGTATTACGTAATTATTACGCTCGGATTCTATTATTCTAGATGCTGTCTTTGCAGCAGCTATTTTTGACTTTTGGTACCCAAACCATAGCGGAACGGCAACTCCCACATGAAAACCTGAATAGGTCTGTCTTCCCAGACCATTATTCATACCCTGAAAGACGGAAAGATTTAAATCCGGAAGTAATTTTTGCTTTTCTAAGTTATAACTACTGCCAGAAAGCTTCATGGCATCAGCATAGAAGTTGATGGTTGGATGTTCTTCTATATCAAGAGGCATTAATGTTATTCTCTCCAAACGCTCATCTTGTACCATGTACGTGGTGTCGGATTGTAGCCATTGATTTAAATCGATAGATGATTTTTTTATGCTTTCCCTTATTCGATTTAGCATTAGCGAAATTTCTTTCTTCTTGGTGTCAGCGGTTAGTTTTTCTAAGTAGTTTGATTCGCCTTGATTAAACTTTCTGGTGGCAGCATGCTGAAACTGGGTGTATAAACTGTCCAAATAAATGTAATTTTTTAGCATTTCTTGCCAATAGATAATTTCATAATAGGTTTTGGAGACCTCTTTGGTCACAAGAAAAAGATCCATCTCAAATTGATCCCGGACCAATTGTGATTTCCCTTGCATTACTTTTCTCTGTGCACCATAAACCGTAGGAAATTGAAGAGACTGTTGGATGCCCCAGACATTAAGGGCCAGGTCATTTGGTGCTAAATTGTTCTGGTCTTTGCTGTAATATAATTCTGTTTTGCTGATGTCTATGGCACTCCCTATCAATTGGTCACTTTGATCTATTCTTTGGTTGGATGCTTTTAAGCCAAGGTTGTTTTGTACAGCAATATCCACTGCCTGGGTAATGTTTATTTCGCGATCCTGCGCTTGACTCACAAAAGGTATTGAAAGCAGTAACAGGAAGGTGACGGCTATTTTAGGCAATTTAACGGTTGGTAAAGGTCCTTGCTTATCGAAAAAAGAATAGAGAATTGGTAGTACAATTAGCGTGAGAATGGTAGAAGTAATGAGTCCACCTACCACTACAGTTGCCAGAGGCCTTTGCACTTCGGCGCCAGCAGCAGTTGAAATTGCCATGGGTAAAAAGCCCAATGCATCAGTGGCTGCTGTTAGCAGAACGGGTCTCAACCTATTCTTTGTTCCTAAAAGTATCCGTCGGTTGATATCATTTACCCCATTTGCTTTGAGTTCTTTAAACTCTTCTATCAGTATAATACCATTTAAAACGGCAATACCGAAAAGTGCAATAAAGCCCACCCCAGCAGAAATGCTAAAGGGCATATCCCGAATATAAAGAAGGGCAACACCCCCCACAGTAGCCATAGGAATGGCGCTGTAAATAAGCAAGGCTTCTTTTACTGAATTAAAGGCAAAATAAAGTAAAACAAATATGAGAACCAGTGCAATAGGCACAGCAATCATTAGTCTGTTCTTTGCTGTTCTAAGATTCTCAAATTGGCCTCCATAATCAATGGTGTATCCTACAGGGAGGTCGATTTCGCTTTTTATAATACTTTGTACGTCTTCCACTACCGACTCAAGATCTCTGTTTCTTACATTCACCCCAACTACAATTCTTCTCTTGGTATTGTCTCTGGATATTTGTGCTGGTCCTTTCGTGTAGGTGATCTCGGCAAATTCCCGGAGTGGCAACTGATTGCCATTTGGCAATTGAATAGAAGCTGATTCAATATTATCCATGTCTTTGCGGTGGTTTTCATCGTAGCGGATTACCAAATCAAATCTCTTTTCTCCTTCAAAAATGGTTCCGGCGGATTTACCTGCGAATCCCATGGTGAGTATATTGTTGAGATCTTCTACATTGAGTCCATATTTTGCAATCTTAAGGCGATCATATTTCACAGACATTTGTGGTAGGCCTGCTACTTTTTCCACTGTAATGTCCACTGCACCTTCAACATTTTGAATGGCTTTCCCTACTTCCAATCCTTTTTCATAGAGAATGTCCAAATCCTCACCAAAAATCTTAATCGCCAAATCAGCACGAACACCCGTAATGAGTTCATTAAAACGCATTTCAATGGGTTGGGTGAATTCGTATTCTACGCCTGCTATCTCGGATAAGGCTTCCTTAAATTTGTTGGCCAAATCATCCTTGTTGTCTGCGGTAACCCATTCATCCCTTGGAATTAATTTGATAATTACATCACTTTCCTCCATTGACATTGGGTCAGTAGGGACTTCTGCTGCCCCAATTCTGGTAACCACCTGATCCACTTCTGGGAATTTTTTTAGAATATTTTCCATCCTCGTTACGGTCTCAATGGTATTGGTTAAAGAAGTACCTGTTTTGAGGACAGGTTGAATAACAAAATCACCTTCATCAAGGGTAGGTATAAACTCACCACCCATTTGAGAGAAGAGGATAACCGCCGAAACCAATAAAGCAACAGCCACTCCCATTACTATTCTTTTTTGTCTCAAAGCCCAGACGATGGCAGGCCTGTACCTGTTTTCTAAAAAAGTAATCAATCCGGAAGAAATGGTTTTTTTGTTAGGGTCTGTAGGTTTTATGAACAGGGATGCCATTACGGGCACGTAGGTGAAACAGAGAATGATGGCCCCAAGTAATGCAAAGCAGAAGACCAATGCCATAGGCCGAAACATTTTGCCTTCCACCCCTACCAGTGAAAGTATTGGGATAAATACAATGATAATTATTAGCTGTCCAAATATTGCGGAGTGCATCATTTTGGAAGCACCCATATGCGTGATTTGATCAATTCTATTTTGCCTTTCCGCTTTGGGTAAATGCAATAGGTTTGATCTTTCTGAAGTGATTTTAAAGGCGATGAACTCTACTATGATTACGGCTCCATCTATAATGATCCCAAAGTCTATGGCACCCAGGCTCATCAAATTGGCATCCACCCCAAAAATATACATGAGTGATAGCGCAAATAATAAACACATAGGTATAACTGAGGCAACTACCAGTCCAGACCTCAGGTTGCCTAATAAAAGAACCACTACAAAAATGACAATCAGGCAACCCAGAATAAGGTTTTCTGCAATGGTATAAGTGGTTTTATTTATCAGTTCACTTCTTTCCAGAAATGGATTAATGCTGATACCTGGTGGGAGTGCTGGTGATATTTCTTCAACCCTTTTTTTTACGGCATTGATGACCTCTTTGGAATTGGCTCCTTTCAGCATCATTACCTGACCCAGGACTTTCTCTCCCTCTCCATTCCCAGTAATTGCACCAAATCGGGTAGCTTTACCAAAGCCGACCTTAGCCACATCTCTGATGAAAATTGGTACGCCATTCCGGTTTTCAATGACAATGTTTTCTATGTCTTCTAAAGAACTTGCCAAACCTTCACCTCTAATAAAATAGGCCTGATTGGTTTTTTCTATGTATCCACCTCCGGCAATGCTATTATTTTTCTCTAAAACAGCAAATGTTTGAGCCACTGTAATGTTGAGGCTTCGGAGTTTTTCAGGGTTGATGGCTACTTCATATTGTTTCAAATATCCTCCCCATGTATTTACTTCTATTACACCGGGAATTCCTGAAAGCTGGCGTTTGATAATCCAATCTTGAATGGTCCTTACCTCTGTTAGAGAGTATTGGTCTTTATAAGCCGAATCAACTTCTACCACATATTGGTAAATTTCTCCAAGGCCTGTGGAAATAGGTCCCATAAAGGGCTGGCCAAAACCAGCAGGGATTTTTTCTTCTGCGGCTTTGATTTTTTCAGCGATAAGTTGTCGGGGAAGGTAAGTGCCTATTTTATCATCAAATACCACTGTCACCACTGAAAGTCCAAATTTAGATACCGAACGGATTTCATTGACATTGGGTAAATTAGCCATCTCCAGTTCTATAGGGTAGGTCAAAAATTTCTCAACATCTTCTGTAGCAAGGTTTCTGGAGGTAGTAATTATTTGTACCTGATTGTTGGTGATATCAGGTACAGCACCAATTGGGATTTCAGATAGGGAATAACTGCCAAAGGCAATTATAGCTGCTGAAAATAAAAGGACGATCAATTTATGCTGAATGCTGTATTTAATGATTCGCTCTAACATTGGGACGGTGGATTTTAATTATTGCCTAAAGTTAAAAAGTCAATGTCATGACTTTTCTCAAGCTTTTCTTAAGATTCGCTTAAAATGTAATTGTTTTACTAATTTGGGTTCCAAATTTATTGTTTCCCAAATAAGTGCTGGTATCACTTCAAAATACTCAGTCATTGTCTTTTCAATTTTACTTTGATGGCGCTAAGGTTAGGTTCGAATACAATCAGATCTACTTATTACCTCTCTTTTCATGGAAAAAGGTTTAGGCAATGCTAATCTTATTGCAAAATATAGGGTGTGCTAAGAATGTAGGATTGCAGGAGGGAAAAGAAGCACAATAGTGGTTCCTTTTCCTTTTTCGCTATGTATAGAAATATTTATCTTATATATATCACAAAGTTTTTTCACAATAGAAAGACCTAATCCTGCTCCATTGATGCGGCCTAGTTCATGGCTTCCTCCCCTAAAAAAAGGCTGGTAAATTTTTGCAAGATCGGCATCGGAAATGCCTATTCCCTGATCTACGATGTACAAATGGATTCCATCTGTTCCTTGCTCAAGAATCAGTTTGATTGTTTTCTCAACAGGAGAGTATTTTATCGCATTTTGAACAAGGTTCTCAATGATGATGGCAGTAGATTTTTCATTGGCATTAATGTACAACTTTTCATAGATCTTGTTTTCTAGTTGGATGGATCGATTTGGGTATTGTTCGCTGATAGAAGTTACAATATCACTTACTAAAAAAATCAAATCTACTTCTTCATCCACAGAAGCATTTTTTTGAAGCCTTGCTAAGGTCAATAATTGATCTAGTATTGCATTTAATTTGTCTATGATTACAATACCATCCTTTATTTTTTCAACATATTCTTCCTGTGGTCTTGGTTTTCGGATCAATACTTCAAAATTCCCTTTTAAAATCGCCAAGGGAGTTCTTAATTCATGGGAAGCATCAGAGGTGAATTGTTTTTCCCTCAAGACTCCTTTTTCTACCCGTTCCAATAGGTGGTTGATTGATACGGAGAGACTGTTGATTTCATCCTTGTAACGGGAGGAAGGGAGCCTTTCATTTAGGTTGTCCTTGGTGATTATTTCGGCTTTTTTCGTGATGTCGATAATGGGCTGTATGCTTCTTGAAGCAAGCCTTCTCAAGGTTAAGAAAAGGAATAACAACACAACAGGGTAAAGAATAAAAGAATGGTGCTTAGATTGGAAAGTAAAAGCTTTGAATCTTCAAATGAGGTTGCAAGCAAAAGGTAGCCTGAAAACTCATTATTGGTGAACAACTCCACTTGCATTTGCCTTATCTCTTGTCCATTTAGGGTAAGGTTAAAACCTTGGTTTTCTGAAGTAGTACCGGGTTTGAAATTCAGGTTATTGGTACCCAGATTGGGTGATTTGTCCATGGACTTCCCCTCCTTATCGACTATTTCGATAAAAATGGGATTGAAATTAATTTCATTGTGCTCTTCCTCTTCCCATTCCCCTTTATGCGCAAATTTTATTTGACCATTTTCAATCTTTATTTGATTGCCATGTTTATTCGTTTCATTTTCAAGGTTATTGTCTACATTATCTAAAACGGTAGATTTTACTACCATATAGATAAGGATAAATGAAACCAGGATCATCAGGGCAGAGGCCATGGTCAATTTGAACGAAATCCTGTTTTTGTAAGTCCTGTTCATTCCTCTTTGGCCATATATCCTACACCTCTAATGGTTTGGATGTAATTATTGTCTTTACTTAAGCCGAGCTTTTTTCTCAATGAATTGATAAATACATCGATCACGCCGGTGTCATAATCAAAGTGTATGTCCCATACACTTTCTATGATTCTGCTTCTTCGGCAAACTTTGTTTTTGTGGCGAAGGAGGTATTCCAAAAGGGCAAATTCTTTTTGGGTCAAAATCACTTCCTTCCCATTGGTTTCTACGCGATGATTTTCCGTAAATAAACTGATAGGCCCAAGTGTAAAACACAGTTGATCACCAGACTGGGATCTCAATTGTACTCTGATACGAGCCAGCAATTCTTCAAAATTAAATGGTTTCCGGATATAGTCATTTGCACCCGCTTGAAGGGCAAAGATGGCTTCATCTGAAGTGTCTTTGGCTGTTATAAACAAAATAGGGGTAGCTGGAAACTCTTTTCTAAACTGGCGGGTAACCTCTATACCACTTAGTCCCGGCACCATCCAATCTACCAAAAGGATATCATAATACCCCTCGAGTGCCATTTCTAATCCTATCCTGCCGTTATCTGCTACGTCTACCGCATAGGCTTCTTCTTCCAGGCCTTGCTTTAAAAAGCCTGAGATTCCAGGTTCATCCTCTATTATCAAAATCCTCATGCTGAATGAAGTTTATAAATCACTGCATATCATTTATTGGCCTTTTTGAAGTTTGCCAGGCAGGGGCGCTTGGTGCAATTACAAAACAAATAAACGATATCTTTCTTAAGATTGCCTTAAAATACCATTAAGGTAGTATAAAAATTAGCCCTAGAATACCCATCCAGCCGAATATAGCTTTCACAGTCCTTCAAATAGTGCTTTAATTCATCTTTTCGCCAGCAGTTTTTTCTGATCAGCCGAATCTTTAATTGAATTTAGCCTAGTCGCGTTCTTTTTTATTGATTCAGGATGCTTACTTGAAATTATGCGCCACAAAAGACTTGGTCATTCCCAAAAACTTCTCTTCCCACAAACTACATCCAGGAAATAAATTTTGCATGTCTTTTTTTGACAGTAGTAGTATCTCATCCAGGTACTGTTGTGCAGCCTCCTTTGTCCATTTTTGAAGCCTGCTCAACTTGGTTTTAGTCAAAATTAAGAATTGGGTTTTTTTGGTAGAAATTGAAAATAGGGCAATAAATAATGGGGCTCTATTATGAAATATTTATTTGGGGTTTGAACGTAAAAATTTTTACCAACTCGCATTGCTTCTTTTGCCATTTTGCGCTGTTGGTTTTCATTGTACAGGTGTTCTATGACGGAGTTAGAAAAAGCAATATCAAATGTATTGTCTCCGTACTTTGATAAATTGGTTGCATCACCATCCACTGACGTGAAATTTTGAAAATGGGTTTCTCTTGCGTCCAGGTTTAGTATGGTGATATGAATACTTCCAACATCATTTAAACCTGCATTTATCCAGAAATCTTCATAACCTCCAACATCCAGTATTTTTATTGGTTTGGGTAATTTCTCCAACTCCTTTTTGAAAAATATCATGCGTTTTTGTCGGAATTGGTTTCCTAAAGAATTACTATTTGAAGATTCATCAAAAACCCAATTAAATAATTTTCTCATGGTGATCGTTCGTAACTTGAAAATAGATTAACTCCCTACTGCATGGCGGTTCATTTCCGATAAAGGATAGCTGAGTTTTTTATATAATATATAATATTATTTTATACTCCTTCGTGGATGTGTTTAACTATATGATTTTAAAAATGTTTTATATAGTTCGTGTATAATTGATTTTATACAGTTAGAAATAACAAAATTGAAGCCATAAATACAAAATAGCGTTTATAAATTTGTATAGGAACGCGCGATCAAATAAAAGGCAATGGCTTTTTTTGTATTGCATAAACCCACATTGGAAAAAAAAGTTTTTTAACTGATATAGAATCAGTTAAAAATGTTATTGCTTAATTGATAGGGTAATGGAAAAAGGGAATTCAATCGGTTGTAAAAATCCGATGTGTATTAGATTAACTGTTTGATGGGTTCAAACGAGTGTTTTTAAATAAAAAAAGTAGGGTTGAAGGATGAAAATTTGTGAAAAGGAAATGAAAGTCAGCTTAACTCTTTCGCAGACAATCCACTTTCCTTTTCACCTAAAGACTTCCTCTTTATCTAAGCCCTGGTTTGCCCTTTTCCTCTAATTACCCATTTATAGGATGTCATTTCTTCTAATCCCATAGGGCCTCTGGCATGAAGTTTTTGCGTACTAATACCGATTTCGGCACCTAAGCCAAACTGAGCACCATCGGTAAAGGCCGTGGAAGCATTGGCGTATACTGCTGCCGCATCTACTGCTCTCAGAAAATGGTCAATTGTTTTCTCATCTTCAGCAATGATGGCTTCGCTGTGCTTGCTACTGTATTTTGATATATGTTCTAGTGCTTCTTCTATATCATCTACTACTTTTAGGGACATTGTCATGGAAAGAAATTCCGTCCCAAAGTGTTCTTCCTTGGCATGGTGGAGTAAGTTTTCAGGATATTTCCCCTCCAATTCTTCATAAGCCTTTTCATCTGCATAGATAGTTACTTCCTTTTTTGCCAGTGGCAAGGTCATTGCCTCCAAATCATCCATTCGGCTTTGATGAACCAATAGACAGTCGAGTGCATTGCATACACTTACCCGTCTGGTTTTGGCATTAAGAATTATTTCAGTGCCTTTTTTAAGGTCCGCAGATTTGTCAAAATAAGTATGAACAATACCAGCTCCGGTTTCTATAACAGGGACTTTGGAGTTTTCTCTAACATAGTCGATAAGTCCCTGGCTTCCCCTTGGAATGATCATGTCTACAAAACCTACTGCTTGTAGCAAGGCTTTGGTTGCCTCTCTTCCTGCTGGTAAAAGACATACGATATCCGTAGAAACTTTGTTCTTTTTCAGTACTTTATGAATAACATCTAAAATACAGGCATTGGAGGCATACGCATCTGAACCTCCTTTAAGTACTAAAGCATTTCCTGTTTTAAGACACAAGCTAAAAACATCAAAGGTAACATTGGGTCTGGATTCATATATGATGCCTATTACGCCAATAGGAACCCTAATTTTTTTTAATTCTAATCCATTGGCCAAGGTTCTTTCTGAAATAAGATCTCCTAGTGGGGTATCCAGCTTGGCCACATTGATAAGGTCACTAGCGATTCCTTCCAACCTTTCCTCAGTCAATTTAAGACGGTCGTATTTGGGGTCATTAGGATTCATTCGGTCCAGATCCTCTTGATTGGCATCGAGGATTTCTGGAGTATATTTTATGGCTGCCATCGCCAAGTCATCTAGGATTTTGTTTATTTTATCTTCCGATAGGAGGGAGAGCCCCCTGCTTGCTTCCAGTGTTTTTGAAAAGATGTTTTCCTGGTTGTCCATAACTACTATTGTTTATACCGATAGGTATCAGTTTAATTCAGAAATGTAAAGGTAATCATAATGTATCAATGGTTTCTGACCAGTAAGTCCAATTTTTTCGTTGGCAGTTTTGGCATTGTATTCGGCTTTTCCGAGACCCAGTCTGTTTCCAGCCGGATCTACTATTCGGATAATATCCCCTTTTAGAAATTCTCCTTTAATGGATAAAATCCCGACTGGCAATAAGCTGGTTATTTTATCCGATTCCAAGGCTTTTTGAGCCCCTTCATTAATGGTAACCTCACCTTTGGAATAATTTTCACTATGGGCGATCCATTTTTTATGATTGTCTTTAGATTTTCCTGGTTCAAAGTAGGTGCATTTAAGCTCCTTGTTGAAATAAGCGACGAGTACATTGTCCTTCTTTCCATTGGCAATCAACACTTCAATGCCAAGATTGGCAGATTTTTTTGCCATGGTCATTTTTGTAAGCATTCCACCACGTCCGAAAGAGGATTTATGGGTGGATATATATTGGCTCAAATCAGGCATTTTTTGCCCTACAAAGGTTATCAGCTCAGAGGATGGGTCAGCAGGATGGCCTTTATAAATTCCGTCAACATTGGTAAGCAACAGCAAACTATCAGCATCTATCATGGCTGCTACCAGTCCTGCAAGTTCGTCATTATCTGTAAACATTAATTCCGTTACAGCAACGGCATCATTTTCGTTAATTACAGGGACCACGTTGTTTTTTAACAAACCATCGAGGCAATTTTTCATATTGAGATAATGCGTCCTGTCTCGAAAATCCTCTTTTGTAACCATTAGCTGCGCAATAGGATGTCCGTATTGGGAGAACAATTCCTTATAGCGTCGGATTAATTCTATTTGCCCGATGGCTGCCCAAACCTGTTTTTTGGATATTGCATCGGTTTTTGGCGTCAGCGGCAAAGATTTTCTTCCAAATGCAACAGCACCTGAGGTGACCAATACCACTTTCACACCTTTCTCCAAAAGGAAGACCATTTGATCCACCAGGCTTGCCATTCTGTTTAGGTCGGGACTACCATCCTCCATGGTGAGTACATTGGAACCTATCTTGATGACGATGGTATTGGTTTTAAACTTCATTGTCTGTTTGAATTATAGAATAAATGCAAAATTAGTAAGATTCATTAAATAGACTAACTATCAAAATTCATTTATTGAAGCCAAACCCTGGTAATTAATCTGTATTTAATAAAGAGATTGACCAATATGCCCTTGAAAGGGTTGCAATTACAAGGGAATCAGCTCGTTCTATTTTTTTTCAAAGGTAAAGCGATAGTTGGATTGATAATTAGAGCGATTGATTGATTTTAAAGTGATTTCAGCAGCTCATAGAATGTCTATTGCATATTTCGGGTTTAGGTATTTATTGATTACTTTGTACACTTTAAGGCAATTGTTTACAGAAAAATCATATCACTTTTGGGAGAGGGAATTATAGCATTTAGTAATTGGATTTGGGGTACTCCATTGTTGCTTCTTTTGATGGGCGGCGGTTTTTTCATGTTGATTTATTCTCGTCTTATCCCCTTCAGAGGCCTAAGACATGCAATGAAAGTGGTAGGGGGGAAATACGATGATCCAAATGCTACAGGAGACATTACCTCTTTGCAGGCTTTGTCCTCAGCAATAGCAGCTACAGTAGGATTGGGGAATATTAGCGGCGTTGCACTGGCCATTAGTACAGGTGGACCAGGGGCTATATTTTGGATGTGGATATCTGCTTTTGTGGGCATGGCCACCAAGTTTTTCACCTGTACACTTGCCATCATGTACAGAGGGAAAGATTCATCTGGACATGTTCAGGGAGGTCCTATGTATGTCATAGAAGAAGGAATGGGAAAAAAATGGCGCTTTCTTTCTGTGATTTTTTGTGTAGCAGGGATTATGGGCTTATTGGCTATTTTCCAGGCAAATCAATTGACAGAGGTCTTAAGGGTAGTAATGTTGAAACCGCTTGGACTGGATTATGGACAACCTACACGATGGATAATTGGCATCACGATGATGCTTTTAGTCGCAATAGTCATTTTGGGTGGAATCCAAAGAATAGCAAAAGTTGCCTCCAGGCTTGTGCCTTTTATGGTAATTATGTATTTCCTGGGTGTATTTGTTATCTTATATAAAAACATGGGAGAAGTGCCGGAGATGTTGTGGTATATTCTTGAAGATGCATTCACAGGCAAGGCTGTTTTAGGAGGTGCTGTAGGTCAAGTGATCATCACCGGCGCAAGAAGGGCGGCTTTCTCAAATGAGGCCGGTATTGGTACCGCCCCTATGGTTCATGGGGCTTCTAAAACGGATGAACCTGTAAGAGAAGGTTTGATAGCCATGTTGGGGCCATTTATAGATACAATTGTCGTGTGTACCCTTACTGCCTTGGTAATCATGGTGACGGGCGTATGGAAAACAGGAGAGCAAAATGGTGTTTTACTTACCCTGGCGGCATTTGAACAGGGATTGCCTGGATTAGGCAAGTATATATTGGTGGTAGCTGTGCTTGTCTTTGCACTTTCTACCATGTTCACTTATTCTTATTATGGTCACAAATGCTTCAATTATCTCTTTGGGGCAGATAAAGCTAACTACTACAATTATTTCTACCTGATCACCATTGTTGGCGGTGCGGTCACTTCCCTAAGTGTAGTCATGAGTTTTGTGGATGGCATGTATGCAATTATGGCTTTCCCAACGATGATTTCAGCCATCTACCTTTCACCAAAAGTAGTAGCGGCAACAAAAGATTATTTTCGGAGAATGAAAAGTATGGACAAGGAATGAATTGGTTAATAGCACCTAATGCATTTAAAGGAAGCCTGGAGGCGGATGATGCAGCAGACATCATTCAAGAGCTAATCCAAGCAAGAAACAAAGAAGATATTGTGAATACTGCACCCATCGCTGATGGCGGAGATGGAACATGTTATTTACTTAATCAACAGTTGGGCCTAGAGAAGTTTTATGCCCGTGTTAGCGATCCACTCGGAAGAGCCGTGGATGGGTTCTTTGGTTATGATCCAATTACTGAGACTGCATACCTGGATGTTTCCACTGTTTCAGGTATCAAATGGCTTTCACCAAGTGAGCTAAATCCTTGGCTAAGCAGCTCTTTTGGAACTGGGGAATTGATACTAGAAGCAATTACCAAAGGAGCTAAAAACATTGTATTGGGCTTAGGAGGGAGTGCCACAGTAGATATGGGTACAGGTATATTGGCGGCCCTGGGTATTATTTTTCTGGATGAAGAGGAGAATGAATTGTCTCCTTTTAGCGCTCAATTCCTTCAAAAAATTAAACGCATACAAATTAATGAGAACATCCCATCGGTAACTTTTACTTGTCTTTGTGATGTGAGCAATCCTTTTTTTGGAGACAAGGGAGCAATCCCTGTTTTTGGACCTCAAAAGGGTTTAAAGCCTGAGGACCATTCATTATTCGTGGAGTCAGCAAAAGATGTTTACCACCTTTTTGAAAAAGTAAGTGAAAATGCCATTCATGACCAACCAAGTTTTGGTGCTGCGGGAGGTATTGCTTTGGGTTTAAGTGCGTTCTTTCCAACAAAGATGGCGCAAGGTGCTCAGTTTTTCTTTGAGAAAATAGGGATTGAAAAAATGATAGCAAATGTTGATGTGATTGTCACGGGAGAGGGGAGGTATGATAGCCAGTCCGCAGATGGTAAAGGAAGTTTTGAATTACTTCAATTGGCCAGAAAGCATAACAAAAAGGTATGGCTGATCACATCAGGAAATGAAGCTGATGAAGCAGGTTTTGATGAAGTCATAAAGTTGGCTAACATGGATTTCAATCTTCCAAATATAAAAAATACCGCTATAGATAATTTAAAAATTGCAGTTATAGAAAAGCTTAACGAAAAGGGGTTGTAAAATTTATTTTTTAGATATAAAATAGTATAAAAAGGTTTATCTATTGTCTGAACTACATATTTCATTTTATTAAAGGTGGAGTTTATTTTTGGGTGATTTGCTAGATGAAAAACATAAAAACAAATACTTTTTAAGTAGTATATTTGGAGCACTCAGCAAGAGTTATTTTTAAAACTATTTTTATTATGAAAAACAACAGCTTATTCCTGATCATATGGATAGTGGCAACACTATTTTCCTGTGATCCAAATGATGACATGCCTGATCCAGGCGCAGAAGTTGGTTATCTTGGCATGACCCTTCCCGCAGGTTTTGATTTCTCTACTACCAAAACAGTAGCGTTTAATCTCTCGGCTATAAGCCGAGACAAAAGCCCTATTCCCTTTGTCGTTTATAAAATTTATGACAACAATCCTCTGAAAGAGGGTGAGTTATTGCAAACTGTTCGCCTGAATGAGGAAGGCAGTGCTACCGTATTTATCGAACTTCCCAGCTATCAAGAGGAGTTGTGGGTAAGCTCTAGTTATATTGGAGTGGAACCAGTGGCAATAGTGCAGGTGACAGGAAGCCAGGCTTCCTATAACTACAATGCTGCCAATCCGAGTGTTTTACCTGATTCGTTTTATGAAATCGATGAGGAGAATGCCAATGCTAGAATAGCAGCAGCAAATGAAGACTTCCTAACATTGGGTACATGGAATAATCAGGGTAAACCATCTTACCTGTTGGAGGCGGATAAAATTTCCAATGAGTTACTAAAAAATATCAATTCTAGTCTGCCGGAGCGGTCAGATGTAAGAAAGCATAACCCTGAGGCTTTGGACGAAAAGTACAAACGGGAGTTGTATGTAAGTGAAGATGCGGAAGTATGGGTTACCTACGTCCATACTGGCGGGAGTTACCGCAATTCTATTGGTTACTATTACTACAAAGAAGGAGAGGCACCAAAAACTGCTTCAGAGATTAAGAATAAAACCATTATTTTCCCTAATGCTCAGAACGGTGTCTTGAGCTCTGGTGACAAAGTAAAGCTTAATGGTCCTATGGATGGTGCTTTTGAGAAAGGTACTTATATCGGTTGGTTTTTGATTTCAAATGGCTGGCAAAGCAACAAAGTGTCCAATGGTAATGGCGTCTTTTATGCGGACAAGGACCTTAATACAGAAATCAAAACAGTGTCATTAAGGGATCAAATGGTGTTTTTGTACGACGCATCAGAAAAACTTCTGTTAATGGGTTGGGAAGATATCCGAAGAGATTCTGGAACCTGCGATCATGACTTTAATGATGTGATATTTTACGCTTCCTGGAACCCTATAACTAGCGTGGAGGTAACAGATTATGTGCCTATCGATACTGATGAGAAGGACCAGGATGAGGATGGTGTATCAGACTACCAAGACGAATATCCTGATGATCCAGATAGGGCTTTTAACAACTACTCTCTGGGAGCAAATACTTTTGGAACACTATTGTTCGAAGACCTTTGGCCTAGTTTCGGAGATTATGACATGAATGATTTGGTTATAGATTATAATGTCAACGAAATATCAGATGGTAATAATCGTATCAAGGAAATTCAGGTAATTACAGTAGTACGTGCAACTGGAGCAGGTTACAGAAATGGATTTGGTATACAATTGCCTGTTACTGCAGATCAAGTAGCAAGTGTAGAGGGAACCAGATTAAAAACAGGGAAAATCAAAACTTCCTCAAGCGGTGTAGAGCAAGAGCAAAGTTTGGCTACAGTGATTATTATGGACGATGTAAATGAAAAGTTACCATTCCTGGCAAACGTTAATTCTGATAATGCTCATCACGAAGAAGATACGGTGAAGGTTAATATCGTATTCAAAGAGGCCATTCGAAAAGCTGATTTGGGTACCGCACCTTATAATCCATTTATGATTATCAATCAAGAAAGAGGTAGGGAGGTTCACCTAATGGACAAGCAACCTACAGATTTGATGGATAAGGAATTGTTTATGACTGGTGATGACATCAGTTCCATTGGCAAAGGAAAATATTACACAAGTTCCAAAGGGTTTAACTGGGCGCTTCATATCCCTAAAAGTATACCCTATACTCAGGAAAAAGTGGACTTCACTAAAGCCTACAGTAAGTTTTCAGACTGGGCAAAATCCGGAGGAGTATCCTATTTAGATTGGTATTTGGATACTGACGGCCAAATAAATTCAGATGCTATTTATAAAAAATAGTTTAATCATAAAAGAAAGCCTTCCCAAGTTATGGGAGGGCTTTCTTAATGAGTCAAACCATTAAAAGAGATCATTTTTTGATAAAATTTCCCGGAGTCTTACAATGATTTTTGTTTTTATCTCCAGAGCTTAAGTGAATATTTATTGTCATTAAACGATTGCTAATACGCTGTGTACAATTTTTGAAAGTTGATTTCCAAGAGCTGTTTTGAGTAATAGTGTAAAGCGAATTATATGCTATAGGGAGAGCCTTTATAATGGTAAACCAAAATTGAAGGAATTGATATTTTTTTGCCTTATAAACCTTTGACTAGTAGATTTTTTGATTTTTGAGCCCTTTATTTATAGAATTATCTAATAAATATTGATTCAATTATAATGAAAGCTACTAAAAAAATCAAAGTAAAAAGATGACTCAATTGTGTAAAAATTGGCTATAAAAGTTTATATTTCAATATTGTTCTTATGTTTTTTTATTATGCTATCATCTTTGAATTTTAATCTAGTGTTGTTTTTATTGGTGGTGGTGGCCATTGCACCTGTTTTGCTTATTCTATTCATAAAAAAGGATGAGCAAGGCAAGGCATCTACCTATTTCTCTGCCTTAATGATTGCGTGTTTTGTCTATTCTATTTCAAATGTTTTTGAATTGATGATGACAACCACTTCCTTAAAACTATTAATGTATAAGGGAATGTATGTTGGGGCGGTTTCATTTGCACCATTAGCGCTCTTGTTTACCTTGGTTTATACGGAAAGGGAAAAATGGATCACTCAAAACAGACTGTACTTGTTGTTTTTAGTGCCTGCGATAAACATCCTATTGGTATGGACAAATGATTACCATACCTTTTTTTATAGCTCATTTGAGCTAATAAAGAATGGGGACTTTGAATTTATGGTGACTGGTAAAGGCTTTGGCTATTGGCTTCATCAATCCTATACCTTGCTTTTATTATTTGTCAGTTTGTATATTTTATTGAAAAGGACAAAGGAAGTTCCTCCTTATGATTCCCGACAAGTATACATGGTGATCTTAGGTCTATGCTTTCCATTATTGGTTTATTTATTGTACTTGACAAGTGTGGGGCCTGTAATGATTGACTACATTACTTTCAGTTTTCTGGGTACTGGTCTGTTTTTTTATTTAGGATTGACCCGATACAACCTTTTTAAAATTGCTCCTATTGCCTATAGAACTTTGTTTGACAACATGCAGGAAGGCGTTTTGGTTACTGACACTTCAGGGGCATTAATTACCCTGAATCTCGCAGCTGCCAATATGCTAGAGTTAAAAACCATTAACCAAAATGTTGCTTTAGAGGTCATAGAGAAAGGATGGCCGGAAATTCACGAGTTGATTGTAAGCTCAGAGGACTACCGAATGATTGAATTTTCTTGTGAGAAAGAGGATTATTTAAACTGGTACCTTGTTTCCAAGTCATCCATAAAGGGGCACAATAGAAAAGTAGTTGGCAGTATTATATTGTTAAGAGACATCACTCAAGAAAAGCTTTTTCAATTTGAAATCCAACGGTCAAGAGAAGAGGCGGAAGAGGCCAACCGTGCTAAAAGTGAGTTCTTAGCCAACATGAGCCATGAGATAAGGACGCCATTAAATGGTGTTATTGGATTTACGGAACTGCTTTCCAATACACAATTGAATGACCAACAAAGTAAGTATGCAAATACTGCTTTGAATTCAGCCAATGCCTTATTGGATTTAATTAATGATATTCTTGACCTGGCAAAAATTGAATCGGGAAAATCAGAAACGAACATTAAGGAGTTACACCTTTATGAGCTGCTTGAAACTATTCTAGATGTCTTGAGCTTTCAGGCCCACAAAAAAGGATTGGAATTGATCCTTGATTTGGACCCAAGGATTGGAGACGTCATAGAGACGGACGAATTGAAACTTAAGCAAGTCCTAATAAACTTACTTAATAATGCCCTGAAGTTTACCGAAAAAGGTCATGTAATCCTCAAATTGAGCTTGTTAAATTCTGAAAGTGAAGAAAATCATGAACAATTAAACATTAGGTTCTCTGTTTCAGACAGTGGAATTGGTATCCCAAAAGGTAAACAGCAATTAATTTTTGATGCTTTCTCTCAAGCAGATTCTTCTACAACAAAGAAATTTGGGGGAACAGGTTTGGGTTTAACAATCTCAAATAAATTGCTTAAACTATTGAATAGTTCTGTTCAACTGAAGAGTGAAATAGGAGTGGGGAGTGATTTTTATTTTGACCTAAAAGTCAAAACCGTGAATTTCAAAAATCAGGAGGAAGACCTTTCGGAACTTGATGAAGTTTTGGTGATAGATGGAAACGAAGTTTCTGGAAATGTTCTTAAAACTTATTGTGAGCATTTCAAGATGAAGGTCATCAGTGTAGGTACTGTGACAGATGCCTTCTTTGTGTTGGAAAGCAATTTGAATATAGGTCTTGTGATTCTAAACAACAGCCTTCTCGGGAAAAATAGTGTTTGGACCATGCAAAAGATGATGGTCATCGTAGAGGATAGGCCTAAACAAGTGGAATTTGTTGCTGCTGTAGGGAGTATCGAACAGGAAACCATTATGAAGTCCTACCGGTCTATTGGCTGTGAAGCTTTTTTATTCAAACCTGCTACGCCGGCAAAAATGGAACGATTGTTTAAAGGACTTATGAAAATTAGTACTGTTAAACAAGATTTTCCTAAAGAACAAAATGGTTATTCAATGCCTTTAAAAGCCAAGGATCCATTTAAATTATTAATAGCAGAGGACAATGCAGTAAACCGTATGTTGGTTAAGATTTACATGGAAAAGTTGGATCCCCATGCTATAATTATGGAAGCTGAAAACGGTGAGGAGGCTTTGGAATTTCTTAAGTCTTCAAGCAAGCCTGACTTGGTAATTACGGATATTAATATGCCTAAATTAGATGGCTATGAATTGCTCAAAGCGATTAGGTCCAAGCCTAGCACCATTCAGATTCCTGTCATAGGCTTTACTGCCAATGCCTTCCAAAGTGCGGAAGAAGAGATAAAAAATGCGGGATTTAATGGGTTTCTTACAAAACCAGTTGTTCAGGAAAAATTCAGAAAAGTAGTTATGAAATGGCTGAAAAATAGCAATTAGCCTCCTTGTAAATAAAAAACCAAGAGGGCGTTGATTGGATCAGGCCCTCTTGGTTTTGATTAATTGTCTTCTCCTCTTAGTTTTACTACTGCACCTTCGAGTTCCTCACTTATTCTTATCTGGCAGGCCAGTCTACTAGTGGGGTAATACTCCGGTAATGCTTCCAATTGATCCAATTCCACATCAGAGGCATCGCCTAGCCCTTCTTTGCCTTCCAAGACTTCAATATGGCAGGTTGCACACAATGCCATTCCACCACATGTAGCCAAAACTGGATATTCGGATGCTTTTAATATTTCCATTAAACTCAAGCCCATATCATCTGGGGCTTCTATACTCTGGCGATTGCCAGCGTGATCTTCTACTGTGAATGTAACCATTTTGCAAAAATACGATTAAAATGAATTTACACCATTAACAGTAGTGTATTTAAAGCTTAATTTCTGATCAGGATACACAAATTTAAATGCAGAATGCATCATAATGGCAGCTTCATGGAATCCACAAAGGATCAATTTCAATTTACCTGGGTAAGTATTGATGTCACCAATGGCGAAAATTCTATCTACTCCTGTAGAATAATCTCGGGTATCAACCTCTATTGCATTTCTGTCTATGGTCAAGCCCCAATCCGCTATTGGTCCTAATTTTGGACTCAAGCCAAATAAGGGGATAAGGTAATCTGTTTCAATTGAAAACTGAGATTTACTTTTGTCCTCTAAATAAACAGTATCTAAGTGACCATTTCCTCCCAATTTTTTAAGATTAGCAGATAAAATAAGGTCTATTTTGCCTTCATTGGCCAAATTAAATACTTTCGATGCAGAATCAGGCGCTCCTCTGAAAGTTTCGTTCCTGTGTACCAAGGTTACTTTTTCTGCTATATCAGAAAGGTAAATAGCCCAGTCCAAAGCAGAATCACCACCTCCGGCTAAAATTACTTTTTTGTCCCTGAATTGTTCTGGGTT
The DNA here is from genome assembly GCF_000427295.1 of Cyclobacterium qasimii M12-11B. GTDB lineage: Bacteria > Bacteroidota > Bacteroidia > Cytophagales > Cyclobacteriaceae > Cyclobacterium > Cyclobacterium qasimii. Next base: position 21,801 of record NZ_ATNM01000202.1, on the reverse strand, counting down.
TTTCACCATATAGGTTACTCCTTTGCCTTCAAATTCAGCCAGGTTTTCCAATACAGGTTTACGAGGCTCAAAACAGCCCAATCCACCAGCTATGATCACTACCTGAGCATGTACCTGAGTCTTGTCACTTGTGGTAAGGATATAAGACCCATCGGTTTGTTTGCTAAGATGGTCAACACGTTCTCCTAAAGAAAATGTAGGCTTAAATGGCTTGATTTGCTCCATTAGATTGTCTACCAATTCCTGGGCTTTTACCTCAGGGTATCCTGGTATATCATATATAGGCTTCTGTGGATAGATCTCCGAAAGTTGTCCTCCTACTTGTGGCAAGGCGTCTATCAAATGGCAGCGCATTTTTAATAAACCTGCTTCAAAGACAGCAAATAAGCCAACTGGGCCTGCTCCAATAATGCAAATGTCAGTAGTAATCATCTTTTAGTCGATTTTTATGTGTTAACCTCTTTAAAAGTCAATAGTTTGTGCAAATATAATTAGTATAACAACTAATATTAAGTAACTGTTAGATTTATTCTGCTAGATTATTGTAAATCGTATTTAGAATTCGTTTGAATTCACCGAAATCTTTTTCATCCAGATTCTCCCAAGCCTTTTGCCTGATGGATGCTATTTGGGGTTTGAGGTCTTTTACCTTGTCTTTTCCTTCCTGAGTAAGGTGCAACTGATAGCTCCTTCTGTCTTCGGGATGTTGAATCCTTTCTAAATAGCCCTTTTTGCAAAGAATGTCAACAATCCTTGTCAAGGTTGGGTGATCTTTGAAAACCAAATGGGCCAATTCTGTCTGGCTCAGCCTTTCATTTTCATCTAAGTTTTTCAAAACCAGCCATTGGTCCACAGTAATGTCAAATTCCTTTAACTTGAACTTTTGCTGTGCGTATTGCTTGACCTTCCTTGCGGTTCGGTCCAGCAAAAATGAATATTTGCTAAATTGCTCGTATGTCATGCCAATTATTAGTACGACAAATATAATTAATAATTTAAATACAATCCCAACAAACCCTACAAAAAAGATAGGATTTGTTGAATTAAGAATAAATTACTTCAAATGAAGGTGATTTGAGCATTGATTTTTTTAATTTTAAATTGAATATCAAAAATTAACAACCAATTGTCATTACCATGAAAATCGACTTAAAAGGATACCAAGCAGTAGTAGGAGGAGCAACAAGAGGATTAGGACTTGCTACAGCCCAACAATTGGCAGCATGTGGCGCTTCCGTCACCCTTCTTGCCAGAAATAAAGAAAAGCTGGAAGCTGCTAAAAACACCTTGGACGTAAGTGATGGCCAACAGCACAACTACCTGGAAGTCGACTTTGCGAATTTTGAGTCTTTTAGAGCCGCCACTGACAAATTTTTCGCTGGTAAAAAAGTAGATATATTGGTAAACAATACCAATGGGCCAGCAGCAGGTTCTGTCATTCAAAAAACCACTGAGGATTACCAACAAGCTTTTGACCTGCTTTTCAAAACCTACCATCACCTGAGCCATCTGCTTTTGGATGGGATGAAGGAAAGAGGATTCGGTAGGATTCTTAATGTTTCCTCAGTTACAGTTAAGGAGCCTTTAGCCAATCTTATATTGTCCAACACCATGCGTACCGCCGTTGTAAGCTGGGCCAAATCCTTGTCTAAAGAAGCTGCACCTTTTGGGATTACAGTGAATACTGTGCTTACTGGTTCCTTCGAAACCGAAAGAATCGAATCCTTGATTAGAAGCCAATCGCAGGAAACGGGTGAAGATTTTGAGGGTTTATTGAATCAGAAAAAACAGGCCATACCAGCAAAAAGGTTTGGTCAGCCGGAAGAATACGGTTACCTGATGGCTTTTCTGGCCTCTCCTTTTGCTGGTTATATCAATGGTGCAAGTATTCCTATTGACGGTGGGGCTTTAAACTGCTTATAAGCTTTCTGCTTTTAAGAATTTGTTGACTTGGTTTTCTACAGGTTTCAAGGATTGCAGGTAGGTGTAAATAGCGCCCAGGTCTTCTACCGTCATCCCGGCATACATGTTCCATGGCATAATGGTTTGCATTTCTCCAGCTTGAATTTTATTGAGCTTGTTCCTGTCTTCAAATTGTTTAAACCTTTCGATAAATTGGTCCTTAGTCCAATTTCCTAAGCCGGTTTTATGCGGCGTGAGGTTGGAACTTGTGAGTATGTTGCCATCTGGCATATTAAAAACCCTGCCACCTGCAAGGTGTTCACCGGTATATTCACCATTTTCAAATTGGGTATGACAATCATTACATGCGGAAGCATTTACCAGGTATTTACCGTAGGCAATTGCATCCGTAGCCGGAGGTCTTGTAGATAATTCGGCCCTTTGTGGCATGGTCCTCATGATTAAGCTAAATGGAAAATCAGCCACAGATGCGGGCTGTTTCTTTTCAATGGGGGCCAAAGTTCGAATATAGCTGATGACTGAAAGTAGGTCTTCTTTGTCCATTTTTCCATAATTCGCATAAGGCATAATGGGAAAGATGGGATTTCCATCCTTTTTGACTCCGGTAGTAATCAACCTGAAGAGTTCACCATCGGTATAGCTTTTTAAGAAGGTAGGGGTAATGTTAGGGGAAATAAATGTTCCTGGGAAGCCTAATGAATGGTCAAATAACTCGCCTCCTGAACCTTCGGTTCCGGGAATTGGAGGGCCACTAAATAAGCTGAAATCCCTTTGGGAATGACAGTCAATACAAACCATCACATGGTTGGCGAGATATTTACCCCGATTCAGTGTTTCAGAGGTGGTGGATAGCTTCATGTTCTCAGGTGGATTGCCAACATTCGGCAATATCATCTGTAGATACACCAAAGAACCAATTATTAATATTATGAGGAATGAAAAAATAAAGAGGCCAAACTTTAAATAGCGATTCATACCTGGTGGAATTAAGGGTTAGGAGAATTTTAAATTGACGTAATTTTTAAGTGTAAAATTATAGCTTGTAATGAATTGGTTATCAATTTAATAAAATTTATTTGTATTAAATTTCGAAATAAATTAATTATTTATTAGGCAGTTTTATTTTTTAAAAATCTAATCATTTCTGATGTCCTTGAAAAAGTAAAATGATTTTGCCCGCTATAAACAGATATCTCAAACGGATTTTCTGAGACTTCTATTTTATCTGGCATAGGGATTTCAATATTTTTCCTTAGTGCATTTCTAACCCAGTAAATCAAATGTTCTGGCCCTGATATCTCAGGTAAATTGCTTGGGGTTTTCAACCTTATTTTCCCATTTCTTGAATCGATTTCCCATTTTTCGCCGGGCAATAATTTTTGAAGGTGACCCTCCAGCATTAAATCCTCAGGGCTTCCGGAAACAAGTGGCTCCTTGTTGGCCATAATCCAAAGCTGATCGGCAGTTTCCATGGCTACTTCAAGGTCATGAGTAACGACCAGAATGGCTTTCCCCGCCTCCTTCGCTAATTTTTTTAGCAAATACATTATTTCAAAGCGATTGGTGAGGTCCAGGTGAGCGGTAGGTTCGTCCAATACCATAATGTTGCTGTCCTGGGCCAAGGCTCGTGCGATCATGGCAGTTTGTCGTTGTCCATCACTTAATTGGGACAGCTTCTTTTCTGCAATGGCACTAAGATGCGTTAATTCCAATACTTGATTTACATAGGCATTGTCAGCAACACTTAAATGGCCCCAAAGTCCTGTGTGAGGGGTTCGGCCCAAGGCTACCAATTCCCGAACAGTCATTAATCCTGAACGGATTTTCTCTGTCAATACTACGGCTATATTCTGAGCACGGACCAAATCACTCATTTGGCTAGCGCTTGTATCACCAAACCAGATTTCCCCATTGATTGGCAGGTTTTGGCTCATGATGGCTTTTAGCAAGGTGGATTTCCCCACACCATTAGGCCCCATCAGGCAAGTCAATTCACCATGGAATAATTCAAATGAGATCCCTGAAGCGATGGGGCTAATTTGTTTCCCAACTGTATATCCAAGCACCAGGTCTTTGGCATGGATGCAGGGCTTTGCATGTCTGGGGTTATTTTGATGGATTTCCATTGCGTAAATAATTAAAATGCCTCACTAAAATTCCTTTTCATGATCAACCAGATGATTAAGGGTGCCCCAAATGCAGTGGTAACTGCGTTGATCGGTAGGCTGGAAGCATAGCCTGGCAACTGACTTAATGTGTCGCAGGCCAATAAAACCAATATCCCTAAGATAGCGGTTGCAGGAAACAAGACCCTGTGGTCATTGGTCTTAAATAGTAATCTGGCCAAGTGGGGAACAGCAATACCAATAAAGGCAATTGGTCCACAGAAAGCGGTTATACCTCCTGTCAATATACCGGTGCTGACAATCATAATCCATCGCAATTTTTGGAAATTTATCCCCATGCTTTTGGCATAAGCTTCTCCCAAAAGCATGGCATTGTACGATTTCACTGAAAATATTACCATCGTTACGCCAATAAGTATGGCTCCGGAGAGTAGTCCCAATTCGCTCCATCCCGTATTACCAAGGTTCCCCATGGACCATAGGGTAAACATCTTTAATTCTTCAGCAGCGCTGAAAAAAGACAATAGGGTCACAATAGCGGAAGCAGCACTGCCAAACATAAGTCCTACGATCAATAAAGTCATGCTGTCCTTGACTTTCCAGGCCGCCAAACCCATCAATACCAATACGCCAATTGCCCCTGCACTGGAAGCGAGGATTACCGACCAATAACTGGTTGTGCCGGCAAACAGTTGCCAGCCAAATGCCGTTCCAGCCATGGCAAGTAAGGCAACTCCCAAACCTGCTCCCGAGCTGATGCCGAGCACAAAAGGTCCCGCAAGTGGGTTTCTGAAAAATGTTTGCATCTGTAAACCGCTGACGGAAAGCGCTATTCCGGCTAAAATTGCGGTAATGGATTTTGGGATACGGTAATCCACCACGATTATTTCCCAACTCTCTCTAGGGAATGGTACCCCTGCTATCCGCTCTAGCAATGCCCCAATAGGAATTGAGATGGATCCAAGGCTGATGTTTAGCAGCCATAAGACCAGTACCAAAATCAGAGCGCATGTGAATTTTAGACGGTGACTCATTGATTTAATCTTCTAATTTCTCGAAATACCTGAATTTGTGCTCTCTGGCTTCTTCTGGGTGAAGGATTTTAATCATGTCCAGTAATACTAGGTCAGGTCGCAGGTAGCCCTCTTCAAAATACCTCAATCCACCAGTTGCTCCCATCCCTAAAGTATATGTGTAAATCTGTTTTTCTTTATATGCTTTAAAGGCGCCGTATTTTGGGTTTTGCTCCACCATGCTTCCTAGTGAGACATAATTGGCAGCGCCTATCCAATAATCTGCTTGACCGGCCTGATCCAAAACAAATTCATAATTCAAGGTAAGACTTCCAGTATCCCCTTCCTTATCAAACAGGTAATGGCCACCGGCATCAGCAATAATTTTTGCTGCCCAACTGTCTTTCCCGGGAGCATACCAGATGTCTTTGTACAAGGAGCCAGAGAGTACACTTGGCTTTTTATCTTCAGCGACTTTAGCCATTAGCTCACTAGAGGCATTGTAGTTGGTGACAATTTCCGAATAAACTTCCATCGCTTCTTTTTCCTTTCCCAACAAAACTCCCGTTACCTTAATCCATTCGGCCCTGCCAAGAGGATGTTTTTCCAGAAATTCCTGATTGATGATCACTGGAATACTTGCTGCACCTAATCTATCCGCCAATTTAAAAGGTTCTCCAAATCCCGATATCATGACCCAGTCCGGTTGGAGGTCAATTATTTTTTCCATGTTTGTCATCGGGCCTTTTCCCAGGTCAATGATCCTATTTTCATCTATTCTTCGCCTTACTGATTCGCTGGTTATCAAGTCCAGGTCAGGAAAGGCCATGAGGTGGTCTTCGGCCTGTAGGTAATCCAAGTGAGCAACTTGAGGAGTGGCAGACAAAATTACTTTATGGCTTCCCATTGGGACCTTACCGTCGAATGATAAATCAGGCATTGACACTTCCTCCTCTGGGTCATAAATCAAAAACCGCTGTTTTGTATCTGGAGATTGAATAATTTCAAGAACATAAAAATTATTGCCGCGGAAGAGTGCAAAGCCTTTTGCGTACATTAACGGGACTTCTTCCAGAGCATCCAAATTGCCTTCCTGACTGGCTTGCTGGCAGGCTGGAAGAAATAGCAAAACAAAAATAAACAGACGAATAACAGCCATTTTTTAATAAAAAAGAATAAACAGGATTTGATTTTCGACCCAAAGTAAACCATTGCAGCTTCCATTTCCAACAGCTTAATTTTTTCAAAAGTTTTTTGAATAGAGTTTTTACCGTAAGTTTGTTTCGATTTATGGTTCCCGATCCTTAACCAGGCTCTCGGGAATAATAGGGAATTCGGTGTGAAACCGGAACTGTCCCCGCAACTGTAACCCAATCTTTATAACAATAAAGAAAATGGAAATCCATCCTTTGCCATTGTCCCTTTTGGGGTGAGAAGGCGGATTTACCTTGGGAAGTCAGGAGACCTGCCATTAAAATCTTATCGTTCATGGCTTTCGGGAGAAAGGCTGAGAAAAAAGTGTTAGCTGTTTTCAATATTTTCATTTATTGAATTTTGGTACGCAATACAGATGCCTGTCAAAGGTTGTCTTTAAGGCATACTCGCCAGTTAATGTTCCATTCTCTTCTTTTTCCGAATTGTGTGAAAACGTGGATACCTAATCAACAGAAAGAGGATGTCATTATTTGCTTGTTTGGTTTTCTTTATAGCGGGTTGGCAGAGCGAACTTGATTCCTCAAGGGCCTTTCGACAAGACACTTTGGTGCTTTCCCAAGTGGAAGTTCACGCCGCTGCTTTAAGAAAATATTCTTTTGGCCAATACGTAAGAACCCTGGATGCGGACAGGCTAGACCAATTGTCTGGATATTCATTGGGGGAGGTTTTACAACAAGAGACAGGCTTGTTTTTAAGACAGTACGGCGCCGGAATGTTAGCTTCCCTGAGCATGCGTGGCACCTCAGCCGGACACAATGCCTTATTTTGGAATGGATTGCCTGTGAATAGCCCTTCATTGGGGCAGGCTGATTATTCGATATTCCCTTTGGGAGGATTTGATGCCGTGAATATTCATTATGGGAGTTCAGGTGCTTTATATGGTACTGATGCCATAGGTGGATCTGTTCATTTGTCTTCTGATCTGGAGTTCAATGCTGGCAATGAATTGAAAATTGGTACACTTTTGGGGAGTTTTGGTCGCTGGCACCAGCAGGTAAGCTTCCGTCAGGGAGCTGAAAAATTTGCATTTCGAACCAATGTTTATAGAAATTTTACAGCAAATAATTTCACCTATAAGGATTGGGCAAGCCCCGGTACCCCCGAAAAACGCCAGGAACATGCCAGGGTTTCACAAATTGGTTTGGTACAGGATTTTTCCATTAAGATAAGCCCGAAACAGTCCTTAAAAGCCAACCTATGGATCAATTCCAATGACAGGCAAATACAACCTTTGTTGGGCTCAGCTGTAAGCGATGTACAGGAAGACAAGAGTGTCAGGTCTGTAATAGATTACACTTATAATGGTGAAAAATTTACCTGGACTGCTAAAACCGGGATATCCAGTGATGTGATGGTTTTTAATACAGACAGAAACCAAACGCGCTTGTTTTTGCTAGGTACCGCATTGGATTACTCTTTCTCTCAAAAATGGCAGACCCTGGCCGGTATCCGCTATTCTCATATCAAAGGGCAACTGGCCACCTACGACAGTCAGGAACAACGGTTAGAATTGTACCAGGCTACGAATTTTAAACCAATACAAAATCTGGGGATTTCCATGCAACTCAGGCAGCTGATTCATGAAGGAGAAGCAGCTCCTTTTACACCTTCATTGGGTGTGGAATGGGCTTTCTTTAATTCAGCTCTTTGGAATTGGCAATTAATAAGTAACCTGTCGAGAAGCTTTAAAATCCCTACTTTAAACGACAGGTTCTGGGTGCCGGGTGGCAACCTGAATTTGATGCCTGAGAAAAGCCTTAGTAAAGAGATTGGACTTACCAATAAGACCAAAATAGCTGCATTTAGTATTGAAAACAGGTTTACCTATTTTCATATGGATGTAGATGATTGGATATTATGGTTGCCAAGAGGCAGCTATTGGCAGGCTGAGAATGTACGTTCAGTGGTCAATCAGGGGCTGGAGTATTTTTTTAAAGGGGTATTTAAGCAAGGTAGCAATCGCTGGGGAATGAATGTGGACTACTCCTTAAATAGCGCTGTCAATCAATCTGGCGATCAAGGAAATTCGCTTAGTCAGGGAAAACAACTTCCCTATGTTCCAAAGCATAAGATACGTACACAAGGAAGCTTGCAAAATGGCCCCTACAAGCTTTACATCCAGCAGCAATGGACCAGTGAAAGGTATGTCACCACGGATAACCAAACCCTTTTATCTCCCTACAGCTTGTGGGATACAGGGCTTACCTATGCCTTTGAGTTGAAAGGGAAACTAAAGGGGAATCTGGGATTCCATACAAATAATATTTTCAATGTGGATTATCAGGTGGTTCGCCTGAGGTCCATGCCCGGAAGAAATTTTCAATTTAATTTAAATGTAGTGTTATGAAAAAAATGCAGTTAGCCTGTAAGTTGTTTTTGTTTGCCCTTTTGGTATCCTGCGGGACGGATCCGGTTGAAATTCCTCAGGGGGCCTATGAAAATGGTGTGCTGATAATCAATGAAGGGGCATTTGGTGCCAATGATGGTGAAGTTTACCATTTTGATAAGAACACGGCAGAGGCGGAAGCCAATGTTTTTGAAAGTATTAATTCCAGACCATTTGCAGGGCTACTTCAGGATTTGATTAGCTATGATGACTATACTTACCTGGTAGCCAATACCGGAAAAGTAGAAGTGGTTCAATCAGCGGATTTTATTTCCGTAGGTGCTGTCAATAATGAGCTGGTAAATAGCCGGAGCATGGTCAGGGCTGATGGTAAATTGTATATTAGCGATTGGGGGCCATATGATGCATTTTGGAGCAATACCGAATCCTTTGTGGCTGTAGTTGAAGATATAACAGGAGGAGATATTGCCTATAAAATCCCTACACCGTCAAGACCTGAAGGGCTTGCTTTTGTTGGGGACAGAATATTAGTAGCCTGTCAACTGGGAACCATTGCTGTGATAGAAGTTGGAGCGGATGAAGTGGAGAAAACAGTAGACGTGGAAGGAACACCGTTTTTCTTTTTCGAATACCAGGGAAGCCATTATCTCTATGCCAACGACTATGATAAAATCTACCTGCACAAACTAAACTCAGCTACTTTTGAAGTTGTGGAGACCCTAGAATTTCCTGTGAGCAATAGCCTTTACAATGGTAATTTCACCATCAATAACAGTGGTGAATTGTTTGTCATTAGCAATCAGGCTACAGAAGATGTGGTAGTGAAACTGTCCCTAACTTCAGGTTCAGTGGTAGATGAGCATTTTTATTCTGGTAGTAATTTCTATGGTTTGGGTTTTGATGACGACACGCAAACCTTGTATATAGGAGAGCACAATGGCTGGCAGGGAAATGGTACAGTGATGCGTATCAATGCTCAAGGAGAACTAATCGACGATGTAGCAGTAGGCAGAGGACCAAGTGGCTTTTATTTCCCTTGATTGTTTTTGATTGGTTTAGCTGTATAAGCTAAGTTAAACCATCTACTATAATGTATAGCGAAATCACTTAATCATTAGATTGAATAGTGGTTTCGCTATTTTTTTATGTCGGTTGATAGGGAGAAGCTGTTCAACCCCATCTGGGGTTGCGAATAGGAGGGTTTCTCCTAGCCGTGGGTTTGGCACCCACGGTTATTATTATTCAGACCCTTCAGGTCTGGGATTTTCTCGAATAGCTGTTAATCTATTTGAGTTAGATTGGCATTGCGAATTTACCGGTGATTCAACGAATCTGAAGCCCGGTGGCTGAAAGTTGTCGAAGCTCAGCGACTAAAAGGTCGAAGCCCGGCGGTTGAGCGGAGCCGAAGCCATAGGTTACCGTACTCGTAATACCTTCCCGCTTAGGATCCGGTCCCAAGATTGACCATGTTAAAAATAAGTAAACGATAAATCAACCCTTATAAAACAAATATTGAATACTAAAGAAATAACTTTTTAAAACGAATACCCAATCCTGTAGACAAGGTTATTGAAGGTGACTTTGTCTTCTTCAAAATAGTTCCAGTCTTCGGGTCGGCTTCGGTTTGGGGACAACCTGGAGGGATTGCCATTGTAAAAATAACTGATCTGCCGCTTCAATGAGACACTTGCCGTCCAGAAATTGGTCTTTTTGGTTTTGTATCTGAAGCCAATAGTTCCTTGTCCCATCATGCCCCCTTTGCGCCAATTGTGTTGTTCCCACTCATTTACTTCTACGCTTTCAAAAACGGCAGAACCATATCCTAATTCCCCACCACCATACAACTGCCATTTGTTTTGAGGATTTAGAACTCCTCTCCAACCTAAAGCCAAAGGAAGGACAGAATAGTTTGCATATTGGTCCAGACCTGTAACAAAACCGACTGCATGTCGGCGTGTGAGTTGAACCCCATTGAAAGTTTGAAAGGTGAAATTGTTACGGGGACCAAAGTTATCGGAGCCTGTCAACAGTCCTAATTCGGTATGGTTTACAAAGGGTAAATCCTGCCCCATGTTGATCAGGGGGCAGGAAAAAATGAATGTTGTTAGGAAAAATAAATACAGATTTTTCATTTATCCATTGGATACATTGATACAGCTAAGTTCTTTAAGTTTCTCCGGATCGGAGTAGTCAAATTGGCAAACCCCATCAGGACCGATGACTATTAATGATTTGGGTCCAGGAATAATGTCGAGAAACACATGGTTTTTTAGGTGCTCAATTTGATTGTTACTGATCTCCATGACATTTGAAACATTGAAACTCTTTAACCCTTGTTCTCCTTCTGCCAAATACAAATAATCTCCAGAAAGTCCCAGTCCATGGGGATTGTCCATTGGGTAAGCTTTCAAAAGCGTAGGAGAATTAAGGTCCTTAATGTCCAGCACATGCAACTCATTGGCTCCATTACGGCAAAGAGCAGCACTTCTCAAGGTCACGAAAGCATAATCATCATTGACCACCACAGGATCGCAAGAAGTTATGTGTGAATAGACAGCCATTTCCCTCGGTGCCGCGGGGTTGCTGGCATCATAAATGTGCATACCCGACATAGAACCAATAAAAAGATTTCCTTTAAAAGGAAAGATTGTTTCTATCCCCCAACCCAAACTTATATCGCTAAGGTATTTCGGATCCATGGGGTTTTCTACATTGAAAATTCTCATGTTATAGTTGTCCACCGTATAGAGGTGCCCACCTAAAAGGGTAAACCTTGCCATGGATCCACCTTGGCCATAGCTCTGCCCTCCATCAGATTTGGAGTAAGCGGCGGATTCAAGTGTCATCATGTCGGTTCTAAAAGTAGGTCTTCCCCAGCTGTTCCAGCGCATATTGGACTCAGTGGAGGTAATGACGGTATCTTTATAGGTCATTATGGTGCCTGTTTCCTCATTGGAATAGATATTTGGGAAAACGTCCTTTTCTCTTTTTACAAGTTGGATATTTTCAGGATTCGAAATGTCAAAGGCCAATAGGTCAATATAATTGTCGGCATACAAGATGCTTTCATTGATGGCCATGTCACCAGTTCCTGGGATATTGATGAAATTTAGGTTTTGAGGGTTCGAAGGGTCCGCATTGTTCAATAAATGAATGCCTTTCCCGGGTTCCGAGATAAAAAGGTAATCACCATAGATGTAAATTTTACCAGGTTGATCCAGTGGTATGCCTGGTTCAATTACAATATCAGCTTCTCTGAAAGCATTTACTTCTATAAACACAGGTACCTGTGTTTGATAGGTATAAGTCGTTTCTATTTGGTCTTCACAGGAAGGAAGTACCAATACCAGCATAAAGGAGAGCATTAGCTGCATCCCGATGGTAAAGTGAGGGTGTAATTGTTTTTTCATGGCTTATTGGGAAAAGGGTAAATAGATAAAAAAGGAATCGTTTGTATTACTTTTCTCAGCCAAGACGCAATTAATTGTTGTAATGCTACAACTTTCTGAAAATAAATTAAAAAAAGGTTAAGGCAGTTGCTTATACCTCTTAGCCCTCTAGTTTTTCCTCCATATTTCTTTCAAAACCTTCCAAAAAGCCTAAGTATTTTTTAACAATGTTTTCAGCAAGTGATCCCAAATAATCACCGGGATAAAGGGGGTTGTGTTTTATTCTGTGAATGATCATGTCTAGCCAGCCTTGTCCATCATCTATCAGATCAGCATGAAAAGCCTCTACGGTAATGTCTCTAGAACCAGAAAAAGGTGCTTTGCCCTGCGTTTTGAAATACGAGGCGATGGTTTCTAAAGCAGCATCATGTGACTTTTCAAAACTAACGATCAATTTGGCGCGTATGGCATCATTCATCCCGTGACTTTTTCCTTCTTGAATCAAATCCCGCAATTCATTCAATTGGTTGATGAAATCGGTAAAACAGTGTTCGCATTCCAATACCGTTTTTTTCATGGCTATTAGGGTTTAGTTCTTTACTAATTTATCAATTATGGACTAGAATTCTAATTTAATGGCGAAAAATTATTTTTTTATCCGGTCAGGGTTTTCAGTTAAAAAAGATTTCCAGCCACCACTTCTCCCTTTGGTCTGAATCCTGCCATCGTGAAAATGATGGCACAAGGCCACAGCCAATGCATCTGTTGCATCTAATAATTTTGGAATCTCGTCAAAATTCAATAAAGATTTAAGCATTTCAGCTACTTGCTCTTTAGAAGCATTACCATTTCCTGTTACCGACTGTTTTATTTTCTTCGGAGAATATTCTGTTATAGACACTTCCTTTGCCAAGGCTGCCGCCATGGCTACTCCCTGAGCCCTTCCTAGTTTGAGCATGGACTGGACGTTCTGCCCAAAAAATGGGGCTTCTAAAGCCATGGAATCCGGCTGATGTGTTTCAATAATATAAGTTATTTTTTCAAATATTTTCTTGAGTTTCATGGCATGGTCACTGTACTTTTTCAGGTGAATAACGCCAAACTCGATTATACTGTATTTACTTCCTTTGACTAATATAAGGCCATAACCCATTACTGAGGTTCCAGGGTCAATACCCAAAATTATTTTTTCTTTGACTGGATTTTTTACAATTTTACTCATCGGTGCAATTTACCACAAATCCTCAAATGCCCATTAAATGCTTGTCCTAGGAATGCTCTATTTTTTATTTGCCTTAACTTATTTTTGGAGCTTAAGGTATTTGACAAGCATTTGGGACAATAAGACCAAAGAACCATTACCTAAGTTGGGACTTAGCCAAAGTCTCCTAAGTTCCTGTACTTTAATGATACCATTCCGAAATGAGGAAGAAAACCTAAGACTATTGCTTCCCCACTTTATCGAAATCCTGCCTTCATTGGCAAATGTATGCTTTATCGATGACCACAGTGAGGACAATGGCGAGGAGATGGTGGGGCAGTTTATAGAAAATCACAAACTAGACAACTGGCAATTAATCAAGAACAAGGGTATTGGTAAGAAAGCAGCGCTAAGTACAGGAATTCAAGCCAGCAAATCAGCTATTATTGTGACAACTGACGCTGATGTTAAGGTCAATAAAGCTTGGTTGTCCCAAATAATCGCTCCATTTCAGGACCCTACCATCCAATTGGTGGCAGGCCCGGTGATGACTACCTCTGGCGATGACATTTTTAGTGATTTTCAGCAAATAGAATGGGCCAGTCTTATATTAATGACACAGGTTTCATTCGCAGAAGCCAACCCGTTAATGTGTAGTGGAGCCAATTTAGCTTTTCGAAAAGAAGCCTTTATAGAGGTAGGTGGGTATGATGGGAATACCCATATTCCTTCAGGGGATGATGAATTCTTGCTTAAAAAGATGCGTGCTAGATTTGGAGCATCTGCCATAGATTACCTTGTGTCACCCCTTTCTCTGGTAAATACGCATGCATGGAAAAGTCCGCTTGATTGGATTCGTCAGCGTTCAAGGTGGGCCAGTAAATGGAATGCTCATAAAGAGCGTGGACATTGGCTTTCAGCAGTATTGCTTGCTGTTTTCTGCACCCTATTATTGGCAAGTCTTCCTTTGGCTTTTCTTTCCTGGGAATTTACCCTGGGCATGTTGCTCTTTTGGGCTTTGAGGATGAAATTTGAAAAAGTAGTCTTGGGAAAAGTTCTGAGCCATTTTGGATTAGGATTTTCTAATCTTAGCTGGTTTTTATCAGGATGGATCTATCCCTTACTCGTCTTATGCACCCTTCCTTTTGCGATTTTTGGAAATTATACCTGGAAAGGAAGGAAAAGCTAATGAATCCCTTAATTTTGTAATTAGACTTAACGGAGAGGCAACAATGACTAATGATGAATTTGATCTTTTGGATGAATTGTATTTTCTTCAATCCTATCAATACCTGAAATCCAGTTTGGAATGGGAAGACGACAAGTTGCTGATGAATTTATCGCAACTATTGGAGAAAGGGTGGATAAGATGTTATGCGGCACCGGAAAATGAAATTTTTGATGCGCTACCTTTGACGGAAAAAGGAAAGACTTATTATTACCTGGCGACCAAAGAGGGTCTGCTCACCCACAATACCCTATAAAATGACTGCAGAGACAATTAAATACCAGAGAAAAGAACTGGAATTAAAGGCATTGCTGGAAATAACACAAGCCATCAACGAGAACAAAGATGAAAATGTACTTTTAAATATTTTTAAATTTACCTGCCTGATTCATTTGAATATTAAATCACTGGTACTCTATGTTTATAACCAGCAAGAGCAGTTTTTCCTAAGAAGGATTTCTCATCAGGTTAAGGAAAAACTACCTGAGAAAATTCAAAAAGCCGATGTCCAGGAAAACAAGGAGTTGGGAAAACTTAGCCTTTCTCTTTCTGAAGAATATTCCTTCACAGAGGTAAATATTTATGTGCCCGTTTACCATAAAGATAAAATGCTTGCCATTCTCTTTATGAGCACAAAGGATGGGGATGCTGGATTGGATTTGGACTTTACCCAAGCATTGACCAATATTTTGGTGGTGGCACTGGAGAACAAGCGTTTTGCCAGGAAGCAACTGGAGCAAGAAAGCTTTCGAAAGGAAATGGAGATTGCCAGTAATGTGCAGCGCATGTTATTTCCAGCGACACTTCCCGATCATGAAAAGCTTAGGGCCCAAGTGACTTATATCCCACATAGTTCTGTAGGCGGGGATTACTACGACTTGATTGAAAGGTCTGAAGATGATGTTTATTTCTGTGTAGGAGATGTTTCTGGGAAAGGGATGCCGGCATCATTGCTGATGTCCAATTTTCAAGCGGCCCTTCGAACCCTTCTTCGTAGCGGTACCGATTTAAAAACGATTGTTGAGCAACTGAATTTTTCCACTTTTGATACCACAAAAGGAGAAAGGTTTATCACCTTTTTTCTAGGACATTATTCCTACAGTAAAAAGAAGCTAACATATGTCAATGCAGGGCATAATCCCCCAGTATTGTGCACCAGCGCAAGCAATTCTCCTGAGTTACTGGAGGCAGGTACCACCATATTGGGTGCTTTTGAAACGTTGCCATTTATGGAGCAGGGTGAAAGAGAAAATTTAGCTCATTTTACGCTTCATCTATATACCGATGGGTTGACGGAAGCACTGAATCCAAATGAAGAGGAATTTGGTGAAGAAAGATTTCTAGCCTACATCGCCGCACATCCTTCCTTTGATCCTGAGCGTTTTCACAAAGGCTTTCTAAGTGATTTGGCAAAGTTTTCGGATGGAATTCCTGTTAGGGATGACATTACGCTACTCAGCCTTCAATTCAATTGATATGTTATTCTATAAAGTCCCAGGTATAATTCAAAATCTTTTTGGTTCCTATACCTGGCACAAAGACCGCAAGCAAAAAACAGTTTACCTGACCTTTGACGATGGTCCGGTGCCTTCAGTTTCTGACTATGTATTGAGACTTCTGGAGGATTACAATATGAAGGCTACATTTTTTATGGTGGGGGACAATGTGTCCAAAAATCCCGATTTGGCGAATGAGATTGCTCAAAAAGGGCATGGCATAGGAAACCACACTTACCATCACCTAAAGGCAGGTAAAACGCCACTCTCCCTATACCTGGAAGATGTGGAACAATGCCGGAAAACGATATTGGAGAAGACGGGTATTGAAACCAAAACTTTCCGCCCTCCTTATGGAAGCATTAACAAGCGATATGCCCGACATTTGTTGCAGGAGTATGAGATTGTCCTTTGGGATGTGATCTCCTGGGATTTTAAAAAGGGACTGAATTCTGGTGTAGCGTTGGAAAAAGTCAAGAAGTACACGAAAAATGGGTCGATTGTGCTGTTTCATGACCAGCAAAAATCGAAAAAAAATCTTCAGGAAATTTTACCTAAGTACCTGGATTATTTGTCTAGCCAAGGGTTTCAAACAGCATTGTTGTAGGTTATGGTAGGTCAAGCAGCACTTTTTATCGTGATTCTGGTTTCCCTGCTGTATGCTACCTTGTCCTTTCTAATTCGGTTTAGGTTTAAAAATTATAACAGCGATAAACACGAATTGCCTTTCGTTACAGTTTTGCTACCATGCCGCAATGAAGCCAATAACCTACCTGATTGCCTCAAAGCTCTTGAAAATATAGATTATCCATCAGGAAAAATCAGGTTTTTGGTCACTGATGATGATAGCGAAGATGAAACCGCTGCCATTTTAAAGCAATGGGCTACCAAAGCTGACAACCGAACTTTGGTGCCACTTTCAAAAAGACCTGAAAAAGGACAAAATGGAAAGGCCCTGGCGCTTGCAGAAATGGCTACCCAGGTAAAATCGGGGCTATTGGTTTTTACAGATGCTGATTGTATTGTTCCCCCCACGTGGTGTAAGTCCTTTTCGAAGGCATATAGAGAAGATTATGGACTTGTGACGGGCATTACCACTGTCACTGGGGATGGTTTTTTTGCCAGAATGCAGGCTTTGGATTGGTGGTTGACCTTGGGGAAAGTTAAGGTCGTATCAGATGCAGGTTACTCACTTACAGCCATGGGCAATAACATGGCAATGGGAAGTACAGCTTATCTAGATTCAGGAGGATTTGGCAAAGTAGCAAAGAACGTAACAGAGGACCTTGCCATGTCTATAGCTCTTTATGAAAAAGGCTATCGGCCTATCCATATTGTAAGCGAGGAGTCCTTGGTGAAAACCAAGCCTGAAAAAACAGTCTGGAATTTACTGCAGCAAAGAAAGCGTTGGATGCGTGGAGCATTTCTATTGCCCTTGATATGGCAGTTGTTGCTAGGGCTTCAGGTTGCTTTTTATGCCGGGTTAATACTTGGATTGTATTTTATACCCTTGTGGACCATGGTTTTTTGGCTGATTAAAACTATCTTTCAGTCCGTATTTATTAGCACATTTGCCAGTAAAACAATGACCAAAATCAGTTTTTTTGATTTAATTTACTTTGAAATATACAATTGGTGGGTAAGTTGGGCAACAGTAATTTTTTACTTTTACCCTGTTAAGCTTACCTGGAAAAACCGAAATTACTCATGAAATTTATTGAAACACACGCACATATATACAGTAAGAAATTTAGTGAAGATGCTGAGGAGGTAGTTAAACGGTCTTTTGAGGCAGGAATTGATAAAATATTTATGCCCAATATAGACCTGGAATCCATTGAGGGGATGCTGGCACTTGAGCAAAAATTCCCAGGAGTTTGCTATCCAATGTTGGGTTTGCATCCTTGTGATGTGGACAAAGATTTTGAAAAGACACTTTTCGAGATGGAAAAGTGGTGGGATAAGCATACCTTTTATGGAGTAGGAGAGACGGGCATAGATTTGCACTGGGACAAAACGCACCTGGAAGAGCAAAAGGCTTCCTTAAAAGTCCATGTTAAATGGGCAAAGGAGAAGCAGCTGCCTTTGATTTTACATTGCAGGGAGTCGTTGAATGAAACCCTTGAATTCCTGGCGCCATTAAATGATAAAAACCTGACCGGTATTTTTCATTGTTTTTCTGGAACAGTGGAACAAGCTAAGGAAATTATAGATTTGGGATTTTATTTGGGTATAGGAGGGACACTTACTTATAAAAATAGTGGCGTAGGAGCTGTTTTAGAGGAGTTGGGGCCTGAGCATCTTGTGTTGGAGACCGATAGTCCATTCCTGGCACCTGTGCCATTCAGGGGCAAAAGAAATTCGCCTGAGTACATCCCTTATATTGCAGAAAAAATGGCGGAATTCACTGGAATCAGTATTTCAGAAGTGTCAAAAATAACAAACAGGAATGCATTAAAAGTGTTCAAATTGCTGCCTAATGAATTATAAGATTGTAAGGCTTAACACAGCAGCGAAAAAGGAGATCGAACATTCTGTATTGATTATTTATACAGGAGGTACTTTGGGTATGGCTTATGACGATGATGGTGCATTGGTGCCATTTAATTTTGGTAAAATCCTTGAAAAGATTCCCAATCTGAATAACCTGAACATTAGTATTACGGTGATCTCTTTTCCGGAGCCCATCGATTCCTCCAATATCAACCTGAACCATTGGGTGGATATGTCTTATATCATTTACGAAAATTATGATACTTACGATGGCTTTGTGGTGTTGCACGGGACGGACACCATGGCCTACAGCGCCTCCATGCTTAGCTATATGCTTAAAGGCCTAAATAAGCCTGTGATTTTCACCGGTGCTCAACTTCCGATTAGTGCGATGCGTTCTGATGCACGGGAAAATTTAATGACTTCATTGGAAATAGCCATTTCTAAAGCGAATGGAAAACCTATCGTTCCTGAGGTTTGTATCTTCTTTAACCACCTACTCCTTCGGGGCAACCGAGCCAAAAAAGTGCAAAGTGTCCACTTCGATGCCTTTGAATCAGAAAATTATCCTCCGCTTGCAGAATCAGGCATTGTCATAGATTATAACTATGCAAGCATCAGGCCCTACGAGGAAGGTAAGAAACTTCGCTGCCTTAACAAGTTAGACAATAGCGTGATGGTTCTAAAATTATTCCCAGGCATTACAGCCCAGGTAATCGAGCATTGCCTTAATATGAAAGGCTTAAAAAGGGGTGGTGCTGGAAACCTATGGTTCTGGAAACAGTCCTAGCGAAAGTTGGTTTATCAAAGCCATGGAAGCGGCAGTTGATAGAGGAATTCTGATTTTAAATGTTTCCCAATGCAATGGAGGTAGGGTAATACAAGGAAGGTACCAAACCAGTATGGACCTCAAAAGAGTGGGGGTGTTAAGTGGTGCAGACATCACTACGGAGGCTGCTGTTACAAAAATGATGTTCCTTTTAGCGAACGAATCTGACGAAACTGAAATCAAGCGAAAGTTAATGATGCCTTTGGCTGGAGAAATGTCCGTTTTGAACCAATAATGAAGAAATTAGCAATAGGTTGACCATCAATCTAATAGCGGTGATGGAAGAATTATTGTAAAAAAAGCCTGTTCTTTTTCTAGAATAAAGCGTCAAATAACTTGCAAGAACTGATTTTTATAATTTTCTTTGTCGCCTCAATGAAATGAAATAATTCCATAGAGAGGTGTCCGAGCGGTTTAAGGAGCGCGCTTGGAAAGCGCGTATACTTGCGAGAGTATCGAGGGTTCGAATCCCTTCCTCTCTTCAAAAAGCCAACTTTAGCAATAAAGTTGGCTTTTCTTTTTTAGGGGTGCCCAATAGGTTTGTTTTTTAATGCAGGATTGGCCCCACTAGGTGTAGATTGCATCTACACCTTCCTATCTAATGGAGCGGTGGGCAAACTTTCGGATGGGAATAGTTGAAAAGTCTGAAAATTACCTGTATTTCATGGCAAAAGATTACGCTAAATTAAATGAACTTTTCAAAGTGGATTTTTGTAATTTTGCTCTGTTTCCCAAATACGATCAGGTTAGGATATTTGGTTGTACTTTCAAACAACAGCCTGTTCAAAGTAATGATTTTATTATACTGTAACTGGGATGCATCCGTCTCAATCGAGCATTTATTCATTGAAAATGTTAGTATTAAGCAAACTAAATTTAATTCAAAAATCGTTAACTTTATGGATACCATGGGAAAAATAGACATAAAAAAGGAATTAAGGGCGCTGATTGAGCAAGAAAATGACCTTCATGTTTTAGAGGAGATAAAGACCTTGCTTGTTAAGTCCAGTTTAAATCCTATCCTCAGGGAAAAACTAACGTCAAGAGCTTTAAAAGCTGAAGAAGATATTAAAGCAGGTAAAGTTTATACTAGGGAAGAGTTCGAGAAGAAGCTGGATAGCAGGTTAGATCAATGAGGATAGTTTATACTGAGCAATCTTTAGAAAGCCTAGAGGAATCCATAAACTTTTTGTTAATAGTCCAAACAGTTCCTTTAGAAAAAGTAGTTGCGATTAGAAAACATTTACTGAATAGGGTAGACAGTCTGATTACAGATCCGCATACAGGCCAATATGAGGAATACTTGGAGCATCTGGGGAAAGGACATAGAAGGTTGGTAGAAGGTTATTTTAAAATCATATACCTTGTAGAAGGTATATGATATACATAATGGATTTTTTTGATACAAGACAGGCACCAGAAAATATGAAAGGATAACCTATTTTAAACTAAAGTGGAAACCGTTCCATTAAGCGTAGTTTCAAACTACCCCCCACTAGGTGTAGATTGCATCTACACCTTTTTATTTTTGGAATTTGTAATTCCATCTCAGGTAGATTACGTTAGAAAAGAAGGTCGCCGACTAGGTGTAGATTGCTTCTACACCTTCCTATCTAATGGAGCGGTGCGCATGAAAGAGTGCAAACTTTCGGATTGGGTGGGAGTAGTGGTAAATTCTGAGGATTATCTGTGTTCCAGTGCAAGGAGTTATGCTGGAATAGAAGGTTTTCTCGAAGTAGTTTATTGGTGATTTTGATCTATTTTACAATTACGATCAGTTATGAATATTTGGGTGTAGTTGTAAACAACACCCAGTTCAAAGTAATGATTTGACGAAACTTAGAGGGGGGTGATTTAGGATATGTGGCTAAATTAATTATATTTAAAGGATACAATAATTGATTTGGTTAAATTAAAAAAGAGTAATAACTTTATTCAATTATCGCATATCGTAAAAATAATGAAGTACACAAAAAAATACCTCGATAATTTAGAGTCTAATAGTGAAGAAGAAAAGTTAGTAATTGAAGATTTACTATCTAAAGCTACTAAAAAAGATAACCTTACTTCTGCTGAGTCTGAATATGTTTTTATGCTTACTCAATTATTACAAGGAGTCAATCCGACAGATAAATTAGACCATAAATCCTTTGATTGTTGTAAACAACCTTATTTCAAGAATAATTATCTAATATATGCTGGAAATCTAAATGGAAGTAATCCATCTTTTGATTTTAAAGGAGAAATCGAAAGCGGAAGGAAAATTGTAGAAATTAAGGAATTAGAGGAAGAACATCAGGAATGGTTACCTAATCTTTCAAAATTTAATCATAAAGATAGGTTAATGAACTTGATTGCATCTGAAGCGAATATTGAAATTAAAAAAAACTAAGGGAAATTGCAAAAACTAATTTTTTGGGGAAGCAATCTTTTAAATGCTAAAATAAAGAAATTTCATTACAATCTAAATTCGTCTATATTGAAGTCAAATCAATGTTTGAAGAAAGTAAAAATGATACCTTGCAGATTTATTTGGATTAA
>NZ_ATNM01000201.1 GCF_000427295.1 Cyclobacterium qasimii M12-11B | reverse complement strand
TAAAAACCATTTGCGGGGCATCAGCATTTGCAATAGAAAGCTTTGGATCAACCTCTAATTGAATCAGTTCAAATAGGTTTTGACAGCACTGGTTTGAGACAGCCTTCGAACCCTTTTCTGAGGATGGAATTTCCTCATGGCTTTCCATACCACAATCTAAATGCTTGGCAGACAAACCAAACCCTTTCATCATTTCGGACCCCATACAAATATGACTGCTCTTCGCCAGCCCTATGCTGGAAAAAAGAAAAAATGCAGCGATCAATATGGAAAATGATTTCTTCAACCTTACAAAGGTATACATTAAAAAAGTATATATCAAATAAGGAATCTCAGTTCAATATTACTGATCACCTTTACCCTCTATAATATAATTCAAATAATCGCCTCCTTCAATAGGAGTCAGGTGATCCAAAGTACCCAAATGAAGGTATACCCAAGCAGATAGGATCACCCCATCCTCTGATTCAATGTCTAATTTTATTCTTTCGTAAGTCACTCCTGTTTCCAGCTTCTCACCTACACCTTCGTATTCATCCAGGATTGTCAGAACTTCATGTTCATTGTGTAGCAAATAGACATCCCCAAAAACTTCTTCTTCTAAAACTGAGGTATAGGTAAATACAGGATAGGGACCTAAATCATACAAAAGCCCCTTACATGTGCCACTGGTGAAAAGTTCACCAGAGCGCTCCAACAATTCAGCCATTGGATGTCCAAATCCCTTCCTTAACGTACCATAAACAAATAAATACGACAATCTTAGTAAATTTTACTTTTGATGACGATTGATCAAAACTTCCATTACTTCATCCAATTCGTACGATTTTGCTTCTAGCAATACCAAATAATGATACAATAAGTCTGCTGCCTCGCCCATGAACAATTCCTTGTTATCATCCTTGGCTTCAATTACAACTTCCACTGCTTCTTCCCCTACTTTCTGCGCCACTTTATTGATGCCAGCATTGAATAGAGAGGTGGTATAGGATTTGTCTGAAGGGTTGTTTTTCCTTTCTTTGATCACCTTTCTTAAATGATCAATAAAATGGGTTTTTCCTTTATTGTCGTGTGCAAAGCAGGTGTCATTTCCTGTGTGACAAACTGGACCTATTGGGTTAACAGTGATCAAAAGCGTATCCTGGTCACAGTCTACCTCAATATTTTTAATCATTAAAAAATTACCTGAAGTTTCTCCCTTCGTCCACAACCTGCCTTTGGTCCTGCTAAAAAAAGTGACCTTTCCACTTTTTACAGATTCATCGATGGCCTCTTGATTCATATAGCCCATCATCAATACTTCTTTTGTAAACTCATCCTGGATAATGGCAGGCACCAGACCATTTACTTTTTCAAAATCTATCTTAATATTTTCCATGCTAATTTATTGCTCAAGTATTTATAGTAAAATCAAAATTGATGAAGATTTATGACTTCATCCTTATATTGACTCCTTGTGTGTCGAGGTATTTTTTTAACTCAGGTATTGGTATTTCTTTAAAGTGAAAAATACTGGCAGCCAAGGCAGCATCTGCTTTTCCAGCAGTAAACACTTCTTGAAAATGCTGCATGGTTCCTGCTCCTCCTGAAGCGATAACAGGAATTGGGAGTATGGATGACAGTTCGGAAGTGATGCCATTTGCAAAACCATTTTTCACCCCATCGTGGTCCATAGAAGTGAGCAAAATCTCTCCTGCTCCTCTTTCTGCAACCTCTGCTGCCCATTCCTGAGTTTTCAACAAAGTGGGTCTTCTTCCCCCGTGGGTATGTACAAAATCAATCCCATCAATATTTTTGGTATCGATGGCAACAACGATACATTGACTCCCAAACTCTCTAGCGAGTTCGTTTATTGCCGAAGGGTTTCTTACTGCAGCAGAATTTATACTTATTTTATCCGCTCCAGCATTCAGCAAGGCCTTCACATCGTCAATCGTAGAAATTCCACCACCCACAGTAAAAGGAATATTTACGGTTTTTGCCACCTTGGTAACCAATTCAACCAAGGTCTTCCGCTTCTCTACCGTAGCTGTGATGTCTAAAAACACCAATTCGTCAGCCCCTTCGTCAGCATATATTTTGCCCAATTCTACCGGATCACCAGCATCCCTCAGCTCTACAAAATTAACTCCTTTAACTGTGCGCCCATCTTTTATATCCAGACAAGGTATTATTCTTTTTGTCAACATATTAATTTCGTGTAAAGCTACTTAACTCCTCGAGGCTTATCCTGCCTTCATAAAAAGCTTTTCCTACAATTGTCCCATAAACTCCAGCAGCTTCAAGTTCTTCTAAATCGCTTACGGAAGCTACTCCCCCACTTGCTATCAGCTTAACACCAGGGATCTCCTTCATTATTTCCTTATAAAGCTCCAATGAAGGCCCTTGAAGCAATCCATCTTTCGCTACGTCGGTACATATTACGTATTGGACGCCCTTGGCATGGTAATCTTTAATGAAATCTATCAAGTCCATCTCGGTCGTTTCTTCCCAACCTGAAATAGCAATTTTCCTGTCTTTGGCATCTGCCCCTAAAATCAGTTTCTCTCCACCGTAAGATTTGAGCCATCCGGTGAACAAGTCAGGGTTTTTCACGGCTATGCTTCCACCTGTCACCTGTTTAGCACCTAAGCTGAAAGCCAAGGCTATGTCTTCGTCCGATTGCACTCCTCCGCCAAAATCCACTTTTAGGCTGGTTGCCTGACAAATTCGCTCGAGCACCTCGGTATTAATAATCTTCTTGGCTTTGGCTCCATCCAGGTCTACCAAATGCAGCCTTTTAATACCTGCCCCTTCAAACCTTTTTGCTACCTCGGTAGGATCTGATGAGTATTCCTTTTTTTGGCTGTAATCTCCTTGGGTAAGGCGTACACAATTACCTCCTATGATATCTATTGCTGGAATGATTTCCATTATAATTTCAGAAAATTGTTAAGAATTTTTTCACCTACTACACTGCTTTTCTCAGGGTGCCCCTGCATGGCATAAAAATTATCTTTATGCAACATAGCAGAGAAGTCATTGATATAATGAGTAGTAGCTATCGTATATTTTGGGTCTAATTCGGCATAATAACTGTGTACGTAATACACATAGGCTGATTCATCCAATCCCTCCAAAAGGGGCGTTTTCAAGTTCTCAAGATTGTTCCAGCCAATATGTGGCACCTTATCCAAAGGGGGGAATTTCTTTACGTTTATCTGGAAAATGCCCAAACAGTCTGTTTCGTACTCCTCAGTGTGCTCACACAACAACTGTAGTCCAAGACAAATTCCAAAAAAAGGTTGGGTTAGCTCTTTTATCAACTGATCAAGTTTCCTTTCTTTCAAATACTTCATCGCAGTACTGGCTTCTCCCTGACCTGGAAATATCACCTTATCTGCTTTTTTTATCGTTTCCCAGTCATCCGTTAAGGTCGCATTGACTCCTAAACGCTCCATGGCATACAATACAGATTTCACATTCCCTGCATTGTACTTAATTACTGCTACATCCATTGGTATCGGCCTTGGCCGCGTTAATCATTTTCATTTTAAGCAACCGCTAATTTAAAGCTTTTCATGGTAGGGTGGAAGATTTAGCTTCGAAATATCCAATAGCTAGACAAATAGCTGGAGGAACAATCATAAAATCGGTCCCAATTGAGTGATTTCATCCCATATAAAAACATCCATTCAAGTTCAATTCGTGAAATATGAGGTAAATTGCTGGGAGAAAAATGATTTCCATTAAGTTTTGAAACAAAAAATCGCACTCATAATTTCCAAAGTTGGTCATCCTATTTGTTTGTTACTGACTTTTTTAGTCTATTTCCTTTTCAGTATTCATGATCCGGCAAAAGCTTTCTGGACCCTAACCATAATCATTTCATTAGGGATTTTGCCCCTTATAGGCTGGAACCTATACCGTACCCGAAAAGGATTGTATTCAAACTTTGATGTTTCAATCAGGAGCCAACGGTCCTCTATGTACCGCTTTATCCTGGTATTGGCAGTAATTGTATTAGCCGCTTTATGGTTTAGCAATCAGCCGTCCAGTGTTATTATAGGGAGCTTGATACTCATACAATTGCTGCTACTTGCTTTCTTCCTTAACTACAAAATCAAAATCTCCTTACACGTTGCCATCGCTGTTTTTACTGGTTTTGGACTTTGGGAGATTAACAAAGAATTTTCAATGATCATTTGGGCTTTCACCCCTTTGATTGGCTGGTCAAGATGGTACCTTGGAAGACACTTTCCAATTGAATTATTCTGGGGATTTGTGCTGGGAATTATTTGCGGTTTAGAAATTATATACTTTATATAACTAATATCAATCTTTACTGTAGGTATCGAATTTCCCTGCAATATCTGCTTCCAGGTGATCTCCCTGATGTACGATTACCCTGTATTTGAGCTGGATTGATTCTCCTTTTTTCAGTTGTGTTCCTTTTTGTTCATCTTCTGGCCAATACATTGGCGTGGGAGATATGAAACCATAATCCCTGGTAAACCAGGGCGAAGGATACCAGTCGTTAGAAGGATGCTGCAAAACTGCCAAACCTTCTTTACCCTTTCCACGGTTTCCATAAAAATCTATCCAGGAAGAAGGTTTACCAAAAGTTTCTTCCTCTCCCCGATCTCCTTCTGCATTAATCATCGTCCCCCCATTGAGTACATTCAGGTCTTGGTCTAACCTAGCACTAAACAAGGAATGGTTGGTCTTTTCTATGGTAACATCCTCAAGCATTTCCATTTTTACATCAAAATCAATTTGATAAGCCCCATCAGGAGTGGTAGAAATGGTTATTGTGCGAAAATCTTTAATCGGGGCTGTTGCTCCCGGTCTGGTCCAAATGCATTCATTAAGTATGGTCAACTCACTTTCACTACTTTGCTCGATTTCCGCCCTTAGGGAGACAATTTGGCCACGATCCAATCCCTCCTGCCAATAATTTCCGCCATTAACCTTATCACAACCAAAGAACAAGGAACTGTGATGTGGATAGATTCCATTACGCATACTGGTAACCAAGGACCCAGAAGGGCCATTCACAGGAAAGAAAAAGGGGTACTTCTCATTTTTCGCAAAATGGTAGCTGGTGAAAAATTGGCCATCAATAATAACGTCTATCCGGTCACCAATTTTCTGAGCAGAAATTTTTTGCGCCATGGCGGATTGATAAGAAAACAAAGCGATCAGTAGCAAAGAAGAAATAAGGTGTCTCATGGGAATTAAAATTAGTCTTACGCCAAAGTAAGAATAATCTGTGATTCAAAAAAAGAAGGGATGGATTTGAGAACTTTAGTATTTTGAGTTGCTTAATAAATTGATGAACAGTTTTAAAAGGAGATAAAAATCAAGTAATTTTAAGTAGAATAAACTTCAAAAAAAATAACATGATAAAATCGAAATTATTATTGTGCGGAATATTGGTTTTCAGCTTCTTAAGCACAGGAAACTTGGCATGTGCGCAGGATGAAAAACAGTTAACTGGGCGGTGGGACCTCACTGTAGACATGGATGGCAAACAAGCACCCTCTTGGTTAGAGGTGAAACTCTCAGGAATAAAGACATTGGTGGGTTATTATGTAGCTCACAATGGAAGTGCAAGACCAATTTCAAAAGTGAACTATGAAAATGGAAAAATAAGTTTTGCAATACCTCCTCAATGGGACAATTCCGATCAGGACATGGTATTCAATGGACAGCTAATGGCTGGGGAATTATCTGGTACAATTACCCAAAGCACTGGTGAAAAACATTCCTTTACTGGCGTTAAAGCACCTTCATTGGTAAGAGAAAAAGCACCTAAATGGGGAAAAACAATCGAACTATTTAATGGTAAAAATGTAGATGGTTGGCATGTAGATGGCGCTGAAAATCAATGGAAAGTCATTGATGGAATATTAACATCCGATGCTGCAGGATCAAACCTTATTTCAGACCAAAAATTTGAAGATTTCAAATTAAGTGCCGAAATCCGTTATCCTAAAGGTAGCAACAGTGGCATTTACCTTCGTGGACGGTATGAAGTTCAAATCGAAGACAATGCCGGCACTCCTCCATCTTCTATTTATTTCGGTGGAGTCTATGGCTTTCTAACACCAAATGAGATGGCTGTAAAGTCTGCAGGCGAATGGCAAACATTTGAGATCACTTTGATTGGTAGAAGGGTTAGCATTGTAGCCAATGGAAAAGCAATTATAACAGACCAAATCATTCCAGGTATCACGGGTGGAGCCATTGACAGCAATGAAGGCGAACCAGGAGCATTTATGATCCAGGGAGACCACGGAGCGGTAGAGTTTAGAAAATTTGAGGTGACTCCTTCTAAATAATTAAGCTATAAACCAAAAGATGGGCGGACTTCAAAAAATCCCCCCTCTTTTGGTTTTGCATTATTAGATTAATGTATTCACATCAAAATTATCGAGAGAACACTATACACTTTTACAAACTTTTGTAATTGCATCAATAACCCTAAATAAACAGAAAAATGAAACGTAGAAGATTTATTGGTCTTGGTGCATTGGCTGGTGTTGCAGCAGGAACAGCACCATCTTTGGCAGCAAAAAAACCTTTGGAGAAATCTAAGACCGAAAAAAGATACCAACAAGGCCAAAGTCCTTGGCCAATTTGTCTGGATACCGCTACAATTAGGCCTGCTTCATTAAGGAAAAAGGTTCAAATTGCCGCTAAAGCAGGCTTTGATGCCATAGAACCTTGGGATAAAGAGTTAGCTGAATTTGAAAAAGAAGGAGGAAACCTAAAGGATTTGGGTAAGGAAATTAAAGACCTTGGCATGTTTGTGCCAAGTGTTATCGGATTATGGAATGCATTGCCTCCCACGGAAGTAGCATTTGAAGAATCGTTAAAAGATACTCGAAACAGGATGCGCATGGCGGCTGACATCCAATCACAACACATTCAAACCATCCCAAATACTGTTGGTGAAAACTACGATCAAAAGTACGTATCCCAAAGATACCGGGAATTAATAGATATAGGGATTAATGAGTTTGGTATTAATCCCGCCCTGGTTTTTGTGAAATTTTTTCCTCTCAAAACTTTGGGACAGGCAGTAGGTGTGGCTTTGGATGCCAACCATCCTAAAGCCATGGTTATACCCGACACGTTTCACATGCATATCAGCGAAGGTGGGTTTGAAGGACTTAAATTTTTAAATGGAGACCTTATTGCTATTTTCCAATTTGCAGATGCTCCAGCTAGTCCTGATATTACAGCATTAGGGGATAAACATAGGGTTTACCCTGGTGACGGAATTTTGCCTTTACCGGAAATATTAAAAACCTTAAAGTCAACAGGCTATAAAAAATGCATATCTCTGGAATTATACAACCCCGAATATTGGAAACAAGACCTGCAAGAAGTAGCCAATACGGGATTAAGAAAAACAATGGAAGTGATCCATAAAGCAGAAGTATAGTATTCTGATTAAAGGGGGAGCCTTATTTTAGAAGTTCTCCCTCTTCTATTAAAAAAACGATTGCACTGTTCCATCTCAATTCAAAACCCAGTTAAGATGGCGCTATTACTTTTTCCTCAATCAGGTTATAGTTGTAAAATAGCCGATCAGCGAATTTCAGAATATCTATAATACAAGGCTTTTTATAAAACCTCAAATCCTCAGTAGGTAGCTTCATAGTACATAGGGATATAAAGATATTATACACTACTTAAGAATAAATCGACATTAGCTTTTTGTGTAAGATTGTATCTACACTTTACCTTTCGATTCTTAAAATTGGTTATTTCTGTACCTGGTTTAACCACCGGGCTATTTTGGTGGCGTGATTAAAGCACCATGGTGTAGGATGAGACTTTATACACGATCTTATGAGATCAACTACTCAATAAATAGGAGTATTAAGCAGGTTTATTTACAAAAAAGGGCATAAAAAAGACCCGCAGTGTTAACTACGGGTCTGTAATAATGAAGGCGGCGACCTACTCTCCCAGGTGTAACCCCAGTACCATCGGCGCGGCAGGGCTTAACTTCTCTGTTCGGGATGGGAAGAGGTGGGTCCCCTGCGCCGGGCCGCCTAAATCTTCGTGGACGCTTTTAATA
>NZ_ATNM01000200.1 GCF_000427295.1 Cyclobacterium qasimii M12-11B | reverse complement strand
AGGAGGTTGGGGATTGCACTTAATCACAGGGCTGACACCCTGTGCTGATATATATCGCCCTTTCAGGGCTAGGAAATAGATAACTATAAAAATCAAGCCCTGACGGGGCGGCGTATAATAGGGATGGGTGTAGCCCATCCACAATCGACGAAAACGAAACCTTAAAGGCCCTGGAAGGGCGTAGTAATATTATGGGATCATTCCATTTTAGAATATTATTTAGGTATTAACAAGATACCACCCTTCAACTCAGCAAGGGATTTTATAATTATTGACCTCCTTTAAAGAGTTAAAAAAAATCAACTTTAAGGTATAATTAAAATGATTTGGCTATAGGTTTTAATTGCGTCTATAATATGTTTAAATTTGGTAAGATTTTTAAAATAAAAGAACCATGAAAAACTTAAAACTAATTGCCTTAAGCCTTTTGTTGCTTGCTAATTTTAGTTGTAACAATGCCAATAAAAGCGCTGAAACTGAAACCGAGGCTGTTGCTGAAAGCAACTTTACTTTGGTAGAAGATTCTACTAAAGTTAGCTTTGTGGCTTACAAGACCACAGACAAAGCACCTGTAGGTGGACAATTCACCAAAATTAATATCACCAATTTCGGTGAAGGAGCAACTGCTCTTGAAGCCATGAACGGTACTGAGTTTAGCATTCCTGTAAGTAGCTTATTTACCAACGATGCTACGGGAACAAGAGACCCTAAAATCCTGGAATTTTTCTTCGGTGTTATGGAAAATACGGAGCTGATCTCAGGTGTGTTTAAAGTAGAAGGTGGAAACAAATGTTCCATTGATGTAACCTTGAATGGATCTACACAAAACATTCCTTTGGAGTATTCTACTGTGAATGATACCCAATTCATCTTTGACGGGGTAATGGACTTGGAAAACTGGGATGCTTTAGATGCTGTTGCTTCTATCAATAAGGCTTGTGAAGCTTTACATACTGGTAAAGACGGTGTGAGCAAAACATGGAGCGAAGTAGCTGTACATGCAGAAGTATTGTTGGAAGAAAAATAAATTTCTTTCACTTTCAGAAATAGGAAACCCCACAACAAATGTTGATTTGTTGTGGGGTTTTTGTTTGGTTCGGATTTGAGAGACGTTAAGATTTTGTCAGCATTGTTGCAAGAAAAAAAAGTAACAATACCGCCAAAATCAATTGACGTTCAAATACCTATCCGCGGGTTGTCACCCGCGGCTACAAAAATATCACCCCTGCCGGGGTTCTTCTGTAATTCTAAGATGTAACAATTTTCATGGATAGAAATCAAAAACGAGTAGCCGTTTGTTGGAACTCTAAGGTTCTGAAAAAGTAAGGAAGACTAGCGAACTTAGGAGGAGATTTTGTCAGTATTGTTGCAGAAAAAAAAGCAACAATACCGCCAAAATCGTTCTTCTTTCTTATTCTTTCCACGGATTTCACCCGTGGTTATTGTGGTTGAAGTCCTTCAGACTTCTTTCGTTTCCGTTGTATTAATTATTACAAGTATAAACTGAAATCTACAAAATTTAATAAAACAATTTTCAATAGTAGACAAAGAGAGCATTTTGCCGGAAAAACTGATCTGAGGCGTCCCCTGAGCTTGCCGAAGGGAACGCGTCAGATTAATGTTAATTCAACCTGGCCGAAACCAAAAGGCTTTGTTCGGTGGTATAATAGATTTCATCTCCATAAATTTTGAAATACCTTTCACCAAAATAATCTTCTAAACGATTGATGGAAAAGGGAATGATTGAAGTGTCGAAAGGATAAAGCTCCTTTATCTCTCTTTCTGAGATGGTCTGACCATTTTCTACATTGATTTCATAGAGAAAGTTGTTTTTTGTATAAAGAAAGAGCCTGTCTTTGACAAGAAATAACTGCCCAACATCCCTATTCTGAATCTGAGATTCCCATGTTTTGGAATGGGAAGGCCAGTTGATGGCCACCACTTTTCCGGATTCATTGTCATGGTAAATCAAAGACTTCTTGCTCTCCAGGTGAAGCATGTGCGTCAAGTCGAGGGTGTTGTTATTGAAACCTTCCGGATATTTCCATTCTGCTTCTCCTGTAATGGGTGAACGCAATATGAAATTGTCAAGGCTTACACTTAGAATTTTGCCTCCTAGATCCACGGCAAAGGAATAATAGTTGAGGTGACCAAAGTTGGGCTCGTCATAATTGAAAACCTCCCAGTATTCATAACAAGTATTTGGATCTATGGAAAGCAAATTTCTACCTCCACGTACCACCATCAGCACCAGCTTGTCATCTTTGAAAAGGAAATTTCTAATATTGTCTACTAATAACTCCTGACATGCGATTTCGTCATTGCCTGTTTCCAAACTTACCTTGTATAGGGATGTTTGCTGTTTTCTTAAACCAAACCAGGTGCCGTTTACTTGTCCTGATGGAAATGTTCCGGCAGGCTTTTCAAAAAGCACATTGCCGTCAGAAGGATCCACTTTGATTACCGTTGGCTTGTTGATGTCATAGGTCATGGCCCAAAGGTGGTCTCCAATTGTTTTCATGCTAAAGGGGCCTCCTATACTTTCTTTATTAATGTTCCAGTTGGTTTCCTGATTGGTTTTGTTCAACGATACAATTCCCTTTCCACCATAGGGACTGTATAGGTAAAGGTCGGTTTCACCTACATGTAAAAAAGGGGAAAAGGAGCCTCCAATTTCATCACCTTCCTTGTTGATGGACCAGTTAACTGTAAATGGCAGGTCTGTGGGATCTTCCAATACTACCTCTTCCTCTTCTTCCTCCTCTTCGTCATCTATTATCTTTTTTGTGTCTTCGGGAGAAATACAAAATTGGAAAATTAGTACTAAGAATAAGGGCAAGAAAGTGCGTAACAAATGTTTCATGTCGGTTTTTATTTTAAGGCCGAAATAGGGTTATGTCTGCAAATTATAAAAATTGACCCTAAAATTCAGACAAACAACGGGTTAAATAAAGGCAATTGTAAAAAAGCCTATGCAATTATAGGTCAAAAATTACCTAAACCTTGATTTACAATTGTAACCAGGTGAAATATTTAATGCCAATGTGGATCAAGGATGTCGAACGGTAGGGCAGTTTACAAAGGTTTAACCCGGAAGATAACCGTTGATTTTGCGTCCATCTTTATATTGATTTGCTTGGTGGAATCTGACAAGACCTTGTTTGTTAATGGGTCAATTACCTGTGCATAATAGGGGAGGCGGATGGTTTTTTCTCCACCCTCCAGGGAATGTAAGCTTAGCCAATTTCTTCCCACATAACAGATATCTTCCGTAGTTATGTATTGGTGAACACCAGCATCTGACCAGATTTCCTTCAGCTCTGAAGGGTTCCATTTTAATTTTTCAGGTAAGAATTTGGCTTCCTCTCCTGGGTGGTTGAGGGTTGTTCCTTTATCGTTTGTCCACAAGACCGTTTTTCCCATGGCTTGCCATTTCTTGATCTTTGAAGTTTCTTCATCGGTCAATTGAAGCAATCCCATAAGCCAGATTACCTGGTATTGACTGTCGCTAATCTCTTGTAAATCTGTCCTTAGATAAAGGTCATAGGAACTTCCAGTTTTGGCTATTGGATATCGGTTAGACAATATTTGCTCTGCTAGCCTGCCATAACTCTTGTCCCAAAATGAAAGTTCTTCATCGACAATTACCAATACAGAAGGCTTCATTTTTTCTGGATTTTCAGACGGGTAGTCCTGGTGAAATTGCTGGGTCTTTTCCAGTACCTGAAGCATTTCAGGATCACTGAACCAACCTCCCCACATGTCAAACCACCAGCCCCCATAGCCATAGGCAAGCATTCTTGCTGCATTTTTCCATAGCAATGAGACAG
Source organism: Cyclobacterium qasimii M12-11B (assembly GCF_000427295.1). Lineage (GTDB taxonomy): Bacteria > Bacteroidota > Bacteroidia > Cytophagales > Cyclobacteriaceae > Cyclobacterium > Cyclobacterium qasimii. The sequence continues at coordinate 16,980 of NZ_ATNM01000200.1, read as the reverse complement.
AGGCATCATGGTCTTTAGGACCGAGCCAAACCCCACTTTCATATTGGCCAGGAGGGGCTATTCCCTGAGAGCGGTCTTTTAGAAGGGTTGTTATGGAAGTCCGTGTATCGTTTTCAGCCAACCAAAGCTTGCCATGCTTGTGAACCGAGTTCACCGCCACCATAGGAGGCCAGTCTTCCCCAATGGCCCGGTTGTAAACATTTGGGCTGGACAAGTAATCCAGGTCTGGGCAATCCAACAGCTTTGCCAGCGAACCATGACCTCTCCTCGGGTCTGAGACAAAATAGTGGTAGCCATAAAATGCCCCCGTTAACAATTTGCCTTCACTTTTCTCTTTGACTATTTTACAGAAATAGGCAATATTGTCCACCATGACCTCAGTATGAAAGCGATAGGTGTCGATGTAGTTTTGGTCTTTATTAGGGTCTCTCCATTCAATTTTATTGACAGGTTCATCTATGTTTGTCAATTGAGCGTTGTCAAAAGTGACCGATGAATTATTCCAGGCTGTTCTTAGTGCTGGTATAGAAACATATTTATTCTTTAACCAATCACGGAAAGCTTTCAATCGGACAGGGTTTTGGTCCTGGTACTGTTTAGGATGGTAAAACCATTCTTCGGTTAAACCACTTGCCACATGAATTCCCGCCAGATTATTCCGGTATTTTGATTTTAGCAACCAATCCAGGCAATCCTGAAAAGCGACTTTTGTTTTTTCTCGCCACTCCTCTGAAGCAAAACTTTGGCGGAACAATGTGCCATCCGGCAATTGTGCTGCTGCAGAGGGATTTGCTAAAGTCCACCAGCGAGGAGGATCCAGATAGAAACGGATGACTACCTTGGCTTTTGGATCAGCATTAAGAATTTTTTCAAAATCTATTTCTATGCTTGAGAAGTCATAATCATTTTCACCTTTCCATATTGAATTTCTAAAAGCACCAATGCCTGAGATGGTATTAATTCCTCCTTCTCCCAAGTAGGCCGGAAGATTGTAAAGATGTAGGCCTGTAGCAGCGATTTCTTGATAGTATTCTTCCTCTCCCAAATAGGACATATAGGCAAAAGGAGGGTAATGCTCTCCATCAATAATCAAAGAAGGGCTTCCGTTTTCCCAATGAACTTCCGATTTTATTTGGGCGCTTACTGGATGAGCTATGGGGAGAAGAAAGAGTAGGAAAATTAAAAGGTGTAATCCTTGAAAGTTTTGGGTCAATGTATTTGGGTCTTTTATCATGAAAAGGATGGGGTATGTCGCTGGTCAATTTTAAAATGCCTCATTACTTCAAATCAAACAGTCATTCTGGAGCGTATGGTTTTCCTTTCTTGAGACAATTATCTTTAAAAGTAACTGTAATAGCCATGCAATTCTAGATTTTCCCTTCAAAAAATTTCGCTTATTGGTATACTGCAAAAAATATTTTAGTTGATGATAACCTTATTACTTTGGCAAGCCATTCAAAATTCCTTTCACAGACTATACCAATAGCAGTTTTTATTTGGTATTTTTAGTTTCATCTAAACAATTTAATAATGGCATATGATGAAGGGCTTGCAGATAGGGTTCGGGAATATCTATTTGAGGCAGGTCAATTGGAAGTAGAAGAAAAAGCGATGTTTGGAGGCCTGGCCTTTATGGTCAATGAAAAAATGTGTGTGAATGTAAGTGGCACAAAGCTCATGTGTAGGTTTGATCCTGAATTATTGGAGCAGGTGGCTGAAGTAAATGGGTTCCAATCCATGGTGATGAAAGGAAGGGTGTACAAAGGTTATTGTTATGTGAGTGCTGAGGCGATCACTTCAAAAAGGGAAATGGCTTATTGGATTGACCTTTGTCTGGACTTTAATGACAAAGCCAAATCCTCAAAAAAATAGCGGTAGGCAGTAGTTAGATTCGGTGATTGTGGCTTTGCGTTGAAGGTAAAAGTGTACAACTAATTTATGTTTTTTTTCGTTATTTTTCTTGCTTTGGCGAGAACCCAAGGGGGGGCAAAGGGGTTAAAGATACTATAGCTGATTTTCTAATGATACCTTCAACATTCCATCAAGGATTTTTTTTCTACTTTATTCCCCCACTCATTGTTGTGCTGGGAATAGTGTTGCCTATAGGGAATGTTTTCTCTCAAAAAGTTAGCCTGGACCCAATACCGTTAAAGGTGGTTTCTCAGGTTTTTAGCCCTGATGAATATTATATCTCAAAAGTTATAGATGAGAGAAAGGACCTTAACCCTACTGCATTTTGGTTCCGGATGTAGCAAGTGGCAGTAATCTGCTAACCGTAAACCTTGAAGGAGGAACCATTGCCGCCTTGGAACAGTATATTCTGGGAGCTTATCCCAGCAGTAAAAATCTTCGGGCTGTAGTGATCAAAATCAAAGATGTCAAAATAATAGAAAACCTTAAGGACGCTAGGAATGGCCTGGTAGAAGGAGACATTCACCTGGACTTCACTTTTGCTTTGGAAAGAGACGGGGAATTGTTTGATTTGTTGGGTTTTCAAGGTGGGATAAGTTACCAGAGAGGAGTAAGACAGTTTCACCTATTGGAGCCTTACTTAAGGCGGTCAGTGAATTTGGCCATGGAATATTTTGATGATTGGATAGAGAAGGATGCGTCCAATAACAATCTGCTGGCACAATCGGTTAGATTGAAAATGAGGGATTATGCCAGACTGAGCGAGAGTGATACTGTATTTTATTCCACAGCCAGACCACTAACCTGGAAAGATTTTACAGGGAGACCAAGTTTCAATAAATATGCAGCATCTATTTTCGCAAGTATAGGCTATGAGTCGAGTAGTAGCGTAGAAAATGGCGTTTTGATTGTGGATTTGGTGTTTAAAACCTATATGTTAAAGAGTTCTTCCTGGGTAAGGTCTTCCAATAGCAGCTATGGTTTAAATCATGAACAAAGGCATTTTGATATCGCTAAAATAATTATCGAGCGGCTTAAAAACACCCTTCAGAATATGGATCTAGATCCGAGTAACTATGAACGAAAGATTTCCTTTCATTACCTGGAAGCGTTTAGAGAAATGAACCGGATGCAGGAAGCCTATGATGGGCAAACTTCACATGGAACCAATGCCTCAGCTCAGGAAAGGTGGAACAAAAAAATTGACACCGAATTACATGAATTAGGAGTTGATTAATCTGCTTGAAAAATTGTGTCACAATAATTTCACGTTGAGCAGGTACCCACAGGACAGGAGTTTGTTTAAATAATTTTATCTTGGCTTATTAACCAAAATGACTATCCAAATGAGTTTCATGCAAAGGGCTGTAATGCCAGTTTTTTCTGTAATCCTATTTCTGGCAACGTGTTCCAATGCATTTGCCCAACTTCCGCCCGCTTTTAACAATGGCAGGGATTACAAAGTAGCCGATGATTCCCGGACACGGAAATACATTGCTCCAGTAAAGATTTTCTGGAAATCCACTGAAAATACTGGTCTTATAAAAAATGAAAATCATCTTCTGAACCAACCAATAGGGCAGGCCATTCTCACCAATAAGCAGGGTTTTTTGGTCATGAAAAGTACTGAGACAGAAAAACCTGGTATCCTGTTGGATTTTGGTGTCAACCTACATGGAGGGATACAATTGGTAACGGGCATGATAGGATCAAAAGATCCCGTGCGTGTGCGAATAAGATTGGGAGAGTCAGTAACTGAAGCGATGTCTTCTATTGACACCATCCATGGTGCTACAAATGACCATGCCATGCGTGATTTCATCGTGTCTTTGCCATGGCTTGGAAAACTCGAAATTGGGAACTCGGGATTCAGGTATGCACGTATTGATCTGGTGGATCCCAATAAAGAGTTGCTGCTAAAGGAAGCCAATGCCATATTGGTTTACAGAGACATTCCTTATTTGGGAAGTTTTAAGAGCAATGATGAACGTTTGAATAAGATTTGGGACATTGGTGCGTATACGGTTCACATGAACATGCAAGAGTACCTTTGGGACGGGATTAAAAGAGATCGATTGGTGTGGGTAGGAGATTTGCATCCTGAGGTTTCCACGATCAGTGCGGTCTTTGGGTACAATGAAGTAGTGCCTAAAAGCCTTGATCTGATCCGTGACATTACCCCTATGCCTGAATGGATGAATGGAATCAGTACCTATTCAATGTGGTGGATCATTATCCATCGAGACTGGTACTTGCACTATGGGGATAAAACTTATTTGAAGGAACAAGAAAACTATTTAAAACTACTTACCCGGCACATGGCAAGTAGGGTAGAAGGCAATAAAGAAAAATTAGATGGTACCCGTTTTCTGGATTGGCCATCAAGTGAAAACCCTGAAGCCATTCATGCAGGATTGCAGTCCATGTTGATTTGGGCTTTTGATGCTTCTGAAGAAATATATACGGTATTAGACAATCCGGAAATGGCCAAAGAAGCCAGAGAAATGGCCGCTAAATTAAGAACCTACCGCCCTGATCATGCTGGATCAAAACAAGCGGCTTCTTTAATGTCCCTGACAGGAATAATGGATCCAACCAAAGCCAATCGCCAGGTGATAGCTAAAGATGGCGTAGCAGATTTCTCTACTTTCTATGGTTATTATATGCTGGAAGCCAAGGCCAAGGCAGGAGATTATCAAGGAGCAATTGAGAATATTCGGGAATATTGGGGTGCGATGATGGATTTGGGAGCCACTACTTTTTGGGAGGATTTCAATATTGATTGGTTGGAGAATGCTGCCAGAATAGATGATTTCGTGCCTGATGATAAAGTTGATGTTCATGCGAGTTATGGAGGGTATAGCTATGATAAGCTACGCCATAACCTAAGTCATGGCTGGGCATCTGGCCCTACCGCCTGGCTGACTAAGCATGTCCTAGGTGTTCATGTATTGGAATCAGGATCAAAGACCATACTTATTGATCCACATTTGGGTGATTTGGATTGGGTGGAAGGCACCTTTCCTACGCCTGATGGATTGTTGTATATCAGGCATGAAAAACAAGGAGACGGTTCCGTTAAGACAAAGGTATCGGGGCCGGAAAATGTCAATATTGTGTATTCTAAATGAGGTAAGTTTTTATTTCTTGACCTTACTAAAAGCAAAAAAAGCAACTGCCCTAAGGACAGTTGCTTTTTTTATGCAATCTTATATTTGTGGATCAACTACCACAAGCTTCACACTCATCTGGATTATCCAGGGAGCAAATAATGGCCTCTTGTTGTAGTTTTTTGCTGTCCACATCTTCAATTGCTGTATCAGGCTTGTCACCGTTCAATTGAGATTTGTCCACTGTAAACTGAATCGCACTACTAGCTGCTTTAGAACGTAGGTAATAGATACCTGTTTTCAATCCTTTTTTCCAGGCGTAGAAATGCATGGATGTTAATTTCCCGAAATTAGGCTCTTGCAAGAAGAGGTTCATGCTTTGAGACTGACATACGTAAGCACCTCTGTCAGCAGCCAAATCAATGATCACTTTTTGTGAAATCTCCCAAACCGTTTTGTAAAGGTCTTTCAAGTTTTGAGGAATGTCAGGCATGTTTTGAATCGAGCCATTGGCAGCGATAAGCCTGTTTTTCATTCCGTCAGTCCAAATACCTAATCTGATCAAGTCTTTCATCAGGTGCTTGTTTACCACAACAAATTCTCCAGATAAAGTTCTTCTCGTATATATATTAGTAGTATATGGTTCGAAACACTCATTGTTACCAAGAATTTGAGAAGTAGAGGCTGTAGGCATAGGAGCTACCAAAAGTGAATTCCTTACCCCATACTTATTTACTTTCTCTTTGAGTTCTTTCCAGTTCCAGCGACCTGATTTTGGCGTTACACCCCACATATCAAACTGGAATAAACCTTTAGATACTGGAGATCCTTCATAAGTCTCGTATGTACCATTGATTTTCGCCAGTTCCATGGAGGTCTCCATTGAAGCAAAATAGATGGTTTCAAAGATGTCTTCATTGAGCCCTTTGGCTTCTGGTGAATCGAAAGGCATCCTCAAAAGGATGAAAGTATCGGCCAATCCTTGAATCCCTAATCCAACTGGTCTGTGTCTAAAGTTAGATTTTCTGGCTTCAGGAACAGGATAATAATTGACATCAATAACCTTGTTAAGGTTTCTGGTAACTACCTTGGTGACTTCGTAAAGCTTCTCGTGATCAAAATATTTTTTTCCATCCTTACCTATAGATATAAACTTAGGAAGAGCAAGTGAAGCAAGATTACATACGGCTACCTCATCTGGTGAGGTGTACTCCATAATCTCAGTACACAAGTTGGATGACTTGATGGTTCCAAGGTTTTTTGGTTGGATTTGCTATTGGCGGCATCCTTATACAAAATATAAGGGGTACCTGTTTCGATTTGTGATTCCAAGATCTCAAACCAAAGCTCTTGTGCTTTTATTACTTCACGAGCACGTCCTTCTTTTTCGTATTTTTCATAAAGTCTCTCAAACTCTTCGCCATAACAATCGGCAAGACCTGGTGCTTCATGAGGGCAGAATAGAGACCATTCTTCATTGGCTTCTACCCTTTTCATGAATAAATCAGAAGCCCAAACTGCGTAGAATAAATCTCTCGCACGGAGTTCGTCTTTACCATGATTTTTCTTGAGATCAAGGAAATCCTTAATGTCTGCATGCCATGGTTCCAAATAAATAGCAAAACTACCTTTTCTTTTTCCACCACCTTGATCCACATACCTTGCGGTCATGTCAAAGTTTCTCAACATCGGTACTATACCGTTAGATACACCATTGGTTCCTCGTATGTAGGAGCCTTTGGCTCTCACATTGTGAATAGAAAGACCGATGCCTCCAGCTGATTGGGAGATTTTAGCACATTGCTTTAAAGTATCATATATCCCATCAATACTGTCGTCTTTCATTGTAAGTAAGAAACAAGAGGACAATTGTGGCTTAGGTGTGCCAGCATTAAAGAGGGTAGGAGTAGCGTGCGTAAACCATTTTTGAGACAATAGGTGGTAGGTTTCAATAGCCGCATCTATGTCTTCTTTGTGGATACCTACAGACACCCGCATAAGCATGTGTTGTGGTCTTTCCACTACTTTACCATCTAGTTTGATAAGGTAACTTCTTTCCAAGGTTTTGAAACCAAAGAAATCATAATCAAAATCTCTAGAGTATTCAATTACCTGGTCTAGTTTGGCAGCATGTTTTTTGATAATCCCGTAAACATCTGGAGCAATCAGTGCTGCGTTCTCATTTGTTATTGGATTGATATAGGTATACAGTCGTTTCATTGTATTGGAAAACGACTGACTTGTAGTCTTATGAAGATTTGATATGGAGATTCTTGCAGCAAGAATGGCGTATTCTGGATGCTTCACGGTTAAAGAAGCGCAAACCTCTGCGGCGAGATTGTCCAGCTCTGTGGTTGTAACACCATCATAGAGCCCATCAATCACTTTTTTAGCGATCTCAATGGGGTGGATGTAACGCGCATCCAACTCATAGCAAAGATTTTCTATTCGGGTTGTGATTTTGTCAAATCTGACAGATTCTCGTCTACCGTCTCTTTTTATTACTAACATAACAACTGATAATTAATGGTTAAAAAATGATTAAAAGTCCTCTTCAACAGAAAATTTATCTGAGGAAGGCTCGTCTTTATTTTTCATTACCCCGGCTTTTTGATAATCTCCAACACGCTTTTCGAAGAAGTTGGTTTTTCCTTCTAAAGAAATCATGTCCATAAAATCAAACGGGTTCTTGCTGTTCCATACTTTAGAACATCCCAATTCAAGTAGCAATCTGTCTGCCACAAATTCGATGTATTGGCACATCAATTCAGAATTCATACCAATAAGTCTTACAGGCAATGCGTCTGTCACGAATTCTTTTTCAATTTCTACCGCATCCTTGATAATTTCTAACACCTGTTCCTGTGGTAGTTGATTGACCAGGTGTTTGGTGTAAAGGTGACATGCGAAATCGCAATGCAAACCTTCATCTCTTGAGATTAATTCATTGGAAAAAGTCAATCCAGGCATCAAACCTCTTTTCTTCAACCAGAATATTGAGCAAAATGATCCGGAAAAGAATATTCCTTCAACTGCAGCAAAAGCGACCAATCGCTCCATGAAATTGCCTTTGTCAATCCAGCGTAAAGCCCACTCAGCTTTCTTTTTCACGCAGTCCATATGTTCTATGGCATTGAACAGGTGGTCTCGTTCTTCTGCATTCTTTATATAAGTGTCTATTAATAGACTGTAGGTCTCACTGTGAATGTTTTCCATGGTTATCTGGAAACCATAAAAAAACTTTGCCTCTGTGTATTGTACTTCTGCTACAAAGTTTTCAGCTAGATTTTCATTAACAATTCCATCACTTGCAGCAAAGAATGCCAGAACATGTGATATAAAATGACGCTCTCCATCACTTAAGCTTTTCCAATCATTAAGGTCTTGCCCTAAATCTATCTCTTCCGCTGTCCAAAAGCTTGCTTCGGCCATTTTGTAATATTCCCAAATGTCATCATGTTGGATGGGGAACAAAACAAATCGACTGTTATCTCCCTGTTCTAATATTGGCTCTGACTTCATTAGTAGAAATGGTTTAATCTGAATAAATATTAATTGCTAGCCCGTACCGTATTTCTTCTTACTGTCTAGACAAAAGGCTTTTAGACTGAATTGGTAACAATGACTTAACAAATATGGGCAAGAAAAATGAAAAAGTAAAGCCCGATTCTGCCAAAAACCTTAAAAAGTTGAATGACGGTCAATAGGACCTAAATGTCTTAAAAACAGTATATTAATATCATCTATGTAAAGTAAAGATTTAATCTAAATGGACTAAATATGCAAGGTTAACTTTTTTCAATTAATTTTCAAATATTTAAAAATGACCTAAAATGGCTATTTTTTTGACCCTTGGTCAAATTACTGCTCTGAATGCTAGCTTTGAATGGTTTCTAAATTACTGTCAATCAATCTTATAAAGCCGAATTGCTGGTTTTTAATACTATAATTGGTGTTTGGATACATTTAATTGGTGTTAACCGGCATTAATTGCCTAAATATTTGAGCTTAAAGAGCAGAAACTTAAATTAATATTGAGTATTTATTTTATCTATATGGTATATTTTCTTATCTTTGCACCTCATTTTGATAATTGAATTATATCAAACCATTATGTACGCAATAGTTAACATTTCCGGTAAGCAGTTCAAAGTAACAAAAGATCAACAAATCTTTGCACCAAAAATGCAAGGCGAAGTTGACGCTTCCGTAGAATTCGATCAAGTGCTTTTGGCAGATGACAATGGCACTGTATCGATAGGGGCGCCATTATTATCAGGCGCTAAGGTATCAGGGAAAATCCTTGAGCATGTAAAAGGTGACAAAGTAATCGTCTTCAAAAAGAAAAGAAGAAAAGGTTACAAAAAGAAAAACGGTCACCGTCAACAATTTACGAAAATAGTAATCGAAAATATCACACTGTAATCCTTCGGGTTGCAACCTTAAATAATAATAAGTTATGGCACATAAGAAAGGTGTAGGTAGTTCTAGAAACGGTAGAGAGTCTGAAAGTAAGAGACTTGGTGTAAAGAAATTTGGTGGTGAATCAGTTATTGCTGGTAATATCATCGTAAGACAAAGAGGTACTAAGCACCATCCTGGCGTAAATGTTGGATTGGGTAAAGACCATACAATCTTTGCTTTGGTCCCTGGTAAAGTTGCTTTCACTAAAAAGCACGATGGCAGATCTTTTGTAGGAGTGATTCCAGCAGAAGCATAAGCTTACTAAGAAATTAATTATTTAAAGGTCATTCTAACGGATGACCTTTTTTTTGTTCCTCAGTTTTAAGATATTCGTAGTATTAACTTTCACTACTCCGGATTGATGGAGTTAAACTATTTTTGAAAATGAACTTCACAGAAAACTACAAAGGAATTAAAATTGATGTACAGTCAGTTAATATTGAAATCAATGCTGCGGTACAAGAAGAAATAAGGTCGTCCATAGACAAGCTCTCGAAATTCACCCAAAACATCAATGCTGTTGATGTGTATTTCAAAACAGAAGGAAGTGGAGGGAATGCTGCGAGCGTCGTAGGGATGCGTGTAGGAATACCTGGTCCGGATGTATTTGCCGAAGAAAAAGGAGAACATTGGATCCCTCTTCTTAAAGAAGTGGTGGACAAGTTGGTCAGGCAGTTGAAGAAAGCTAAATAATAAAAAGCTTCAGTCTTAAAAAAGGCTGAAGCTTTTTATTTGTTCCCAGAATTGCAATCCATTCTCAGGGGAAATTAATACGATCACTACTATTCCGAATACGGCACCATAGAAATGCGCATCATGGTTGATATTGTCTCCTCCAGTTCGGCCTTTGTAAAAAGCATAGCCTAAAAAGAGTATTCCCAATATGAAACCTGGCAGGCAAAATATGCCAAAGATGCAAATGTCAGAAAGAGGCATCAAAATAATACTTGCAAAGACAGTAGCTGAAGTACCGCCCGAGGCACCTAAAGCATGGTAGGAAGGATTGTCCTGTTCTTTAAGGTACGTAGGGATATCCGCAATCACGATGGCTAAAAGGTAAAAAGCCAAATAGGCAATTAGACCCATTTCAAATCCAAACACATAAGTGAGGTACGACTCTACTACATTTCCAAAGAAATAAAAGGTGAACATGTTGAACAAGAGGTGGGTACCGTCCTTGTGAATGAAGCCAGAAAACAGAAACCGGCCGTAGCTTCCCTCTCTTTTGATAAGGTAAGGGGTGAACAATTGTTTGTTTATAAATTCAGGGTTTTTCCAGCCATAATAAGAAATAAGACAAGTGATGATGATTATTATTAATGTCAATGATAATTCCATGTTTTTATTTTTCCCTATTGGCTAGGTTGTGTGTTAGGTTTTGAAGGAGTTGTAAACCGTTAGTATTTTTCACTTGAAGGCTTGATAACTGGTTGAAGCCTTTTTCGAAATAATCATCCATTAGCTCCATTGTTTTTTCCTTGATTTTAAGTTCGTCATATAAAGCTGTTACAGCTTTGACTTTCTCTTCAGGATTATAGGCTTCTGCATTAAGCCATTTCTTTAGACTTTCAGATGCTGGACCTGTGGCCAGTTCGTTGGCTTTAACCAAAAGGTAGGTTTTCTTATTGGCCAAAATATCCCCTCCGACCTGCTTGCCAAATTTCTCTTTGTCGGCATATACGTCGAGTAGATCGTCTTTTAGTTGAAAGGCTATCCCTATGTTCATTCCAAAATCATATAGATGAGAAGCATCCTCCTTCGATGCGCCAGCCAATACTGCTCCCAACTGTAAGGAAAAGCCAAGCAAAACAGCAGTTTTTAAACGTATCATATTTAGGTATTCGGCTTCGCTAACGAATTCCCTTTTTTCATAATTCATGTCCAATTGCTGCCCTTCGCAAACTTCAGCTGCCGTCTTACTAAATAACTGAAGGCTTTCTTTTAGGTGCTCAGGTGCTATAGACAAGAATAAATGATAGGCTTTCACCAACATCACATCGCCCGATAGAATAGCAGTATTGTCGTCCCATTTTTCATGGACGGTTGCCTTTCCTCTACGCAGTGGTGCGTTGTCCATGATGTCATCATGCATGAGTGTGAAGTTGTGAAAAACTTCTATGCCTGCTGCTGGGGAAAGTACCTTTTGGTAATCTTCCTTGTACAAATTGTAAGCAAGTAAAGTTAACAGTGGTCTTATTCTTTTTCCTCCTAAACCCATCAGGTAGGTTATCGGATCGTACAGTTCGGAAGGTTTCCCCTTTAAGTCTAGTGCTTGAATGTGTTGCTCAAGGGTAGTTTTAATTTCCTCGAGCTGGTTGTCATTTATCATTGCTTACAAATTCCAAATCTATCGTTCTTCTATCGATATCGGTACGTGTTACTCTAACCTGTACCTTATCACCTAAGGTTATCATTTTTTTGTTTTTGGCACCTATCAGCCGCATGTTTTTATTGTCAAAGTCGTAGTAATCATCTGTCAAATCCTGAACCTTGACCATGCCTTCACATTTGGTCTCAGAAATCTCTACATACACACCCCACTCAGTAACTCCTGTAACTATGCCAGCGTAATCTTTGTCTTCAGCAAGTTTCATGTATTCAACCTGCTTGTATTTGATGCTGGCTCTTTCTGCATCAGCAGCTCTCTTCTCACGCTCTGATGAATGCAGACACTTTTCTTCCCATGCCTGATTCTCTGGTGGTTTGCCACCATCCAGGTAATGTTGAAGAAGCCTATGTACCATCATATCAGGATACCTTCTGATAGGAGAAGTGAAATGTGTATAATGATCAAATGCAAGACCGAAATGTTGCTTAGGCTCTGTAGTATACTTTGCCTTTGCCATACTTCTAATGGCTAGTTGTTCCAGGATATTTTGTTCTGGCTTACCAACTATCTCTTCCATCAGTTTGTTCAGGCTATTGGACACTTTCTTTTCGTCCATGAATTTGATTTCATGGCCAAATTTCGTCGCGAAACTGGCAAATGTGGCCAGTTTTTCAAGGTCTGGATAATCGTGAACCCTGTAGACGAAAGTACTTTTGCCTTTGTTTTTATTGTAAATATAAGTTGCGACCGTTTTGTTAGCCAACAGCATAAATTCTTCGATCAACTTGTGAACATCCTTTCGCTCTTTGATGATGAGTCCTACAGGCGTTCCAGTTTCATCCAATTTGAATTTTACCTCAACTGTCTCAAAGTTGATGGCTCCTTTTTTAAACCTTGCACTTCGGAGCAATTTGGCCAAGGAATTTATTTTTAATAAATCTTTGGCATATTCTCCCGCTTCTGCATCCATGTTTTCCTGCGCCTCTTCGTAGCTAAAGCGTCTGTTGGAATGGATAACCGTTCGGCCTATCCAAAAATCCTTGACTTCTGCCTGGTCCGTTATCTCAAATACACATGAGAAGGTGAGCTTGTCCTCATTAGGACGCAAAGAGCACAGTCCGTTACTGAGCCGTTCAGGAAGCATTGGAATGGTCCTGTCTACCAGGTAAACAGAAGTAGCCCTGTCATAGGCTTCTTTTTCCATCAAAGATTTGGGCGTTACATAATGCGTTACATCAGCAATATGTACCCCTATTTCCATGTTGCCATTATCCAAATAGCGGAAGGAGATGGCATCATCAAAATCCTTGGCATCTGCCGGGTCAATGGTGAAAGTATCTACGTTTCTAAAGTCTTTTCTTTTTTAATTTCGGCTTCTGGGATGCTGTCAGAAATGGTCTCAGCTTCAGCCTCGATCTCTTCTGGGTAATCAAATGGAAGTCCGAATTCAGCCATGATTGAATGTATTTCTACTTCATGGTCACCGGCTTTTCCCAAAACATGGATAATTTTTCCTGTAGGGTTTTTATCTCCTTCACTCCAATCAGTAAGCTTTACAACTACCTTTTGGTTATGTTGCGCACCTTCGAGATCAGATTTCTTTACAAAGATGTCGTGATGCATCTTTTTAAAGTCAGGGACAACAAAGGCAAATCGAGGGGAGATTTCTATTCGCCCTACAAATTCATCTCTGCTTCGTTCTAAAATTTCCAGAACCTTTCCTTCTCTACGGTTTCCTCTTCCTCTCTTTGGTAGGATCATTACCCTAACCTTGTCACCATCAAGTGCAGATTTTAAATCTGCTTCTTTGACCATGATATCGTCTTCTTTCTTTGCGTGATCATTTGGAATCACGAATGCAAATCTGGCATTGACGAAATCCACTTCTCCTATAATGAAATCAGGGTCTGCTGCTGAGGAGTAAAGGTTTCTAGGGTTACAGCTTATCCTGCCTTCTTTAACTAATGCCTGAAGGGATGGGCTTAAAAGTTTTTTGGTAGCTGCATCCCGCAGTACTAGTTTTTTGATGAGTTGTTTTTCTGCGAAAGCTTCGCCGAAATTATTGTCAAAAAATTGCGCTAATTTGAATTTTAGTTGTTCTAAATCTGTGGACGTTTTGCCCTTGCTTTTAAATCCTGATTTTTTTCTTCCTGAATTTCTTCCCATAAAAATATAATGTAATTATAAAGGTAAGGATATTTATTCTAAAATATTGGCCTTCCTTATGTTGTGATGTTTATTCTGCAGCTGTGTCTAAATTGATAATTTCGAATGTTAAGTCTCCGGGCAAACCTTGGTAGGCAAGATAAATCCTGGCCGTAACCTCTACATCTCGTAGGCAGTATTTGCGAATATTATCGAGATCATCTTCTTTGTAATAAACGGTGTTGACCATGCTGCCGTCTATGCCTTCCTTTGAGCTGGGGATGTCAAAGATTGTCGCTAGCAAATCCAATCGGGTGTAATGTTTATAATCCCCAAATTTCCACAATTCTAAAGTGTCAAGATGCCTTATTTCCCAGGGCTTCTTTCCTGAAAGCTGCAATACTTCAGGAAGTGGAAGTTTGTTGATAAGCATTCTTCTGCAGATATAAGGGATGTCAAATTCCTTGCCATTGTGGGCACAAAGCATCCAATCCCTTTTTTCTAGCAGGTCTCGGAACTCCAGTAAAGTTTCATGTTCCGTTAATCCTGCATAGGATTTGGTCCGGTAGATAAGCTCGTCTTCCTCTTTTTTATAGGTAAAATAACCTACTCCGATACAAATGATTTTACCGAACTCTGCGTAGATACCGGCCTTTTCAAAATAGAGTTCATCTGCTTCCCTTTCGTCAGTTCTTTGTAATTGCAGGGCCTTTTTCTTCCACTCGTCTTGCATTCTAAGTGGTAAACTTTCAAGATTTTCCGCTCCGGAGATGGTCTCAATGTCCAGGAAAAGGATGTCATTCAGATGTTCGAAAAAATCGGCCATAAGCTTTAGGTATGTAAGATGCCATGCATGTCCAGTTCAGGGATGTACGTCATGTGTTTTTCCTGAACACTGCCTGCTACAAATATAAACTTTTTGTCAAATATTTGATCCAGAATATAATAACTAACCCAAAACTCATTGTTTAAAAGAAATAGAGCTGGGTCAATTGCTTCTACTCTGGCGATACTAGTTGCTTCTAATCTTTCTATCATGTGTCGCATGACAGAGGTTTTCTTTGGTTCTCCAGCTAAATGTCCGTAGCCCTTTGCCGTGATCATTAAGGTTTCCAATTCAATAAGGTTCTTATTGATAAGGTATACAGCCCAGCTTTCATCTGTTGCATTACCTTCTTTCACGATGGCCATTTTTACCCCAGTCACAGGGTGGAATTTTATATCTTTTTTCATTTTTGTTCTTCACTTATCAATAGCTCCATTTCGAATAATCGGCCAATATGAAACTTTACCCTATCCTTTACTTCTGAAAGAAGTACTTCTTTTCCAAGTTCCAATTGCATCGAAGTGACCGCTTTGTCGCTTATCCCGCAAGGAATAATATGATTGAAGTAGCTGAGGTCAGTATTTACATTGAATGCAAAACCATGCATGGTTACCCACCTACTTGATTTCACACCTAAGGCACAGATTTTTCTAGGGTTTTTTTGTTCAATATGATCTATCCATACTCCTGTTAAACCTGCTATCCTACCTGCCGCTATTCCATAGTCTTCAAGGGTGGCAATTACCGCTTCCTCTAGGAAACGAAGGTATTTGTGAATATCTGTAAAAAAGTTATCCAAATCAAGAATAGGGTAACCGACAAGTTGGCCTGGGCCATGATAGGTTATGTCTCCACCACGGTTGATAGGGTAATAACTCGCCGCATATTGTTTTAATCCAGCTTCATCTAAAAGAAGATTTTCCGATTTACCACTTTTCCCTAAGGTGTAAACATGCGGGTGCTCTACAAACAATAGGTAGTTGTCGGTGATTTGCTCCTTATCAGGGGCTGCTTTTCGGTTAGAGATCTTAACCTCAACTGTTTGAGCAAACAATTTCTCCTGATAATCCCAGGATTCCTGGTAATTTTTGGTGCCTAAATCCCGGAAAATAACTTTTTTATTTATAAATTGATTCACCTTATGCAATAGTTTTTTTCAAATATAGTCAATATCATACAATGGCTGAACACAATGACAAAGGAACGAAGGCTGAACAACTAGCCAAAGATTGGTTGATAGCAAACGGTTATGTTTTTGTTACGGCCAATTACAGGTACAAGCATGCAGAAATAGATCTTATTTTCGAGAGAAGAGGGATATTGGTGTTTGTTGAAGTTAAATTCCGCAGCGGAACTGGCTTTGGTTATGCTGAAGAGTTTGTGGATTTTCGAAAAAGACAATTGATAATTAGAGCAGCTGACAATTATATATACGAGAAAGACTGGAAGAAAGATATCCGATTTGATATTGTCGGTGTGTATCAGGACAAATCAGGGGCGATAGCCTTCAAACACTTTGAGGATGCCTTTTATTGAACGTGGCTGTAAATTAGATTTCCTTCTTTGTCCCATTCACCCCTGATATAGGGTTTGAAGACATTGTTTAAAGCTTCGTTCTGATATTGAATTTCACGCTTTTTTACCGTCTTGTCATTTTCTCTGGGCCAATATTCTGTCCATATTCCTATTCGCTCACCAAATTTATATTCCCCAGCGACAGCCACTTGTCCATCAGGATAAAAATGGAAAAAATTGCCCTCCTCCAAATCGTATTCAATAGGAGTCAACTTTTCTATTTTTCGATCGCCCCGATTGTAATAGGTGATCCTTGAAGCTTTTGGCCATCCTTCTGAATATTTCCTCTTGTCTATTAGGATGTTTTTAGCATCGAAACTCATCCATCTGCCATGTTTTGTACCATAAAAGTACATACCTGTTTCAACTACATTCTCCCCAATTCGCTTTTCATAAGGGCCATGCAACAAATAGCCTTGAGATGGATTGAAATTCCCAGTTTTGATCGCTTTGTTTTTACTGTCGTACCAAAATATGTCTCTGATATAGGGGTCTATTTTTTTATTTTTAGAGGTATAATTAAAGTACTGATAAGTTACTTGGTCCCTAAAGCTATTTTTTATTAACCCTTTACTGGTTTTTTCGCCAAAGTGAAAATTCTTCTTTTTTTCTTCTTCTTC
>NZ_ATNM01000199.1 GCF_000427295.1 Cyclobacterium qasimii M12-11B | reverse complement strand
GCCTACTCTGATACGCAGCGCTACCGTGTAGGCGCAAATTACCTGCAGCTTCCGATCAACTCGCCGAAAAAGCATGTCGCCACCAACCAGGAAGGCGGGCAGATGCAATATCGGGTCGATAGAGCAGAAGGACAAAACCCGCACGTCAACTATGAGCCATCCATTATGGGCGGGCTGAAGGAAGCGAAGCAGGACGGAAAAGACCATACGCCGCATGTCGAAGGTGATGTAAAGCGTGAAGCGATTGACAGAACAAACAACTTCGGACAGGCTGGAGAAACGTACCGGAGATTTACTGAATTTGAGCGGAACGAATTGATTACGAATTTGGTGAATACGCTTTCTACGTGCCGAAAAGAAATTCAGGATCAAATGATTGAGAATTTCACAAAAGCTGATCCTGACTACGGAAAACGTGTAGCAGAAGGGCTAAAAAAGGTTTCCGAAAACAACAGCAACGGGCCGATCGGCACAACTGAAACGGAACAGGCTGCAAAGCAGGCTGAACAGGAGAGCCATCCATCTGATCCGTATTAACAACAGCGAACAGGGCTTTTTTTGAAGCCCTGTTTTTTATTTTTCTATTGAAACGTTTTCAACAATTGTGTTGTACTGGAAGGAAAGGGGTGGAGAGATACGATGGAATTACAGCAGGACTTGATTCCTCAGAAAAAACAATCGGCGCCTTAGATC
>NZ_ATNM01000198.1 GCF_000427295.1 Cyclobacterium qasimii M12-11B | reverse complement strand
ATCCTTACTTTGGTGTTTTTTACCTCCTATTTTTATTATCTTCCTTATGCTATTTTAGCTGCCGTGATCATTGTGGCTGTTTCGAGTATTGTGGATTTCAAAGGGCCTTTAGAGCTATGGACCAAAGACAGGAAGGACTTCTATATGTTTATGGTTACCTTCCTGGGGACGCTAACCATGGGTATTGTACTTGGAATTCTTACTGGAATGATACTCTCTTTAATGCTGGTAATTTACAGGGCTTCAAGACCTCACATGGCCCAGTTGGGCAGGGTTCCAGGCACCAATAATTTCAGAAATATCCAACGCTTCAATAATCTTGAAATAAACAATGACCTTCTAATTGTAAGAATAGATGGCCCCATTTATTTTGCCAATGTGGATTATATTAATGATAAAATCAATCAATGGCGGAAAGAGAGAACGACTCCCATAAAAATGATCTTTCTAAACATGGAAAGTGTAACAAGCCTGGACAGCACAGGAGTAATGACAATACAATCTTGGGTTAAGGAATGGAGGAACAATGACATTGACCTTTATATCATAGGTGCCAAAGGCCCCGTCAGGGATGTTTTAGTAAAATGGCATCTGATTGAATCAATAGGTGAAGACCATGTTTTTTTAGACACGCATACAGCGAGTACCTTTTACGAAAAAAATATTGATGCCAAAAGCCTTCAGAGGTTGGGGCCTTATGCGCTTCAAAGTAATTTTAAGGCGAAATAACATAGGCTCCGAACAAAATTCAGAGCCTATGCGCTTGTGATTATAATTAATCTTAAACCCTACAAAAAACCTTAATTCCTGAAAATTTCAGGAATACATTCCTTAACTGATAGCTTAGGAAGAAATTTCTTAACTAGTGAATTTTTATTGGCCTTTTCGACATCGGATAATTCCAAAGACCCACTTAATATATATACTTCAGAAGTTATACCAGCTCCTTTAATTTCTTCTAAAAAGTCCCATCCAGTCATTTGAGGCATAACTAAATCCAAAAACAAATATTCAGGGTTAATATTAGCAACCAGATCTGAAACACCTACGGCTGATGAGAATGTATGTATCTTATATGGAACGGTTAAACTTTTTTTGATGTATTGTTCCGTTACAAAAGTACTTACCCTATCATCATCTATTATCACAATATCCAACATCAAAATACATTTATACTATACTAAAACTCATTTAACACAGTGTAAAATTAATCAAAAAAAAATCACCTCCAAACATAGAGGTGATTTTTTATCGTTTATTCTGTAATTCAAATACTGTTTTTTGCATTTAGCCACTAAAAATGGGTTTGAAATGGAACACTATTTATTTAGCAAACCCCTCAAATAAACTCCATATCCACTTTTCCCTAATTTTTCCGCCGCTTTTAAAAGTTCTTCCGCATCAATGAAACCATTTCTATAGGCAATCTCCTCAATACATCCTATTTTTAACCCTTGCCTCTCTTCTATCACTTCCACAAATTGTGCTGCCTGGAGCAAGGATTGATGTGTTCCCGTATCCAGCCATGCTGTCCCCCTGTTTAATATGCCTACTTTTAGCTTTTGTTTTTTCAAATAGGCCACATTAATATCTGTTATCTCCAACTCTCCCCTGCTGCTAGGTTTAATGTTTTTAGCAATTTCTACAACTTCATTGTCATAAAAATAAAGCCCTGGTACCGCAAAATTAGATTTGGGAGTTGTTGGCTTCTCTTCTATACTCAAAACATTATTGTCATCATCAAATTGAACAACACCATATCGCTGAGGGTCATTGACATGGTAGGCGAAAACTACACCACCATCTGGATCAGTATGTTCTTTTAGGGTTTTGTGCAGACCTGTTCCATAAAAGATATTGTCACCCAGGATTAGGGCAACTTTATCCTTACCTATAAACTCTTCGCCGATAATAAAGGCTTGCGCAAGACCATCTGGGCTTGGCTGAATGGCAAAGGTAAATTTACAACCAATCTGACTACCATCTCCCAGAAGCTTTTTAAAGGCTTCATTGTCCTCAGGTGTCGTTATTATCAAAATTTCATTAATACCAGCCATCATCAGCACTGATAATGGGTAATAAATCATCGGCTTGTCATAAACCGGCATCAATTGCTTACTCACTGCAATGGTTAATGGATAGAGACGAGTGCCCGATCCACCAGCTAAAATAATTCCTTTCATAAATACTGTTGTTTATCGCTATTATTATCAAAATTACACACAAAATAAAAAAAAGGTTTTGGTGCTAACCCACTAAAAAAAACACATAAAAACTAATTTCAAACTATATAATCTCTATTTCAAACAAATATTAAACTTAACAAGTTACTTAATAAATGGCAGATTTACTTCTGGATTTTAATTTATTTACTCAAATTTGACTAATTCTATGCAAGAATTGGTAGTTTTGTGCGTTTAAAGATTTAATTGATTGCCATTTCCGGTAGTCAATTTTTAAATTAAAGTATGAAGAATTCCTTTATTACCTCTTTTTTCGTTGTTTTATTGACGACAGGATTATTTATCACCTCAGCCAACGGGCAAAACTTTTATAAAGAAAAAGTTCCAAGAAACTCCTTCTTGCAAGCAGGAGTTGGACTTGGGACGATTTATGCCGACAATGCCGGCGGTGTAAGGAATTTAACTCTTTTATTAAGACCTGGCTTATCATTTACCTATGGTAAAAAAATACACAAGCACTGGGATGTAAGGGCCAATATTGGATACCAAAGGTACAAAAGCCAGGATGCTAGTTATTATGGCCCAACCATCGTGCAGACATGGATCGCCAGAGACCAGGCTGTCACAAGTAAGAACAACCTATTGTTTCTTGATGTAATTCCAAGTTTTTACCTTTTCAGTTCAGAAAACCATACCCGAAGAAGTAAAATAAACGTTTATGGCGGAGCAGGAATAGGCTTACTCATGAATTCCAATCAGACTACAAAAATTGATTTTAACGGAACCAGCAACCATAAAGACACTCAACTCACTGGCTATATCCCTCTGAAAGGCGGGTTAAGCTATCGTCTAGACATTTACACGGACATTGCTTTTGAAGGCACATTGATGCTTACTTTTTCAGATAACCTAGATGGAAATGAAGGTTATAACAGACTTAATGATCATCCTATGATTGGACAGATCGTAATAAGAAGGTACCTTAACCCATTCAAATCAATCTATTAGGTTCACACGTTTTATTTCAACCCAAAGCTATCGAATGGTTTATCTATTTGCTTTTAGAAAGTAAAACATATTACCTATTAACTGTCTATAAATTATATTTTTTTTAGTCAACTGCAAGGTAATTAACACCCCTTTTTACTACATTTTTAAACCAATATTTTTCAGTTCAACATACGTCGGAAAATTGTGGTTTACGCCCCTTGCTCTCAATGCTATAATTCTTTTATAAGCCCTCATTCCGAGGACCTTACTAATGGGTTAATCGTCTTCTCCTCCTTTAAACCCCTTACACCAAAACGAAGCATTTAACATTGTTAAATGAACTTATTTCTGTTGAAATTGATTATTACATGTATATACACATAATTTAGATATATTATGAAATCATCTATAAAATCAATTCGACCTTTAGGTGCTCAATGGCCAACTCAGGACCCATTCTTATTTTGTGCCTATCACCATGACATCTTCCCAGAAGGCAACCCTGAAATGGGGCCTAACACAATTCTTTCGGAAAGAAATATAGGGCAGGATTTTTCTGGTAAAGATGGCTGGAGCATGTATCATGGAAGTAAAGTTCCAGGTTTTCCTGCACATCCCCACAAAGGCTTTGAGACAGTGTCCATAGCAGAAAAAGGATTGGTAGACCATTCCGACTCATTAGGGGCCGCTGGAAGATTTGGTAATGGGGACGCCCAATGGATGACTGCAGGAGGAGGAGTAATGCATGCTGAAATGTTTCCACTCTTAAATGAGGAAACCAAAAACGAAGTGCTTTTATTTCAGATTTGGCTCAACTTACCTAAATCAAAAAAGAATGTGCCTGCCCACTTTAAAATGATGTGGCAGGAGCAGATTCCAATTATCAATAAGAAAGATGAAAAAGGCCTTGAAACATCCTTCAAACTTATTGCTGGTAAATTTGGTGATACTGAAGCCTTGGCTCCTGCCCCTGATTCATACGCAGCTGATCCTTTAAATGAGGTAGCCATTTGGCTAATTAAAGCGGATGCAAATGCCACATTTAAATTACCAAAGGTAACTTCCGGTGTAAATAGAACCTTGTTTTTCTATGAAGGCGATGAAATACAGATTGGTGGAGAAAGTGTAGCAAATGGTCAGGCCATAGTGTTGGGTGATCAAGAATCTTACACTATAGAAAATGGCAACAAAAAAGCTCATTTCCTCTATTTGCAAGGCAAGCCCATTAATGAAAAAGTGGTTCAACATGGGCCTTTCGTAATGAATAGCAACCAGGAAATCCAAGAGGCTGTTGGGGAGTTTCAAAGAACTCAATTTGGTGGATGGCCTTGGGACAGCCATGAGCATGTTCATGACAAATCCAAAGGAAGGTTTGCCATTCATGCTGATGGAAAGATCGAAAACAAATAATTAAAAACGGGTAGTTTGATCAACTACCCGTTTTTATTGCCAAATAAAAACAGCTTGATTTCTATTTAAATGTCCTACTTTTTATCGTGTTTGCTTAAAAACTGATATTTTCAACCCTCATTTTGAGATTACACACATAGACAGGAATGCCGTAAATGGATTTGAGGCGTTAGATCTTTTGAATTTTTCGATCTTTAAAAGAATGTTATCAATATAATTATAGCTAACTTTAATAGTCGATACAGATAACATCATATTATAAAGCGGTAAAAGTTGTTTTAATGGAAATTTTAGGATTGGATATTGGAGGCTCAGGCATTAAAGGTGCTCCAGTAAATATAGAAACTGGTCAATTGACCGCTGAGAGATTCAGAATCCCAACACCAACACCTACGAAGCCCGAAAGTGTCGCCGATACTATACAGGAAATAGTAGATCATTTTAAATGGACTGGCCCGATTGGTTGTGGCTTCCCTACTGTGGTAAACAATGGGAAATGCATGACCAAAAGCAACATTCATAAAAGCTGGGTTGGCGTGCAGATCGACCAATTGTTTTCGGAGAAAACAGGTCTTCCTGTCACGGTTATCAATGATGCTGATGCTGCTGGCTTAGCTGAAATGACTTTTGGAGCTGGCAAGAACAAAAAAGGCCTGGTAGTAACCGTAACGATAGGAACAGGCCTTGGAACTGGCGTGTTTTATAATGGCATCCTCATTCCAAATTTTGAATTGGGAAGAACTTATTACAAAAACGGCGAAATCATTGAATATTTCGCTGCTGATTCGGCTAGACAAAAAGAGAACCTTACCTATATTGAATGGGGTAAACGGTTCAATAAATTCCTTAAGCATACCGTAAGAATCATTTCTCCAGACTTATTTATTCTTGGTGGAGGAGCAAGCAAAAAAATGGACAAATTTGAAGACCAGATAACCGTAGATGTTCCTGTAATTGCTGCCGAAAACAAAAATGAGGCTGGAATAATAGGAGCAGCAGTTGCCGCCTATCTAAAAGATAAAGGATAGCACAATTCATTGAGGTTTGAAATTCATTTTATGTAATAGAAAAGCTATCCATAAGTGAATTCCTTCAAAATCACAATCTTCGGTGTTCCCAAACGCACATTTGAGGAACACTTTCTTACTTCTTCTTCCGCTACTTTTTTAGATTACAAAGGAATAATCTTTATGATCATTTCTTTAAAGGTCACAACTACCCCCTTGGTAATTGTATTTTTCAATGTCGCTGTAAACTCATTAATTGGGTCTAGACATTTTACTCTTATCCTTATAGATAAACCCCTGCATCTATCCCGTCAAACTTTAGCCAGACCGAACGACCTGTTTTTTTTAAGGTCATTTAGTTTGGGTTAAAATTGATTTTGCAAAAAAAACAGTTATTACCCCTCTTATTTAAATGGGCAATTATTCTAAATAATTTTTATTATTATTGTTTACATAAATTTAGACCTCCACCCTTAAAAAATATTGGCAAGGAGGAGATCAAAATAACATCAGTTAAAACCAAAATAAAACCGCAATGAAAATGAAATTCTTACTCCCTGGCCTTTTAATGATGGCTTTAATAGTTAATCAAGGGTTTGCCCAAAAGGTGAAAATGAAATCAATCTTCAATGGGAAAACATTAAAAGGCTGGACGGTAACTCCTGAAGACAATATTTGGTGGGAAGTAAAAGACGGCAATATCCACACTGAAAATGACCCAACAAAGACTGGTTCAACCCTTTGGACAAATAAAGAATACGGTGATTTCATAGTTGAATTGGACTTCCTAATGGGTAAAGGCACTGTTGATTCTGGTGTGTTTTTAAGGACTGATAAAGACCAAATACAAATTGGCATCTCTGGATCATTGAAAAGAGACATGACAGGCTCTCCTTATATCCCTGGCAAATCTTACCCCAAAGAAGCAAGTGGCGTAAAGGAGCTATTGAAATTAAATGACTGGAACACAATGAAGATTAAAGTGGAAGGTCAAATTTATACGGTTTGGCTAAACGGTCAGGAAGTAGTGACTTATCAATCAGAAAACATGCCTGAAAAAGGACCAATAGGCCTCCAGTTGCACCCAAGCAATGAAATGAGTATTGATTTTAAAAACATCAAAGTTGGAAAACTATAAAACCAATTAACTTTCTTACCCTAGCACGAAAAATATCATAGGCTAAGGTGATTAATATCATGTATTGTTGTTTAAGAATTTGCTTATTTTGAGTCAATGCCAAATTAAAAATGCTATTGCAATGATTTGGCAGGTAAATCAAGGTATTAAGAATTTAAAATAAACTGGCCATGAAACGAATCATTGTTCCAATTGATTTTTCACTTTATTCAGAGAATGCATTCTACAGTGCAGCCAAGGTTGCAAGCAAAGGTGATGCAACCATTACCTGCATCAACGTAATCCAATCTGATTTAGATTGGAACAATTTATCCACATCTGAAAAATAAAAAACCAGGAAATTTTAGATCTGGAGGCAGAGGCAAAGGATAAATTAAAAGCCTTTGTGGCTACACACAAAATTAAAAACACACCTGTAGAGGCAGTAGTGGAAATTGGTGTGCCTTCCCAGGTTCTCGTAGACTTGGCTTTTAAGCAAAAAGCAGACTTAATAGTCATTGGTGCTTATGGCAAGAATCGTGAACCTGGGAAATTTATCGGCTCTACCACCCAAAAGGTTTTCAGGAATGCTCCATGTCCTGTTTTGGCAGTTAAAAACATAGTGGATGGCAGAGCCATGAAAAAACTGGTGTTTGCCTCTCTATTTAATGAGGCCAGTAAGCCTGCATTTGTAAGGTTAAAGCCCTTCATTAAAAATGTACGGACTGTAGTACATTTTTTATTTATCAACACCCCCGAGAAATTTATCGACACAGGTAAGGCAGAAGCCCGCATGGCCGAATATGCTTATGGACAGGAAGAACTATTGATTCATCGTCATATTTACAACCATGAGGAAGTTGAAAAAGGCATCATTGCTTTTGCTGAAAAAGAAAAAGCTGGAATTATTGCCATCGCTTCCAATCTTAGGAAATCCAATACAGCATATCAAATTGGTGTCACAGACACGCTTCTTTACAAAACAGACATCCCTATTCTGAGTGTTAAGTTTGAATAAGGAGTAAATATTAGGAACGATTGACACTTAATAATTAACAAGAACAAAACACGTTAACTTATTCATGTAAGCAAAAGGCAATTGAAAAGCTTTAGCCTTCTACAAATTTCAAGCGGGCTTTGGAATAAGAAAAGCGTAACCGTTAAGCCCTAATCAAGTAATTGCATTTATTTACACAATGCACCCTATTCATGACCATCCCTTCTTGAAGGCTTCACCAGCCCTTCGGTTGAGACAGTATTGGGTTACATTTCGAAGATAGATTAACAGGTAAATGTTCCATAATTCAGGATCTTGAAATAGGAACATTTACCTGCCGCTATCTATCTTCCATCTACAACCAAATTACTATTTGGTTAAAAGTCTTTTACCCGTTTTTTTCACCTTTGCAATCGATTGCCTATTAATTATATTTTTATGAGATATTGCTTATCTTTATGGTCCTATAATAGTTTACGACTATAGAATCATATTAAAATATTATACAAAAAAAACCCATACCATGAACAAACAAATTTTAAGTCTTTTTGCTTTGTCTATTTTCTTCCTGGCATCTTGTGCAAAACCAGCTGTAGAAACTGAAGACGGATGGACTAACTTATTTGACGGAGAAACTTTAGACGGCTGGCGTCAGCTGGACGGAGCTGCTGAATTTGAAGTAGTAGACGGTGTTATCGTCGGCACCTCTGTTCCTAACACACCTAATACCTTCCTGGCTACAGAAAAGACCTACGGTGACTTCATCTTAGAGCTGGATATCCGAGTAGATGACGAAACAAGCAATTCAGGAGTAATGGCCAGAGGTCAGCATGACCCTGAAAAAAACGATGGCGCTGGTAGAGTATTTGGCTATCAAGTAGAATGTGACCCAAAAGAAAGAGCATGGTCAGGTGGTATTTATGATGAAGCCAGACGAGGATGGCTTTACCCTTTGACCTATAACCCTGACGCAAGAAGTGCTTTTAAACTAGGTGAATTTAACACCTATAGAATTGAATTCATTGGCAACAACCTTAAAACCTGGGTAAATGGCCAAGAGGTTGCTTATCTTGTAGATGACATGGACGCTACTGGCTTTATTGCCCTTCAGGTTCACGGAATAGGTAAAAACCCAGAAAACGCAGGTAAAAAGACCTATTTTAGAAATATTAGAATTCAAACAGAAAACCTTACCCCTACCCCTTTTGAAAAAGACATATTTGTGGTAAGTACCATCGATAATGTATTGAC
Source organism: Cyclobacterium qasimii M12-11B (assembly GCF_000427295.1). GTDB lineage: Bacteria > Bacteroidota > Bacteroidia > Cytophagales > Cyclobacteriaceae > Cyclobacterium > Cyclobacterium qasimii. Next base: position 3,409 of record NZ_ATNM01000198.1, on the reverse strand, counting down.
TTCTTACGAAGAAGACAAAGGATGGAAACTTCTTTTTGACGGCAAAACCAGTGAAGGATGGAAAAGTGCTAAAGCAGAAAATTTCCCTGAAGGTGGTTGGACAATCAATGACGGAGTATTGACAATCGAAGCGAAGGATGGTAGAGAATCTGCCAATGCTGGCGACATCGTAACCAAAGAGCAGTACAGTGCATTTGACCTGGCTTTTGATTTCAAAATCACGGAAGGTGCTAACAGTGGGGTTAAATACTTTGTCACCCTTAATGAAAACAATTCTGGGTCTGCTATAGGATTGGAATACCAAATCCTTGATGATGAAAGGCATCCTGATGCAAAAATGGGAAAAGACGGAAACAGAACCCTTTCTTCCTTGTATGACTTAATTAAAGCTGACAAACAAGACCGATTTGTTCGCCCAGTGGGAGAATGGAACAAAGGACGTCTGATCGTTTATCCAGACAATAGAGTAGAACATTATATCAATGGACTAAAAGTGGTGGAATACACTAGAGGTTCTGACGAATTCAGGGCATTGGTTGCAGAAAGCAAATACGCGAAATGGGATAATTTCGGAGAAGCTGAGCAAGGCCATATCCTTCTTCAGGATCACGGTGATGAAGTCTCTTATAAGAACATCAAATTAAAAGTATTAAAATAAAAAAAGTATAAAGACTAAAAGGTAAGCTTAACAGCTTACCTTTTTTGTTTTACAGCCGTTCATGTGAAATGTTCAGAATTCAGATATCCCGCATTTTTTAATCCAAGGCTTTCCTTACTGTTTTAAGGAAGCTCTTCACCTTCTCAAAAGGATCACCAGGCCCCAATGTCTCTATGGGTAGGTAACCATTATAGTCACTGCTTTTTATAATTTTCATCAAGGTTTTCAAATCAACGGGTTTTTGATCACCTAGGTAATTTACATTTTCTTTGATCTGCCAATTGACAGCATGGTGAACATTTTTACTGATTTCTTCATATGGATCTTTCAAAGAGTAACTTCCAACATCCAATACAAGGCCAAACCATTCTTCCCTAACATTTTCCATTATATAATTTACCTGGTCTGCAGACTTTATAAAGTCATTGTGATTTTGCATGGCCACGATCACACCATGTTCAGCACCAAAAGCTGCACACTCTTGCATAGCAGCAATTACACCATCAGCAACCTCCTTCCATACAGCGCCCTCCACATTTGCCTTACCTGCAAAAACACGTAGTACTGGCGCGCCCATTTTGGCTGCCGCTACTATCCAATTTTTCACTAGTGCTATCTCTTTCTTCCTTTGGTCTTCATTCTGCAAAGTAAAATCATTCCTCACCCCGGTTCCACTAATGTCCAAGCCCCAATGATGTGCTTGCTTCTTGATCCCGAAAAGCACCTTGTCTTCCGGAACTTCTGGATAAGAAGCGATATAATAGGCTGTCAGATCAATGGCAGGAATCGCATTTTCAGCACAAAACTTAAACAACCCTTCCAATGAAAGGGTTTTGTCTCGCAGGGACGCATTAAAAGAAAAGGCATTTAAACTTAGCTTAAGGTTTTTTTCTGTACGCTGCAAAGGCGTTGAAATAGGCGCAAAACCCAAAAGTGGCAGCGCTGCCAATCCCATTCCTTTTTTTAAAAAACCTCTTCTTGGTTTATGGTTCATGGTGTTTATGTAAATGACAATTTATAAGGAAAAATCCGTTCTGAGCGAATATTATCACCGTTAATCTAGACATAATTAGAAAAATATGTCGTTTTCACACTAATATAAACAACAAAATAGGAATCTCATGAAAATTAGAGCAATTTTAATTTATGCAATCGGTTGTCTAAATCACTTAAAAATCTGGAATAAGCAAAAATAAATTTTTAATATTACTATTAGATTAAAAGAATAGATAATGCAAAACACAGCAAAACCTTCAAATAACACCTTCTTAACTGAGGATTTTCTTCTAAAAAATGATTTTGCCAAAGGGCTTTATCATGATCACGCAAAGAAAATGCCTATCATTGATTACCACTGTCACCTTTCGCCTAAAGACATCGCCGAGGACCGTCAGTTTGACAATATGACTTCGATCTGGCTGCATGGTGACCATTATAAATGGCGTGCCATGAGAACACTTGGGGTCAATGAAAAATACATTACAGGAGAATCAACTGACCAGGAAAAATTTGAAAGCTGGGCAAAAATTGTTCCTCAGACAATGAGAAACCCTTTGTTTCACTGGACTCACTTGGAGTTAAAGGGTTACTTTGGTGTGGATCAATTGCTGAATGAAAATACCGCATCCGATATCTATGCGCACACCACTAAGCTTCTTCAACAAAAAGAATACAGTACTCGAGGCCTGCTTTCAAAAATGAACGTAGAGGTAGTTTGTACCACAGACGACCCTATTGACAGCTTAGAGTACCACCAAAAAGCCAAAGCGGACAACCTTTCGATCAAACTTCTTCCGGCATTCCGTCCAGACAAAGCATATGCTGTAGAAAATCCAGGTGACTACCTAAAATACCTGGAACAGCTTACAGATGTAAGCGGGATTTCTATCAATACATTCGATGATTTACTGGCCTCATTAGAAAATCGCATCGCTTATTTTCATGAAAATGGAGGAAGGCTTTCTGACCATGGACTTGAGCAACTTTACTTTTTCGACAACGACAAATACTCCATAGACGCATTGTTTGCGACTATCAAAAAGGGAGACAAAATCCAACCTGACGAGGTGAGGTTTTTCAAATTCAAAACCCTTACAGCTTTAAGTAAAATGTACCACGCTAAAGGATGGACCCAACAATACCACCTGGGCGCGCTAAGGAATACCAACGAAAGAATGCTAAGAGTATTAGGACCTGATACTGGATTTGATTCCATTGGAGACTTCTCTCAAAGTGTTGCCCTTGCGAAGTACCTTAACAACCTTGACAGTACCGACCAATTGTCCAAAACCATTTTATATAACCTGAACCCTTCAGACAATGAAGTAATGGCTACTATGGTTGGTAATTTTAATGATGGCTCTGTAAAAGGAAAAGTACAGTTTGGATCTGGATGGTGGTATCTTGATCAGAAAGACGGCATGGAGAAGCAAATCAACACCCTTTCCAATATGGGCATTCTTAGTTGCTTTGTAGGGATGCTAACGGATAGCAGAAGCTTCCTGTCCTTCCCACGTCATGAGTACTTCAGAAGAATCTTATGTAACCTCATAGGGCAGGATGTTGCCAATGGTGAACTACCTGCTGATGAAGAATGGTTGGGTCAAATGGTCGAAGACATTTGCTATAGAAATGCTCGGAATTACTTTGGTTTTTACTAGGCCCTAATTAGAGGGCTTAGCAAGGCTTTAAGTCTACTGCATTTGCTAGTCTGGTAATCTTATTGAAAATGAACTGGACGCTATAAAAAAA
>NZ_ATNM01000197.1 GCF_000427295.1 Cyclobacterium qasimii M12-11B | reverse complement strand
AATATTTTGAAGATCGTTCCTCTGCTGTTCGAAAAGAGCGTCTAATTAAAAATATTGGTAGTCGAAGATACCTTGAGAGGTTAAAGGACCGATAGGCTATAGCCAAGGAGACAGCGTATCCTGACGGCAGTCAGGAGGGTCGTCGGTTCAAATCCGGCCACCCCGACGAGAAGCCAGGCTGGGGTAACCCCGGTCTGGCATTTTTTATGGATTATTCTGTCGATTTGCTTTATTCTTGCCTAATATTTGCCAATTGATTTATCAGAAGCGAATGGATAAGCCGATTTTGATAAAATTAGCCTTATATTTCAAGATTAAGTTATTTATTTTTCTTCGGAAAATATTACCTTAGAGGGGGCGTTATGGTTTCATTTTTGAAATTTTTTCAGGGCGCTGTTCATTAATAAAACAAGTACTTTAATAAAAAATTGAAAATGGAGTTCAAGTCAATTTTAGTCTCATTGTTTGCATGTGTTTGCTTTCAATCAGTGGCACAAGTAATAGAGATTAAACCCTACCTACAAGATGTAGAACCAAATTCTGCCATTGTAATGTGGCAAACATCAGAAGGAGAAGAAAGCATTGTAGAATGGGGAACAAGTCCCAAACTAAACAAAAAAGCTAAAGGTACTTCTGAAGCAATCAATTTTGATGAGGTACAAGTTCATACCGTTAAAATCACCGGTTTAGAGCGCTTTACTGAATATTATTATCGGGTACGAACCGGAAATGCATTATCAGATATTTTTCAATTTAAAACACCACCTTTTTCTGATGATGGGGAAGATTTTAAGATAGTTGCAATGAGTGATATGCAATATGATCACAACCAACCTGATAAATTTAGTGAGGTGTTGAATGAAGGGGTTATCGGCTATCTAGAAAAAGAGTTTGGTGGATCTTTGCCTGACAACCTGGCAATGGTGCTTATACCAGGAGATTTGGTTCAAAGGGGATCTGTATTTTCCCAATGGCAAGATCACTTTTTTAACCCAGCAGAGAAATTGTTTTCTGAAGTGCCGGTATATCCTGTACCTGGGAATCATGAACGCAATTCAGTGTATTACTTTAAGTATTTCAGTTTGCCAGAGAATGGCACTCCAGCCTATGCAGAACATTGGTGGTACAAAGATTATGGCAACACACGTGTAATTGGTTTGGATTCAAATGATGGTTACAGAAATTTGTCAGAACAACTTGATTGGTTAAAAGAATTACTTGCAGAGACAGAGAAGGATGATAATATCGATTTCGTTTTTGCCCAACTGCATCATCCTTTTAAATCAGAACTTTGGATTCCTGGTGAAGAAGATTTTACAGGGAAAATAGTTAAAGAATTGGAACAGTTTTCAACCAAAACAGGAAAGCCTAGTATTCACTTTTTTGGACATACGCACGGCTATTCCAGAGGGCAATCCAGAGATCATAAACACCTTTGGATCAATGTTGCTTCGGCAGGTGGAGCAATAGACAATTGGGGCGAATTTGAAGGTAGGGATTACGATGAGTTTACCGTTACCCAAGATGAGTATGGATTTGTTATGGTGTCAATTGATGGGGATAGAAATGATCCAAAATTCACCATGAAGCGAATCAGCCGTGGAAATACCATCGAACATAGGGAAAATGAGCTGAGAGACAGTATTACGGTATGGAGAAAAGAACGCAAACCAAATACGCCTGAAGCCCTTTCACCTGAAGAATCTGGGGTTCCTATAACCGGTGCCATTTTGAAAGCGGGAGAATTTAAAAGTGATTATTCAGGTACCTTCCATGCAGCCTCTCATTGGCAGGTGTCAAAATCAGATGGTTTTGAAAATCTAGCATTTGAGAGCTGGCAACAGTTTGAAAACTGGTATTATAAAGAAAACCGACAAAAGGACGATGACTTAACCGATGAAAAAACGGAACGACTTAATCCCAATACTACCTATTATTGGAGGGTTCGCTACCGGGATCAAAACCTGAATTGGAGTGATTGGTCTGAGGTCAAGACTTTTAAAACAGAGTAAAATTATACCACCATTTGAGAGTTAGTAATCTGGGAGGAATAAATCTACGAAAGTTGGATTTGTTCTTCCCAGATTTATTTAGAGGGCTACTGATTTTCTATTGAAGATTTGTCTAACTTTATTTTCCCTAACAGAATTGTCACAATTCAAAAGCATGGCCTCTTTACCATGATTCATGGTATGCACTAGAGGTTAAAATATTTTCATTTACCCAAAATACAAAAATACATGAGAAAGATTATAGCGACAGCTTGCTGTCTATTTTTTATTTTCGCTGATACCATAGCCCAGGAATCTCTCCAAGAGAAAAAGTTCTTGGTGCAAAAGAAATTAATATTATTCCCGATTAACAGCGATGGACAAAAGTACAACCTGGACTTTTGTGCGGGCGATTTCAAAACTTATTTTGATTTGAGGCTTGCTTCTCATGAAGACAGCACAGACTATTGGGTATTTATGGACGTAAGTAAGTTCCATGGTCAACAAGTGAACATTAGTGGCAAAAAAAACACTGGGCTAAGTGACGGTTTCAAGCTAATCCATCAAAGTGATGAGATAAAAACAGATGTCCCCATTTATAGTGAAAAGCTACGGCCACAAATCCATTTTTCCAGTAAGCGGGGATGGATCAACGATCCAAATGGCTTGGTGTACTACGATGGGGTGTACCATTTGTACTACCAACATAACCCGTATGACTGGGCATGGGGAAATATGCATTGGGGCCATGCAGTAAGTAAGGATTTGGTGCATTGGGAAGAAATGCCTATTGTGTTGCACCCAGATGAGATGGGAACCATGTTTTCTGGTTCAGCAGTGGTGGACAAAAACAATACTTCGGGTTTCAAGACCGGTAATGAAGATGTTATTGTGTATGCCTATTCAACAAACTTGGACAAAGTGGCCCAGGCGCAGAACCTGGCTTATAGCAATGACGGGGGAAAAACGCTCCAGAAATACGAAAACAATCCAATACTTCCTGCAATCAAGCGGTTTGGAACAAACGACGAGCGTGATCCAAAGGTATTTTGGTATGAGCCGAACAATAACTGGGTGATGGTTTTGCATGAAGGCCTTGGACAATCGATCTATACCTCCAATGATTTGAAAAAATGGAATTTTGAGAGCCATGTAAAAGGATTTTGGGAGTGCCCGGAACTATTCGAATTACCAATCGATGGAGATGAAGAAAACAAAAAATGGGTGTTGTCTGGTGCTTCAGGGAATTATAAACTTGGATCGTTTGACGGCAAAGAATTCATCCCTGAAACCGATAAATTGAATTACCTAAAGGGGAAAATGTATGCAGCCCAAACCTATAATAATAACCCTGACGGAAGGCGAATTCAAATAGGTTGGGGCACTGTTGATTCTCCAGGAATGCCATTTAACAAGATGATGGCCTTCCCAACTGAATTGTCGTTGAAATCCACAAAACAAGGTCCGCGTTTGCACTTAAACCCTGTAAAGGAGATCGCTAATTTGTACAAAAGCTCGAAGTCATACAACGATTTGATATTTGGCGACAAGGATGTCAATAAGGAAATCGATGCTGTGAGCACGCCTTTGCTCCATATAAAAACAAGCATAGAACCTGTTACGAACAGGAAATTTACAATCCTGATAAATGGTTATGAATTTAACTATAACCTCAATGATAATTTGCTTAATGATGTTTTTGTACCGCTTATCGACTACACACTCGATTTAGAGTTTATTGTTGATATCAACGCTATAGAGGTGTTTATAAATGGCGGTCAGCAAGTGATGGTCATTCCCCATGATTCCAATCAACAAATACCGGGAATCACATTTTCAGGCAAAAATGAAACACTAATAAAACACCTGGAAATCCATGAATTAAATTCTATCTGGTAATCGGGTACAAGAAATCAAAAAAGACCGGATTTCTGAAGTCCGGTCTTTTTTTGATCCATTGGGATAGGAATTAAAAGATGGCAATTGCTATGGATAAAAGCCAATAAACATTAAATTGGTTACCTCCAATATGGGTTTTCAGGTATGGATCCTATAAACCTTGCCGACTTAAAAGGCATTTATCCAGGAAAATTTCGCATCAATTATTTGCGCTTTTTCTTTGTTCAAAAATTCAATATAGGCCAAAGCTGCAGGTGATAATTTCTTAGATTTTAGCCAAATTAAATTCCACTCCGTACTCAATGGTAGACCCTTGACAGGGATAATTTGTAAGTCCTTATTGCTTAATTCATTTCTGATGCCTATAAGTGGCATTATTGAGCATCCCAATCCTGAAATGACCGCTTGTTTGACTGCTTCATTGGAAGTCAATTCCATTTTTTTACGAGCGGAATAGTTGTTTCTCGCTATGAAAGACTCCATGGCGTTACGTGTTGCCGAGCCTTGTTCTCTAAAGATTAAAGGCGTTTCTTCAAATAGTTTTTTCTTAGTTAAGCTTTTCTTTATTTCCAATTTACTACTTGATACATAGAAGAGTTTGTTCTCCATCAGGGCAATTTTATTGACCTTTAATTTCCTGGGAAGTACAGAAACCAAGGCGAAATCGACCTCGTTCAATTCCAGACTTTCCAATACACTCGATTTATTCGTCACGTCCATTGTCAAATCGACACCCTCATTTTGTTGTATAAAACCTGATAAAAAATAGGGCATGACATATTTCCCAGTGGAAACAATAGAGATTTTTAGGCGACCGGAAAGTTGCCCTTTGTAGGCATGTGTTTTATAATTTATGGCATAAACCTCATTGAGGATTTTCTCTGCAGCATTTGCGATCTCCATTCCAAAATCTGTGACATAAAGTTGTCTTCCTACTACCTCCGTGAGTGGGATTGGAAATTGATCCTGAAAATTTTTAAGCTGAATTGACACTGCTGGTTGGGTCAAATGCAAGGCTTCCGAAGCCTTTGTAATGCTCTGTAATTCAGTTATTTTAAGGAAAATATGAAGTTGGTGTAAAGTGTAATTCATAAATATTATTTATATATAACATAACAAATATAAATAAAAATTAATGATTGTAATGGCTAATCTTTGTGCTGTCAAAAGAAAATAAAATTATTGAAGCCATTAAAAATCAAGCAAAATGGAAACCAAAGAAACAGCACAAGGAGGAAAAACGACACAAAAAATTCAATTGGTAAAAGGTGAATTTACACCTTCGGAAGCCGCACATGTACTGATGGGTTTGATTGATGAGAAGATCAACTTTCACAAAATCCAAAGACTTCAAATTTGGGAAGGCAATCACGGGTCCAAGACAGATCAATTAGATGGTAGAATTCAAGAATTAGAACTGGAAAAAAAGAAGGCTCATGAATTTATAAACATTACGAGAGGCCTTGGTCAAAAACTAAGCATAAATGGAGTTCTGGAAATTTCTGTTGCTTAACAACTTCATTCAAAAGCTAAAAATGCATCACATGGAAAATCCAGCACTTTCAATTTTAGGATTACTTATTCTGGTATTAATTGTCGCAATGGCCTTTTACAATCATCACTTGTTCCTAGACCATATTATATCAGGCAGTTTCATTTTAGGAATGGCCTATGTCTATAAAGCACTAGGAGGAAGTGTCGAAAGTACGTCAAACAAAGACCAAACATAAGCTTGAAAAGCAATTGATGTAATGCTATCCAACAGTGGAAAGACCAATGAAACCGAAATCGATAAAAACTTAGAAATGACAACTGAAACGAATTTAGATTTAAGCAGCGCCCAAAAAGTTATGTGTACGGACACTGGCACAAAGAAGCCATTCGCTGTTCGCATTGTGACTTTATTGTTATGGCTTCTGTTTATAGGAAACGCCTTATTTATCTTCTTTAATTTCAATAATATGCCTGATTGGACATGGGGGAATGTTGTCAGAATCAATGGCTTTACCATTTTGATCTGGACTACCGTCAGTTTTTTTAGTGCCATCGTCAGCAGTTATGCGGGCACTTATCTGAGAGGATTTAAATTTCATACCAGGTTTATGTGGCTCTGTTTAAGCTTTTCCTTGTCTGTGATGCTATTGGTCATGGCCCAGCATATCTTGCTTTTGATTTTTAGCTGGTTGATAATGGGGGTTCTAATGTCTCAATTGATTGGGATAGACAAAAGCTGGGGGGAAGCTCGGGAAGCAGCTAAATTTACGCAAAAGTACTTTTTAGCAGGAACCAGCTTCCTGGCCGTAGGTTTAATCCCATTGGCCTTATATAGTGGCCAATTTACAATAAGTGGGATAGCTGAAGTTGTTGCTGACATGCCATTTTACTTATTGCAGCTATCGGCACTTTGTGTCATTGGAGCGGCCATTGTACAATCAGCCATGTATCCTTTTCATCGCTGGTTACTTTCAGCCATGACTGCACCAACCCCTGCTTCTGCGCTTATGCATGCAGGCTTTGTCAATGGAGCCGGTATTTTGTTGGCGCTTTTCGCCAGCCTGCTATTTGCCTCCAATACTTTGTATATACTGTTTATTATCGGTGGTTTCACGGCCATTATTGCACAGTTTACAAAATTGCTTCAGGTGAATGTCAAGCAAAAGTTGGGTTGCTCTACCATTGCCCAAATGGGTTTCATGATTATGCAATGCGGTTTGGGATTCTTTAATGCGGCAGTCGTTCATTTAATTTTACATGGGTTTTATAAAGCTTACTTATTCTTATCCTCTGGCGAAGAAATAGCACAGACAAAACCGGAGCGGCCAACGCCATTGAGAATCCGACCATTGCAAGCGGTAGTTGTTTTGTTATTTGGAGGGCTGGGAGCTTATCTGTTTGCAAGCTGGACAGGGAAAGGATTCTTGCTAAATAGCGGCTTGTTGCTAACCCTCATTGTGGCCATTACAGTAGGGCAGGCGACCTACAATATAGTGAAGGAGCAAAGCCTTTCAGTAATGCAGAAAATAGTAGTACCGCCGCTGATTTTCATAGCAGGAATTGGCATTTACGCCTTGATGTACAATGGGGTTACTGTACTTATGGCCGATATGCCCATGGTTACGCAGCCTTTGCCCTTCACGTCGGTGCAAATCATATTTGGCGTAATTTTTCTAATCGGGTTTTTCATTATGAAACTTGGGGTTTATAAAAAAATCCCTTGGCTTTATGTCAAATTAATGAACCTGTCCCAACCAAATAAAAAATCAGTTCTAATGTATAAATCAAAATCAATATGAACCAGTATCTATTAAGCAGTATTGATAAAGCTGCAGAAGTAATAGGCAAAACCTGGCCCTTGTATACTTTCGTTGCTTCCAATCCTTTGGCAGGCTATGAAAAAGCGCCTTTTCTGGAAGCCGTAAGTGCAGCCCAAAAACAATTCAATGCCAATGCTTTTCCAGCAGCAAAACTTTATCGCCAGGCTTGGGAAAAGGGAGATATTGATTTGAAGGTTCTGGATCATATTTTGAAAGTTAATGGTTTATCCAAACCTCCGGATGACTACCTCAAAATATTAGAGGAGCACCAAGGATCGGAAGAGGTGAATGGCAATCACAATGTGGATCGTTTAATGGTAAAATGGTTGTCTGCCTTTATGGATGAAGGGCTTGCCGAATGGGAAATGCCTTATAAAAGCGAAGGTTTTTATACCGCATGGAGACTATTAGTCATCTACGATACAGCGTTAGGGCCTGCTTCATTGAATGACATTCCTAAAACAAGTGAGGCAGCATTGGTCCAATTATTAAGTGGTTATCCTGAAAATGACTACGTCAAAATATTTAGCCATCATTTGGCAGCACTTCCTGGCTGGGTCGGATACATCAAGCACCGCACGGAATCCAATTCTGATTGGCAGCAAGACTTTCCGATAGATCTGATGGATTATTTAGCTGTACGATTATGGATTGCCCAAAAATTGAATGTAACCCTACTTCCAGAAGATAAGGAAGCGAATACAGATGGTTTTTTACTGAAGCTCCAATACATTTGGCTTCAAGCCTGGGAGCAAAGTTGGCAAAATCAATTGGTCATAAGCTTGGAGAATGGTGCTAATATTACCCAATTCAAGGGTAAACCGGCCGTCCCAGATGCTCAGATGGTGTTTTGTATTGATACCCGGTCTGAATTAATCCGACGACACGTAGAGTCTAAAGGAAATTACGAAACCTTTGGTTATGCAGGCTTTTTCGGAATAGCCATGGATTACCAAAGTCCGAAGGATGGCATCACCCGAAAAGCTTGTCCGCCCATTGTGTCTTCAGCCTATACTGTTTCGGAGTCGGCACAAGTGGACAAAAAAGAGCGCTTTTTGGCCAATGAAAATAAAAATGAACGCATGAAATTTGGCGATTATTTTCTCAAACGGATGAAAAATATGCTGCCTGCAGCCTTTGGATATGTCGAGGGATCAGGTGTCATTTATGGGTTGTCGCTATTGGCGAGAACAATAATCCCTGGGTCAATTTACAGAAAGAAACAGAAGAACATTTCTCAGATGGAAGCCACTTGCCAACCTGATATCACGAAAATAAGTCATGAGAACAAGAATCTACCTGGCGTATCTTTGGAAGAAAAGGTCTCGATGGTAAAATCGGCTTTTGACCTGATGGGCTGGAAACAATTTGCCCCTTTGGTTCTATTTGTAGGGCATGGAAGTCACTCTGCCAACAATCCTTTTGGCTCAAGTTTAGATTGTGGTGCCTGTGCAGCAAGCCCGGGAAGACACAATGCCCGAATGTTGGCTAAAATGGCCAATTTGTTGCATGTTAGAAAGGCTTTGGCAGAAATTCATGGTGTACTAATTCCGGAAACCACACTCTTTTTGGGTGCCGAGCACAATACTACTACGGATGAGATTGTATTGTTTGATTCGGAAGCACCAGAATCGCATGCAAAACTTATCGCAAATTTAAAGTTGAACCTGTTAAAAGCACAGCAATCCGCTACCCAGAACAGACTTGGTACCAGTGGGGACAGTGTCTCAAAGGCGCAAGAAAAGGCAAACAATTGGGGTGAAACACGACCAGAATGGGGGCTAGCCAAAAATGCAGGCTTTATTGTGGGACCACGAGACTTGACCAAAAACACCAATCTTGACAGTCGCTGCTTTCTTCATTCTTATGATTGGGAATTGGATACTACCGGCAAAGCCTTGGAAGGCATCATGCAGGGGCCACTGGTTGTGACCCAGTGGATCAATAATCACTACTATTTTTCTACTGTGGACAACAATACTTACGGAGGAGGTTCTAAAATTACCCACAATATCACAGGAAAATTTGGTGTAGTGCAAGGGAATGGGGGTGACCTCAAAATGGGGCTTCCGCTTCAATCTTTGTACAGTTCCGATAATGGCATGTATCACCAGCCTTTGCGATTGACTGTGACCATTCAAGCTCCTATCAATCGGATAGCAGATATTTTGGAGAGAAACAATCACCTGAAATCACTTCTTGACAACGAGTGGATTTACCTGATGGTCATGGACCCCATGCAGAAAAATGAAATATTTAAGTACAAAAAAACTTTAAAATGGGAGTCTGCGTCTAGCAATAAAGCTAGTGGCACTCAAAGAACACTTAATACTTCAACCTTAACAGAACTTGCTGTTTAAGTGCTATGAAAATGAGGAAGTACGGCCATTATTCAGGTGGTGGTCGTACTTCACCTAAACCAGAATAACCTATATGATTAAACTAACTTTTTATCAAAAGTTTAATGTTGGAAGTATTATTTATGTGCAATTGATTATGAGGATGTTCAGGGTTTTGGGTCTGCGCTGGGTTTATTAAAGCGTTCATACATTTCAATCTCAAAGTAAGAAACAGACACAAGGTTATCCAAGGTTATGATCAAATCAACATCCAACTCATAGACCGATTGAATTCTCCCCTCTTTTACGTATTCTGAATAAACATCAAGATAATGGGTTGTAAAGCTTAATTTCTTTTGTTCATCTCGATATCCGCTAAATACCGGGATGACTCTGATGTAGTTACTGACAGTAATTAGGTTAGGAACTAACCATTGGACAATAAATGAAAAAAAATCAACCAAGTACCTACCAAAATAGTATCAAAAATAAGTTTTGTCGGTCCAGCCTCTGTTGCTTGAATTTGAATTTATTAAACCTAGATAATAAGTAGTATCCACCTATAAGAGGCAATATTAAAAGGTTCCAAGGCATTTAAAATTAGCTAAGGCCAGGATTTAACTCCTTTTTTTTGGATTCAATTTCTTTGAAAATGGAAGACTTTTTTAATTTACCGAGAAGATGTTGAACTTTCTCTTGTTTGAAAAAATCTTCATTTTCTATATAAATCCTACCTTCTTTGGTTGCTTTTACGACATCTTTATTTTTCTTTATTTCAATCATATCGAAATCTAATATTTTTCTATACAAATCGACAACGTAATCAATGGTTTCTTGGTTTAAACACACCTATAAAAACCATACGAATTGAAACTTGGTTTGCCAATTGGTAGAATTACCATAGCATTAGTTTAATGTAGTTAAATTTTTCTTTTATCCCAATTTTATGGCTGCTTATTGATAAGTTGAAATCTATAAATAGCCTGATTTACTTGTGATTGTAACACTTTCCAACCGAGTTAGGAGAGGTGTTGTAAATCTATTGTAGAATTCCATCCAACCCTTTCAAAATACAACAATAAAATCAATGGCTTTCAACCCATGAAAAAGTGAAATATAAATACCGAATTTTGGCGGTATTTGTATTTCTACAACAATGCTGAAAAAATCTTAAGCCTGTCACTTTCTTCAGGTTCGCTTTTCTATTAGTGCATAGAAAGCAATTCAGAAAGGTTAAGCCTGTTGTCCATATCGAAAGGGCTAGCGTATTTTTCATGTGTGTATACCCTTTTACCTGTAAGTGTAAGAAGGAAGTTTTCCAAGTCCACTTTTTCTGATGCGGTGAGTTGTAAGTTCCCTCCTGCATTTCTCAATCGGTTGTCTAATCCTGGATTATTTGGTACTTCATTATAGTGGTTGATTACCGCACTTAGGCTTGTAATACTCGCATCATGCATGAGGGGTCCATTCATGTATCCTTGTGGATTAACTAAATCCCTGAGGGTCGGGGCGCGTGTTATATTAATGTCTGAAGCAGTTGAATCTCCAGGCACACCAATAACACCATTGTTCATTGCATTGGGACCGATGGCGAATTCAGGTGCTCTGTGACAACGGTTGCAACCGGCACCATTCTGAATAGGGTTGCTCATGAACAGTTGCTTGCCACGGTTTTCGGAATCAGAAAAATTTGGGAAATCTACTTGGTTGTTGTTGACAGCCCCTCTGCCAACATCGTATTTTGAATCAAATGATTGGATGCTTCTTACGAACTGTGCCAGGGCTTTTTGAATTTTTTCTTCTGTGATTTCATCCTCCTCGAAAGCCATTGTAAACAATTCCTGGTAGTAATCTATTTTCTCTATTTTTTCTATTAAAGAATCTAAGTTGGGATTTCCATCAATACCACTGAAGCCCATTTCGATATGGTCTTGTATGGGTTTAGAAGTTTGGTCCTCCAGAGAAACAGCCCTTTCGTCCCAAAAGAATTTCTCTTCCATAGAAAAACGCGTATTAATTAGCCGCATAGAATGCCTTCCGGTTTCTCCTCCGTTTTGTCCAAGACTTAGATAGGAGGTATCACTGAACGCAAATTCCTGCTGATGGCAGCTGGCACATGAAATGGAGTTATTTATAGACAACTGTTTGTCGTAAAAAAGCACTCTTCCAAGAGCGATTTCTTCAGCCGATATTTTATAGCCAAAACCGGAATTGTCCCTATTGATATAAGACGGTACTTCTTCATCGAACTCATTGGTAAAAGGAATCAAATTTAGAATGATTAAGCTTAATACTAATGCCGTCACAATGATGGCTAAATTTCTTCGTCTCATGATTGAATACATTTATTTTATTAGGATATAATTCTCAAAATTAGAATCATTATTCTTCTACTTTTAAAATTTCAATATGCCTTTTTAACCGCTCCAAATCCAGTTCCAGGGTTCCGTTATATACGCCTCTGATATAACCTTCTTTGTCTACTAGAATAAAGTTTTCGGTATGGATGAAGGTTTCAGGATCCTGCGTTTTTGTAAAATCCTCGTCAGCGAAATAGCCGTTTCTGGCAATATCATATATGGCCTCTTTTGGACCAGTGACCAAATTCCACTTTGAATCGTCTACTCCTTTTTCTACGGCATAATTCTTCAATACAGGCACACTATCATTCCAGGGCATCACTGAATGAGATAGCAACATAAGGTCAGGATCATTTTTATAGGCTTCCTGCAAAAGGCCCATATTGGTTGTGAGCTTTGGACATATTCCGGGGCAAATGGTGAAAAAGAAATTGGCAACATAATTTTTACCTGCATAGGTTGCATTGGTAATGGTGTTACCATTTTGATTTAGGAAAGAAAAATCGGGGATTTTATGTTCTTTGGTATCCCAGTCCGGTGTGAAATCTGCTGTATTGAAATAGGGTAATCCGGTTTTTTCTGTAGCCGTATTTTCACTTGTTTTTACTTCTTTGCATGCAAGCCCCATTCCAAGGAATAGTAAAAAGAATAAGCTATTGATTTTAATTGATCTCATCGTTTTTCCCTTCTACCGGATTGCATTTTTTAAGCCCAATAAGCCCAAAACGTTCTCCATTTTGAACAACATAATTGGCTTTTATCCGCCCATCTTCTTGCCAGAGTTTCTGGCTGCCGCTTTCTTTTCCATTCACATAATTGAAAGCCATGAATTTTTGACCGGAGGAGTACCATTCGGTTACTCTTCCATTGTATTGCCCATTGTTATTGAAATGGTATTCAAATTTCGGGCTTTCATTTGGCCACCAGGCCTTGTGGATGCCTACTTTATGCCCTTTGGAATAGCTCCTTGAAATAGCCAAAGTTCCATCCGTATACCACTGTTTCTCTTCCCCTTCCTTTCTTCCCTTGCTGTATTGAACAAGGGACTGCCGACTTCCGTCCGCATAGGAGGCGCTGAGTTGTCCACTAAACAAACCGTCTTTGTAAAAAAGTTGCCCATTTTTCAGATGCAATTGAGGATCGGATGCATCTAGCCTCACTTTTTCCTCCCTACAGGAAGTCAAACAGCAGAACCACAAAAGGAATAAAATAGCAGGTGAAATTTTAAAATGCATTATCTTGTGATATTACCGGGACTGCCAAAATATCCACTACCATTGAGGTAAGGGTCTTCGCTAGTAATATGGTAATGGTAAATACCCTCCGGGAAATCTGTAGTTTCCGAAAAGTGTCCATGGAAAGCATCAAGGTCATCATTGGTAATGATATGATCCCCTTCCACAGGCCCGTATACAGGGAGCCCATCCGCCAAAAGTCCTAAAAACGCATCTTTACCAAATTCATTTGTCAGGTATACAGGTTCTATATGGTAATGGTATTGCCCGGTCCCTTGCGGGTGGCCGAGCCATTGATCAAATGAATTGATCTCAGTGGTTAGTGGCAGGTCAGGTCCGGCGTATTGATTGTAAAAAACCACCCCATTTCTGGAAATGCCAATGGCACCAAGTGGTGTGGCTTCCTTAACTGTTGCCTCTGATGGATATAGTGGGATGGTCAGTACAATATTTTGCGCAGCAATTGTATTGGGATTTTTACGGTAACTAGGGTTACTGCCGGTGTATTCGCTATATAATGCATTGCCGGCAGGCCAGTAAGGACTTGTATGATTAGGTAGGTCCTGAGTAGTGAAAATCACAAAATCACCTGCAATTTCATAAGAAAGGCCATTGCCCTCAAATTTGTCCAGGATAGGACTAATGTCATATGTTGCTGTGCTTTCTTCTTTTTCCATTTCCTCCATTTCTTCCATCTCATTGGAACAGGCCATTGTAAACCCCATGATAAAAAGAGAGACAAATATTGATTTTTTTATAAAAGGCAGCATGCAATTTTTGAAAATTTGAAAACATTGGAAAATACCTGGCAGAAATGGGTTAAGATAAAATAGTTGATTTGGACTATTTTATTGGGTCTGCACAGGTATTAGACATGCTTACTTGGATAAAGTTTAATTCCCTCCCTATTTAATTGACAGGCAGTAGCCTTTTCTGTTTTAAGTAAAACCCTGCCAGTAAAACCAATACAATCCCAGAGATCCAAAGTTTGTAGCCTGACGGGATTATTGATTGCTGAAAAAGGCCAAAAGTTAAATTTGATTCCTGGGATACAAAACCTGATCCTTCCAACTGAAGGTCGGCAGAATGTTGGTTTTCGTTGTTTAGTATAAATTGGTTATTGGTCATCCCTTCTTTAAGTACCATGAAAATACTTTGGTTTCGATTGATTCCCGCAAAACTTGGGTTATTTACCGCAATGGATTCAACGATTTCAGGAACTCCTTCAACTTGAAAAAATACATTGGTTTCATGCCCTAATTGAACGGTACCCTTTTGAAGAACCAGGTTTTCCGCTCCATTGAAACGAATAGAAATATTTTCTTTCAAATAATCTACAACTAATTCCTGAAAGGCTTCGGCGGTGGCAAATGAAGATTCCCCGTATTTTTGTTTTACCACGTATTCAAAGGAAGTTAGTGGAGACCTAATTTGAAGTATCCAGCTATGATCCGCCTTTTCTGCTAAAATTATTGAGGAAATAGCGGGTTGGTGTGCCTGGGCAATCCCTGCCCAGGTCAGTAGTAAAAGACTTAAAATATATCTAATCATTTTTCTCTTTTTTTTAGTTTACGTAGGCACCTGCAAGGCAATCGATGAAATTGTTATTTCCTGCTGCATCTACATGGTAATGGTAACCTCTTGTTTCGTCATAGTGACCTCTGCACTGGTCCAGATCGCTAGGCTCTTCACCATCCTCATTGAGTTGGGTATGAATACTGTGGCCATCCATGGCATAACCAATCATTGGTGCATGTCCGTCTACCTGAGAGATTTCCGTACTTGTACCAGTGGCTGCATGGTAATGGTAGCCCTGATGTACATTGATATGGCCACCTGCATCATCAAATGGAGCTAGCGTGTAAGCCGAAAGAATGGCATCTGTTGGAGCCGCTCCTGAAAATTCAATTCCATTAAAGGCGATTCCTCTGACCGTTGGTCCGGTAGCGCCGAAAGGACCTCCGCCCATAGCGAAATTACTTGAGCTGCTTTGTTTCACCGGAGTGACAGGTATTACCCATGTTTGTGCCAGGTCAGTGATATAGGAAGGCAAACATTCTACGCAAAAATTTTGATATTCTTCCCCAACATCCGGATTGGCTGCATTGATACAATCTTCTTCGGTGCTGGTAATATAAATGTCCCCATTGGCATCGTACATCATCCAGGTATCATCATTGTAAAAGGAAGCCAGGTTTTTAATGAATTCACCGTCAACATCATAAACCTGTCCACTTTCCAGCCAAATACCTCCAGCTTCTTCTCCATCAGAAATGTTGCTGGGACACCATGGACCCATTTGATGATCTGAAGCGGTACTTGTGGTTACTATTTGGTAACAATCTGTTTCTGTACCGTCGGATAATGTACAAGGTATGGTGGTTACCGTGGTACCATCAAGGAAATAAGAGGCATCTACCTCTAACACCACCCCGTCTGAATTCTCAATGTCTTGTTCGTCATCGTTGTTGTCACAGGATGAAAAAATCACCAACGTTCCTATGATAAGGAAGCCTAATCTAAAATTTAGCATAATTTTTTGTTTAAAGCCTTTGGTTTTGTTCTTGTATAGACGCAAACCATTTCGAATTCCCTCGGTCCCTTTGCAATAATTTGATTATAACCCGGATAATTGGAAGGGTGGAGAAAAATCAATGAAAGTTTTTCCTTTAAAATTACTTTTATAACCAAAAGTTAATTGCTTTAAAAAATTCATACATAATATACCAATTAATCCTTTAAAAACCTAAATCACAATTTTTGTTAGTTCGTTGATTATGAGTAAAATGTGTAGGTTTTTCGATTGGTATTAGTTGAAAATTAGGATTCGTATTTCGAGATTTCTGACTGGGGAAAAGCATTAATTAGTCGCGTCTTCGATTGGGATTTTGTCAGCATTGTTGCAGAAAAAAAAGTCAACAATACCGCCAAAATCATTTAACGACCAATCACTTAAACAGGAGTTGGCACCCCTGTCTACAAAAGTTTCACTCCTCTGGAGTTTTGTATTCGTAAAACTTCAGCATAGAGAGTAATGTGAAGCTATAAAGCATTAGATGGAATTCTATTAAAAAGACCTTTTATGCCAGCGTTCGTGGTCACAGCAGACCGTCACTGCGAGCCCATTTTGGGAGGCTTTAGCGGAGGGAATGGGTGTGGCAGTCCCTCGCTTTAGGTGGATTTCTGACTGGGAAAAAGCATCAAGGGGTCACGAATCGATTGGGATTTTGTCATTATTGTTGCAGAAAAAAAGGCAACAATACCGCCAAAATCAGGATGTATACTCTATTTAATTTCCAAGGGTTTTCACCCTTGGCTACAAAAATGCCACCCCTATTGGGGTTTAGGGGATGTAGCGACTATACCGTCAAAATTCTGATGTTTTCCTTACACCCTATCGGTGGCTGGCATTCCTATCTATGTTATTCGGAGCGATTAAACTTCTATTAATCTATGCTGATTGCTGTCCTAATTAAAAGAGTGAGATGGAATTATGAAATAAGCTTCCCTAACTTTACTCTGCCTGCCCTGATTTTTCTTGAAGGGAAAAGATTTCTTCCTAATAATCGAAAGTCTATTTCCTAATTCGGACTGGATTAACATAGGCACCGGAAAGGCAATTGATGAAATTGTTTTCTCCAGGAGCATCTACATGGTAGTGATATCCTCTGGTTTCGTCGTAATGGCCTCGACATTGGTCCAAATCTGTAGGTTCATTACCATCTTCATTGAGTTGTGCGTATATACCATGACCATCCATGGCATATCCTATGGATGGTGCATGTCCATCAGCCTGAGCGATCTCGGTGCTTATCCCTGTCGCGGCATGGTAATGATAGCCCTGGTGTACATTGATGTGTCCTCCCGCATCGTCAAATGGCGCAAGTGTATATGCCGAAAGAATGGCATCTGTGGGAGCAGCTCCAGAGAATTCTATTCCGTTAAAGGCGATTCCCCTTACACTAGGTCCATTACCACCTCTTGGCCCCATGGCAAAATTATTTGGCTCGGTAAGTCTTACTGGGGTAACTGGAATTAACCAGGATTGGGAGAGTTCAGTGATATAAGAGGGGAGGCATTCTACACAGAAATTCTTGTATTCAGGACCTACATTGGGGTTAGCCGCATTGATACAGTCTTCCTCAGTACTTGTGACAAAGATGTCTCCATTGGCATCATACATCATCCAGGTGTCGTCATCATAAAAAGTGGCCAGGTTTTGAATAAAGGCACCATCAACATCATAAACCTTTCCATTGTCCAGCCAAATCCCACCCGCTTCTTCACCGTCTGAAATATTGCCTGGACACCAAGGACCCATTTGATGATCTGTAGCTGTGCTAGTGGTTACGATTTCATAACAATCGGTTTCAGTGCCATTTGAAAGTGTGCATGGAACAATGGAAACACTGGTGCCCTCTATGAAATGGGAAGCGTCTACATCGAACACTAAATCATCTGTGATTAGAATTTCCTGGGGCTTATTTCTGCAAGATGAAGCCATTGCAAAAGCGGCAAAGAGCAAAGCAAAAAGTTTATAATTTACCATTATAGTTTTTTTGTAGAGTTAGACGTAATTCTATTTAAAACCCCTCGATACATTTCTACTAGAATTAAAATGTATTGAAAAGTTAAACATTTTTATTTTATCTATCTAGCTAAAAGAAACTTGGCTTCCCCCAGAAATTTAAGTCAAAGAGCTGACCATTAAAAAAGCTTAGGCGCAAAAGCATGCATTGCAACAATTTCCTTGACCATTTACCTTGATATTTTTACTGAGGGTCTACGGCAAATTTTCTGCTTTGTAAATGGTGATATTTCGCTTCTCTTCAGTGCTTGTGCCATTCTGATCTTTAATGATGAGGAGGAAATCATAGCTGCCTTCTACAGCGTCTTCAGGAATGTCAAAGTGTTTGTGAACATTGGCGTTTTTGGTTCCTTTGTATTCATCCCATGCTAATTCTAAGTCCCAGTAAGCTTCATAGCTTTCTCCCTCTATTGGGATAATTTGTACTTGTACCTGCTCAATTAATTCTCCCGCCAGAATGTCTGCATTAAGGTGAAAATCTCGCCCTATTACTCCAATTTCATCATCGTTTAACCCAATTTCAACATTGTCAATGGTAGGGGAAGGTAAAATTGGATCAATGTTCTCCTGGCATGAGGCCAGTGCTAAAACAGCTATAAGGACAGATATAAAATGGTTGAAATTTATTTTCATGACTGGAATGATATTGTTTTAAATGTATTTCTGTGGTGAATAGGTGTTTGTGGATACAGCGTAAAAGGAGCCTTTAGGCGAATAATACTCATAAACGCCCCTGCAACACTATTGCAAATATATACCATATCATGAGTGAAACAATGTTGCAAATGGAATATTTAATTAAAAGAAATATTCCGCTTCAAAGCGGTACAAAATCTTGTATATGCAATCATATTGCATTATGTTTGTGCAACTATATTGCATTATTTAACCAGTAAAGATTTATTGAAAATGAAAAGACTTAGACAAGCATTTATGATTCCTCTCTTGGCTTTGGCACTGTTTTCCTGCCAGGAAGAGGAGGACATGACCTTTGATCCGGCAGTAATATCTGCCTTTGAAATGGGAGAGGGTAGCTCACATTCTACCGAACCTGTGGCCTACCGTGGTACTGATTTGCACCTGGAGGCTACCATTATTGCAAATGCCAATGTTGCTTCCATTACATTGAGTATTCATGCACATGATGTGGAAGTGGGCGAAGGAGAAACAGAGTGGGACTTTGAAAAAGTCTACACGGATTCCAAGTACTTGGTGAAGAATCCAGCCTTTCATGAGCATATAGATATCCCTGCGACGGCTCCGGCAGGAGAATACCATGTGGTATTGGAAGTTTTAGATATTGCAGGTAACATAACGGAAGTGGAGGGTCATTTAGAAATAAGAGAATTGATTCATATTAGTGGATTCGAAATGGATGCCGAAGTGGTAAGAGGAGAAGATTTCCATGTAGAGTTTTTAATTGGTGCAGCCAATGGGATTCATACCATTACTGTTGACATTCATGCCCATGGTCTTACCGCTGGTGCAGGAGAAGTGGTTTGGGAAATGGAGCAAGTTTTTGAAGAAGGATACCACGAGTTGTCTGAGGTCGAATTTCATGAACACATAGATGTTCCTGCCAATGCCACTGCCGGAGAATATCATGTGATGTTTATTGTAGAGGATGAGGAAGGAAATGAAGAGGAATATGGTACCTATATTGAGGTTGTAAACGATTGATTTTAAATGTGATCCTAGGATATAAAATAAGCCGGAACCTTCCGGCTTATTTTATATTATTCACATGGCTTCGATTTTAGGATGTGTTTAAGAAAAATCCCTACCGACTCTGCCTGGACAGCTACTGCGCCCCTTTGCTAGAAGGTGGATTTGCGGCATAATGAATTTTATGCTCTTTTGGTGGAATTGATATGGATGGAGAAATGCAAAATCAGATTTGTACTCGTTAGTCCTGGAAAAAACAAAATCCCCCTTTTTCTAAAGGGGGACAAAGGGGGATTTCAACGGGAATAGTAAGCCATTACCAAGTCGTAGGCTTTAGTCGTACTCAGGTTATTATAGTATTAATAAAACATCCCAGGAATTGTTTTCACTAGTCAAACTTTTTCACTAAAACCCACCCCAATAGCTATATCAGGTAACGTCGGTGCTTTTTCGATTAAATATCATGGTGCAAGCTAAACTGTAATTGGTTTTTACTCCATTGGTCAGTCGATTGTCTCATGCCTCCCAGTTGAACTTTCAAGTCATTATTGATCATATAGCCAAGGGCCACATA
Organism: Cyclobacterium qasimii M12-11B; assembly: GCF_000427295.1. Classification (GTDB taxonomy): domain Bacteria; phylum Bacteroidota; class Bacteroidia; order Cytophagales; family Cyclobacteriaceae; genus Cyclobacterium; species Cyclobacterium qasimii. The sequence goes on along the minus strand of NZ_ATNM01000197.1, from coordinate 228,942 downwards.
AAACCTGTTTCGGTCAAAGATTTCAACTGAGCTTCCATTTCCTATACCTCTTTCGCCATTGATAAAAATTTCATTGTAAAGGGCCAGGTAGAGGGTGTTTTTTTCCATTGCTGCTTTATTCAAGGCTATATTTAAAAATAAGTTGTACCGAAAACGGGTTCTGAAATCCTGGTTTTCTACAAAGCGCTGCTCATAGCGAAACCTATGGGTAGCATAAAATCGCTCGCCAAATTGAGAGGGGAAAAGGGCTTCCTGATAGATTCTGCTTTCAGAGGATGTGCTTTTGTCCTCCCCATAAGCTCCTGAAGTAATGTTAGCAATGCCAAGGGTGAACTTGATGTCCGTCTCTTTTGGTTTATAGGTCAACCCTCCTCGTAACAACAGTTGTTCCAGGTCTCCACCTTTGTTCCAGTTGCGGTATTGGATATCTCCCTGAAAGCCCCATTGACTTTTATTAAAGGTTGAATTAAAAAAATACATGTACCAGGCCCCTGTTTTGTCCGTGTCTATTTGGGCTTTCCCTGAGAAGGGTACAAGTAGGGTAATGATTATGGACAGTAAAAATAAACGCTTTTTCATTTTTGGGTTTAAAATGTGATGATGGAGTTTTGAAACAGACATTTCTCTCATTTGACCTGCCTGAAATGATAAAGATAGTTCAAAAACATGGGCCTTCCAACCGTTTGAAAGCCGGTTTAGCTTCCTTGAGAATACTATTTACATGGGAAAAGACGATTAATTTATCCTTCTAAATGACTTAATAAATTAATGGTTACCCCATTTGGGTCTTTAATAAAAAAGCGCCTCACTCCCCAGTCTTCATCCGTAATTGGGTATTCAATGGTTATTTTCTGTTGCCTGGCTTTTTCATGCCAACTGTCTATTTCCGAAACTTCTATGGATAAGAATATAGTGGAATTGTCAAGAGGGGCATTGTCCTTGTTTTGAAAGATTGAGATTTGTGCCGTAGGGTTTTCTTTGGAAACAAAGGTCAACACCCACCCCATGTCCATGGCCAATTCCATATCTAAAAAATCAAGGTAAAAGCCTTTGCTTTTCTCCAGGTCATTTGAATAAATATTGGGGACTATTCTTCGCATGGTTTTTTTGTTTTAATGGTTTGTTGTCAAAGATAAAAAAAACTAGTCCAAGTGATTTTGTCAGCATTGTTGCGGAAAAAAAAAGCAACAATACCGCCAAAATCAGGATGTATACTCTATTTAATTTCCAAGGGTTTTCACCCTTGGCTACAAAAATGTCACCCCTATTGGGGTTTAGGGAACGTAAAGGATTCCGGTGTAATCTTTAAAAATGCAAGATTGGGTTGATAGATGATTTTGTCAGCATTGTTGCGGAAAAAGAAGGCAACAATACCGCCAAAATCATAGTGTTTTTCTTATGTAATTACCAAGGGCTGACACCCTTGGCTATGATATTTCGCCCCTTTGGGGCTGGGGAATGGGGACGATTAAATACCCGTCCATCTCTGCTCGTCACTGCGAATCCATTTTTTGGGGATTTTAGGGAGGGAATGGGTGCGGCAGTCCCTCGCTTAATCGGGATATCGAGTTGAGAACAGGTGTTAATGGGTGGGGACTTCCGTTTTTGCCAGGGGTTTTGCACCCCTATCTACAAAAGTTTCACTCCTCCGGAGTTTTTCGTATTCCTTCCATTTTTCGGTTAGTGTTACATAGAAAGTTATGATAAAGTGATTGGTGGAATCCTGCTTGAATTGTGGAGCAATGTTTTGGCTATGCCAGACTCAGGTTAAGCCTAGATTATGACCTCAATTGAATTTTTTTTGGACGTTATTGAATTTAGGAATCGATTCGCTATTCAATGTCTGAGAAAAGCGGCCATGTTCTGTAAAATTTGAATAAACGTATTTCTCCTCAATCTCATAAACAGATGTATTTTTTCATAAAAAGATAGGGTTAAGTTGTAAAGTATTGTAAATCAGCAGGTATATGTTTGAATGTTCTCTCCAAAGAAGCAGGGGTTGGCACATGAATGAACAAACAAATTCAGTATGATTTAAGTTAACTGAGGGTGAAAAATTGTAGTAAGTTTTTCCATTTTATGAAATGAATCCCGGATTGTACTTTATAGAATGGCATAAAATTTATGCATTATGTCCATATAAACTATCAATTAATTTGGATTTCATCCATTAGAACATAAAGGTTATGATTACGACAGCTAATGTTTCGAATGTTGCCAATGATATAGTGGCAACCATAGGGGAGACTCCCTTGGTGCGTCTGGATAAACTTTTCCCAGACAGCCATGCATCGTTTTATGGTAAATTGGAGGCAGCCAATCCTTCCGGAAGTTTGAAGGACAGGACTTCGATTTTTATAGTCAAAAAAGCACTTGAAGAAGGAAGAATAAATAGAGGGGATACCATTATAGAATCGAGTTCCGGTAACATGGCCTTAGGCCTGGCACAGGCATGTATCCATTATGGATTAAAGTTGATCGTGGTGGTGGACCCTAACTTGAATGCACATACAGAAAAGCTATTGAAAACCTATGGGGCCCAACTGGAATATGTAAAAACCCCTGCTAAAAAAGGAGGTTTTCTAGCTGCCCGACTAGACAGGGTACAGGAGCTATTGCAAGCCATACCCAACAGTTTCTGGACCAACCAATATGGGAACCTTAACAACCCTTTGGCACACCATAAAACCATAGACGAAATAATGAGAGACCTGGGTGGAGCGGTTGATTACCTCTTTGTGTCCACTAGCACCTGCGGTACTTTAATGGGTTATGCCGATTATATCAAAGAGCATAATCTAGGAACAAAGGTGATAGCGGTGGATGCTTTAGGAAGTGTTTTGTTTGGAGGAAAGGCAGCGCCAAGACTTATTCCTGGACATGGGGCAGGTGTACAATCGCAGTTTGTCGATACCCAAAAATTTGAAGGCCATGTAAAGGTTAGCGACCTGGACTGTATTGAAGGATGCTGGTCCTTGCTCAAAAAAGAAGGGATACTCTGTGGAGGCTCCACAGGTGGAGTAATTGCTGCCATAGATCGGTACATCAAATACATTCCAAAGGCTAGCAATTGTGTGTTCCTTTTGGCAGATAGGGGAGAGCGGTATCTCGACACCATTTACAATCCGGATTGGGTATTGTCCAATTTCCCTGAAAGTGAGCCAAAGCTAAAAACTGCCATTGGATGGTGAGAGCTGACACCGAAAGGATGGAAAATGCATCAACATATAATATTGCCATAGTTGGAGTAGGCCCAAAAGGTTACTACGCTTTTGAGCGCCTGTTGGCGCAACTCAAAGCGCGCGAAATCCAAGATCCTATAGCGATCCATCTTTTCAATCAAAATAAATTCTTTGCAGCTGGTAATGTTTACCGCCCTGATCAGGCGTCTTATCTGCTGATGAATTATGCCAATAAAAACATCAATAGCTGGACGGATGAGGAACCCCGGGCAATTATCGATGAAACACCAAATTTTGTAAACTGGCTGTCCAAAAAAGCGCAAGTTCCAGAAAGTCAAATTGGTGAGGAATTTTCTTCACGGGCAACAGTAGGTAGCTATTTGATGGAAGGATTTGATCGTTTGGGCAATAACTTGCCTGAGAATATTCGGTTGGTGAAACATATTAGGACGGTTACCGATATTGAAAAACATGGTGAAAAATTCAGGCTTTATACCCAAGAGAAAGAAGAAGATGAATTTCCGGAATTTGATAGAATTTTATTGACGACCGGGCATTTAGGTTGCGGAGCTGGATTTCTTGAAGAAAACCATTTCGGCCATTCCATCGATTTTGTATACCCTACCCACTTGGCTTTGGGACATATTGAAGCCGGAGCGCAAGTGGCAATTAAAGGATTTGGCCTGACCAGCATCGATGCCATTCTCGCCCTTACCGAAGTTAGGGGAGGGCAATTTGCAGGTGCTGGATCTGATAAATTGACCTATATGCCTTCGGGAAAGGAACCCGACAAAATATTTCCCTTTTCCAGAACAGGCCTTCCAATGATGCCTCGTACAGGGACGATGGATATTGATGCCCCCTTGTTTTTTTTTAGAGAGGATGTTATTGCCTGGCTGAAAAGTATAAAGCCCATTTCTTTTGAAAAGACCATTCTACCCTTGATAATCAAAGAATGCGCCCATAGTTATTACAGCGTGCTTTTCAGGAAATACCAACAGGAGATAATTCACCATTCAACCTATGGATTCAGTATAAGTCAAATAGAAGCTTTTCACAAAGCCTTTCCTGAAGCCGAAAGGTTTAGCTGGGAAAAACTGTTGGATCCCTTTTCCAATCAACCCACTTTGACTCATCAACAAGTTGCCGACTATATAGAAAAACTGCTTTTGGAAGCAGAAAAAGGCCCCGAGGAAAGTCCATTGAATGCGGCATTTGGCACCTGGCGCCGTATAAGTTCAGGTTTTAATGAAATCTACAGTTTTGGAGGCTTGGATGCGGCTTCACATAGACTGTTTGACCGAAACTATTTCGGCCTTTTCAACCGCATTGCCTATGGACCTCCAGTGAAGAACATGAAGAAAATACTGGCTCTTGCTGAAGCAGGAATAGTGGACTTTGGTTTTGCTCGAGGGTCGACTTTTGAGGTCAATGAATCCTCTGATGCTTATGGCTTTTTGAAGGGTGAAAACCAAAAAGAGCAAGCCATAGACTACCTGATCAATGCCCGAATTCCCAGAAACAAGGATAGCGAAACGCCCAGCCCCCTTTATCGTTCAATCTTGGAAAAAGGAATCGGAAGAAAATTCATGAATGCCAGTGGAAGCATTTATACTCCCGGGTGCATGGATATGGATGAAAAGGGTAAAATGATTGCAAAGGATGGAACAGTACAGGAAGGGATTGCCCTATACGGCACGCCTACAGAAGGGCTGACTTTGGACAATGACACCTTGTCCAGAAAACGAAACAATTTTGCCTCCCAATGGGCAGAAGAAGTAGCTAAAGCAGTTGAGAAAAAAGAGACGATAAATATTTCCAATGAATACGAATCAAAATTATATTAAAGGCAATCCAAATGCTGGGCTGACCCCCATTACTTCCCCATGGATGCACCGTATTTTTGAAGACCAGAAAATTATCAGCGGACTGATTGAAAAACATGGCTCCCCCATCAACCTGCACCATCTGCCCACTTTTTCCGATAACATCGCTTCCTTCAAAAAGCTTTTTGAAGCTTATGGATTGAAACACCAAATCTACTATGCACGCAAGGCCAACAAATCAAAATCCCTGGTGAAACAGGCTTTGGAAGTAGGCATAGGTGTGGATACAGCCAGCCAAAAAGAACTGGAACAATCCATCGCTTTGGGTGGAAATGGGAAAAACCTGGTGCTTACTTCTGCCATCAAAACCAAGGAACAGTATGCATTGGCCGTCAATGAGCAGGTGCCCATTGTCCTGGACAATGAGGATGAATGTGTACAAGCCCAAAGCATAGCAGAGGAACTGAATAAAAAGGCCATTGTAGGCATTCGCATAAGCGGTTTTACGGTAGAGGGGACCAAGCTTTACAGTCGTTTTGGCTTTGATATAGCTGCTGTGGAGGCCTTTATTCTGGGAAATTTCGGGGAAAAAGGGCGTTTTAAAAACCTCTCTATTCAGGGTTTTCACTTTCACCTGGACGGTTATTCTACCCTTCAGCGTGGCAAAGCCCTTTCCGATTGCATAGGTTTGGCCAAGCGACTCAATGAGTCTGGTTTGTCCATCGCTTTTATAGACATGGGAGGAGGGATATTGATGAACTACTTGGAAAGCGAGGAGCAATGGAAAGCCTTTGATCAGGCATTGCAAGAAGGAGTGAATAACAATGACAATCCCTTAACTTTCAATGGTCATGGATTGGGCTATGAAATGATCAACAATGAATTAACAGGCCAACTCAAAACCTATCCCTATTACAATCACATCAATGGCACGACCTTTCTAAAGGAGGTGCTGGACTATAAAGATGCGGAAACCGCAGAGAGCAATGCCCAAAGACTGAAGGCCATGTCACTTGAAATACGAATAGAACCAGGTCGCTCCCTGCTTAACCAAACGGGGATGACCATTGCCAGGGTAGCCCATAGGAAACAGGATGCCAGAGGGCAATGGCTGGTAGGATTGGAAATGAACATGAGTCAGATGATGAGTTCCAGTGAAGATTTTCTCTTGGATCCCTATGTGATGTATGCGGGTAAATCAGAGTCAAACGCGCCTGTAGAGGTGTTTTTCACAGGTGCCTATTGTTTGGAAAGGGATGTGCTGCTCAAACGCAAAATCTCCCTGCCCCAACTCCCCGCCATAGGTGATTTTGTCGCCTTTGTAAATACCGCCGGCTATATGATGCACTTTTTCGAAACCGAAGCCCACCTTTTCGACCTGTCCCAAAATTTAAGTTTTAGTAGTGAGGGTAAGTTAGGGGTATCGGATTTTACTGCTGATGATTTGATTGGGTAATTATTTTTAGGGAGTTTAATTTTTAGTGGAGTAAACGATATTATTTTTTGATTTTTCTTTAATAGGCTTCTGTTTAATATTTTAAATTTATTAAGTGCTGGTGTAATTGCTGTTCAAGCCTGTGTATTTCCAAATATATTCCTGCCGTTTAAGTAAAAGTGTGGTTTCTATACTTGAATTTTTGTCCTAAATAGTTAATTTGACATTTTACAAGCTAAATGGGGTGGGTTTATAGTCGATATATACGCAACTCAAATAGTAAACATAGCTATATACACTTGTTGGGCTTAATGGAAAGAAACGCAATACAAAATTGAAACTATGCAGATAGAAATTAACGCATATAATTTTTCAGATCTTGACGAATTTTATGATGAGATAAAAACCAAATTGACTAAGAATTTGGAATTTAAGATAGGTCGTAATTTAGATGCATTCAATGACGTTTTAGCTGGTGGATTTGGTGTTTTTGATTGCTAAGATAAGTCCGATGATTTAATCTGAATTGATTCAAATAAAAGCAAGTTGGATTTAAATGAAAAATACAATAATAGTGGAAAAACGATTTTTGAAATAATCATTGAAATAATCAGATACAATGACCATATAAAATTAATTCTCAAATAGAACTATTGAAAATGCAGGATTTAAGTCAAAAAGACTTTTCGGATTTTATTAAAAATGGATTACTTAAAGATTTTCCATATTTTTCCGATTATATAAAAACCAAGGATGATATTTTGACAATTGAATATCCAAGCCAACAAAAGACAGCAACTTTCTGGATTACAACACAAGATTTAGAAATTACAATTGGATTTGATAATAGCGAAGGAAATTGTAGTTGGCATACACATATGAGTTTATTTGGAGCTTATGAACCTGTAGACGAGCTGAAAACTTCGATTGAGTTGATTAAAAACATTTTTAATGGAATTGAGATTTTAGTATTTGAATCAGACTCTATCATTTACTTGACTAAAAATCCAGATGAAGAGATTGCAAATGCAGAGAATAATCAGATTCTTGAATTTAAAAAATGGACTGAAATATAGAAACCACTACGCCTAACAAAATGTAAAATTCATGTGGCTCAATATCAACAAAATAGCCATTATTTCGTGCAACGTTGCTTACGGCCTGACAAGTCAAACTTCGTTGGACTTGTCGCCCCACGAATCTTACATAGAACGTTGGTGTGCTACGAAGCTGTGGTAATCCAGTAGGTGTAAATCCTACCTAAATAATTTGCTGTTCATTTAGTAGAGTTTTAGATAGTTAACTGCCAGACTTTAGCTGAAGCCAGTTATGCTCAAATTAATAAGACATATTTTGTAAGTTTGAACCTGTAATAGCTGGGTTGTCCTAAACCCTAAAAACTGAAAAGCTTTATCTTTTTCAATGGCCTCCTGCATTAGCTGGTGAAAATTGGGTAATTCGACACCGGTGGCTGAGCCTGTCGAAGTCAATGGTGCCGAAGTTAACTTGGTTAGCTTTTTACCTAATTTTAGTAATTTTGATATCAACGAAAGTTGAAAACTTTCCTCATTTTGGGTCTAAGATACGCTTCGCTAAACTTAGACCAGCGGGTGCGATCAATTGAAACTTAAATTCAGCTCCATAGTGCTCGGAAAAGGAACATATTTATTGGGCTCTCTATCAGCCTTTCAAACTGGGAACTCGCTGATAAAGAATCTATTTTTGAGGATCTTTAAATCTTAACTTATAATAAAAAGTTTTTTTTAAGTTTGCTTTTGTAAAAGAAATGCAACTAACGAGGGCAATCATAACCCATATATAATAAGCAAGCCTTAATTTTACTTTTACCCTATTATCTTTGAACCTTGATAGGCTTCTAAAATGAATAAAACATATAAATATTTTCTTGTCCTTCTGGTCTCAATAATCGTTGCCTATTATAATTCCGGTAAGGAGGAAGCTGAGCTTTCGGGTTTGATGCCTGTATCCAGAGTAGTGGATGGTGATACCTTTTGGGCTGAGGATGGGTCAAAAAAAGGAGTGAAAATTCGATTGATTGGAGTGGATGCTCCTGAAACAAGAAATGGGAATTATAAGAAAATTGGATTTTATGGACAAGAAGCCAAAGCTTACCTTACTGATTTATTAATCAATCAAGAAGTTTTGTTGGAATATGGTGTGGACAGTTTAGACCGGTATGGAAGAACGCTTGCCTACGTTTATTTGTCTGATGGTACTTTTGTAAATGAGGAGTTGATAAAAAATGGTTACGCAAGAGTTTTGTCGATTCCGCCCAATGTTAAATACGCAGATGCCTTTGTATCCTACGAACGTGATGCCAGAGAAAGCAATCGTGGGCTCTGGCAAAAGGAGTCTGAATAATCAATTGGCTTATAAGAATGTAGGTCAGCATTGGAGAAAACAAAGCATATTGATCGTATTGTTCTCTTAATTTCGACTAAGGCCGGATGAATATGATTTGACCCTGTAAATGAGCTTTTGCCCATTCCTATTGAATTGATTTCTTTGGTCAATTCAGCCTGAATCAAAGAAAATGAAGCGATTCCTCCTTTTCAATAGCCTCCTGCTTTAACTGATAAAAACTGGATAATTCGGCACCGGTGGCTGAGCCTGTCGAAGTCAGCGGAGTCGAAGTTGATATTGGGAGCTCTCTACCTATTTTAGTGATTGTGATATCAATAAAAGTTGAAAACTTTCCTTATTTTGGGTCTAAGTTATGCTTCGCTAAACTTAGACCAAGTAGAAGAGATGACACACAATGAAAAGAAAGGAAATGCATAAAAAATTAATTACTGGATTATTAATACTTTTTGGACTTCAAGGGTTTGGGCAATCGAATGATCTAAATTTATCGGAAAGATTCGGTAAGTGTGATTCTACACTGACTGATTATGAAGTTATGGATTTATTATTTCATTATAGAGATGTCGCTAAAATGAACCAAAACGATGGAGTATTAGAGGACTTACAAAACCTTGAACGAAATGATGCATTCCCAGAGATTGAGAAGATATGTTCTGAAATACTTGATTATAACCCAGTTAATTTAACTGCCTTAACTTACTATGCAATAGCGCAACTAGGGCAAGAGAAAGAAGAAAATATTACCTCTTCTTGGGATAAAACACAAATGATATATAATGCTGTAAAGCGATTTGGTAAAGGAACAGCGTCTGCACCATTTATTGTTTCCGACTTAAATGATGCAAAAGCATTAATTTATCTGTACTGGGAAAAAGGAACAGAAATTAATTCTTTGAAAAAAAGTCAAGAGGGAATTGTGAATATTTTGATCTCTAACCCTAAAGGTGTAAACGATACTGTTAGCTTTAATTTTGATAAAAGTCTGAATATTAGAGAAATATATTTTGATTATCACCGGGACTTTCAATTTTATCTAGCAGAATCAGCAAGCCCTCAATCTGAATTTTACTACGAAACGTTGCTGGACCGATTTCAAAGTCATGATAAGTCCTTGAAAAACAATGAAATCATTGCTTTAATGATTGGTTTCAAGAACAATCAGAATTATCACCCCTATAAAAATGTCGAGAAGGAGCGTGAAATAATGAAGTTAATGGGCGATAAGAATTATGATAAAGCATTGATGCTAAGTAAAGAGCTTTTAAAAACCAACCCAGTAAACTTTACAGCCCTTATGGAAGAGGGTTTTTCTTTATGGAAAATTAACGATGACAGAAGTTATTTCCCCTCTGTAAAATCAAGAATGATCGTAGATGCCATATTGTGGAGTGGAACAGGATCAAATACACATTCCTATTTTGTTCTTAGCCCACTTGATGGTCAGACGATTATTAGCTATATATTCGGAGGAAACATTGGGACTATGGGGTCTGGTGATGATTCAAATGGTTATTTTCTTGACATGCTAGATATGGAAATAGAAGGACAAGAAACAATAACCCTTTATTTTAATATTGACCATGCAATAAATAATAGCGAATTTAAAAAGCAGATTGAAAAATCTTTAGACAAGGAATAGTGCTTGGTTATAACTGATCAATCCGAAGGTTTTGTATCAATTTATTAATGCAATTTTTCAACTACGGGGAGTGGCTGGGCCATGCAAGCTAAAGGGGATTTGTGGCTTTACAATTCCGATATTTCTATACCAAGTCATTGATTAAGACCATTGTTACTTTTTTGCTGCAGGGCCAAAAAGTAACCAAAAAACCCCGCCGCTGAGTATCTTTTCGGCTAAAATTTAAGGCTGCCCGCACACAGGCAAACTCTGGTATTTTAGGTTTGAGCTATTCAGCTTACATTTCCGGTAGTAAATGCTCACATCAAGGTCAAACATGCCTGTGCCCTTGCCATACCCTGCTTAAATTTCTTCACGCCGAATAGCTACAAGGCGGAAATTTAAAAATCAGCCTATTAAATAATGATTATAAGCATTGGATATTCCAGAGCATGGCGACCTTTTATATTTAGATTTAATAATTCACCTTTTGTAATTTAAATATAGGATAAAGCCGGATGATGCGACTTTACCCTATAAATGGGCTAAAGCACATTCCTATTGAATTGATTTCTTTGGTCAATTGATTTAGCCTGAATCAAGGAAAATGAAACGAATCCTCCTTTTCAATAGCCTCCTGCTTTAACTGGTAAAAATTAGGTAATTCGGCACCGGTGGCTGAGCCTGTCGAAGTCACCGGTGTGCAAGTTAATATTGGGAACTCTCTACCTATTTTAATGATTGTGGCATTAACGAAAATTGAAAACTTTCTTCATTTTGGGTCTAAGTTACGCTTCGCTAAACTTAGACCAGCGGGTGTTGTAGGATTGAGGGATAACCTTCGTCCGTTATATCCAAGAGCAGCTAATGGCTAACTTTCTTGTCACAAATTATTACTATATTTGTGACAAGAAACTAGCCGTATGATGCCACAAAACATTGAAACACAAATACTGGAAAGGGTCAAACGAAAAGCAAAAGGAACACTTTTTTTACTGACAATATTTTAAAGGATGCGAATCCTGATGCAGTTCGTAAGGCTCTTGAACGCTTGGTGAAAGCCGGTAAAATTGACCGTGTAGCTACAGGTATCTACGTACGTCCTGTGATTGATGACATTATTGGAAAAGTGATGCCTGACATCGAGGAGATAGCCATTGCCATTGCCAAAAGAGACAGGGCCCGTATTCTTCCAACGGGAAGTTTCGCAATGTATAAATTAGGATTAACCACACAAGTTCCTTTGAACGTGGTTTACTATACAGATACTTCTGCCAGAAAAATACAAATTGGTAAACAGACCATTAACTTTAAAAAATCAAGCTCAAAAAACTTGGCTTTTGTTGGTGGGTTAAGCAAATTAGCTATTCAGGCAATGCGGACAATCGGTAAAGACCAAATAACAGATAATGAGCTTCGGCAGATCAAAAACATTTTAAAGAAGGAGAATCCAAAATACCTGCAACACGATTTACAAATAGCACCAGTTTGGATTAGGGAATTACTCAAAGGCACAATCAATGATTGATTTTTCACATTTAAGCGAATGGTTTAAGCTACCCGATAAAACCAAAGTCAGAATTTTTTCAGAAACAGCAAGACAACTTCCCTTGCCTTCTCCATCAGCTGCAGAAAAAGACTGGTGGGTGACACATACTCTGGCTGTAATCTTTACTATGGATTGTGCCAAGGCTTTAGTTTTTAAAGGAGGTACTTCTTTAAGCAAAGGTTGGAAACTCATTCAACGATTTTCCGAAGATATCGACTTGGCTTTAGATAGGGAGTATTTGAATTTTACAGGAGATTTATCCAAAGGTGATATCCGAAGGCTGAGAAGAAAGTCGTACGCTTTTATCAATGAAACTTTCACCCAAGAATTACAGGCAAAGTTCAAGGTATTAGGTTTTAGAAATGTAAAAATTAAACCCCGTGAGGTTGAAAACCATGACCAAGACCCATTGATTATCGAAATCTATTACCCAAAATTAACCGAAACGGATACTTATCTTAAACCCGGTGTTTTGGTTGAAGTGGGGAGTCGTTCACTCAAAGAACCTTACACTCAACGCACTTTCGGGACATTCGTTTCTGAAATTTACCCCGAAAATATCTTCGCCGATAATCCCGTTACTATTCCTACGGTAAACCCCGAACGTACCTTTCTGGAAAAGGTATTTCTTTTACACGAAGAGTTTCAGAAAACACCTGAAAAAATCAAGGTTGAACGACTAAGCCGGCATCTTTACGACATAGAGAAATTGAGCCAATCTGAATTTTTAGAAACAGCATTACAAAACCAGAGATTGTATAATACCATCGTAACACACCGGAGTAAATTCACTCCAATTTCTGGAATTGATTACGTCAACCACGCCCCAAAAAATATAAAGTTTGTTCCTCCTGAATACTTATTACCTCTATGGAAAAAAGATTATGCTGATATGTCCGAAAGTATGTTTTATGGAAAGTCATTATCATTTGAAAAACTTATTGAACGATTACTGGAATTACAAAAGAAAATCAACGGACTTGCCCAACGCTAAACCCATACAAAAATCTTTTTGTTCTCAAAATTTTGGCTAAAGCCAGAAAATTCGATTTGACCTTATAAATGGGCTACAGCCCATTCCTATTGAATTGATTTCTTTGATCCATCGGTTTAGGTTAAAATTTAGTAAAATGAAATGGTTCTTCTATTTTAATATCCTCCTGCTTTGGCTGGTGATAATAGGGTAATTTGGCACCGGTGGCTGAGCCTGTCGAAGTCAGTGGAGTCGAAGTCAACTTGGGTAGTTTTTTACCTAATTATTGTGATTATGGCATCAACGAAAGTTGAAAACTTTCCTCATATTGGGTCTAAGTTACACTTCGCTAAACTTAGACCAGGTAGAGAAGGCTTCTTTTATTTAGTGATTTTTAATGCAATCGCTAAAGTAAGGGCGCGGTGGCCGGGCCAAAACTACGAGGGGCGTTAGGCAACGTGTGGTGGGATTTAGTTTTGGCTAGATTTTTCTTTGGTTCGTTTCTTTTCATCAATGGAAAAGAAATGAACAGCAATCCAGTGGTTTTATGGATAAAATTACTTAACAATGCCAAACCCATCAGGCCATGTTTATCCAGTAACGCTTCTATTAATAATTTTCTTTCCTATTAATATAAAACTGAAATTAGTTAGTGGTGGTTTTAACTTTACAATTCCTTTTTTCTATACTATATCATTAACCTTGACTATTGTCACTTTTTTGCTACAGGTCAAAAAAGTAACCCAAAAACCCCGCCGCTGAGTATCTTTTCGGCTAAAAATTAAGGCTTCCCGCACACAGGCAAACTCCTCAGTTTTTGGTTTTCTCATATTTCGTTGATTATTGGATGTTTCATTAACCAAAAAATTCGTCAGACAGAGCCTGTGCCCTTGCCATACCCTGCTTAAATTTCTTCACGCCGAATAGCTACAAGGCGGAATTTAATGAATCACATAGTACCCATTCCTGGCCAACCAATTAGATATGAGTCAATGTATTCGCAATTTCAAGTAGAAACAGATCCTTTTCACCCTTCATTCTTCGTTTGATAAAGTAGGAATTTGGCACACAATTCTTATTCACTCAACTCCTTTATTGAAACCTTTCCATATCCAAATATTACAGAATAAGCCAAGAAACAAACCACTTGTACTTTTATTCGTATATTTAGGGTATGCAGCAAGAATTGAAGTCTGAGATAACCAAGCAACACATAGTGCATGAAGCATTTAAGCTTTTTTATGAAAACGGGTTTAAGGCTACAAGCATAAATGATGTTATGAAAGCTGCCAAAATGACCAAAGGGGCTTTCTACCACCATTATAAAAGTAAGGAGCAGCTTGGATTAGAGGTGATTGAATTGAAAATTCAAAAACGGGTTTACAATGCCATGGTTTTGCCTTTAAACGGTACTGGGAATGCCATGGAAATTCTAGAAAATACCTTTTTAAATAGAATTAAGTCCTTTCCTTTTTATGACAAGCAGCAAGGATGCCCGATGAATAACTTTATCAATGAAATTGGTAATTATGAAATTAGCTATCAATTGGCTTTAAAAAGCATTGTTGAAAAATGGAAAAAAGCACTTGTCATTCTTATTGAAAAAGGCAAGGAGCAAAACGCCATAAAAAAGGAAATTCCAAGTGAAGCAGTAGCCGTTTATCTGATTAGTGCTTTTGAAGGAATTAGAGGAATCAGGAAATTATATGACAATGATGTTATCTTGGATCAGTATATTTCTGGTTTGTCGGTATACCTCAATCAATTAAAATTTTAATTTTTTACCAAAAAACATACCGATAAGAATGTTTTTAACGTAAGTATTTACATGATGAAAAAGAACAGAAGAAATTTTATTAAGAATACAGCTTTACTTGGTATGGCTGGGGCAACAATTCCTCAGGTTGGTTTTGCAAGAAACAATGCAAGCGAGTTGGAGGCTAAAGTGATAGGGACAAGACCTAAGGTATTGTTTTTTGATGTTAATGAAACCTTGCTTGACTTAACAGCGATGAAGACAAGCGTTGGGGATTTACTCGGAGGCAGAAGTGAATTGTTGCCGCTGTGGTTTACCACCATGTTGCAATATTCCTTGGTCACTACCGTGGGCAGACAATACAATGATTTCGGAATAATTGGAGCCGCAGCCCTACAAATGGTCGCCGCTAACAATGGGATCTCTATTACGGAAAAAGAAGCCAGAGATGCTATTTTGGGCCCTATCCGCTCTTTGCCAGCACATCCAGAAGTCAAAGCGTCTTTACAACAATTAAAGGATGCTGGATACAAACTCGTTTCCTTTACCAACTCATCCAATAAGGGGGTGAAAACACAATTTGAAAACGCTGGACTGTTAGATTATTTTGAAGAAAGATTAAGTATTGAAGACATGGGTAAATTCAAACCGCATGCAGATGCCTACGACTGGGCAGCAAGAAAAATGGAGATAAAACCTTCTGAATGCTTATTGGTCGCAGCTCATGGATGGGACATTGCTGGTGCACTTTGGGCTGGTTGGAGAGGCGCTTTTATAAGCA
This sequence comes from Cyclobacterium qasimii M12-11B, assembly GCF_000427295.1. Taxonomy (GTDB): domain Bacteria; phylum Bacteroidota; class Bacteroidia; order Cytophagales; family Cyclobacteriaceae; genus Cyclobacterium; species Cyclobacterium qasimii. The sequence continues at coordinate 213,437 of NZ_ATNM01000197.1, read as the reverse complement.
GACCAGGTGCTCAATTGTATCCCCTTGCTCCAAAGCCAGAAATCATTGAAAATGATCTAGCATTGGTCACTAAAAAATTAATTAGCTTAAAATAAGATGAATAAAATAGCAAGTAAAATCATTAATATTATCTCAATTGTGGCAATGGGCTATTTTGCTATTCCTAAACTTTTGGCTAAGCCCATGAGTGTTGCAGGATTTGAACAATTTGAAAATGCTTTACACATCAATGCTGACTTTTTCAGGGTTTTCACGGGTTTAGCTGAAATCAGCATGGTGCTTTTGATAATTTATTTTGCCATTTCACAAGAAGTGAAAATTGGAATATTTGCTTATGCATTTCTATTCATTACCATGATTACGGCTTTGGGATTGGAGTTTTTTGCAAGGCCCGAACCAAAAATACCCTTGGTGATAATTGCTATTGTACTCGCCTTATTCTCTGTATTTCAGGTTTTTTATCTAAAAACAAAATTCAACTTTAAAGAAAATAAACTATGAAAATAGGTATTTTAGGAATGGGAGGCATTGGGAGTTTCATTGGCGCAAAACTTACCAAGAACTTTGAAAAGGATGAGGAGACCAAAGTGATATTTATTTGTCGCAATAAGACAAAGGAGGTCATTAACAAGGATGGACTTTCATTAATAACAGGCGATGAAATAATAAAATCAAAACCTTATTTAGCATCTGATAATCCGGATGAAATCGGATTACTTGATATTCTGATTGTTGCCACAAAATCATTTTCCTTAGCTGCAGCAATTGGTAAATATCAAGATTGTCTGAAAGAAGAGACAATTATAATTCCATTACAAAATGGAGTGAATGCAAAAGAAAGCATTGAAAAAAACATTGAGCACGACCCTTCAAAAATTCTTGAAGGCTGTATTTACATCGCTTCGAACATAGAAAAACCAGGAGTTGTAAAACACCTTGGCGGACCAGGGAAAATATTTTTCGGAAACAATGATGATTCAGATTTTGAATGGGTGGAGAAAGTATTGGTTAATGGTGGTTTAGATGCTACTTACACCAAAGACATCAAGGAGATTTTATGGAAAAAATACCTCTTTGTTTCTCCATTAGCTGTTATGACCACAGCACTTGATATCACATTTGGAGCTTTGGCCGAAGAACCCAAGTATATGGCTAAACTTGAAAAAATGATGAGAGAAGTACAAGCTTTAGCAGGCAAGTTCAATGTGACTTTGACTGAACAAAATATAGCCGATTCCTTGGCAATGCTCTCTAATTTCCCTTACAAATCTAAATCATCACTTCAACTGGATTTCGAAAACCAAAACAGCCAAACAGAAAAAGAGGATTTCCTGGATTTTGTTATAAAAAATGGCAAAAAGTTTGAGGTTAAAGTAGCTAACTACGAAGAAATGAACCAGAAAATAGAGGTGCTTCTTAAGGCTTAATAAATTTTCCTCAGGGTGATCTTATTGCATAATTCCATTTAACGCTTTAATAATTAGGGGATAAAGTAAGATTGGGTTCATTTACCCTATTTCCCCAGCCAGGCAAGGGCGTAATATCACAGCATCGGGTGAAGTCACGGTTCAGTGATTACACATTAAATGATTTTGGCGGCATTGTTGCCATTTTTCTGCACCAATGCTGACAAAATCACTTTAAGATTTGCATTTATCATAGACTCAAAACATCAAAATCATGAACTCAAATTGGCTTTCTCTTACATTTGGATTATTCTTTTTAGTCATTTCAAATTTTGCTTTTTCTCAAAACGAGGAATTAAAAGACCATATTCTTTTCTACAGTTCTTTTGACGGAAAAACTTCGGCAGATATAGCTGCTGGCGATCCACTAATATATACCGCTGATAACTATGGCGAAATAGAAAGTGCAAAGTCAGGTTTACACAATCCTGATGTTGTTTTAGCCAAAAACAAAGGCCTTAGCGGAGATGCCCTTTATTTCAAAAAGAAGAATAGTTCGGCTATTTATTTTAGCGGTAATAAAAACCTGGGATACAGTTCTACATCCTGGAGTGGGACCTTTTCGTTTTGGCTGCAATTGGACCCTGCGAAAGACCTGGAACCGGGTTTTTGCGACCCAATAAACCTCACGGACTCTAGATACAATGATGCCGCCTTATGGGTGGATTTTACAAAAGATGATCCGAGAGAATTCAGGTTAGGCGTTATGGGAGATTTGGAGGTATGGAATCCTGAAAATAAAAACGATGAAGCCAAGACAAAAAAACGAACGGTTACCGTAACCCAGCCTCCTTTTAAAAGTGGAAAATGGACACATATTGTAATTACCTATTCCGAGATAAACACAAATAAATCTTCCAGTAAGTTATACCTAGATGGGCAGTTGAAGGGAGCTGTTGAAGGTGTTAATGATCCCTTTACATGGGAGGAAGAAAATGCCAAGATTATGCTTGGCCTAAGTTATGTTGGGTTGATGGATGAGCTTACAGTTTTCGATAAGGTTTTGGATTCCAATGAAGTGAAGTTTGTTTACGAGCAGAAAAATGGTATGAAGTCTTTGTTCTAAAAGTGGTATGGCTAAGAACAGTTAAATGTTTTTATACAATAGCTTAGGTGGGCGGGAGTTGAGTAATTCGACACCGGTGGCTGAGCCTGTCGAAGTCAGCGGTGTTGAAGTAAACTTGGAGTGTCTCTACCTATTTTAGCTTTGACGGCAACCTGATGATTATTTCACGAAAGTTGAAAACTTTCCTTATTTTGGGCCTAAGTTACGCTTCGCTAAACTTAGGCCAGGTAGGAACTTAGACCAGTTAGGATTAAAAGGTCAACGTTTACTAATTATCATCCCACCACACAACCCAAATATTCAACCAAATGCTATCCAACGAAACCCTTGAATACATTTCAGTCTTAGAACAGGAATTTAGCCGTTATGCCAATAAAGAACTGGCATTGCAGCAAGGGGCATATTTGCGGAATCAATTCCAGTTTTTTGGGATTTCTACCCAGCATAGAAGAGCCATCCAAAGTCCTTTTTTGCACAAAGCCATGCTTCCACCAAAGACTGAGCTTCATGAATTGGTAAAGGTTTTATGGAGTAGGAACGAGAGGGAGTTTCATTACTTTGCCCAAGAACTTTCATTGAAATACATGAAAGTCATAGAGAAAGAGGACATCCATCTTTATGCGCACATGGTGGCTCATCAATCTTGGTGGGATACGGTAGATATGATCGCTAATAAATTGATGGGCAATTACTTTCTGCTTTTTCCTGAAGAAAAGGAGTCGCACATAAACAAATGGTTGCGGTCCAATAATATTTGGTTGCAAAGGAGTGCGCTGCTGTTTCAGTTAAAGTACAAGGATAAAATGGATCTCGCCCTTTTAGTGAAGTGCATTCACCATTTATTGAGATCTGATGAATTTTTTATCAATAAAGCCATTGGCTGGGTACTGCGAGAATACAGTCGTACCGACCCTGAGTGGGTGCAGGAATTTGTAGACGATACAGCATTAAGTCCTTTAAGTAAAAGAGAAGCTTTAAGGTTAATTTCTTGAAGTGGGAAAGAGAATAGGACTTAGACCGCTGTTTCTTTGTTTTTTATTACTACTTTTAAAGTTATTTTTGGAACTTACTAAAAGGTCTAATCCTTAAAAGTATTGCCAATAATTCTACTTTTCTTGAGCTTACCTCAGTCCCTTAATAAGGTTAAAAAATAATTGAATAGACAGAACGAATGCTTTTTAACTCAATTGACTTTGCAATATTTTTACCGATAGTTTTTATACTTTATTGGCTTGTTTCAAGCAAAAGCTTGAAGTTGCAAAACTTTCTAATCGTTGCAGCAAGTTATTTGTTTTATGGATGGTGGGACTGGAGATTCTTGTCTTTGATATTATTCAGTACTGTAGTAGACTATGCTATAGGAAATAGACTGAAGATTGAAGGTAATCCAACAAAAGGAAAGTTTTACTTTATACAAGTATTTTTGTAAATCTAGGTTTCCTGGGGTTCTTTAAATATTACAACTTCTTTTTAGACAATTTTATTTCTGCCTTTTCATTTTTTGGAACAGAAATAAATGCAAGTTCATTAAACATTATTTTACCGGTAGGGATAAGCTTTTATACCTTTCAAACTTTAAGTTATTCAATTGATGTGTACAAAAGAAAACTTGAACCAACGGATGATTTTATTGCTTTTTCTGCCTTTGTAAGTTTTTTCCCACAATTAGTTGCCGGTCCTATTGAAAGGGCAACCAATTTGTTACCTCAATTTTACAAAAAACGGACATTTGATTATTCAAAAGCGGTAGACGGCATGCGCCAAATTCTTTGGGGCTTGTTTAAAAAGATGGTGATTGCAGATAATTGCGCTCAATATGCCAATTTGATTTTCAATAATTCATCAGATTATTCCGGCAGCACATTGGTTTTGGGTGCCGTATTTTTCAGCTTTCAAATTTATGGTGACTTCTCAGGCTATTCGGATATAGCCATAGGAACTTCCAGACTTTTTGGCTTTAATTTGATGCAGAACTTCAATTTCCCCTATTTTTCAAGGGACATTGCAGAATTTTGGAGACGGTGGCATATTTCCCTGTCCACTTGGTTTAGAGATTACTTATATATTCCACTAGGCGGAAGTCGTGGCGGAACGTGGATGAAAGTAAGAAATACATTTATTATTTTTATCGTGAGCGGGTTTTGGCATGGAGCAAATTGGACTTTTATTGTCTGGGGTGCGTTAAATGCAGTCTTCTTCTTACCTCTATTATTGACAAAGAACAATCGAAATAATCTTAAACCGGTTGCCCAGGGAAAGGCTTTACCTAGCATTAAAGAATTTGCATATATGCTGCTAACCTTTGGTTTAATTGTGACTGCTTGGATATTTTTCAGAGCAGAAAATATTGGGCATGCCATAAGCTATATTTCTGAAATTTTATCACCTTCACTTTTCTCAATCCCACAATTTGATGGGAGAGGAAGGGCTTTTGTTGCAATAGTTCTTGTTGCAATTTTTGTTATGCTTGAATGGAAAGGACGTGAAGGGCAATATGCCATTGCCCATTTGGGGCAAAATTGGTACAGGCCCATTAGGTGGTCATTTTATGCGTCAATAATTTTTGCAATTGGAATGTTTATGCCCTCGGTTGAATCCCCTTTTATTTATTTTCAGTTTTAGAATTCTATGAAAAAATTCAGCCTAAATACATTTAAATTTTTATTATTTACCTGTTTGTTTTATTTGGTCATGTTGTTTGTTTGGACTAACCTCACGCCTAATAAATTTAAACCGAATGTAAGTTATAAGATAGGTGCCAATGGACATCTGTTTTCAAGGATTTCTGAAATAAAGAATCAAAGTAATTTAGATGTTTTATTCTTGGGTTCATCTCATTCCTATCGGGGGTTTGATCCACGAATATTTACAAAATACGGGTACAAAACATTTAACTTAGGGTCCAGTTCTCAAACTCCTCTCCAAACCAAAGTTCTTTTTAATAGGTATATGGATTCTTTAAACCCAAAAATGGTAATATATGAGGTTTTTCCTGCGACATTTAACGTTGATGGGGTTGAATCATCACTTGATGTAATTTCTAATGATAAAAATGATTTTAATTCCTTCGAAATGGCTTTAAAAATCAACAACATTAAAACTTACAATACATTTTTTTATGCCCTTATTCGAGATTTATTAGGCCTAAATGAATCCTTTAATGAATCTATTTATAAAGGAAAAGATAAGTATGTATCAGGCGGGTTTGTGGAAAATAAAGTTGAGTTTTTTAAACCCTTTCCTTTTGAAAAAAGAAAAGTAAACATTAAAGATTATCAGCTTGAATCTTTTTTAGAAATCGTGAATGAATTGAAAAAAAGAAACATACCGTTAATTCTGGTTTATGCCCCCATTTCTAAAGTCCACTTTGATAGCTATACGAACACAGACTATCTTGATAGTTTAATGAGTACGTATTCAGTCTATTATAATTTTAATAATATCATTTCTTTAAATGATTCATTACATTTTAGTGATTCTCATCACTTGAATCAAAGCGGTGTGGAATTATTTAACAAAAAACTAATTGAGATATTGAATAAAGAATAGGCAATACCATGTGAAAAGCCTAGTCTCAGAGAGTCGTAAACCAGGGGAAGCAGCCCACTACTACTTCTTGAACAGTAAATTAGCAAGGCAAACCGCCGGAGTTATCCAATTGATGGATCCCTCTAAATTCTTTTTACTTAGATTAAAACACTTTACAGGCAAGATTCAAAACTACTAATTAATTGGGTGTATAAAGGGGTGTTTAGTTTTGTTGTGTTTTTATTTTTTATATATTAAAGTTTAGCTAACTGCTACGCCATGAAAAACTTACCGCTCCTGTTATTATTGGTCTTTATTTCCTTTGCATCTTGTAATGAAAAATCAAGCAAAAATCTTGACAAGGAAATGCAAGGGTTTGAGGATTTGGAAGAGTTGACAGCAGATTTTAGTACTTGGTGGAACTACCATTATTACAAAATCTCTTTTTCATCGGACTTTATAGCGCTTGATGAAAATGCTAAAGTAATCTCAAAAAAAGATTTCCTGATAAAATTAACATCTGGAAACTACATTAGCATTGAGAGCAAGGTGAAAGCTAAGGCCGATTCCATCAGCTATAAACTGGTTAGATTACCTGAAGGTGCGGATAAAAGCATTTCGACTACCATTAAAAATTCAGCGGCACAGGCTTTTGGATATTATGAAATGGAAGGTAAAAAATTCCCAGAAATTGACTTAACAGCTATCAATGGGCAGCAGTACAAAAATGAAAGCCTAATAGGGAAAATCACGATAATTAAAACCTGGTTTATCGCCTGCAAACCTTGCATAGCTGAGATGCCTGAATTAAATGAGTTTGTACATAAGTACCGCAATGAAAGTGACATACAATTTTTAAGCCTGGCCACAGATTCTCAATCTTCCTTAGAAGACTTTTTAACCAAGAGGGCATTCGATTATGTGGTTTTTCCGGATCAAGAAGAACTGATTATTGATCAATTGAATTTACAGGCCTATCCCACGCATCTGGTGCTTGATAAAAACGGCAACATTAAGAAAATTTTCAATAAAGCCTCCGAATTAATGGCCTACATCGATGGGCACAAATCACTTTTAAAAATTTAGGGAAAAGGTATCCGCCAGTCCTGTATTTAACTGAATGGGATTTGCTAGATATTCCTCGGAAGTATGTTGACCCTCTGGGTTTAGTGTGTATAAAATTAAATTTAAGATTGGTTTAAGTTTTGCGAAGCGTAAATCAGGCCAGATAGGGTGACAATTAATTTAAACCAATGTCCTATAATCCAAATATTCATCATCGAAAGTCTTTGCGGTTGACCGGTTACGATTATTCGCAGGCAGGTGCATATTTTATTACCATTTGTTGTCACAAACGAATTCATCGTTTTGGAGAAATTGAAAACAATGAAATGATATTGAATGAATACGGAACACATGCCTATAATGAATGGGCGAAATTACCAGAGCGATTTAATAATTTTGTATTGGATGGTTTTCAAATAATGCCAAATCATATGCACGGCATTATTATTTTGAATGCCGTAGAGGCGGGGTTCACCCCCTCCCAAATAGAAAATAACAATAATGAAATTGGGCAACCGCCAGGGTTGACCCTAACAATATCCGATGATATTAATGATATTCCCATCCGTCCGAATGCATCCGTTGGTGATATTGTTGGTGCATATAAATCCTTGGTTGCAAATAAATGTCTGAAAATTTTCAAATTGAAAAATAGAATGATGGGGAAATTTTGGCAACGCAATTACTATGAACACATAGTCCGAAATGAACAATCCTATCAAACGATTTCAAAATACATTGTTAATAATCCGAAAAAATGGGGAGATGATAAATTTTATTATTGATGAACAAACCATACTCTCCCCAAAAAAGTAAAAGCCGTTCCAATTTGGAACGGCTTTTACACTTTTATTTACATTTAAAACGTCTCTTAATTTACATCCCACCACAAGTAAGTGGCTCCGTCATCTCCTCCAATGGCTTGTCCAGCCGCAGAACGGTTGGTGCCATTTAAGGTTTGCTCATTGACAGGGTAAATCACCCTTTTTGGAATTGTCAGTTGACTTGCTCCTTCTATTGCTGGAGGTTGTAAAGCTGGCCAATCCAATCTTCTCCATTCCAACCAGGCATCATACCCGCGATTGTACAGGGAAATCCATTTTTGGTTGCCAATCTTTTGACGCCAATCTCCTGAAGCTGTTGAATAATTAACATCCTCTTGTGCAAGGTAGGCTGTAGTCTCGCTGTCCGTTCCACCCCAGTAGGCTATGGATGCAGCAATCGCATTGTTATAATGTTCCTCTGCAGTTCCTGGCACATTAAAGCCTCTTTCAATAGCCTCTGCAAGCAGGAATTCCACTTCTGAATAATCTACTAACAATGCCTCGAAAGTAGGGTCTGTGACCATTGGGTTGATGGTTGAGAAATCCGAATAAGAATTTGAAAAACCATATTTTCCTCCTATATATTCACCATCTACTTGGGTGAAATAAAAGACCCTTCTGGGATCATTCAGTTCGTTCATTGCATCAACCAAAGTATTGGCCACAACATAATCTTGTCTGGAAGTAAATAATGGATTTATCTCTTCGGAAACAGGGTTGTTATTAGGTGGTGCACTCAGATATGGAAAGGCACCACTGTCCATATTGGCGGTGAATACATTGGGCGCGGCCGCTTCAACTAAACCCTGAGCAAGGCTTGGGTTTACATCCGCAATGACCATCGCCAGTTTTAGTTTTAGAGAATTACCAAATTTCACCCACATATCCATATCTCCTGAATACATGATATCTGCCTCCTCAAAACCTACAGCATCTACGTTAATCATGTTCAAGCCCTCATCAAGTCGGGTAAGAACTGCATTGTAAACCGTTTCTGCGTCGTCATAGGAAGGAAGAGAATTTTCTGGATTCAAAGCCTCTGAGTAAGGGACATCTCCGAAAGTATTCAGCAATACAGACCAGGAAAACACTTCCATAATTTCTATTTGTGCCAATTGGTTGCTTTTGACTTCCTCTGTGATATTGATGTCTAATGCCACCAACCTTTTGGATTCTTTTAAATCCGCTAAAACATCCCGATAAAGGGCTACCCATACGTTTTGTGGAATAAGTCGGGTAGTCATATTATACCTTGGCTCATCCAAATACTGCGTTGTGGTCCAATGCTGTACATAGAACCTATAATTATTTACGTTTACATCTGGAGTGGTAATCACATCCGTGAGTTCCTTAACTGCGCCTGTAAATAAGGTAGCAGGGGGAACCTCAATTGCACTCTTTTGATCTACATTGTAGTCGTCCAAATTATCTACGCATGATGCCATCAGCGCCATGGAGATTATACTTATAAAAATCTTTTTCATCTTTTCTGGTTTAGAAATTTAACCGAACATTAAAACCATAATTCTTCAAAGCAGGATATGCACCTCCCTGATAACCTCTTCCGGCATTACCGGAGCTCAAACCTTCCTCTGGATCGGAAAATTCCATGTTCTTATGGATGATCCATAGATTACGGCCTATAAGTTGCAGGTCGACACTCTGAAAAACCCCCATTTTTTGAATCCAGGCAGGGGGTAGGGTGTAAGTCACCGCCACTTCTCTTAATTTCACAAAACTCCCATCAAAAGTATACAGGGAACGTGGGGTCTCACCATAATTGTTGGCCGCATAACCAAATGGGGTTATGCCATCGCCATTAAGGTTTTCGGCATAGATGTCATTGGGACTGCCGTCTGCTTTTACTCCCGGTAACAAAACTCCACCGCCATCTGCTACAGGCAGTCTTGAAGGATTTCCCTTGTCATTCAAGGCTGCGGTTAAAGGATATAATCCTGTTCCTTCACCATAATATTGATCCAGGGAGAAAATGTCACCTCCGCTACGGATATCGATTAGAAAACCTAAGGAAATGCCTTTATACGTAATGGTATTGTTAATACCACCAATCCAGTCAGGATTTGGATCACCTATGATTTCATCTGAATTATCTGAAACCATATAGTAACCATCTTCATTGACGGTTCTTTCTCCATTGGTATAAACAAAGTCTTTGCCTCTAATAACTCCATAAGGTTGACCTACGGCCGCATTGACGGATACGCCACCTTGGAAAGAAGCTATGGGAACATTTAATACCTCGTTTTCTCCTTCTCCATATAGACTAATTACCTCATTTCTGTTTCGGGCGAAATTCAAGTTCATGGTCCATTGAAAATCTTGGGTCTGAATGGGAGTTACAAAGGCAGAAACCTCAATTCCCTGGTTTTGAACTTCTCCAGCATTGACAAACCTCTTGGTATAGCCACTTGCTGCAGATGTATTCACCGGCAAAATCTGATTGATGGTGTTTGATTTATAATAAGTTACATCAAATCCAAAGAGTCTGTCAAAAAAGTCAGCTTCTACACCTGCCTCAAAACTTTTTTGCCTTTCAGGCAATAAGAAGTTATTGTTTCTTGTGCTGGGAAGAGAGAATATAGGAATAGATCCATAGCCTGTCTGCGCATCATATACGTCATACAAACTCAAAGCAGGGGCATCATTACCCACTTCTGCATAATTCGCCCTGACTTTACCATGCGACAACCAGGAAGCATCCAATAATTTAGAAAACACTAAGTTAGCTGCTGCTGCTGGATAGAAGTAAGTGTTGTTGTCTTCAGGCAAAGTAGTAGACTTGTCCTGACGAGCAGATACTTCCACAAACAAGGTCTCTTTGTAACCAAAGTTGGCGTTTGCAAATACTCCATCAACACCTATATCTTGTACTTCTTCAAATGGTGGTTGGATGGCATTCCGTGAATTGGAAAGACTGTATAACCCCGGCACTACCAAACCACCATTGGTACTGGCCCTTATGGAACTCATCCTGCTTCTACGCAAATTAGACCCTAACAAGCCTGTAAAGCTGATGTCCTCTGATATGTCCTTGTTGAAGTTTAACAAAAGGTCAAAGTTGGACTCATTAAAATCTCTATTGAATCTAGTATATTGGCTAACATCTGCACTACCAATGGCTACACGTTCTTCTTGAAGATCGGTGGTAGTATTGAAAGACGCCCGGCCCATCACACTGAACCAATCGTTAACCTTATAGTTTACTGAGGCATAGCCATAATAATTGTCCCTGCTGTCATTGGAATAATTTTGATACCTTGACCAATATAAGTTGTCTGAATATATAGGGCCGGTATTGGCACTATTCCAGTTCCAGGTAATGTTTTGTTCATTTCTCCAGTAAGCAGCTTCCTGATCCCGAATGTCCACATTGGTTTGCCACCATTGCCTGAATTGTTGGTTGGGGTTTCTTCCATTGTAGCCGGTTCCGTACCGACCCATACCTACAGTTCGTGCATAGTTTCCAGACGCGGTAACTGTCAGTCGATCCGTTGCTTTATAAGACGCGGTAAAGTTGAACTGATCCTTGTCTATGGTACTGTTTGGCAAATTTCCTTTTATATCATTACGGGTGTATCCTAAACTAAATGTGGCATCTTCTCCACCACCACTCAAAATAATACTCTGATTGGAATTTAACCCTGTTTCATAAAAGGTGCTTGGATCATTTTGAGCAGCAACCCAAGGAGTCATTTGACCAAAGGTTGGAGAAAATGGATCAATCGCATCCCACTGATAGACCATAAGTCCTGGATCAAATGCAGGACCATAAGAAGCATCATCCTGAAACCTTACCACAGGCCCCACTCCACTCCCAAGATCCTGGGGTGTTCGGAAAGCGCCTGAATAACCTGCTCCGTAATCTTTTTGGTACCTAACAAAGGTGCTTTTGTCAATTTGACTCCATACAACACCGGTATTTACGGTAAGGGCCATGCTGTTTTCTTTCCCTTTTTTAGTGGTAATCATGATTACACCATTGGCAGCACGTGATCCGTACAATGCGGTAGCCGCGGCTCCTTTCAAAACGTTGACAGATTCTATATTGTCGGGATTTAAATCTGCTGCTGCGTTTCCAAAGTCAGTACCAACACGACCTTCTTGCTGGTTTCCATAACTTTCATTCGCCTGGTAGGCTTTAGTACTTGTGTTGTTGTTCGCGTTGCTTATTGGCACTCCGTCAATCACAAAAAGGGCTTGGTTGTTCCCTGTTATAGAGGAATAACCCCTTATAATAACATTGGTAGATCCACCCATGGTGTTATTGCTCCTAATGTCCAGGCCGGCTACTTTTCCCGAAAGGGAATTTACAAAATCCGGGCTCCTGGTACGGGTGATCATGTCCCCATCAACTTCCTGTGCAGAATAGGCCAATTCATTTCTATTCCTCTCCACACCCAAAGCGGTTATCACTACTTCAGAGAGTTCCCTCACGTCTTGAAGTAATACTACATCGATTGTGCTTCGGTTTCCGATAGTTGCTTCTTGGGCAACAAAGCCAACAAAGCTAAATACCAGCAGGTTTGAACCTTCTGGAACGGCTAAGGTATAGTTGCCGTCAATGTCTGATATTGCCCCAACCATAGTTCCTTTAACACGTATGTTTACGCCCGGAATACCTTCCGGTTCATCTGCGGAAGTTATCCTCCCGGTTACAGTTTTACTTTGTGCTAGCACAGAAAACACTGTACCTATTACCAGCGCAAAGCAGAGTAAAGTATTCTTCATAATTTCATGATTTAAGTTAAAAGTATAAACCAAATAATACCCCGAATGTTTAATTAAAAATCACACGGAATTCACTTAGGCTAATCGCTACAAAAACAGTTCCGAAATTCATTAATTACAGAATTAATTATAATATTAGTATAACAAACTGTTAAGTTAATTTCAAACCTGTCAATAAACCCCAAACAGGGTGTTTCAGAATGGGTTTTGTCTTCCTAATGCAACTTTTTTACTAGGAGATGCTTAGAATAAAATACATTGGCATTTACGTGATTTAGGGTTGATTCAAAACTAATCAGCCTCTCGCTTTTGCTGTCGCTCCTGTTTTTTGAAATACCTACGGAATAGAAAGTTGTGTTTGAGGGCTTCCATATTTGCATTCAATTTCTCAGCAGCTTCCTTTATATTAACCATTGTACTGTCAATGTTCTTGGACAAAGCTTCATCTTGTGTGAAATGGTTAAAAGTTCCTTTTCCAGATTTTATCTCAGTAAGGTATTCCTCCAGATTTTGTGTTACACTGTTAATGCCTTTACTTGATTTTTCGAGATTAAAAAACACGGCTTTCATTTGGCTGGCTGAGATCGTGTCGCTTAACAAAACAGCAGCAGTGCTTTCATTGTAATTCACTTGCTCAATAATAGCATTTACACGTGTGACCAATGTTGAGGTACTCTGGGTTGCATTTTTTAGCGCTATTAATGACTGACGAATGTCCCGGGCCAGCAGGGTATCGCTTAATAGTGTACCTAAGGTGCCTTTACCCTGTAAAATTTTTTGGGTGATTTTTAGCAAATCTTCGGTGAGCAAGGCCGCATTTTCATTGGTTGTGCTTAGCGTAGAAAGCATGTCATCGGTCCCAACTTTGCTGTAGGACTGAATGGTATCTCCTGAACTAACTGATGTTGTGTTTTGTTCATTTCCAGGAACAATGTTTACCACCATACTTCCTACCAATCCATCGGAGCCGATAAAGGTAATGGCGTCTTTTTTGATAAATCTGGAGATTTTATCTTCCACCATCAATTGGATACGGATGTTTCTTTCATCAATCATTTCTATTTTACTCACGGTGCCCACATCAATCCCAGAATAACGCACGTTGTTCCCTGTTTGTAGCCCATTTACGTTTTCAAAAATACTATACAGCTGAATGTTACTGCTGAAAATATGTTGGCGCATTCCTACAAAATAGAGGATTGCGATGAGTAGTACAGTACCGATCACTACAAATAGGCCTACTTTCGCTTTGTAAGAATTTGATTTTCCCATAATTTTAGTTTTTAAAGAATGCCTGTACTTTTGGGTCCTTCGAGTTCGAAAGCTCATCAAAACTCCCTTCGACATAATTGGTACCATCTACCAATAAAATCATACGATTTGAGATTACCCTTGCACAATCCACATCGTGGGTGATAATAAGGGAAGAGGTATGGTATTTTTTTTGAATATTCCGCATCAACTCGATAATCTCCTTTGCCGTAATCGGATCCAAACCTGTTGTTGGCTCATCATAAATTATAATTTTTGGTTTTAAGATTAAAGCACGTGCCAATGCCACTCGTCGCTGCATTCCTCCAGAAAGTTCCGCTGGCATTAAATCCATAGTATCCGACAGACCCACGTTTTCCAATGCTTCCCTTACGAGTGCTTCAGTACTTTCAAAATCAGCTACCTTATGGGTTTGGCGCCTAAGAGGAAATTCCAGGTTTTCACGTACTGTCATGGAATCATATAGTGCACTGCCCTGGAATAGAAATCCGATTTCAGTGCGGAGTAAATCCAATTCTTTATGACCCATAGTAATAATGTCCTGGTTTTTAATGGTAATACTTCCACTGTCTGGCTGTATTAAGCCCACCAAACATTTGACCATTACCGATTTTCCTGATCCTGACTTGCCCATTACGACCAGGTTTTCGCCTTCAAAAAGTTTCAGGTTAAAGTCTACGAGCACATGGTTGTCTCCAAAACTTTTGTGAAGGCTTCTTAACTCTAATACGGGTTTTAAGTTTTCTTTGGAATCCATCAGATTTCGAAAAATATATCAGTTACAAACACAGCAATAAAATCAATTACAAACAAGAGCATGGAAGTATAGACTACAGCAGAATTTGAAGCTTCTCCCACACCTACGGTTCCCTTGGAACAATTGTACCCCTTATAGCAACCTACCAGCCCAATGGCAAAACCGAAGAAAACGGATTTCACTGTAGCTGGGATGATATCACTAAAACTGAGTGCATCAAAAACCTGGTTGAAATAGAGCATATAGGAGACATGACCTTTTAGATTTTCGATAATGGCTGAACCAAATAGTGCAATAACATCGCCCATTATTATCAATAGAGGCAACATCAAAGTAGTGGCCAAAATGCGGGTAACGACCAGGTATTTAAAGGGGTTGTTTCCTGAAACCTCCATTGCGTCTATTTGTTCCGTAACCCGCATAGAACCCAGTTCGGCCCCTATTCCGGAACCAATTCTACCAGCACAGATAAGGGCAATAATTACAGGGCCAATTTCTCTGACTATAGAAATGCCTACCATTGAGGGCATCCAGGATTCTGCCCCAAATTCCATTAGGGTGGGGCGTGACTGTAGGGTGAAAACAAGCCCTAGAATAAATCCGGTTACCCCAACCAAAAGCAAAGAACGGTTTCCTATATTATAGGACTGACGAAGTAGTTCTTTAAACTCAAAGGGCTGGCTGAAAACTTCCTTGAAAAAGCGCCCTGAAAAAAGCGCCATATCACCTATTTCGGTGAAAAATGATTCAGAACGGGTCTTTATAGAGGTTGATTTAGCCATTTTAAGGATCTTGGCATTTAAGATTGAATAGATTTCGAATTTAGGGATGAATTGGACGAATAATCATGATTTAAGTCATTCTTTAAAATGATACGGTTACCGAGGCTCATTTTATAGTAGAAACATTGGAATGGTAAAAGAGAAATTGGCAATATGAAATAAAGAGTATAGGCATAAATTTTGCCTCAATAGCAGCGTTGAATTCAGTATGGTTAAAGCCTATATGGATAGCTTTTGTTAAACAGTTAACCTGAATTCATAAAGAAAGTTTTAGGAAATATTGTAGTTTTTCGCTTAAGAAGCATCTAAATTTGGTTCAGTCCTAAACACCTATTTTTTAGCTAAGTATAACTTCTTTTACTCCTTGATGTTGAATATCGCTATTAACCCAATCCTGAAAATATATAATTCCATGCAACGGATTCTATTCTATTTGTCATTTGTGCTAATTTTTGCCTCTTGTAGCCCACAACAAGAAACGAAGACTTTCAAGGTCATGGCTTGGAATATTTTGCATGGTGGCAATGATATCGAAAACGGCCCTCAGCATGTCATTCAAATCATAAAGGAAATTGATCCCGATGTGATTTTGATGGTAGAAACATATGGCTCAGGAAAAATGATTGCAGATTCTTTGGGCTATAACTTTCATTTGATTGCAAAAGAAGGAACTGCTCTGGATGAAAAAACCGTCAACTTGTCCATCTTTTCTAAGTTTCCATTTGGAGAGCGAATTGATACAGATTACCCCTTCTATTTGGGAGGGAGAGAAATAATAATAAACAATCAAAAGATTCGCGTTTTCTCTAATTGGTTTCACTATTTGCCATGGGAGGATGCACCTGAGGAACTGGGGATGACTGCCGAGGAATTACTCGTTTGGGAACGAACGGAAACCAAATATGAAATGATCCAAAAGGTGCTTCCTTACTTAGGGAAATACAGTGCAGAAACGGATTCCATCCCCATGATTTTCGGAGGGGACATGAATTCTCCTTCACATTTGGATTGGGGAGAAGAGACCAGGGAAATGCACAAAGGTTTGGTGGTTCCCTGGTACAGTACTAAGGTTTTAGAAAACATAGGTTTGATCGATACCTATAGAACTTTAAATCCAGACCCATTGACCAATCCCGGAATCACATGGGACACCAAAGGGCAAAAAGACGAGCACCGAATCGACTATATTTATTATAAAGGAGATGCTTTACAAGCCATCGAATCAAAATCCTACAAAGCATTTTTGGGAGAACCCTTCTCCCTTAATGGAAAGTCCATTGCTTATCCATCAGATCATGGCTTTGTGGTGACCACTTTTACGTTTTAGCCTGACTTCAAAGACCGTGAAAAAGTAACGTTAATCAGCTGGGTTACTTTCGTAAGTAAGTGGATTTCCTGTTTTATTTGTGTCTTTTAGTGGCATAATTTGATTCGAAAATTCGGTATTTAAATAGCGCCACGACGATAGAACCTCCAATTCCATTTCCCAATAAGGTAAGGAGAAGGAAGGACAAATAATCTCCTAGTGAGATCGTTTCTGAATACAAAAACCCAGCAAATGCTTCTATATTCCCTACAATGCTGTGGTGAAAACCAACAAAACCTATGGTCCCGGTGATCAGTACGATTAAAAGGATACGGGTCAGAGAAGAGGTGGTACTGTTCAATATCCAGGTTAATAGCCCCATAAGCCATCCTGCGAATACTGAACTTAGCAATAAAACCCAGTAACTGTGATCCAATATATGGCTACCAATTTTAACCATTGTTTCCTTGTCGAAAAGATTAAGCTGTGCTGCCAGATCTCCTATACAGAAAACAAATACAATTCCCCCCAGGAGGTTTCCAATGATAACCACTCCCCAAATACTCAATAGTTCGAGAATAGTTCTCTGCCCATTTAAAACAGGCAGTGCCAGGACAGAGGTTTGTTCCGTAAAAAGTACAGATTTACCAAGGATCACCATGATGAATCCTAAAGGGTAAACAAGACCGAACAATTTAAAAATAATGTTTTCGTCTACCTTTCCAGCCAATAAGAAATACAAGGTGGAAATTAAAAGGTAGCTAAAACCAATTTCGAGTCCAGCAATACAAGCACTCAAAAAGATCGCTCTTTTCTTAATTTTGAATATTTCCTCTCCTTCGTGTATTACTCTGCTAAGGATTTCCGTGTATTTTCCGGACTCTTCTATTTCATTGGATTTTTTCTCCAGATCCTGTTGGTGTACTTTTTGGTCTTTTTTCTCTGGCTTCATAAATGATTTAGTATCCACAATTTGTGTTTTTCATTAGTTCAGACTTTAAACTATGAAATATTGGTCAGGAACTATCTGATGGACTATAAAATATAGGTTACTCTAAAGCCTTATGTGGCTTGAGCTTTTATTCCTTCACCAATACTTTGATTAATCTAACTTTAATTCTTTTAAAATTTTTGCGAACTATTGCAATTAAATTATTCCATTGATTTGAAATATCCGACTTTTCTGCTTCAATTTTTGTCCATAATCATTATTTTTTACCTGTTGCTGATGTTTGGGCAATGTTAAAGGTAAATTATTTATTTAAAAATTCACCACCTGTGGAAGAGTCAATTTTTAATTATGGCATTCCCTTTGCTACGTACAATTATAAGCTGGTAAAATTACTTAATGAATAAGTATTGACTATAAAAATTAAATTTATATTCCTATTGTATAAATAATATATTAAATGGTCAACCGGTTAAACCACAATTATTTTTAACTGTAAATTATAATAAAATGTTAAAAAACGCTTCTAATAAAAAATTTGCCGGAATTCTAGCAGCACTATTTTTACTGGTTGGAACAGCGCATACTTATGGACAAACCAATAACCCGGGGCCCAAATTTGGAATCAAGGGTGGTTTAAATCTTTCTCAGTTATATGTTGATCAACCTACAGTAGAGGATGAAAGCATGAAAGCAGGATTTAATTTTGGGGTTTTTGGTAAGATACCAATTAACAGCTTTCTTGCTGTTCAGCCAGAAGTGCTTTATTCCAATGCAGGCTCAAAAGTAACCTATGGTGGTTCTGATTTGGAAAATGTCCTGGGAATTGAATCAGGCGAAGTAAGGTTTAATTTAAATTATGTGCAGGTTCCAGTAGCATTGGCCGTAAACGTTGGTCCCTTAAACCTTCATGCAGGACCATACCTTTCTTATCTATTTTCAGCCAATGTGAAAGATTTGAAGCAATCCGATTTAAGTTCTTCTGATATTGCGACCTTAGATACAGACGACTTTAATAAGTTGGACTATGGGGTGATGTTTGGCGTAGGCTTTGACGTGAAAGCAGTAACCATTGGTGTCAGGTATAATTATGGTTTCCGCGAAATAGGAAACAGTGGGGTTGCCGGTCAATTGACAGAAAACTCTAAGAATGGAGTAGGGCAGATTTATTTAGGATTTGGCCTATAATCTACCAGAATCAACCCTGACTTTACTAAAGTCAGGGTTTTTTTATGTGTCCGGCTTGGGTATTTACCCTACTTTTTCCAGAGACTTAGGATTCAAAAAAACTTGGGAAAATCTTCCATTTGAAGAATAAGGTCAATATTCTTAATTTAAAAGCTTGGCTACATTTCCCCTATAAGCTTCTCCAACAGAGAACTCCAATTCCCCTATAAACACACTGTTTTTTCGAATGGACGTAATTTCACTAATTGCGACTGCATAGGACTTATGAATTCTGATAAATTGATCCAAAGGCAAAAGTGTTTCCACCTCCTTGAAACTCATTCTTACCACAAGTGGCTGAGGAGCATTTTTTAAGTAAAATTTGATATAATCGCCATACCCTTTAAGCCAAAGGATATCCTCGAATTTTAATTTTACCTGACTGTAATCTACATGTACAAAAATATGATCCATCACTTTTATTGATGGGGAAGAGGGTTTGATGGTGAGTAATTCATGTCGATCTTTTGCTCGGTTGCAAGCCTTAATAAAGCGATCCAAGGGAACCGGTTTTACCAGGTAGTCGACAACATCAAGGTCAAAACTTTCCAAGGCAAACTCTTTATAAGCGGTGATAATTATTGCCAATGGTTTTTTTTCAAGACTTGAGATAAATTGAAGCCCAGTTAATTCAGGCATCTGTATGTCTATCAATAGGAGGTCTATTGAATGTTTTTGCATTTCCTCCATGGCATCAAAAGCATTGTCACAAGTGGTTACCAAATTTAGATAGGGTATCTTGCTTATATAGTTTTTAATCAACTCAAGAGCAAGTGGCTCATCATCTACGGCAATGCAGTTTATCATGAATTGGAGCTTTGAAAGGGTGTTTTTTCTTAATTGTTAGCTGAAAATTGGTACTGTATCATTCCAGGATTCCTCATTCTGATAGCTAAGCTTAGTGATGCTCTTTTTATTTCTATCAGGAGGACTTGGTCCTTCAATATATTCGTTTTTGACTTAATATGAAACTTTCATCAATATGCTTGTGGAAAGAGACCTACTCCTTGCGTACTGATTCCTACAAAAAAAATAAACCCACCCCTTTGTATTTGAGTTGGGAAGGTTTTGCTTATCAATGGGGGGATAAAAAAGAAACCCCTGCGCAATACAAAACTGTAAAGGCAGGGGCGACTCCATTATGAAAATTTTTAATCTACACTTACATTTTGATAGTACACTTTTTTACCATCTTTTACGCTAATGACATAATCTCCTTTGATGGCATTTTCGAAATTGAATGTTTTGGTAATGCTTGCCTGGCTGATGTATGTTTCTCCAAAGACTTTAGCTTTGTTATCATCGTGGATTTTAATGTCTATTTCGGATAGGTCACTGTTGTCCAGGTTTAAATGAACTTTTTTGCCTGTTTTTTCAAATACAGATGGAATGATTTTTTCCTCTTTATTTATGCTGCTAACACCGTTTTCTTCTATTTGTACCGTATAGACAATTGATGTGGCATCGTCCGTAATATTTAAATAGTAGGTCCCAGTTTTAAGGTTTTAAGGTTAAAAAGTTTTGAATAATCAGTACTCATCACATAATCATAGAATAGGGTATGGCCTTTATCATCGCTCATAGAGACAGAAGATGCTTCGGAGGGAGAAACCATTTCAAAAACCAGGCTTTTGGCATCACTCCCCTTGATCAAACTAGTGCTTGGTTCGTAAGCCATAGAAGTTAAAGAAATGAACATTAATGCTGCTACTGCGGTACTTTTTAGTATGTTTTTCATGACAATTTTGTTTTAATGTTTGAAGAATAACCCATTGTTTGTGATTGAATTATGAATCAAACATAGGGAGGTTTAAGCCACCTTTTTTTTAGTGCGATGAAACCAAAAAAGGTTGCGACAAAAACTTAAAATGCTGCGATGAAAAATTCGAAGGGGATATATAATGACCAGGAATTCGGATTCGTAGACGTGGAAAAATATAAGGTAGGACCGCTAACTTGGGAGATTTTGGTCCTACAAGTTGCTTTGGCTCTTTGTTATAAGAATTTAGATTTATAGGGAGAGTAATATTAAGGTTTAGAGGATCTCTAATAAATCGGTAAAAGTATCTCAAGGACGCTGATTATGACGTTAATTTACTCATTTTAAGGTGGTTAAGTATGGGGAAGGTTGGCTATTGACTGTTTTGGACTAAAGGACCCTGAGTATCTAGAATTAACAGAGTTGCCCATTATTTTCATTGAAAGGAAAGAAAATAAGGGGCAATCTACGGGTTGTCCCTCAAGATTAGTATTTTTAGGAATGAAGTGTGGGAATTTAGTCGTCTCAATCATCATTGGCATTATCGAGGTCTGAAAAACGGACTTTTGTTTTTTTCAAGATTAGATAAATTCACAGCATTTTAACTTGAATGACCGTAAAAAATCATCACTATAAACCCTATCCAAAGCATACATGAAATTTTTAAAAATTCTATATTTATTGACCGCATGCGTATTGCTAAACGCCTGCAACAATGAAGGTAAGCAGGCCGATTTCACAACTGATATTTGTATTTTAGGTGGAAGCGAGTCTGGATTTACTGCAGCTATCCAAGCTTCCAGAATGGGTAAGAAAGTAGTATTAATAGAGCCAACAGGTCATCCCGGAGGAATGGTAGTGGAAGGCCTCGGAAAGGACATGCGATTTGGTAATGCAATTGTAATTGGAGGGATTACCCGTGAATTTTACGAAGCAGTTGGTGAACATTACGGCCGAAAAGCTGAATTTAATAACCCGAGATGGTATTCGAAATATGAGCCTTCTGTTGCTGGGCAGATAATAGAGCAGATGCTGGGAAAAGAAAAAACATAACCATCATTAGAAATTCCCGGATAAAGGAACAAAACGGCGTAGAAAAAAAGGAAACCGAATAGAGAGGGTAATTCTTGAAGATGGTTCAGAAATAAAGGCCAAAGTCTTTGTCGATGCTTCCATAGAAGGCCATTTACTGCATTTTGCTGGAGTAACTACCGAAACAATTCGCGAGGGGAATGACAAGTATGGGGAGAAGCTTAACGGCATTCAGGAAGTAAATACTTTCAAGCAGTTTACGGTAGCGGTTGACCCATATATTGTTGAAGGTGATTCGACGAGTGGACTAATCTCAACCATTCAAGCTGGCGAATTAGGAAACCATGGGGATCCCAGTCATTATATTCAGGGCTTCTGTTTCAGGATGTGCCTGACAAAAGAGAAGGGAAACATGTTGCCGATCAACAAACCTGAGAACTATGTACCTGAAAGGTATGAAATTTACAGGAGGTACTTCAAAGCAGGTGGCAAGCTATTCAAACCAGAAGCCAATAGACACAATGGTAAAACGGACATAGGCAGTTGGCATGATCTATCGGCAAACCTTTATGGAGAGAATTGGGAATACCCTGAAGGGAATTACCAAAAACAGGACAGTATTGTCAAATTTCACCGTGATTTTACGCTAGGCCTGCTATGGTTTTTGCAGAACGACGAGAGTGTGGATAGTCTCAACAGAGCCAATTGGGAAGGATGGGGGCTGCCAAAAGACGAATTTACAGACAATGGCAATTGGCCACGTCGCCTATATATCCGAAGTGGAAGAAGGATGGTGTCTGATTACGTCATCACTGAACACAATGTTGACATTAAGGTTAAAGATACCGTTTCAGACCCTGTTGGCATTGCATGGTGGCCACCAGATGTGCACCATGCCCGGAGAATTGTAAAAAATGGTAAAGCTTATAATGAAGGATTCACCCATGTAGAAAACGATGGAACTTGGAAACCTTTTAAAATCTCATTTCAGGCCACAGTGCCAAAGAAAGAAGAATGCATTAATCTATTGACCCCTACTAGTCTTTCATCAAGCTATATAGGCTATGGAAGCACCAGAATCGTCCCTACCTTTATGATTGTAGGGCAGAGTGTTGGTGCAGCTGCTGCTATTGCTGCTAGTGAAAATATAGACGTTCAGGATATACCTTATCCGGAATTGGAAAAGGTCTTATTGAGTCAAAACCAATAATTTCCCTGCCGGATGATTGGCTGGAAATAATCACGACAAATAATTAAACCAAAAAAGCCTCTGCAATTATTGCAGAGGCTTTTTTACTTTTTTGATTTATTGACTACCTACGGAAGTAATAAAAATGTCCATCTTCGGCTCCTGCCAGTACATCCCAAGTACCATTTTTATCCCAATCAACAAAAGTAGGGCTTGTGGTATGTCCAGCAAGGATTTTTTCAGATATAGGGCCTTTATGGTTAAAGACTACCTTATCAGGGCTTTCGCTTACGTTTTCAAATAGAGATATATTAACGCTATTGATCAATAGGTCCAGGTCTCCATCATTGTCCCAATCCATAAAGCTGATTTTCCTTCGTCCACTGCTGCCTGCATCTGCGGTGTTAAGTCTTAAGACGCCCGGATTTGCATCTTCCACCTTGTCCTTATTGGAAAAGGCGGAGCCATTTTCTCCGTAAAAGATTCTTTTTCCGGGTTGAAGAATTGGTTCACCGTTACCTTCTTTCCCTTCAAAGAAGGCAAGGTAACCTTCATGGTCCAGCATAACCAAATCCATGACCCCATCTTTGTTCCAATCGATGGCATAAGGAGTGGTTCTCCATTGGGTAGCCAATTCATTGGCTTCAGGCTTCCACCAGTTCCATGCTGGATGAGGTGGTGTTTGGTCAGCCCAATCTATTTTTACCGGCTGAGGAGCCAATAATCCGTCCCCTGTGTTTTTGATCCATTCTACTCGACCCCAGATGGAGTTAAATACAATGTCCTTGTTGTTGTCGCCATCCCAGTCAGCGACAGTCAAAGTGGTGTAACCCCATTTTGCTTCTGCTGGCCCCTGAATAGATCCGTTGTCACCGGCTTGGATTCTTATCGGTTCACCATCGATTTCCAATAGTTTTGGCTCAGCCCATTTTGGTTTCGCTGCGCCATCCAGGTTTTCTATAAAGGCAAAGTGGCCTGCAGAATTACCCGCAATGATATCTTCATCACCATCATTGTCCCAGTCAACGCTTACGGGTGTTACCAGAGCGCCAAATTTAAGATTGTCAGCTTGTTGTCTGAAGTATTTTGGAGAATCAAATATTGGAAGTCCACTTTTAGTTTCCCCAGTGTTTTTGATCAATGCTACCCGGCCATCTTCATCACCAACTACCAGATCCACATGTCCATCCTTGTCCCAATCCAGTGCGACAGGAATGATCATTTCTAGATTCATGGTAATTATACCCTCCTCGTTTTCTAGTAATTTACCTTCTTTATAAACAGGTTTTTCTCTGGTTCCTGTGTTTTCAAAATAGGTCATCTTATCCAGAAACTCTCCACAAATAAGGTCAAGGTCTCCATCTCCATCAAAGTCAGCGAAATTGGGTGAAGGTGCTCCATATACATTTATTTCTTTTCCTCCAGCTTTTATCCGGCCTCTATTTTCGTAGTTGCCATCTTTGTTTTCTAGCAAGTATACATAGCCAAAAAGCGGTCCGTTGGTCCAGACACCTTCATCATTGTAGGCATCGTCCCAGCCGTAAGAAGACCAATCATCCATCCCAACAATGATGTCAAGGTCACCGTCTCCTTCGTAATCAATCATTTTCCACTGGTTAAATCTTGGCTTTTTGCCCAGCTCCTTGGTCAATTCCTCAATGGGGAAGAGGTCTTCAGGTGTGGAGGCCAGGTCTGTTGTGAAATTCATCAACTCCGCTCCGGGGATTAAAACCTTGACTCCTTGATCTGTATGTGATATTTGCACTTTAGATATGGCATCACCTATTCTGACCGGAGGTGCAAAATCTGGGAAATCTTCACCGCTTGTGTTTTCAAAAAAGTAAAGTCCGTTGAACGGTTTATCAGGGCAAGAAACAAGCATGTCCATGTCACCATCACCATCATAATCCATTGGCAATGGCCAGGCCCACAAGCCTACACCTAGAAAAGAACTGGCTTCGGGGTTGTTGTATTTTACGATTTCGAAGTCACTAGGTGAGTCATCTACTTCAGTCGTTTTGGGGCTTGAGCAGGCTAAAGCAAAAGCCATCACAACCAGAATTAAAAAGTTTTTCCTTAGGGAATTTTTTAAAGGCTTCATTTTAATAATTTGGGGTTTTTGTTTCATATTATTAATTGTTTGTAAGCTGATTTTTGTAATAATGACAAATTTTTAAGCATAGGATGCGCAAAATTTGTGTGTTTATCTAGCTAAATAGGTCCCTTAAGTCTTTTTTGATGGTGGTTAGTATTGATAATCAACAACTTTACCTGACCTAAGTCAAAATGGATTTACATAGTACTTACCGCTTTTCAACAAAAGTGACCACCCAGAATTACATAATTAATTCTTTCAAAGCCTTTTTTTATTGTCTTCAATGAATATCCGAAATATAATTTTATTCCCATAATGTTATAATGTATTCATAAGCTTAATTGATGTGAACCTTAAATTCACCAATTTAGGTGGTAGTTGATGAGGGGGAAGGGGAGAGGTTTTAGGCGAGCTTTGCTGAGGATGGAAAGGGATTTCTTTGCTAAAAGATTTTCTATGGCTTAGCCTTTAGGGTTTAATTAAAACAGTTGGCTGAATGGAGGCCAATTTCCAAATACCATTTTATAGGGGAGTCATAGTTGAATAATAGTCTTTTTCCCTAATTCACTAGTTCCATTGGGATTAAATATTACAGCCAAGGGTGTGAGCTCAGGGTTCAGAAATTACAACTTAATTTATTTTGAAGGCATTGTATTTCCGGGCAGGTATTGGAAGAGAACCCTTTCCAATGCTACAGCTTTTCTGAATACAAGCTTTTGACAGAAAGTTAAGACTGGGATGAGGCCTTTAAATGAACGACTATACGTACCAACAAGGATAAAAATGTTCGGGCAGCTTTGGTCGATGGTGTTTTCCAGGAAATTAAGGAAGTACCTGAGACAGCTACCTTCTCTATGGATACAGAAACAGAATTGGCAATCCCCACTGGAAGTGGTAATGGCTGGTACAGTTATAATTCCACTACCCACGCCATTAAACCTATTCCAGGAAAAGTGATTTTGCTACAAACTGCTTCTGGTAATTATGCCAAGGTAGAAATCCTAAGTTACTACAAAGGAAGCCCTTCTGATGAAGCGTTGGATCCTTTGACTGATGTAGGCGCTACCTATACCTTTCAATTTGTATTACAACCAAACGGTACTACCATTTTCGAATAATGTAAGTTTATTTTCCAGCATTGGAATTCTGAGCCTTGTTGAAAAATTTATTTTTTTCGGCAGGGTTTCTTTTACTTCATCCAGGTCATTGTTAATCTTCTTTAAGCGATTAAGAAATTCTTCGTAGTAGTCTTTCTTGTAATTTTGGTTTTGGATATTCTGATTTAAAGGTCTCATGACGGGCTTTATTTTATATTAAAATAGTAAATCAAATTATTTTTTCATCCTCTAAGGCATAACAGGTAGTTGTTTTTTGCAAACCGAATCTTGTACCATTTTTAACTTGAAAATTTCGATACAAGCTGCCATTAAGCCTCCATGCTTGTTGTAATCCATCCTGTTTGTCATCTTTATAATTGTAGACATATGAAGGGGCTCCGTTTGCATACCAACTTCTTTGCACACCTTCCTTTTTGTCCTCGTAATAATTGTATTCGAACTTTAGCTCTCCGGAATCTTCCCAGTATCCAATTTGCTTGCCCACTGAAAGGTTATTTCTATAATTCCGGACTTCAAAGGGCTTTCCATTATCGTAATAGCTGGTATATAAACCATGAAGCACACCATCTAAAATTGAACTATAGGTGCTTATATTGAATCCAACTTGCTTTTTGTAAATGATCCCTGAATATTTTTCATACCCCAAATAATAGTAGCCATTTACCAATGATATGTTTGCATCATTAAAATTTATGGTGTCATTGGGGATCCCTGAAGTATCCACTGAATAATCAAGCTCAAACTTTTCTTCGTTCTCCTTGGAGAAATACTCACATGAAGACAAGCCTATACCAATCAGGAGAACCAAAAACATTTTCAATATTTTACCTAAACCGAATGCCATCAAATATCATTGAGTGAATGTTCCTTTGGTTCCATGATAGGCCCCAGATTTAATAACATATAAACCTGAGGTAGAATAAACCTCATTGCTGACATGGTAGTGATAAATACCATCAGAAAAATCAGCAGTTGGGCCAGTGTGTCCACCATTTTCATCCAGGTTGTCTGGATAAGAATTGTCCATGTCTTTGCGCCCGTAGACAGGAAATCCATCCCTTAAAAAGCCAATTAATTCAGCATCATTAACGGTAAGATAAGTGCCTTCGCTATGATAATGATAGTCCTCCCGTGGTCCAGGATGACCGCCTGAAGCATCAAAAGTTCCCCAGGCATTCTCTTGTAAAACCCCACCACCTTCATAATCATTGTAAATTGGAACACCATTTAATGCCATTCCTACCGGCCCCAATTCCGTTTCTTCTTTATAAGAACTTTCATTTGGATTTGTGGGGATGGTCATAGAATAATTAAATGAAATCATGCTCGTATTCATGTTGGCATGATTGCTTCCCGGGAAAGCTTCAAACATTTCGTGTCCTTCACCCCAATAAGGTGTTTTATGATCAGGCAATCCGGTGCTATTGATAGTAATATTGTCCTCATTTACCTGAACAGAAACTTCTTGGGTATATTCATTCACGTAGTTCTCAAGTACGACATTCGAAATAGATACACTTCCAGGAGTAACAGGCAGTTTTTCATTCTCACAGGAAAATAAACCTATCGTTAGAATTAAATACAATGCTTTTCTCATGTCTCTATAGACGCAGTTTCTTTACTAATCCTTCGCTAATAAATATTTTATTTAGATTTTCTCTGTAAAACATTTAAAAAAGGAGACAATAGAGTAAGCATTCATTTCATCCGATTAAAAATTTAACACTCCGAGGGTTACAGTCATTTACCGATTTTCCGGCCCAAACCTTAGCACAAGCCTCGACGTATTGCTAAAAGACAAATAGAAGAAATGCCTATCTTTAAGGTTCCAAATCCCCTAATCGGTAAAAACTAAGCACCTAATGGAGCCTTTTATAAAACATGTACTGTATGACTATTCCTACCTTATATTGTTTGAGCTTTCCTTTGGCTACTTCCTGTTGCTATATTTTGGTATAGCGCCCCTGTTTTTAGCCATTTGTAGATTTTTGGAATCTCGTAAACTGCTTCACAAAATTCGGCCCGAGGAAGTTTCTCGCCGGCAGGTCGTTTTTGAAATCAAGCATTCTTTGAAGTCTATAGTGGTCTTTGGGTTCTCGATTATACCCGTTATTTATTTTGTGCGTTTAGGTATAATAGATTTATTACCCAATACCTGGCTTACGGTTCTTGTTGGGATTATCGCTCTTACGTTATGGAATGAGGTTCACTTTTACTTGGTGCACCGATTGATGCATCAAAAATTCATGATGAAACAGGTGCATTACATTCACCATAAATCTCATGTCCCAACAGTATATTCCGTGTATAGCTTTCATTGGGTGGAGGCCTTATTATTAAGTACGGTACCTTTAACCATATTGCCGTTTATTCCGTTTTCAATACTTGCTGTTTTCATTTTCCCTCTGGTAAGTATTTTATTGAATTTTGCAGGCCATTGTAATTATAGGTTTGGAAATGGCAAAGGAAATGGGTGGAAGCATTTTGGCACCTACCATAATGAGCATCATAGCAGAGGTAGGAAGAACTACGGCTTTGCCCTTAACTTTCTGGATAAATTGTTTTCCAGACAAAACAGATGACAAATGAATGAAGTATATATAACCGCAGCAGGTACGTTTTTGCCCAATAAACCTGTTTCAAACGATGAAATGGAAGATTTTCTGGGCCGTATCGGCGGGAAAGACAGCCGAATAAAGGAACGCATCTTAAAACAAAACGGTATCAAGACGAGGTATTATGCCCTAGACAAATCCCAGGAAACGACGCATTCCAATGCATTGTTGGCTGTAAATGCGGTGAAGAATGCACTCAAAAAAAGCAATTTACGGTCTGCTGAGGTAGCGCTGTTGTGTACTGGAACGACACAGGGAGATTTGCCAATTCCTGGATTTGCCAGTATGGTGCATGCCGGTTTGGATTTCAATCGTTGTGAAGTGGCGAGTTTTCAAAGTGTTTGTGCTAGTGGGATTATGGCATTAAAAAGTGCTTTTAGTCAAATAAAAAGTGAAGAAAAACAGAATGCAATCTGTGTAGGAAGTGAGCTTTCCAGCAGAATGTTTAAAGCTTCAAGGTTTGAGGCACAGGGAGTAGAAACTTTGCCTTTTGATGCCGAGTTTTTGCGTTGGATGCTTTCTGATGGGGCCGGTGCTTTCGTGCTTCAAAACAAGGGAAATCATGAGGGGATTTCTTTGAGAATTGATTGGATTGACCTTAAATCCTATGCCAATGAATTCCCCGTTTGCATGTTTACAGGGAAAACGGACAATAAAAATGAAGAAGAAAAAACCTGGTTGGATTATTCAAGCTATGAGGAAGCTTCTAAAGCGGGAGCAATAAATTTGAAGCAGGACACAAGACTCCTGGAAAAGGTGATCAAAACAGGGGTAGCGCATTACTTTGAGTTAATCGATCAGGGGAAGATTAATGCTTCTCAAATAGATTGGTTGTGCTGTCATTATTCCTCTGAGGTTTTCAAGGACAGCATCAAAGAACTGATGGAAAAGGGTGGAGGAGCCATAGCCGAAGAGAAATGGTTTAGCAATCTTACCTCCAAAGGAAATACTGGGGCAGCTTCAATTTTCATTATGTTGGAAGAATTGATGTATTCCGGAAAATTAAATACTGGGGATACTATCCTCTGTATGGTGCCTGAAAGTGGTCGCTTTATCACTTCTTATATGCGTTTAACAGTGATAGGGAATACTAAATTGAAGACCAGGGCTTATCCATTGAGGGAAATAGAACCACCTGAATTGATTATTGATAAAAGTGAAACTTCTGAATGGTTGATCCGAAACCTCGCCCAGGTCTGGATTGATTTTGAAACGGCTTTGCTCAAAGTACCTATTGTCGCCAAAATTCATGATGGGAAGTTGAGTGTGGCTGATTATAAGCTGTTGTTAATAGACCTTAGGCAGCAAGTGATAGATGGTTCCCAGTGGATTTCCAGAGCTGCTTCTAATATTGACATTGACCTTTTTGATTTGCGCTCCGCATTTATTAAGCATACGGCAACAGAGCACAAAGATTATCAAATGCTAGAAAGGAATTTTGAAGCTCTTGGGGAGAAACTTGAGACCATAAGGTCAGGTGAAAAGAACATTGGGACAGTTGCTTTGACCTCTTTTATGTTTCAGCAGGCAAGCAAAGCCAACCCCATTGATTTGCTGGGGGCAATGTTTATTATTGAGGGAATAGGGAAAAGGCTGGCAGGTTTTTGGGGAGAAATGATGCAAGATCAGTTGAAGTTGAAAAACAGTCAAGTTTCATTCTTTACTTACCATGGTACTGCGGATGAAAATCATTTTCATAACTTAGAGGAGGCCTTGAACCATCCCAAAATGAACAAGGATATTGCGAAAGCCATTGTTAAAACAGCGAAAACAACGGCAAAATTATACAAAATGCAATTGGAAGAATTGGGGAATTATTAACGAGCAGTATGAAAGACAATGTATTAGATTTATCGAAGCATGATGATAGGGATCCCAATCCCTGGTTGGCCTTATTTCTGGACGATAGTATCCCGATTAACCAAACTACCAAGTTGGTTTTAATGAGGGACAACTCCTCCAGATCCGTTAGGTATTTGCTTCCTTTTATAGAAGTAGGATCTAAGATAACCATGTTCTTCATTCACATTTTCAAGTTTTTCTTCCCTAAACTGATCAATTCCTCACAAATCCTGCATAAGATTTTGGCCTGGGGACTTAAGCGCTTTGTAAGTCCAGATGCCAATTTACTTATTTTTAGACATTTTCATATTGGGACGGAGATCTTGCAATTTATTGCATGCAATATTCCAAAGGTGGAAATAGTTGGGAGCCCGCTCAAACCAAGAAATTTTGAGGACGTAAAAGATGACCTATTTTTGAAGCATGATCTAAACTTGTACAATTTTGTCATTCGTTTAAACAGTCAGTTGAGGGAAAAAACATTTCCATTGGGCCACCTGAAAAATTGGATTTGAGCATGATTACGGAAGATCAATTTGATCACATTGCTTTCCCAGATCGATGGACCAATTTTCTGGACTTGAGATCTGCCATTGAGCTATTTACACCTTTTTACCAATTGTTTCTTACCTCCAATGATTTTATTCGGGCTTCAAATTCCCTGCAGCTAGATGAAACAATCGCCATTTATACTTCTCAAATTCTTGGTACTCCTGGACACCTTGGCCTGGTTAACAATAAGCATCCAATGGTGCCGGTGACTACTTATAGTGCGGCTTACAGGTTAGTATTGCATGGACTTGCCGCTGAAACATTGCATGAAGTTTTGGTCAAAATGAAATTGAATAAAAGTGCCGATGGAGTAATGATGCCTACAAGGTAAAATACGAATAGCACTCTTTGCAAAAAACGGGAATTTGGCAAAGGTTTTCTTTGTTTTCAACCAAATTCCCGAGACTAATTTTAGGAGTAAATATAGCCTTGCTTAATCAGCTAATTTCACGACAGTTCGTCCTTTTAATTTCCCTTGCAGCATTAAGGCTATTTTTTCAGGTAAGGCATCAAGTGTTATTTCATCACAGGTGGCTGACAATTGATCAGGTTTCCAATCTTTGGCCAATTTGTTCCAGACCTGTCTTCTGTAACTCATGGGGTAGTTCTGAGAATCAATGCCTATAAGTGCAATGCCCCTTAAGATAAATGGGAAAACCGTCAGATCAAGATTTGGTGAGGCTACATTACCACAGCAGGTGATGGCTCCCATAGAAGTCGTGGATTTGATGATATTTTCAAGAATCACCCCACCTACGGTATCTATTCCCCCGGCACAAATAGGTTTTAGCATAGGGCGCTTGTCTAAATTTTCGAAATCAGACCGTAGTATTATTTCATTTGCTCCCAAGTTCATGAGGTAATCCTTTTCATGCGCTTTGCCAGTGATGGCAATGACAGTGTAACCCAGTTTGGAAAGGATCGCCACACTCAATGCGCCAACACCACCAGATGCACCGGAAACAATGATTTTACCGTCTTCAGGCTTCACCAATTCGCTGAGTCGCAATACTGACATTCCTGCGGTTAAGCCTGCAGTCCCATAAATCATTGCCTCTTTCATGCTCAGGTTTTCGGGTAGCTTTACAGTCCATTCTGCAGGTACCCGGATGTATTCACCAAAACCACCGGCCGTATTCATTCCCAAATCATAGCTGGTTACGATTACTTTGTCACCAATACTAAAGCCATCATTTTCAGACTTAGCAATTACACCTACAGCATCAATGCCTGGTGTGTGGGGGAAATTTCTTGTTACCCCTTTATTTCCTGAAGCAGAAAGGGCATCCTTGTAATTAAGGGAAGAGTAGGAAACTTTGATTAGCAAATCACCGGCAGGTAAATCTGTTATGTTTTTGGTTTTTATCTCTCCTATGAATGCTCCGTTTTGTTCCTCAACAACAAAGGATTTAAATTGATTTACTTCCATATCCTGGGGTTTATTTTTTAATGAGTCTTGTATGTTTTTTAACCACATAAAGTATTTGTGGTAAATTATTCCCGCAATTGATGTGCCTTAATATTGGAAATATTGCTTTGTCCAATTTTTGAGTTTATCCAAATGGACCCAAATTGTAATTTCCTTGCTGAGTTAGCGCTATCTAAAGCTCGCCTATCAAGCCATTAGGAACTGACTGCTGCCCCCTCAAAAGTTATTTTCAGTTGTTCCTATAAAAACTGAATGATAAAAAACCATTCAAAAGCACCTATTATTTGAAAAGGAGCTGTAGTAAGACAGGGTGATATTGCTCTTGACCCTTTATAGTTTAATCCGTAATATCCTCCCATTTCCATCCATCATTTTTAACTAGACTAGCAATAAATGCCCTTCTGTCATTAATTTTATGTATTAGATCAATCGCAGTAGCCTCTGAAACTAAGATATCAAAAGAATATAATTCATCCTTATAAGGAAAATCAGGAACCTCTTCTTTTTTAAACGAATAAGAGTTCTTTGCCACTTTCAAATATTTATCCATTGCCATTCGCAAATTCTGCCAAATGTATGCCTTGTCAGATTTGTCAATATTGTACACCTTTTGAATGCTTAAAACCTCATCAAGTTTGGCAAGATTAAGTTGTGGGGAATACTTTGGATTTTCAGAATGAAAATACATTAGTACCGGATAGGCTAATTGTTGCTCGCAATGCAACAGTATCATGGGATATAATTCTTTGAATTGATCATGAATTTTATCAAAATTTTTCCCATTCCAACCGTTAAGGATTATTTCATTGGGTGTGTTGCCTAGGTTAGAAATGTAAGTTGCCATCATTCGTTGTTTGACTACAGCATTCATAAGCGGGATAAAATAGGATATTGCTAAGGACAACAAAAACATA
Organism: Cyclobacterium qasimii M12-11B; assembly: GCF_000427295.1. Taxonomy (GTDB): domain Bacteria; phylum Bacteroidota; class Bacteroidia; order Cytophagales; family Cyclobacteriaceae; genus Cyclobacterium; species Cyclobacterium qasimii. The sequence goes on along the minus strand of NZ_ATNM01000197.1, from coordinate 179,901 downwards.
CCGTTCAACCCCATCAAATTAGAGATTATTCGCCAAAAATCGCTCCCAGTTTTTAAATCACCATTCCCAAGGGAGGTTAAAGTATAACCGACGTAATAAAATTTACCTGTTGTGCTGGCGGATAACTCAGTTGAAGTTTTAACAATTGAATTGATATCCGAATTGTAAATGAGTCCATAACCAATGCCCAGCAATAAAGCCCAAAGGGTAAACAATGTTACCACAACAAGAGCACCTATATTGCTTAAAATAGTTAACCGTGAAAATTTCCTTGAAATAAAAACACCCATATGCCAAACTTGTCTTGCGACAAAATTTGATATTTTACTTCCTCCATTTAATCGAAGAATGGTGGATAAGGCATCAATATTTGTTATGATAACGATGATGATTCCGCTGAGTAGTAGAATTGTGTTCATTGAATTAATATTTTAACCCCTAAATATTTTTTCTATGATTACCTCCAATAGTCAATCCAATTTCATCAGTTTTGAATATTTAAAAATAATAAATGGACCATTTCAGTACAATTCAATCTATCCTATCTTGAAATTTGGCTTAATACTTACTTGATCACCCTCTCCCTATATACGGCATCCCATTGGCCATGATGGTCATAAAGGGAATGTTGGCAGCAGGAGGGAGGCTGGCCATATACACGATGGCCCTACCAATTTCATTGACATCCATGGTAGGCTCTACTTTTCGGGAACCATCCGCTTGTAGGGTGCCTTCTTCCATTTTTTTGGTCATGTCACTTTTGGCATTGCCAATGTCTATCTGACTGCAGGTAATGTTTTGATCTCTTCCATCAAGAATGGTGGATTGGGTTAGGCCGGTGACAGCATGTTTACTTGCTGTGTAGGCCACTGACATTGGCCTGGGAGCATGGGCGGAGATGGAGCCATTGTTTATAATGCGCCCACCCTTTGGTTCTTGCGCTTTCATTAATTTAAAGGCTTGTTGGGTACAGAGAAATGCTCCTGTAAGGTTGGTGTCGATGACTTTTTTCCATTCTTCATAAGCCAGGTCTTCCAAAGGAACAGCTGGTGCATTGATCCCTGCATTGTTAAAAAGCAAGTCCAAGCGTCCGTACTTTTCCATTACTTTATCAAACAATGCATTCACACTTTCAGGTGATGTGATGTCTGTGGGGAAAATCAATACATCGTCTTGGCAACAAATTTTGGCAGTTTCCTCCAACGTTTCCTTCGTTCTTCCAGTCAATATCAAGGTCCAATTGTCTTTGGCCAGAGCTTTCGCTACAGCCCTTCCTATGCCTGAACCTGCTCCGGTGATGAGCGCAGTTTTTATTGTAGTTTTCATAATTGGGCTTATTTTTCGGGTACTTGTATGTGCTCTTCCTGAATATAATTGGTAATGATTTCCGTGGTGTTTTTATCGGCAGTGAAACCAAGTGCATCTGCCTTTTTGGTGTCAAAATTTGGAGGCCAGGTAAGGACAATGCTTTGGAGAAAGGCATCCGGTTCATAGGAAATATGGTCGGTAATGCCTTTATGGGTGACCTTCTCCAGACTGTCGATCATTTCTTGTACGCTTACGGTTATACCGGGGAGATTGATCGTACGGTCATCCCCAATGTCTTTGGCGGATAACTTGGCGGCATGAATGAAGTTACGAACGACTTGCTTTGGCGAAAGTATCCAAAAAGGGGATGAAGGAGCTACAGGGTAACTCGTTGCTTTCCCATTCAATGGTTCTCGAATAATGCTACTTAAAAAAGATGAGGTTGCCGCATTTGGTTTTCCCGGCCTAACGGTAATGGTTGGAAGTCTCAGGCACCTGGCATCTACAAAACCACGTCTACTGAAATCATTCATTAACAAATCTACCATGGCTTTCTGTGTGCCATAGGAGCTTTTGGGTTTAGGCGCAGTTTCTTCGGTGAGTACTTGATTTACATCACCACCAAAGATTCCACAGGAACTTGCAAACACCACTTTTGGGCAGTAAGCCAGTTGCCTGCATTTCTCTAGCAGGTGCTGGGAACCGTATAAGTTTACCCGCATTCCTAGGTCAAAGTTTTTTTCTGCTTCACCACTGACTACTGCGGCAAGGTGAAATATCAGTTCGGGCTTTTTTTCTAATAAAGGATCGATTAGCGAGGGGTCGCTAAAATCTCCTGCAATGCATTCAAAACCTGGGTTGTTTTTGATAATGTCCAAAAAGGCCTGGTCAACCAGCGTTATTTTCCCTTTGGATTCTGGGTGTTGGCGGAGCCATTCTGTAGCGAGTCTGCTACCAATAAATCCGCCACCTCCTATGATCAGTACATTCATTATTTTGGGTTTTGGGTTAGACAAAAGGGAACATCCAGGACAGTAGCCAAACCTGTGCCATTCCTGCCAGTGAAATGACTGCAAGTAGAAAAGTCCAGGTTTTTAAGGCTTCTTTTTCAGTTAGGCCACTCATTCTTGCTACCACCCAAAAAGCACTGTCATTCATCCAGGAAATAAAGAGGGAGCCAAAGCCCATGGCCATCAACAGGTATACAGGATGAAACCCCAGGGATTGTCCGTCTCCAATTAGTGCGGACATGATGGCCACACTTGAAATCATCGCAACAGTTCCCGATCCCTGGGCGGTTTTTAATACGGCAGCTATTAGCCAGGCAAGAGGGATGAAATGTAGTGGGAAATTTTCTGTAGCCAATCTAATTGCCTCTCCAATGCCGCTATTGTTGATCATGGCACCATAAGCACCACCTGCACTTGTGATAAGGATGATTATACCTCCAATTTCCAAAGGCTTTCCTACTTTTGACCATAGTTCTCTGGAGGATAGTTTTTCAGATTTGGCCCATAGGTACAGGGCTGCCGCTGCTCCAGTAGCCATAGCTAAATTTTTATTACCGATAAAAACCAACCATTCAGGAACATGCCCAGTTATGGCTTGAACCATTGTACCTGAACCAATCATAACGATGGGTAAAACGATGGGAGCAAGGGCCCAAGTCAAAGCTATTTGAGATGCATCCCCAGCATTGACTGGCAATGCTATTCTTATGGGTACAACCATTTTTTCATTGATTCTTTTGCCAATATATAATACCAATAGGGCAGGAACAATTCCTAAAATCATTCCTGAAAGGATCACCGTTCCCAGCTCTATTCCCAGACTTTCTGCCATGATAAGTGGGCCAGGAGTAGGGGGAACGATACTATGAGTAATGGCAGCTCCACCGCCGATGGCCATTACATAAAGGATATAATTTTTACCCGTTTTGAGCGCCAGGCTAATGCCCAAGGGGATAAGTAAGAAAAAGACCGTATCTAAAAAAACAGGGATCGAGAGTAAAAATGCAGCGATAAGCAAAGCCAAAGCGGCTTGTTTTTCACCGAGTTTATTTAGCAACTGGGTAACGATTTTCTCTGCTGCACCACTCTCCAACATCGCCGTACCAATTATTGCCGCCAAGGCAATCACCCAAGCTATTTTCCCTGCCATTACACCAAAAGCAATCATGGGTTCATCGAGGGCAGCATTGATGCCTTTGCTCTCCATTAGATCTGGTGTCAAAAGGCCCACAAAGACAGCGGCAGCTACCAGGGCAATAAAAGGGTGAAACTTAAATTTGGAAACCAAAACTACGACCAGAGCAATACTGGACAATAGAATGGCAAATGGCCAAAAGTCAGCATGATAAATTGATTCCATACTTTAAATACGGGAAAATATTCTAAAATCTAACGGCTAGGCCTTCTAAAATTCGTGTTTTAGGTAAAAGATTTTTATTTTTTGAATAAAAGTCGTTTGTTTGCTCAATTCGGATGGTTTACATTAGGAAAAAAATTATTGGTTTTATTTTAGAGGTGAAAATTTGATTGCGATACCATGGAAGATGGAAAAGAGGAGGATAAAATAAGGAGAGCGTTTAAGGAAAAAGACTGGGCGGAAATCAAGAGTGCAGATTCCTGGGTAATATTTAAAGTCATTAGTGAATTTGTGGAAGGTTTTGAAAAGCTTGCCAAAATTGGACCTTGTGTGTCTATTTTTGGATCTGCCAGAACAGCGTCAAACCACCGCAATTACCTAAAAGCTGAAGCCATTGCTGCCAAGCTTGTGAGACATGGTTATGGGGTGATCACAGGAGGTGGTCCAGGGATCATGGAAGCGGGAAATAAAGGCGCTCATTCAGAAAAAGGCAAGTCAGTAGGTTTAAATATCGTTTTGCCTTTTGAGCAATTCAATAATATTTATATTGACCCTGACAAACTGCTTACCTTTGATTACTTTTTTGTCCGTAAGGTAATGTTTACCAAATATTCTCAGGGATTTATCGTTTTGCCTGGAGGTTTTGGAACCATGGATGAATTGTTTGAAGCTTTGACCCTTATACAAACCAAGAAGATCGGACGTTTTCCGATTGTCCTTGTAGGGAAGGCGTATTGGGAAGGATTGATCGAATGGATTAAAACTACCATGTTGGAATCCTTTTCCAATATCAATAAAGAAGACCTCGATCTTTTTGTTCTTGTAGACTCTGCAGATGATGCAGTGGGTGCCATAGACGATTTTTATAACAAGTATCTACTGTCTCCAAATTATTAAGACATTGAAAAAAAAGCATACCTATAACCTGTATTTCCTTGTAACATTGCAGTTTGTAATCATCGGCTATTTGCTTTTTCAAAGCAAGGAGGAAAAGCCTGAGCTAAAAGCAGAAGAAGGGGCAGTTGCCGAATTGCGGGCAGGGAAGACGAGAACGAATCCTAGGGTTCGAATTTTTGACCTTCCCGAAAAGCCCGAATTTGCCGGCGAAAAAGCACCTGTTGATCAACCTGATGTATTCGAAAGGTACGAGAGAGAGATTTATGTCAACGCTTATTGGGAGTCAAATGCCTTGCTGATGCTGAAGAGGTCGGGCAAGTATTTTTCTTATATCGAACAGACATTAAAAGAAAATGGTATTCCTGATGATTTTAAGTATGTGGCTGTCATAGAGTCGGGCTTATTAAATGTCACTTCTCCAGCTGGGGCAAAGGGTTTCTGGCAATTTATGAAGGGAACTGCCGGGGATTTTGGATTGGAGGTCAACCGGGATGTGGATGAAAGGTACCATTTTGAAAAAGCTACATTAGCAGCCTGTAAATACATTCGTGCTGCCTATGGCAAATTTGGAAATTGGACAAGTGTAGCGGCTAGTTATAATATGGGAATGGCAGGAATTGCCCGAAGGAAAAACCAACAGCTTAGTCCTGATTATTACGACCTATACCTTAATGAAGAAACCAGCAGGTATATCTTTAGGATACTGGCAATGAAGGAAATTTTTGAAAATCAAAGCAAGTATGGATTTGAGCTTCAAAATGAAGATTTGTACTCTTTACCACCTCTTAGGGAAATACAAGTCAGTGAAAGCATAGACAACCTGGCGGAATGGGCTATAGAACAGAATAGCAATTATAAGGAGGTTAAAATTTATAACCCCTGGCTAATTAATACTAAACTTAATGTACGAAAAGGTAGTTCTTATATCATAAAATTGCCCTTATAAAATTCTTTTGTAAAGGAATTGTCTTTTATGATTAACTTGAATGGCAAATAAATCCCTTCCTATGAAAAAACCTTTCATCATAACCTTTATCATTGGGCTAGTTTTGCTTGGTTTTTTTATTTGTTACCATTATTGGTTAATAATTATCTCAATAATAACGCAGAGCGGATTGTTAGTAATATGATTGTCCGTACCAGCGAATTTGCAGGTCATGAGGTCAATTTCGGTAAAATCAGACTGGATTATAATTACCAGGGTACCTTTTTAAAAATGGATTCTGTAAATATCCATCCTGGCCAGGAGTTGATGGAGGAGGATAAAATCAAATTCAACCTTACTTTTAAGGAAGCCAGCCTGACAGGTTTTCGCTGGGTAGATTTTCTATTTTACAATAGCATCAAGCTAGACTCTGCCTATATCGCCGATGTGGTTTTGGAGACGGTAACACCAGATCTGGAGGAAATGACTGATAACATGGGGCAGGAAAATGGAAATCAAGGAGAGAACTACAAAAAAATTAGCATCAATCATTTCCGGATCAACAAAGCATCTTTTGAAAACAGAGACAGTGAAACAGACTCTACCAGGTTGCTGATAAATGACCTGTTTATCTTTGCTGATGGGTTTAGCCTAAGTGATCAGGACCTTGAAAGTCAGGAGGCACTATTTTCAGTCAATAGTATTGAGGGGTATTTGGCAGAGGTCGAGCTTCATGTCAATGACTATATAAATGTGGTAGAAGCCAATGATTTATCCTTTAATACAACGGAACAGAAATTAAGCATTGAAAAGGCAGCTTTTAAAAACAAACTGCTCAAATATTCTTATATCAACCGGTTTGAAAAGGAGACAAATTGGATGGAATTTAACAATGCGCGGTTAGAAATCTCGGGAATGGATTTTCAATCCTATTTCAGGGAAGGCAAAATTGCAGCAGACAATGTGCAATTGGATCATTTAGAACTGGAGGTTTTTAGAGACAAAAGGAAGGTGGAGGACACTACCAAAAGACCTAAAATGATACATGACATTATCAAAGGACTGCCAAAAAGTATTTGGTTGAAGTCGATTAACTTTGAGAACACAACCATTACTTATCAGGAGCGGCCAGACACCAAAGCCCCTTCCTCTGGAAAGATATTTTTTGACCAGGTCAATGGAGAGATCCTTGGCTTCACCAATTATGCGGAAAAATTGTCATTGAATGATACCCTAAGCATTAAAGCTAAAGGAAGGCTTATGGGAGAGGGACAGATTGATATGCAGGCAGATTATCTGATCAATGACAAGGAAGGGAAATTTTTACTGGAAGGAACTGTAGGGCAGATGAACCTGACCAGTCTTAACAACATGATCATGCCGGCAACAAGGGTTGCACTAAAGCAAGGTAGATTAGATAACCTATACTTTAACATTGTAGCAAATGACATTGAAGGTACTGGCGACGTAATAGCAAGGTATTCTGATTTGCAAATAGAAATCCTTGATAAAGATTATAAGCGGAACAAAAATGTTTTTAGAGATATTGGTGCATTCATAGCCAATAAGCTTGTGATAAGAACACATAATCCGCAAAAATCAGGAGACCTCCAGAAAGGAGAAGTTTATTTTCAGAGAGCAGAACACAAGTTTATTTTCCATTATTGGTGGAATTTGGTATTGAGTGGACTGAAGTCAACCATTACAGGAGACACGGAACAAGACATGAGGGAGAAGCAAACCAATTAAACCTTTACTTGGAAATGAACCATTTGTCTTGTTTTAGGTTTACCTTAGTTATGTTCTTTTTAGTCAAGCTTATTGCGTGATTGAACTAAAATAACGAGAGGGGTGGAATTATAATAAGTCAAGGAATCTTTTGGTTTCAAGACTGCCAATCAGCGTGGCAAAGTTGAAAAAGGCGAAAATTGCCTTGTGTTATCCCAATAAATTTAGCACTAATAAGAATAGTAATTACCTAATTCAGGTTAAACCAATACAAGAGAAAAATATCCAATGTCAGTAGAAAATCAACCTTCTCAAGAACATATTGAAATATATGGGGCCAGAGAGCATAACCTCAAGAACCTCGATCTTACTTTACCCAGAAATAAATTAGTGGTCATCACAGGTTTGAGTGGCAGTGGTAAAAGTTCACTGGCATTTGACACCATTTATGCTGAAGGCCAAAGACGTTATATGGAAAGTTTTTCTGCCTATGCCCGGTCTTTTTTGGGAGGTATGGAAAGACCTGATGTAGACAAAATCAATGGGCTATCTCCTGTTATTTCTATAGAGCAAAAAACTACCTCAAAGAATCCCCGATCTACAGTAGGTACCGTTACTGAGATTTACGATTTTATGCGTCTTTTATACGCCAGATCAGGTGAAGCTTATTCCTACCTTTCCGGTGAAAAGATGGTTAGGCAGACAGAAGATCAGATTATAGCTCAGATTTTTAACGTTTTTCTAGACAAGAAGCTATCCATTCTGGCACCAGTTGTAAAAGGCAGGAAGGGCCATTACCGGGAATTGTTTGAGCAGATCCGTAAAATGGGATACTCAAAAGTCAGGATAGACGGAGAGATGGTTGAGGTGGAGCCTAAAATGCAAGTGGACCGTTACAAGATTCACGATATAGAAATAGTGGTTGACAGGGTACTTGCAGAGGAGGGGGATAGGTATAGGATTTCTCAGTCGCTAAAAACAGCATTGCAACATGGTAAAGGAGTAATGATGTTGCTTGATGAAGAGGGTAAAACTCATCATTTCTCAAAATACCTGATGGACCCGCTAACAGGGTTAAGTTATGATGAGCCAGCACCAAACTCTTTCTCCTTCAATAGTCCTTACGGAGCTTGTCCTTCTTGTAATGGTCTTGGAGTGATAGAAGAAATCACCCGTGAAAGCGTTATTCCAGATCCATCTTTAAGTATTAGCCGTGGAGGAATAGCACCTTTGGGGGAATACAGGGATATTTGGATTTTTAAAAAAATAGAAGCCATACTTAAGCGCTATACAGGTAGCTTGGCAACCCCTATAGAAAAACTGGATGAAAAGATAATTCAGATTTTATTATATGGGGATAAAATGGACGTTGCTGTTGACTCCGTGAAATACCCGGGGACAAAGTGGAACACCACCTTTGAAGGGATTCTAAATTTTCTCCAAAAGCAAAGAGAAGGAGGGTCTGATAAAATTCAGAAGTGGATCTCTGATTTCACTAGCACCCGTCAATGTCCCGAATGTGAAGGCTATCGCCTAAAGAAAGAAGCCCTTCATTTCAAGATAGCAGAAAAGCATATTGGTGAACTGGCACAAATGGATATCACCTCCCTTGGAGAGTGGTTTGCTAATATTGAAGAGCGAATGACGGAGCGTCAGAAGATCATTGGCGCAGAAGTATTGAAAGAGATAAGGAAAAGAATTGGGTTTTTGCTCGACATAGGCTTAAATTATCTTTCCCTTAATCGTCCTTTGCGGACCTTGTCTGGAGGGGAAGCCCAAAGGATTCGATTGGCAACTCAAATAGGAACGCAATTAGTGGGCGTGCTTTATATTTTGGATGAGCCAAGTATAGGTTTGCACCAAAGAGACAATGTGAAACTGACACATGCCCTGAAAGACTTACGTGATTTGGGGAATTCAGTGATAGTGGTGGAACATGACAAGGACATGATGATGGAGGCCGATTATGTTTTGGACATTGGTCCAGGTGCGGGTCGCCATGGTGGTCAAATTGTAGCGAGTGGTACTCCTGAGGAGATATTAGCCTCCGATAGCCTTACAGCTAAATACCTGAATGGTGTACTAAGCATACCTATCCCTGAACAAAGAAGAAAAGGCTCAGGCAAGAAACTCAAATTAAAAGAAGCAAGTGGAAATAATCTGAAAAATGTAAACCTCGAAATCCCACTGGGTACCATGGTTTGTGTTACAGGCGTGTCAGGTTCAGGAAAAAGTTCTCTGATCCATGAAACCCTGTATCCGCTACTTAACAGACAGTTCTACAATTCCAAAAAGGAACCTTTGCCCTATAAAGAAATAAGTGGCTTAGAGCATTTGGACAAAGTAATAGAAGTGGATCAATCTCCTATAGGACGAACGCCAAGATCCAACCCGGCGACCTATACAGGTGTTTTCACAGACATCAGGGCTTTATTTACAGAATTGCCAGAATCAAAAATAAGAGGCTACAAGCCGGGAAGATTTTCCTTTAACGTTAAAGGAGGACGCTGTGAGGATTGTGAAGGTGGAGGAATGAAGTTGATTGAAATGGATTTTCTTCCAGACGTTCATATTCCCTGTGAAACCTGTAAAGGGAAGCGTTACAATCGGGAAACTTTGGAGGTGAGATTTAAGGGCAAGTCCATTGCAGATATTCTGGACATGACTGTGGAGCAGGCGGTAGCATTTTTTGAACACATACCAAAGATTTTAAGGAAGATACAAACCCTGCATGATGTAGGATTGGATTATATTACTTTAGGCCAACATGCCACCACTTTGTCTGGTGGAGAGGCGCAGCGTGTAAAACTAGCTACGGAGCTTTCGAAGAAAGACACTGGTAAAACTTTTTATATCCTTGATGAACCCACAACAGGATTACATTTCAAAGATATTGGATTGCTTTTGGGTGTCCTTCAACAATTGGTCGACAAGGGTAATACGGTGCTTATTATTGAGCACAATATGGACGTTATTAAGGTGGTGGATTATGTCATAGACCTTGGACCGGAAGGTGGTCAGAAAGGTGGTGAAATTCTTTTTAGTGGTACTCCTGAGAAAATGGCGCTACATCCTACTAGTCATACTGCCAAATTTTTGAAAGAAGAATTGAAAAAGAAAGACCTGGTAATGTGATAATAGCCTGTGACTTTGAGTGGTTGCCTAATTGAACGCAAGCATGGAATACAAGCATATAGGTAGTCTTAAGTGGATTTACATTTCCGCGAAGGGCTACCTTTCTAATTGATGGGATTTCAGGTAAAGGCCATAATTTACTTTTTGTATTACCTGTTAATAATACCAAGCACTGTTTGAATAGATGAATTGATGATTTTTAAGGTATGTTTTTTGGGAATTTGAGACCTAACCTTTGCGCTAAATAGCTGATTATTAAGAGTTGTTAACGCACTGAGGGTCTGATAGGGCCTATTTCTTTATCAATGTTAAGAGAAGGTTAATTCGGAGCATTTAATTTTAAAATTTCATAATTCACTTTTTATTGGGTGGTAGATTTTTGGGTCAATTTTGTGCCTGAATCTAATTCAGACTTAAAAATCTAATACCTAACCATGAAGAAATTATTTAATTGGATGATGATCGCTACAATTGCTGTATCAACTATGACAGCATGTACCGAAGAGGAAACACCTAATAATACAGTCGCTATTTCAGGAGTTCCAGCTACGGCAGTAGTAGAAGCTGGTCAGACAGTAGACCCTGTTACCGCCAATATTACAGCGGGAGACGGGCTGACAACTTTGGTTGTCTATAAAGATGGTGTGGTTGTCGAAACCATAAATTACACAGGAGAAATGAATGCTGACTACCAGTTTTCTTATCAAACAACAGCCGAAGATGCAGACAAAAATCTGGTATTTGAATTTGTTGCTACAGATATGAATGGCGATACTCAGACCTCTACTTATGTGGTAACTGTAGGAGAAATTGCTACGGTTGTTAAAATTGAAAACAACATTACTGCTAACACGGAATGGGAAACTGGTAAAGTTTACGTTCTAAGTGGAAGAATAGCTGTAACTGCAGGTGTTGAATTAAAAATTCAACCGGGAGTTATTGTAAAAGGTGAAGCTGGATCTGGTGCCAACGCTACCGCTTTGGTAATTGCCAGAGGAGCAACCATTGAAGCTATAGGAACAGCAGAACAACCAATCATTTTTACTTCCATAGCAGATGAAATTGCTCCTGGAATGATTGCTAGCCCTAACCTTGACCCTGACCTGGATGGATTATGGGGAGGATTATTGGTACTTGGAAAAGCACCAAGTTCTTTTGCCGGAGACGTAACAGAAGTACAAATAGAAGGAATTCCACCTTCCGATTCAAACGGACTACATGGTGGAGATGATCCTGCAGATTATTCAGGGACTATCAAATACGTATCTATCAGACATGGTGGCGCCAATATTGGTGAAGGAAATGAAATCAATGGTTTGACTTTAGGATCTGTTGGTTCTAGCACCATCATTGAAAATGTAGAAGTAGTGGCCAATCAGGATGATGGAATCGAATGGTTTGGTGGTACTGTAAGTGTGAAGAATGCTGTTGTATGGAATGCAGGTGATGATGCTTTGGATACTGATATGGCTTGGGCAGGAACACTTGATAATTTCATTGTAATCTCCGGAGGATCTACTGACCATGCATTAGAAATAGATGGCCCTGAAGGTTCCTACAACGACAGTCATACCCTTCAGAATGGTACTATAGTTGGAAATGACGCTTCAGAATTAGGTGATTTCAGAGATGGTGCAAGAGGTACCTTCAAGAACATTCTTTTTCAAGGTTTTGCTGATCCGGCATCTACAGATGGCAGAGGAGACCTTTCTTTGAGTGGAGATAAATCTCTTGAGAATTTTACAAATGGGATCCTTTCTTTTGAAAACCTTGAAGTAGTACTTGCAGATGGTGTTTCACTGTCTACCATGTTCAAAAGTGGAACTGATGCTTACGCTAGTGCTGTGGCTGATGGTGCAGGAACTGTTGGAGCTGACAAATCAGTATTTGCTGATTGGACTTGGTCAGCTGTTGCTGGACAATTGGACGCTTTAAAATAATAATAACTGACAACATTTTTTTGAAAGGAATGCAATCCGCATTCCTTTCTAATTTTTTTATCTGATCGCTGTAATACTTAAAATGAAAATAAAATGAAAAACTTTACAAATAGCTGGATCTTTATAGGATTTATGCTTTTGTCCACAGGTTTATTTGCCCAGAATGGGACGATCCGTGGGACAATTTATGATGAGGGTACCGGGGAGCCATTGTTTGGTGTAGCTGTTGCCGTAGTAGGTGCTCAAATTGGAGCGGTTACAGACTTTGATGGAGATTTTGAAATTCAACTGCCGGAAGGAGTTTATTCTATTCAGGCATCTTTTATTTCTTTCAACAACCTACAATTGGAAGAAATAGAAGTAAATAAAGGACAGGTTACCCTTCTTGATAACCTTAGAATGTCAGAATTCACTTCTGACCTTGAAACAGTAACCATTACAGCAGAGGCGATAAGAACCACTGAAGCCGCGCTAATGACTGTAAAAAGAAATGCCCCACAACTGATGGATGGTATTTCAGCAGCTGCTTTCAGACAAATTGGCGATGGAGATGCTGCTTCTGCAATAAAGCGGGTAACAGGGGTTTCCATTGAAGGAGGGAAATATGTGTACATCCGTGGACTAGGTGATCGTTACACCAAAACAGTATTGAACGGAATGGACATTCCTGGCTTGGATCCAGACAGGAATACGATCCAGATGGATATTTTCCCTACTAATATTATTGACAATATTATCGTGTCTAAATCATTCACCAGTAATCTTTCAGCAGATTTTACCGGAGGTGTTGTGGACATTGAGACCAAAGATTTTCCTGAGGAGAAAACGATGCGCCTTTCAATCAGTGGAGGTTATAATCCTGCCATGCACTTTAACTCCAATTTTTTATCTACAGAAGGTAGTGCCACCGATTTTTTAGGTTTTGACAATGGCTTCAGAGACATTCCAACCAAAGGAATCACAGAAATTCCACAATATGCAGATGTCGTAGGAAATCCTGGAGGAGAAAAAGGACTCCTTTACCAAAGTATTTTGAGTGATTTCAATCCTACTTTTGGAGGTACAAAAAAGCAAAACCTTATGAATTATTCGCTAGGCTTCTCGCTTGGAGATCAATTCAAACATGGTGACAATACCTTCGGCTATAATTTTGCCATTACCTACAAAAACACCTCAGAATTTTTCAAAGGGGCAGAATTTAACTTGTATGCCAAACCTAGGGAGGCAAATGAGACAGAATTGGAACCATTAGAAAGGTCTGTAGGGAATTATGGAGAAAGCAATGTTTTACTAGGAGGCTTGTTTGGGATTGCCTATAAAACCGATTTTTCGAAGTATAAGCTTAATTTTATTCACCTGCAAAATGGATCTTCCAAAGTGGGTAATTTTGACTTTCAAAATACCAATCTTGGGGCAGTTTTTGAGGCAGATCAGTACAATATAGAATACAGTCAAAGGGCTTTAACGAATGTTATGCTAAGTGGTATCCACTACAGTAAAGATGGTGCCTGGGAATTGGATTGGAAAGTTGCACCTACGCTATCTTCCATTGAAGATCCTGATGTAAGGGTACTTAGATTTAGGGAGCCAAACAAAACCATTTCATCAGAAGTTGGTCTTCCTCAGAGGATTTGGAGGTCACTTGATGAACAAAACCTAATTGGTAAACTTGATTTGACCAAAAACCATGTTCTTTTTGGGGAATCTGCTAAGCTTAGGTTTGGCTCATCTTATGCCTATAAGCAAAGAGATTTCCTAATCCAGGATTTCCAGTTTTCTACTGGCAATTCTACCTTCACAGGAGATCCCAATCAGGTACTTATTGAAGACAACCTTTTTTCGGAAGACAATAGAAACGGAATCCGATACAGCCCACTGTTCATTCCAAATAATCCCAATAGCTACAATGCCAATCTAACCAATGTTGGTTTGTACGTTCATAGTGAGTTTGCACCTTTGAAAAATTTAAAAGCGATTGTGGGTTTGCGTGCAGAGAAGTTTGACCAATATTATACCGGGGCGAATCAAACACAAACCATAGTATATGACAATGAAAAAGTAATGGGAGACCTGGATCTTTTTCCTACCATTAACCTGATCAGGAATATTAAAGAGAACCAGAACCTTCGCTTCTCTTTTTCAAGTACCATTGCCAGACCTTCTTTTAAGGAAATGTCTTTTGCAGAAATTTTGGACCCAATCACAGGCAGAACATTTATTGGAGGTTTGTTCCCAGAGACAACTGATGGCGGAACTGAAGTATTATGGGACGGTAATTTAGAAGCCACAAGAATCAATAACTTTGATTTGAGATGGGAACAATTTCTTTCAGGAGGCCAGTTGTTCTCAGTGAGTGCTTTTTACAAGACCTTTGACAAACCTATAGAAATGGTACAGTTTCTTTCAGATCCCGGTGCTTTTCAACCCAGGAATGTAGGAAATGGAACTGTGGCTGGAATTGAACTGGAATTGAGGAAATCACTTGGCTTTTTAAGTCCTTCACTTGAGACTTTCTTTTTCAATTTCAATGGTACCATTACAAAATCCAGCATTCAAATGTCAGAAGCTGAATTACGATCAAGAGCCCTTACGGCAAGAGAAGGCGAAACCATTGAAGAAACCAGAGACATGTCCGGACAGGCGCCGTACATTATCAATACTGGTTTGAGTTATAACAACTATGTTTCAGGAATAGAGGCAGGGATATTTTATAACATGCAAGGAGCTACCTTAAATTATATAGGCTACGGTAATAGAACAGATACTTATACTGTTCCCTTCCATGCTGTTAATTTAAGCCTGAACAAAACATTTGGTGCTGAGGAGAAAATTAAAGCAGGGGTAAATGTTCAAAACTTACTCAACCAGTCAAGAAAAGAAGTTTTCCGTTCTTACGGAGCCGAAGATCAGATCTTTTCATCACTCAGCCCAGGAACACTGATCAATGTAAACTTTTCTTACGCTTTTTAAACCTTAGGTGTGTAATAGCTAGCTAATTGAAAATTATATACAAATCATTCTTCATTTGTATTAATAAACCATCCAAGTATTAATTTTTTACAGCTTATTTTTCCGGGTTTATTTTAATCTTTTAAAATATCCTTCCAATTGGAAGGATATTTTTTTGTCTGTATGTTAAGAAATTGTTAACTTTAGTTAACAGTATAATAATTTAGACAAATGCATAAGGCACTATCCCTGTTGGTTTTACTTTTAATGGCTTCCGTTTCGGAAACGGTTCAGGCTAAAAACCATGCCTATTTGTCAACTATTTCTACCCCATCTGAGCCTTCTTCATTGCTGAAATCCTGGCGTATGGATAGTGAGGATTTCACCATTTTACATGAGCAATTGAATAAAGATTTTTCCAAGTTTGGCAGGACCAAGAAAATGGTAAAAAACATATTCTACCGCTCTCACCAGCGGATATTTCGTAACTACGAGCAATTTAGTATGGCTCAGGATACATTTACCTCCGGAGCTTATGATTGTGTAAGTGGCTCGTTGATTTTGGCCGGGTTACTTGAATACTTTGGTTTTGAATTTGATATAATAGAGACCACGTACCATGTTTTTTTGAAAGTGGAAGTTGCCAATGAGGATGTGATATTGGAGGTAACTGACCCCTTGACTGGTTTTATTTCGGACGATCCTGCACGTAAAACTTATCTGGCCAAGTACAGCTATGGAGAAAATATTTCCAGTCCATGGGGTATTTTAGCAAGCATTGAAGGGGCAAATACTCCTGCAATTTTCAGGAAGATTGACCTCCAAAGCTTAATTGGCCTTCAATATTTTAATCAGGCCATCAATCATTATAATAAGGAGAATGAACTTCTCGCCTATCAATTCAGTGTTTCTGCCCTCAAGATGTACAAAGCAGAAAGAATTATAGGGTTTTCAGAATTTTTTGAAGCACAATTTATTACTGTCAGCCTCTCGCTAATATTTCTTTAATTCGGATTGTGCAATAGGGTTTTCCGTTGAAATCCTTCTAAAGGGGGATTTGCGGAAACGTGAATTTAAAGCTGATTTGGTGTTCTTCAAACCGGCTGAGAAAATTCAAAATCAGATATGCACTCGTCAGTCCTGTTTGCCTTATCCGGCAATTATATATTAAAACACAAAAAAAAAATGCTTCCTATAGTGAATAGGAAGCATTTTTAAGTAGGCTTTTATTTTTATTTATCTTTTAAAACCTCGCATTTATCATAGTTGGGGTCTATATCGATAAACACTTCCTCTTTGGCTAAAACAAACCAATTGGCTAAGATATCCTCTTCTTTTTCCTTTTCGCTGCAGCTTTTAGTTTTTCATAATCATCTGCAATATTGGCTCTATGAGCAGGATAACGGGCCTTGTAAAAGAGAATCCGTACACCTGGCTCAGACCTTCCGTTTCTTGGGTCAACATCGTCAAATCTTACAGTTGGAGTTATGTCGCCTATTTCCATACTATCCAGTGTAAAAAAGAGGATAGGGTCTTCCAGGGTCCTTGAAGTTAGCCTATTGGAACCTGTAGCAGGGTCTGTGAAAAATCCTCCAGCATCTGAAGTCTCCCTGTCATCGGAATTCTCCTTGGCTGCTTTGGCAAAAGGTATTTTCTCATCAATGATCTGCTGCCGAAGACTATCCAAAAACTGCTCAGCTTTCACGAGGTCTTCTTCTGATGGCGTAGGAATCATTAATATATGTCTTGTATTAAATGTATTGCCTCTTCTTTCGAGCAATTGAATCATGTGGAACCCAAACATGGATTCAACCGGATCACTGATTTCTCCTTGTTTTAGCGCAAAGGCCGTGGCTTCATATTCAGGAGCCAATTCCCCTCTTTTGAAAAAACCTAGATCACCTCCTTGAGGTCCAGAACCTGGATCCTGAGAATATTGTCGCGCCATAGCTGCAAAATCAGACTCGCCGCTTAGTATTTTTTCTTTGATCTCTGCCAGTTTCTTGTATACCTTGTCCTTCTCAGATTGGCTAACTTCTGGTTTTTTAACAATCTGCCCAACAACTACCTCTGAAGAGAAGAAAGGCAAGGAATCCTTTGGGATTGAGCTATAAAATTTTCTCACATCATTTGGAGAAACCTGTAGGTCTTGGGTGATGACACCCTGCATTTTACCAACTACTAATTGTTCCTTTACAGCGTCTTGGATCTCATTTTTTAATTGATCACCTGTTTTACCATAATTTTCGATTAACATTTCTTCATCTCCTCCAAATTGCTGGAGTACCATGTTGAAACGTTGATCTGTTTGGATGATTACTTCAGCTTCAGATACAATCACAGAATCAATTTCTGATTTTGCCATCATCATTTTATTAATCAGCAAGGATTCAAAGACCTGACATCTTGAAGGAATCTCAAAACCTTGTTGGGCTTGTGAAGATGCCTCCAGGTAGGCTTTTTGAAGATCGGACTCCAAAATGATGTAATTGTCTACTTTAGCGATGATCTTATCCAGTACTTGTCCAGTTGGCTTTTCTTCCTTCTCTTTTTCTTCAGGACTGGGACTGGCAGACTCAGTAGTAGTGTCTTGTGCCAAAGTCATTTGGAAAACGGAAAGGCCTAGCACCACCAGTAAGCTGAGGCTTTTGGTCAATTTATTCATATATGGTAAACTCATTGTTTTTAAGTGCATTGTTGTAAATATCTCTTTTTAATTTTTCGGCTATCTCAGCTCTCCTTTTATTAACGATGATCTTTGAAATCTCGTCTTTTACAAACTCTAATGGTGGCACCTGATCCTGAAGCCTGTATTCCAATATCTTGAAATAATAGGAGTAGGTTTCGTCATCAACATGAATCAACTTTTCGTTCCGGAGCAATTGAACGTGGTTGTTGTTTTTGGTCAACGGTGTGTTTAAGATAATGTCATCAAAATTGATCCAGGTGGAATCCTCCATGAAATAATTGTTTGCATAACGGATAGCAAAGTCCTTCAGTTCTTCTTTCTGACTTTCCTGATTACTGTTTAGCAAGCGTTCCAATTGTCTCCTGTTTGGAATGTCCTTTTCAAGCTTTATAAAATTGGTACGGACAATTATTTCCTTTAAGGCAAAATTTTGATTATTAGAAGTATAATAGGCTTCAATTTCCTCCTGAGTAACATCTTTGTTAAGCGTCTTTTCTACGTAATTTTTCTCGAATTCGTAAGCAATTAATGCATACCTGTAATCCAGTAATTTTCTGTTTATCTCAGCCTCATT
The DNA here is from genome assembly GCF_000427295.1 of Cyclobacterium qasimii M12-11B. Taxonomy (GTDB): domain Bacteria; phylum Bacteroidota; class Bacteroidia; order Cytophagales; family Cyclobacteriaceae; genus Cyclobacterium; species Cyclobacterium qasimii. The sequence continues at coordinate 161,389 of NZ_ATNM01000197.1, read as the reverse complement.
AATGGTGAGATTTTGACTTGCTTCCCGTATAACCAGTTGCTTTTTTATCCAACTTTGAACATAACGATTGATCAATTCTACAGAATCCATGTCCGGAGACATCTCCTTACCTATGTGGTCAATGTCTGAATGGTATAAATTAGCATTACCAACAGTGGCCACAAGCGTATCGTCTGTATCCTCTTGATCATTCTTCATCTTGAACAAATCACAGGAAGACACGAAAAGCATAATGCTACATGCGATTACTAGTTTATTGAACAAGAGACTGGTATATTTTTCTTTTTCATCCTCATTGACCTGGATGGTATATTTTTGTTTTAATTCAGTAAGTAAGTTTTTTTCAAGGTATTGTTGATAATCCTGAATGAGTTTCCCCCGAGTTTCTTCATATTTTTTCACTCTTGCAGGTAATATTTCTCCCAATACCAGGAGAATGGTTTCGTTATTTTGCTGAATTTCATGATAGGACTGGTTTAGATCCAGTCCATTAAAGATTTCATTTTTGTCAACTTCGTAAGTTTTTTGCTCTACAGTAAAAAGCAAAGCATTCTTTTCAAGAAATTTCTTGTTTAATTCTGAGGACAAGCTGTCAGTGAGAGGCTGGGAACTCAGATAAGCCGCTACATTGGAAATGTCTTGGTTCTTTTTAGCTTTTAGAATCAATGCTTTTGCACGTTTATTCCACATGTATTGGTCATTGTTTTCTTGGAAGTAGGCTTTTTGGCCTGTGCTGTCCTCTAGTGCTTTTTGCCATACCTCATTGTTCATGAGTTCAAATAACAACATGCCATACCTGTATTCATTGACCAGTTGTCTGTAGTCATGGTTGTTTTGATAGAGCTGCTCTTCCTCCCATTTTGACAATAACTCCTCAGAAAAATCTTTATAAACGGCATCAAAAGAAGAAGTAAACAATGTGTTTCCTTGTGAATTGGTTGTTTTGAGAAAGGCAATCAAATCAGCAATTTCCGCTTCTTTCCATTCGGACTGTATAATCAAATTGTCTTCCTTTTTGGATAGTTCTTCTAGTTTTGAATAAAGTTGAGCCGTTGGTTTTCCATTTTGGCTTGCAAATGTACTTTTAAGAATTGAAAGGAGTTGATTGTTTTCAGTGACCTTAAACTTCGCCTTTTGCATGGCTAAAACTTGCTCTTTTATTAAGCTTGACCGGCTGTCTCGTAAAATGTTAGATTTTATTGTAGGTAAAACTTCGTTAAATGGCGGCACTGGCTTTGCCGCCTCCAGGCGGATGATGTGGTAGCCATACTCTGTTTTAACAGGTACTGAAAAAGCTCCTATTTTGTTCAATGAGAAAGCAGCATGTTCGAATTCAGGAACAATAGCACCGACACCAAACCAAGGGATAATTCCCTTTTTAACCTTACTACTTGGGTCTTCAGAATAGGTTTTCACCAAATCTAACCATTGATTTGAATCCTCAAGAAGCGTTTGATGAATTTGATTGATTTTATTTAAAGCAATTGCTTCTTCGTCGACACTTACATCTGCCCCAACTCTTATTAATAGATGTGACACACGTAATTGACCAGGATTTGGTCTACGATCTTCCAACTTTATGATATGGTAGCCAAAATCTGAAACAATCGGGGCAGAAATTTCACCAATTTTCAGATTGTATGCAGCTTCTTCGAAGGGCAAAACCATTTGCATGGCTGTAAAATATCCCAAGCTGCCTTTATTAGCACTAGCAGACGGATCATCCGAATATTTTACTGCCAACTGGTGGAAATCAGCCCCTGCATTTGCTTCGGCTTTTATTTTTTCAGCCATCTTGTAGACAGCTATTGAATCCTCTTTTGAGGCATTTTCCGGAAACTGGAAAAGTATGTGGCTGGCCTTTACAATTTCCTGCATCCTACTGTACGCTTTTCTTAACTCGCCTTCAGTAAGCGAATTTTCCAGCAGATAGGGCTTTTTTAATTCATCTTTGAAAGCAGCAAATTCGGTCTTGAATGCCTTTGTTTGGTGCATCCCTAAATCCATCGCGTATTTCACTTTGAGTTTGTAGTCTACAAATAACTCAAAATTACGCTCAAAATCAGTTCTGCTAATAGGGCTAGCATCCTTCTGGCGGTTCTTATTTAGAATATAAAGAAATTCCTCTTTATCAGAGGTTTCTCCATTTATTTTTAAAAGGTAGTCCAATAGTGGATTTGCTTCCTTGATGGCATCAGGAACCGGAGTGGCACTTGCAAATAAAATTCCTAACAAAAGGAAATATATATGCTTCAAATTCATAGGACAATTGGTACAATTTAATCTGCAATGTTACAAATTTTACCCCACAATTCGGGTTGTTAACCCGGATAAGTGATGGGATTTAACATTTATTTGGAATTGAGTTTTTTAATGAGACGACAGGTATTAATAGAATGATTGGTTTCAAATTCTATTTTATCCATTATTTTCCTTACCAATAACAATCCGAGGCCCCCTTTTCTCCTCTCTTTCATTACAGAGTTTACTTCGGGAGATTTGTATTCTATTAGATTAAAGGCTTTCCCTGAATCTGTAATCTCAAAAATGATCGTGTCTGCATTTAAATGCACATTAAGCAATAAAAAACTGTGGGGGTCGCAATCATGAGAATGAATGATAAGGTTGGCACATACCTCTTCCACTGCCAATATCAATTGATTTTGGCTTATGTCATTTAATTTGGCCGGAATAAGGGTCTTTGATATAAAGGTCCTTAATTCTGCCAACTGACTTTTTTCACAATATAGCTTCAATTCATGCTTCATGGAGTGATTTTTCAGCTGCTTCTCTTGTGTCTTTTATATTCATTAATTGGTCCAGGCCCAGAATATGAAAGACATTCATTACTTTTTCATTGAGTCCGTAAATAATAAATTGGATGTTTTTTTCCTTAAAATCTTCTAAGTATGACATGAAAACCCCTAAGCCTGCAGATGATATGTACTGTAGCTCATGGGCATTCACTAAAATATTTTTGATGTCTTCATTTATGACTTCTTGAATTACCTCATCCAATTCCACTGAATTGCTGGCATCCACTTCTCCTTCAAGGCTAATGATTAAATAACCTTCTTCACCCGTTTTATTTATAGTTAACATATTCAATTATACGTTTTAAGCTTTTTTTAGTTTATGCTTTAAATTTGATGACCAAAATTGAATAATCATCATCGGGTAAAGTCTCTCTCCCGACAAAATCATAAACTTCTTCTACTATTTTACTTTTTATTTCCATTGCCTGAAAATCTTTTAAGCCATCCAAAAGCAACCTTAGTTTGTCATAACCAAACTCTTGGTTGTCTTTGTTTTTTGCTTCCACTATGCCATCGGTATACATGACCATAACATCTCCCGGTTGGTATTTTAAATACCCTTCTTCCAGGTAATTCTCATATCCATCGTTTCTGACGATACCTAAACCCATGCCTTTGATGTTTAAAAACCGGGAAATATCTTTCTCCCTGGAATAATATAAGGTAGGACAATGGCCAGCTCTCGCAAAGTTGATTTCTTTAGTTAAGGTACTGATGGTGTAATACGTAGTAGTTATAAAGTTGTTTTTTTCAAGGCATCGGCTTAGGGCATTGTTGGCTTTGGATAAAAAGTCTTTTGGTGGGAGATTTAATTGTACCAAACTATGAAACACCCCTTTCATTTGTGACATATTGAAAGCGGCAGAAGTTCCTTTTCCAGATACATCCCCAATAATCAAAGCAAAATTATTTTTATCAAAACGATAGGTTTCATAGTAATCTCCTCCCACTTCATCCGCAGCAGCTGAAAACCCATCTATTTCAAAACAGTCATTGTGATGCAATTCGGAAGGTAAAAGGCTGCGCTGTACTCTTTGGGCAATTTCCAGTTCTTCTCTATACCGTTCATTTCTGATGGCTTCATTGAGAAGTCTGTGGTTTTCAATCGAAATAGAAGTCTGACCAGCAAAGGTTGAAATGATGTTGATCATTTCTTTGTTAAAACCATCCTTGACTTCCTTTAATAGGAAGATATCACCCAATTTCTTTTTATTAGCCGATACGGGAAGTACCAATACAGATTTATAGATCTCATGCGGAATATGTCCGTACAGGTATTCGGTGCGGTCAGTGGTTTGGCCATTGAAGTAGGAGGCAAAAGGTGCAGACCTTTTTAACAGGGTCATCACTTCCTGACGTTCTCCATTGCTGATAAATTTCTGCAATTGTATTTTGGACGATTGTTCAGGTTCCGATGGATAAAGTTCTAGCCAGGCTGCATCTACATAGGCTGCACTCATACAGCTATCCATTAAAATGTCTAAAACCTGCTCTTCATCTTCACCTGGTTTTATGGATTGGCTTAACTTCTGGAAACTGATTGCCTCCGTAAGTTTCTGCTCAAATACAGAGGAAGTAGGTAAGTTAAACAAGGTTACCAGTGAACTGAAAACCGCATATAAAAGCACGAAAACAAAAAGGCCTAGCAGGAAAAGATTTTCCGATAGATTAATAAAGTGAATGTTTTGCTGGGTATAAGAAACCAGGCGGAAAAATAGATACACCGTGCAGGCGATAATTATCACCAAAAATAAAATGGATTTCCATTTTTCCCGAAAGGTGAGATAGGGGATCCATTTTAAGTTGATAGAAAGAATGGCACCGTAGATGATCAGAAAGATCAGGCCAAACATAAAGCCGTAATTAAAACTTGCTTGGCTGATCAGAACAAAGAACATGCTGATCAATAGAATGACCTCATAAGCTTGCCATTGCTGTACGATAGCTTTACTTTTTTGGTAAAGTATCAGGTGTTTCCAACTCAAAGTGGTTGAAATAAGGAAGATAGATACTACAGCAAAGTTTACATGGTAGAAGAAATTCTTTAGAAGAGGGTCTTCCGACAATCGGGAATCTCCAAGCAGGTAATAGAAGAAAATTATAAGAAAGGAGGTACCTGTGGCCATCAAACCCGTCGAAGCGGCCCTCCAGATAAAGAAGATGAAATTACGATTTTGGTTTTTCTTTATGGCATCATTGAAAAAAATGTATAACCAGATAAAGAAGAGGATTTCAAGAATCCAGGTAATTTCCTTGCCAATCAAACCTTCCATTTGATTGATTTCCCCAAATACTCTGATCAAATTCACAAGTAGTAATGCTAGCCATGAGATGACGGCTAGCATAACATAAATTTTGCCTCGTTGTATTTGTGGAAACTTCACCATAGAAAATCTTACAATAATAAAAATAGAATACCAGAAACCATCGGTAACCGTAAAAAACTATGTGCGATTACGCTAAATTATTTAGCACTGGAATTAAAAATGTTCAGTCAGAAGTGCCAAATAGTCTTGGGAATTCGTCCAGTTTCTTGGCTTTTTCTTCATAAGTAGACATTAAATTTGGCAATAAGGGATGTTATCCCTTTAAAAGTTACCAGGTACTACTATTACAAGGTAGTGAAAACCTATCTCTTTTTTTAAATCTAACTTTCTTTCCTAATTCAAAATGTCAATTTGGGAGATAAGCAAAGAAAAAATCCGGCTCGAATAGTTTAGATAACTACCCGGCCGGATTTTTTGTAAAATAGGTTATAAAAGGTTTGCAACCTTTTTGACTTCCTTTAAGCCGTTCTTTTTGCTAAAGACTCTTTTAGTTTCTTAGCTACAATTTTGTCTTGACCCTTTTCAAGCATAAATACGGTCAAACGTAAACTTTTTGGTTCTTCCCAGTCGATGGTTTCTATGGATGGATTGCCCTCTCTAAGATCTCCTCCAACATCTTTGGCAGAGAATCCATGCTGACTTCCTTCCCAGCTGATTTTAAGGGAGGGATTGTGATTGGCCACTTCTGGTATTACGACCTCGGTAGTAATACCCGGGATGTCTGCAATGGCATCATCGATAAGGGCCACTCTGTCTTCCCAAGTTTGCCATATCTTATCATGGTCTCTGTTGATGAAAGTTTCTAAAGCCATGTACATGCCAAGAATTTCTTCTTTATTAACTTTCTGTCCACGACCGATATTTCCACCTCTTGGAGGAGCACTTAGTCTGGCGGCTTCTATTAAATGTTTTTTACCCATCAAAATACCAGCACTTTGTGGACCAGCCATTGCTTTACCACCAGAAATAGCCACAAGGTCAAAACCCATGTCATTAAATCTCCATAAGTTTTCTACTGGGGGAACGTCAGCTGCGATGTCGTTCATGGTAGGAATGCCATGTTTTTTTGCGATAGCTATCCATTCCTCATGCTTGATTTGGCCTACAGGTGCTTCCCGATTTAAAAACCACATCATGGCAGTTTTTTCACTGATAGCAGCTTCCAACTCTTCCTTGGTTTCAATCATTATTAATTTAACACCTGTATTGGTGAGCGCATGATGGTATCCGTTGGCATGACTTTTTTGGAGAATTACTTCCGTTTTCATTCCAGTTCCTTCCAAAAAGGGTAGTTGACCAGCTTTTTTAGAATCTTTACCTGTAAGTACTCCTGCCATTCCTAAGACCAATGCAGACCAGCAACCAGCCGTAACCATCGCTCCTTCAGCATGACAAAGGCCAGCGATTTTTTCGCCCACTTTGTCTTGGACATCGTTTAGCATTACATATTTTTTAGAAGCCAAATTAATGGTCTCCATTACCTCAGGGGGCATCAAAGAGGCAGTCATGGAAGTGTAATTCCCTGCTGCATTGATGAAAGTTCTTAAGCCTAACTCTTTTATTAAATCTCTTTTTGCTACAGCAGCCGTCGTTGACGGTAAAGTGTCTGCCAACAAGGTGCTACTACCTGCCAATCCACCCAAAATAGGGAGTGATGCAAGGCGTTTGATTAGTTTTCTTCTAGATATCATGATGTTGTTAGTGTGATTATAGGCCGATAATTTAATAATTATCACTGGGCTTTTTAAATTTAGCCCAGAAAATATATTATTTTTGAAAGTAATAGGCAATTTGGTGGGTTTAGCGGTAATGCGATTCGATTGATTTTTTGCCCATAACCAGTATATCTCAGAAAAAATGTTCAACAAGAAACAACCTGCAATTGACAATGAAATAAAAATCTTGGCAAAAGTCCTCTGGGATTACCATAAGTTAAATCATGCCTTAGAAAAAGCAGATGCCATTATGGTTCTTGGTAGCCATGATACCAGAGTGGCTGAAAGAGGAGCCAGTCTCTGGCTGAATGGAATGGCAGAATACTTGATCCTTTCAGGTGGGCTTGGGAATTTCACCCTTGGCCTTTGGGAGGAGCCTGAAGCAGACAAATTTGCGAAAATTGCCATGGAAATGGGTGTGCCCAAATCCGCCATAATTGTAGAAAATCAGTCTACCAACACTGGAGAAAACATTCAGTTTACACAAAACATATTAAAAGAGAGAAATCTCGATTTCCAAAGGTTCATTATTGTTCAAAAACCTTATATGGAAAGGCGTTCATATGCCACATTTAAGAAGAATTGGCCAGAGAAGCTGGTATGGGTGGCTAGCCCGGAAATTCCCATTGATAGCTATCCCAATGAGGAGATTTCTATGGCTATAGTGATTCAATCCATGGTGGGAGATTTGCAGCGAATAAAAGAATATCCAAAACTTGGTTTTCAAATTGAGCAGGAAATCCCTCAAGAAGTATGGCAAGCTTTTGAACAATTGGTGATTTTGGGATTTGACCAGCACCTTATCAAATAATGGTGTTTCTATGCTTTAATTATTTATCCAAGGCTTCCTTATAGGTCTCCAATGCCCTTTCCCGTGCTTTTTTATGCTCAATTATTGGCGCTACATAGTCTTCAGTACCGTATTCTGGGATCCATTTTTGGATGTATTTTTTTCTTTGTCAAACTTGGTCATTTGGGATTCTGGATTGAATATTCGAAAATAGGGTTGTGCATCCGTACCAGTGCCAGCTGCCCATTGCCATCCACCATTATTGGATGACAATTCAAAATCAAGCAATTTCTCTGCAAAATAGGCCTCTCCCCAGCGCCAGTCAATCAGCAGGTGCTTGGTTAGGAAGCTTGCGGTGATCATCCTTACCCTGTTGTGCATGTACCCAGTGCTATTAAGCTCCCTCATGCCTGCATCAACCATTGGGTACCCGGTTTCACCTTTGCACCATTTGCCAAATGCAACCTCATCATTCTTCCATAAGATGCGGTCATATTTCTCCTTGAAGGAAGTATCGACTACTGTAGGCTTGTGATAAAGGATCATCATGTAAAACTCCCGCCATATTAATTCATTGAGATAAGTCCCATTTAGTTCGACAGCTTCCTGTACAAGCCGACGAATGCTTATGGTTCCAAAACGCAAGTGAATCCCCAAACGACTTGTCCCATGTTTAGCGGGAAAATTTCGGGTTTTGTCATAATTTTGAATCAACTTTTCATCGATCTCCAAGGGTGGGATTTTCACTGGGCTTTCTTCAAACCCTATCGCTTTAAGAGAAGGGAGTGGTAAGGGTTCCGTTTTGTAAAATGACTTTTTCCTGTCATCTAAACTAAGGAGGTCAAAAGTGAGGTCTTTTAATTTCTGCAGCCAGATTTTACTGTAAGGGGTAAACACCTTGTAAAAACTTCCTTCATTATTGGTGATCTCATCCTTTTCAAAAATCACCTGGTCTTTAAAATCATAAAAAGGAATGTCTTTGTCTGCCAAGAATCTCTCCACCGCATTGTCCCTTTGTCTGGCATAAGGCTCATAATCACGGTTGGTGTATACATTTTGAATGTCGAATTCTTTGGTCAAGTCACTGAAAACGGATAGCGGTTTGCCTAGTTTAACCAGAATAGAACTATCGTAATTTTTTAATTCGTCATGAATTTTATTGACTTGTTCGAGAATAAACTGCACCCTGGCATCTTTTTTATTTTCCAGTTTATCAAGAATTTCTTCATCAAAAATAAATAGGGGCAAAACATTTTTCTCATTTTCATAAGCCATAAACAAGCCTATGTTGTCAAAAAGCCTCAGGTCTCTTCTAAACCAAAATATTGTCACTTTATCCATACTACAATAATCAAAAAAAAGCGGAGATTGTTTAGTGAATTCAAGGATTTTCTTTGTCCATAATATTTATGATAGATGGGGTTTCCCTTGGATCGGGCTTGAACAATTCGGGAGCTACCTCATCCAGGTTGATGTTGAAATCACCTCTCAGGTATTCATCAGAATCATTAATGTACAGCGGTTTACTTCTCTTAAAGTTTTGAAAAAGCTCTTTAAGTGAGCTGAAAAGCAGGTTTTGGGAAATGGATACGCCATAGGTATTGGGAGCGCGGTTATTAATGTTTAGGGCCGTTAGAGTATTGAAATTATTGCGATTGTATACCCTTACACGGTATTGCCCATTCTCAGTCAAAAGATACTCGGCCTGCCAATCTCCCGCAATTGTATTGAGGTCAGCATTGCCCTGAAGATCGGTAAACCCACCATCTCTGGTCACGCGCAACCTGCCGTCAAAGAAGGTATAAGCCACTCTAATTTGAAATGTTTCCAGTGCTGATTCATCTAGTCCCATCAGGTCAAAATCTATTTCCAGGTTTTCATCCACCTGTGCAATCAGGTTATTGAGCTGTGAAGAGATCAATTGGCTGAGGTTAGAAAAACCGATTCCGGTGCTGTTAAACTGTCCTTCTGGAGAAAACCTTCTAAGCATTATCAGGGAGAAAACCTGCCTGTTCTTTTCCTGTTCATCGTTAGCGATTCTATTTTTGAAAGCAGAAATGGTGGTTTGTAACTCGCTATCCTCAGGGAATTCCGAAAAGTCAAAATCAAAAGATATGTCAGGAGACAATAATTCACCGTTAAGATCCATAATCACCTTTACCGGAAACCGTCTTTTAATTTGGCTGGTTTCTAGCGCACTGGTGCTGGAATTCGTTTGAAGGGATGTCAGTGACACGTTTTCTTGATAGATAGCAGAAATATCCATCACTCCTTGGTAAGGGTCTCCATACCAGTTGATAATTCCTCCTGGTTCAATTACGAATTTCTTGTTGATTACATTGTACAAAGAGAAATTATACAGGGCATCTACTATCTCATAGTTACCGGTCATGGTGAAATTTCCTTGTGTATCAATATTCATATTGAAGACACCCTTCCCATGACCCTGAATATTCTCGCCTGTTTTAGGGTCAATTTGAATTTCGACATAGGCATCCGGCGTAATGTCAAGGTTCAGGTTCATCCTGAGATTATTGATTGTAAGCCTTTCGATCGATTCGCTAAATTCAAGTATTTGCGTGGTATCCCTCAGGTTGATGATATTGATAAAATCTTCCTGTGCCTGACCATTGGATTCACCTATAGGAATGAATACTTTGGTATTGGGTTGGGAGGTAGCATTTGCGGTAAGATCAAGGTTATTGGCTGCACCAAAAACACTGATATCCCCCGTAGCATAGGCTGTTCCAAAGAAAAGATCATTGTCAGATGCACTGGTATTCATCACCTGAAAATTGTTTATCTCAGCGGTAAGGTCTAGAATGAAATTATCAAAATTGTCATGTGTGATACCTCCTCTTAGTCCCGCAATATTGTTATTGACATCTCTTAATTCCAATCCCCTGAAACTAATGTCGTTTGGTTCGAAAATGATGTTGCCATCTACCATGTAGGTCGTATTGAGGTAATTGAACCTGAAAGTAGCACCGTCTAATTTGCCTAAACCTTCTACAATGGGATGGGTGATGGTTCCTCCTACCTTTAAATCCCCATTTAGCTTTCCATCTATGTCAGTTAAATAATCTGCTATAAATGGCTCAATTACGGAAAGTCGGGCATCAGTAAAGCGGGCGTTTAATGCCATTTCTCTTTCGGTATTGCCCAAATCACCTGAAAGATCAATTACCTCTGCACCGTTACGAATGTTTTGAATAGATAGATTGACTGCATCATCAGAATAGTAAGCATTGGCCTCAATTTCACCTACCAGGAATTGGTTGATATAGATGTCTCTAATGGAGATAGCACCTTTCATTCCCTTTTTATTCCATCCCTCTTTCAATTGTATATGTCCGTTGGCTGTTCCTTCATATTCTTTGAGGCCAAAGGAGTTGAGGAAATCCAGGTTTAATTCATTGATGTTGATCTCCATTTTGTCGTGTGGATTGTGATTGATCTTACCATCAGCAGCTATGAATTCATTGTTATGAAATATTTTTAATTTGTCAAACTGAGTTTCATCAGCTTTAATGCTAATACTGTTGCCTTCTTCGAACTGCCAATAATCATCCAGCAGTTTGATTTCTGATGGAGAGAATTTTATCAGGGTGTTATCGGGTGATAAATTGATCTCTGCCCCAATGTCAAAATGGCTTTCCGTAAGCAACTGATCCAGGTAGAAAGAAATGTCCAACTTGGACTGGTTCCATATCGTTTCTACAGATAAATTATGAAAGTTGAAACCTGAATTGAGCTGAATCTCTTTTGACAATACATAAAAAGAAGCGAGCACCTCATTGCTGTCCTTGTATTTGGCAGTATTCAAATCAATATTATTATCGATAAAATAATTATTGCCATAGTATATGGTGTCTATTCCGCTGTAAAAGTTGAATACCGTATTTTGCTCCGTTTGATAAAATGCGCCTTCCACCTGTGTATTGTTTGAAATAAACAGCATTGGATCGATCAAATTTAATATCGGGTTCGCATCCCTTAGATCAAGGGTGATATCGATTTGGTAGGGATTGATTGGGGAGGTTTTGGCCACCTTCGATCCTGAGTAGTTATTCGTTAAAATGGCATAGTAATTTTTCCATAATTCCTTCAGGTCTTCGCCCAATTGTTTCACCTTATAATTGCCACTGATACCCGCCACCAGGAGGTCAGAGTTCAAGGAAATAACACGGGAATTGTCTGTGAAAAGCGATTGAAAGAGGAAGTAATCCAGAAAAAGATCACGGCCATCATAGCTGACAAGTACGTCTCTAAATCTGGCAACTCCTTCAATGTCATCCAGGGTAACCCCCTTTGTGTCCAGTTCGAAATTACCACTGAGGAAAATGGCTTGATTGGAAAGGTTTATTTCATTTAAGAATGCCGTATCCAGGTCTAAGACCAGATTTGCAGAATCCTTGTTATTTCTTAAATCCAACATGCCGTCAACATCCATTACCAGGTTTGGGTCATTGACAGTCATTTTACCCTCAAACAAGTCCTTGGCAAAAGTGGCTTTGGTTTGTATGTTTTTGAAGTCGTAATGGTTGATGCCCAATTTGCTAAAATTAGCGTCCAACTCAATGATTGCAGATGAAACACTAAACCCGGATCCTTTAATTTGTCCTTTGAAACTTGTCTTTTGAAAACTTTCCCGGTCTTCCATCAAGACGCCCAAGTCTAGATTCGACACTTCTAACTGCCCTTTATAGGTTGGGTTATCGTCTTGTTTTAAATAGTTGAGGGTTCCATTAAGTCTGCCTATTCCCGTTCGGAAATTACCTTTAGCAGTAAAATCAGTAAGATGCCCAACGAAGTCAGAATTAAAGCGAATGATACCAAATTTGTTCAGTTCTTTTCTAGCCTGAGGTGTCACATACCGATAGAGGTCGTCGGGACTCAAGGTAGAATTGATCAATGAAAGCTCAAAATAAGTTTCTGATACTTTTGGCAATCCTTCAATATTGAATTTCCCAAACAAAGCACTTTTATCACCAAACCTCAAGAGAAGCTCATCGGAATAAATGGAATCGACTCGTCCGTTGACCTGACCGCTGAGGTATAGCCGATCATCAATGGCTGGGATGTTGTCAGAAAAATACCCCAAGTCTCTGATATCTAAAACTGCCTCGTCCAATTCGGCTAAAATTTCCACCTTCCGATTGAAATCCCTTAGATCAGTAGGAGAATCAAACCTGAATTGGAGGTAATTTTTTATTTCTGTCTGATTGGATTTTAAGTAGAGGTCTTTGAACTCCATACCCGTGCTGGAGTAGGTGAAATTGGTCTGTAGTTGTTGAAAAACCATTCCTGAATTGGCCTCAACTCCTTTCATGTGTTTTAGGTCAAATGCTACCGTGTCCCTTCTGACATAGAAGTCTGTAGCACTTGCCACCAAATCTCTAAATTGAAGATTGCTGTAATCAAATTTTATATCGAAAGGAGGCAGGGTATAGTCCACGATATCCAAAGAGGTTTTTATCAGGGAGACATTGCCAATTGTGAAGGTGGAAGCCTTTAGAGAATTTTTTTCTTTCTTAGGAAGGAAGATCTCCCGTACGCGGGAAAGAAATACAGATATATTTAATCCTTCTCCATCAGGGTGGGTAAGGATCCGGACTTTTCCATTATTAAGGTTGATTTCATCAAAGCCCGGCTGTTCATTGTCCATTAGTCCCTTAATGGAAAAGTCAATATAAACCTCGTCGAGATCCATCATCAAGCTGTCTTGCAAATCTTTAATGGTTACTTCTTGCAAGCTGATGGCATCCCACCACCTTATATTCACGCGACCTATTTCTGTTCTGTACCCGGTTTCTTTGCTAATATGGTTGGTTACGAAACCGGCCAAGTAGGTTTGTAATACAGGAATCTGTAACAATAAGGTAATTGTAACCAAGAAAATGAGCAGATAGCTCATGATCCTAAACGTCCTTCTAAGGGCATTCAGCAAAATTTCCTTAACTTTCGATTTATTTTCCAACAGGCACGAAATGAGTTGTAATATATTAGCAATAGAATCCTCTTGTGATGAAACGTCAGCATCAGTGATTTCTGATGGCAAAATACTTAATAATATTGTCGCCACGCAATCTGTTCATGAGAAATATGGTGGGGTTGTTCCAGAATTGGCTTCTAGAGCACATCAACAGCATCTTATTCCAGTAGTGGCAGAAGCTTTAAAATCTTCAGGAATTAATAAAAGTGATTTGAGTGCGGTGGCTTTTACCCGTGGCCCAGGATTAATGGGCGCACTTTTGGTAGGGGTGTCATTTGCGAAGTCCTTCGCTTATGCTTTGGATAAACCTATCATCGAAGTGAATCACATGGAAGCCCATGTTTTGGCACATTTTATAGACTCCCCTAAACCAACCTTTCCTTTTATTTGTCTTACCGTAAGTGGGGGACATACCCAACTCGTATTGGTAAACAATCCATTGGAAATGGAAGTTTTAGGAGAAACACAGGATGATGCGGTAGGCGAAGCTTTCGATAAAATCTCAAAAATTATAGGTTTGCCTTATCCCGGTGGGCCGCATTTAGATAAACTTGCAGCCAAAGGGAATCCACTTGCGTTTCCTTTTCCATTATCGGAGATGAAAGGTCTTTCCTTTTCCTTTAGTGGCATAAAAACTGCAGTACTTTATTTTTTGAGAGATAGGATTAAGAGAGAACCTGATTTTATAAAGAACAATTTGGAAGACATATGTGCTTCAGTGCAGCATACACTCATTAAGATGTTGATGCAAAAACTGGTAAAAGCTACAAAAGAGAGGGGGATTAAAGAAGTGGCCATTGCTGGAGGAGTATCTGCGAACTCAGGTCTTCGGCAAACCATTTTAGAGGAAGCGAAAAAATACCAGTGGAATGTTTATCTTCCCAAACTGGAATACTGTACAGACAATGCGGCAATGGTGGCAATGGCAGCGCATTTTAAATTTCAAGCTGGAATGTTTACAGATTTGAACGTCAGCCCATTGGCAAAATTGAAAATTGGAAATCATGGTTAAAAAGAATAAATTCGAGAAAATTATTAATATCAAAAACAAAAAGGCAAGTTTTGAATTTGAGTTTATTGATAAATACAAAGCCGGTTTAGTATTAAAAGGCACAGAAATTAAATCGATAAGGGAGGGTAAGGTTTCCCTTACCGAAGCATTTTGCTTTTTCCGTGACAATGAACTATTCATTAAGCAAATGCATATTGCACCTTATACCTTAGCGGCTCATTTCAATCATGACCCGGTTAGGGAGCGCAAGTTGTTGTTGCAGAAAAAAGAATTGAAAAAGCTGGAAAACAAATTTGCAGAAAAGGGACTTACCATTGTTCCGGTAAGGGTTTATATCAATGACAATGGGTTGGCTAAAATAGAAGTAGCCTTAGGGAAAGGTAAAAAAGTGCATGATAAACGACATTCACTAAAAGAAAAAGATGCTAAAAGAGACCTCCAAAGAATGGACTTCTAATGCTGGGTGCGGAATCTGTAGGATGTCGCTCCTCAGTGTTTTTAGGGAGCCTTTACTCAGTTCAGGGTTAAGTACCCAATTGCTTTTTGGGGAGTTGTACAATATTGTGCACATTGGTTCGGATGACCAATGGTTGAAGATAGAAGGAGTTGAATCGACTGGCACAGGTTGGATTATGGCTTCTCAACACCACCCGCTTTCAAGAGATGAATTTGATTTTTTTGTGCAGTCACCTCGGCAAGTTGTTTCCCAGGGAATTGGTGAAATTCGTTTAAAGGACAACACCTTACTTTTACTCCCCGGCAGTCAAATCCATGCGGGACAAAATGAAATATTTGAGTGGGAAGAATCTATCAAGTTTAATGGTACAAGTCATCCATTTGAAGTAAAGGCCTCGAGGGCAGAAATCATTGCTACTGCGTTGACCTTCCTGAATGCACCATTTCTACCTGGTGGCAGGAGCCTTTTTGGTCTGAATGCATCTTCATGGCTAAATCTTATTTTTAAAATTAGTGGAGTGATCCTGCCCAATGAACTTTCTGCTCTCAAAAACATAGGTAAGGATCGGGAGGTGTCAGAGATCCAAGCTGGGGACCTTATAGTATTTGGCGCTAATCAAGGTGTACCTTTCCAAGCTGGCCTATATAAAGGTGAACGTGAAATTCTTTGGGTAAGAGAAAAAGTAAAGACAGGAGCTTTTGATCCAGAAAAATGGGCCAGCAATGCAGCACTCAGTGAATCTATTCAATTGATGCATATAAAAAACCTTGTGGATTGATGAAGGAATATTTGGAAAAAAAAGTACTTGTATTGAACCTGGATCATTCTCCCATTGGGGTCGTAAATGTATATAAAGCATTTGTTCTTACTTATCTTGACAAAGCCACTGCATTGGTTCAGTATGAGGACCTTCAAATAAGAACTGTAGATAAGGTGTTTGATTACCCCGCCGTTATTCGACTCGATGATTATAAGAACATACCGCATAAGGGGGTTTTATTGAATCGAAACAATCTTTTTAAACGGGATGATCACACCTGTCAATATTGTGGATCGAGTAAAGATCTGACCTTAGATCATGTCATTCCAAAGTCCAAGGGTGGCAAGACATCCTGGAATAACCTGATTACTGCTTGCCATCGTTGCAATACAATCAAAGGGAATAAAACCCCGGAAGAGGCAGGCATGGCTTTAAAGACCTATCCTTTTAAGCCCAATTTATCTTATTTCCTGGCAGAATATGCTGAGCGCCATGCTGAAGAATGGATTCCTTTCCTTGCTACAAAGCAGGTATGATCTAAAGTGCCCAAATAGGTTGAATATCTTGATCTTTTGTTGGCTTACAGTTTCTAATCCTAAAATTATTCGTAAATTTGCAATCCATTCGAGTGGATGGGCCTTTTAACAAAAGGATATCATTTATAAAAACCTCAGCCAGACGACCCTAAGGCTGTTGAAAATCAGGGTTATCTATTAATTATGTCAAATCAAGAAGATTTTAATTGGGAAAAATTTGAGACCAAGGGTTTCGGAGAAGGTTACACCAAAGCTGAGAGAGCTGAGATGGAAAACCTTTACGACAATACCCTTACTGAGATTACAGAAAAAGAAGTTATCACAGGTACTGTAGTAGGTATTAATGATAAAGATGTAATCATCAACATTGGTTTCAAATCAGACGGACTTGTTCCACTGAACGAATTCCGTGATATAGAGGGGTTGAAAATCGGCGATGAAGTTGAATTATTCATCGAAGAGCAGGAAAATTCCTTGGGACAGTTAGTACTTTCCCGTAAGAAAGCCAAGATGGTTAAAGCTTGGCAGACCATTGAAGAAGCATTGGAACAAGACAATGTTATCGAAGGTTTAGTTAAGAGAAGAACCAAAGGTGGACTGATCGTTGATATTTATGGTGTAGAAGCTTTCTTACCAGGATCTCAAATCGATGTTAAACCTATCAGAGATTTTGATATCTATGTAGGTAAAAAGATGGAAGTGAAAGTGGTTAAGATTAATCACGCAAACGATAACGTTGTAGTTTCACATAAAGTCTTGATCGAGAAAGATCTTGAGAAACAAAAAGCTGAAATCCTTAACAACCTTGAAAAAGGTCAAGTACTTGAAGGTATTATCAAAAACATGACCAACTTCGGTGTATTCATCGATTTGGGTGGTGTAGATGGTTTACTTCACATTACAGACATCTCTTGGGGTCGTATTAATCATCCAGAAGAAGTACTTAACCTTGACGACAAAGTTCAGATAGTAGTACTTGATTTTGATGATGATAAGAAAAGAATTTCTTTGGGTATGAAGCAATTGACTGCTCATCCTTGGGATTCTTTATCTGCTACTTTGGAAGTTGGATCAAAAGTTACAGGTAAAATTGTAAACGTAGCTGACTACGGTGCATTCCTTGAATTAGCACCAGGTGTAGAAGGTTTGATTCACGTTTCTGAAATGTCATGGTCACAGCACTTAAGAAACCCAGCTGACTTCGTGAAAGTTAGTGATGAGATCGAAGCTGTAATCCTTACACTTGACAAAGACGAGCGCAAGATGTCTCTTGGTATCAAGCAACTTACTGAAGATCCTTGGACTAAGGCTGAAATGTCTACCAAATATGCTATCGGTACCAAACATAAAGGTATTGTTAGAAACCTTACCAACTTCGGTCTATTCTTAGAGCTTGAAGAAGGTATAGATGGTTTGGTTCACGTATCTGATTTGTCTTGGACTAAAAAGATCAAACATCCTTCAGAATTTGTGAAGGTAAGTGACGAACTTGATGTTATCGTTTTAGAATTGGATCTTGATAGCAGAAGATTGGCTCTTGGACACAAACAATTGGAAGAAAATCCTTGGGATACTTTCGAAAATGTGTTCCCAATCGGATCTAAGCACAAATGTGCTATCATCTCTAAAAATGATAAAGGAGCTGTCCTTGAATTACCTTACGGTCTTGAAGGATTTGCAACTACCAAAAATCTTGAGAAAGAGGACGGAAGTCAAGCAGAAGCAGGTGAAAGCCTTGATTTCACTGTGATTGAATTCTCTAAAGATGACAAGCGTATTGTACTTTCTCATACTGCTACTTTCAAAGAAGAAGCAATGCCTAAACCAGGTGCTGCTAAGAAAGCTAGTCCTAAGAAGAAAGCTGCAACTAGCACGGATAGTGGAGCTGGAGCTGAAAAATCTACACTAGGAGATTTGGATGCACTGTCTGCATTGAAAGAAAAAATGGATCAGGGTAAGAAATAATTCACCCTTATTTATATAATACCGAAAGCACTAACCTTACCCAAGGTTAGTGCTTTTTTTATGTCTTATTGGAAGTTTTTTTTATAGCCCATATTGGGGAAGGGCTAACCAATAACCATTGCAATTTCTATTTGCTTTTGAAGCTAAATTTGAAATAATTTTAAGCATGGTTGTTCAAAGCGCTTAGATCGCGAATGTTGCAGGATTGTTGCCAAAAATTAAAGAATGCCTTCTCAAGCCTATCTTTTTTTATTGCTTATACCATTGGGTTTTGTTTTTAATATTGCCCAATCCCTTTGTATGCTTATGTAAGCGAGTAATGATTGGCTAATTTTTAAATGATTTCAGGGATGAATAGACCTCTCCTAATGGGATTTCTGCGTGGGGTTTAGCTATCATTTGTCCTTGATAAATTGATGCATTTTATTTTAAAACCAGTTAATTGAGACACTATTTTTATTGGGTTTCTCAGCAACAAACTTCCTACTTATTTCCTTTTGCTAGTTTAATGGTGCTTCTGCTTACATAAGCTATTGTCGGGTTTAATGTTTTAGAGTCGTAAAATAATAATTAAATAAACGTCAAAAATATTTGTTAGATAAGGCTAACTTATTACTTTTGTAAGGATATTAAAATTATAAATATGAAACTAATAAAATACACCACATTCTTATTTTCGCTGTTAGTTGCCCTAACTTATCAACAAGTGGAGGCGCAACAGAAAGGTGTAATTACCGGAAAAGTTATAGATGAAAGTGGTGCTCCATTGGAATTCGCCAATGTAGGTATTCGAAAAATTTCTTTGGGTGGTGTTACAGATGAAAATGGCTCTTTTGTCATTCAAAATGTCCCATTGGGTACACATTCCTTGACAGCTTCCCTGATAGGATTTGAAATGCAACAAACCAAAATTGAGGTTACAGGGGCTAATTTGTCACCAAGCTATAATTTTGTTTTAAGTGAATCTGCAGCATCACTTGGAGAAGTAGTAGTATCGGGGACTATGAAAGAGGTTTCAAAATTGGATAGCCCAGTGCCTGTAGAAGTTTACTCAGCCAATTTCTTTCGGTCCAATCCTACACCTTCTGTCTTCGAGTCTCTTCAGAATGTAAATGGAGTCCGTCCTCAAATAAATTGTAATGTTTGTAACACGGGAGACATTCACATCAATGGTCTTGAAGGCCCTTATACTATGGTTTTGATTGATGGGATGCCGATTGTGAGTGGCTTGTCATCTGTGTATGGATTGACAGGGATTCCTCAAGCACTTATCGAGCGGATAGAGATTGTGAAAGGACCGGCTTCAACCTTGTATGGTTCCGAGGCAGTTGGTGGGCTTATCAATATCATCACTAAAAAACCAGCTTCCGCCCCATTGGTGTCAGCAG
Source organism: Cyclobacterium qasimii M12-11B (assembly GCF_000427295.1). Taxonomy (GTDB): domain Bacteria; phylum Bacteroidota; class Bacteroidia; order Cytophagales; family Cyclobacteriaceae; genus Cyclobacterium; species Cyclobacterium qasimii. Next base: position 141,628 of record NZ_ATNM01000197.1, on the reverse strand, counting down.
ATGTGTTCAGTACCGACTGGGGTGATGTCAATACTGATTTGGGTTTACGTTATAATCTAACCGAAAAAACCCAAGGCCTTTTGGGGATAAATTATTTTAACTATCAGAACCCAATCGATAAGAATGGAGATGGCTTTACCGATGTGACGCTTCAAAATAGAATTTCTATTTTCAACAAATTTAATTTTGATAGAAAATCCGGGAAAGATTTCTCTGTAGCAGGACGTTATGTTTATGAAGATAGGTGGGGTGGTGAGATGGATTGGACTTCTGAGTACCGAGGTGGAGATGAGATTTATGCAGAAAGTATTTATACCAACCGATGGGAAATGTTTGGGGTATATCAACTGCCTGTAGATGAGCTGATTAATTTTCAGTTTAGCACAAACGGACATAGTCAAAATTCCGTTTATGGGGACTCACCTTATATTGCAGATCAGTACATTGGTTTTGGTCAGCTGACTTGGAACAAACCCCTGAAGGAACATGATTTATTGTTTGGGATGGCGTATAGGTACACTTTTTATGACGACAATACACCAGCCACTACCGATGCAAATAACCTGAATGAACCATCAATCACGCATCTTCCTGGTGCTTTTTTACAGGATGAAATTACTTTCAACGATAACCATAAAATATTAATGGGTATGCGGTATGATTACAATAGTCTACATGGAAGCATCTTTTCTCCAAGGATAAATTATAAATGGACCTCTGATAATAGAAACAATGTAGTTCGGATGAGCGTCGGGAATGGATACCGGGTAGCCAATGTATTCACCGAAGACCATGCGGCCCTTACTGGTGCCAGGGAAGTGGTATTTGATGGGGAGCTTGCTCCAGAAACTTCATGGAATGCCAACTTGAATATAGTTAAGAAAATTTATACTTCTAGCCAGGTTTTCATAAGTCTTGACGGATCTGCTTTTTATACTTATTTTAACAATGCTATTTTACCTGATTACGAAACGGATCCAAATAAGATTATTTATGGTAACCTTGATGGACATGCTGTATCAAAGGGCGCTTCACTCAATGTAGAAATGTCTTGGGTAAATGGCTTAAACATTATTGCAGGAGGTACGCTGATGGATGTGTCAGTAACGGAAAATGACGTAACCTACAGGCAGTTACTTACTGAGCGGTTTAGTGGCGTATGGAGTATTGGTTATACCATTCCTTCCATAGCGTTAACAGTAGATTATACAGGTAACCTTTATGGCCCTATGAGATTGCCTCTTTTGGGGGCACTTGATGATAGACCTGGGTACTCACCTTGGTACAGCTTGCAGAATGTGCAGCTTAGCAAACGCTTGACTTCAAAATGGGAAGTGTATGGTGGCGTGAAGAACCTTTTGAACTTTACGCCGGCTGCGAACAGTATAGCAAGAGCCTTTGATCCTTTTGATAGAAATGTGGTTTTTGATGGAGGTGGGCAGGTAGTTCCAACCCCTGAAAATCCTACAGCACTTACATTTGATCCATCTTATGTGTACGCGCCGAATCAAGGGAGAAGAGCCTTTCTAGGAGTTAGGTTTACGATTGATTGATGAAGTGGCTTATAATCATATGGACTGTATTAGTGATGGCATCTTGTGCTGAGATATCCCATGGCCAAACTTTGCCATGGACCTCAATGGAGCATCTTGGGGATAGCTTAAGGGCTAACCCTAAGCCATTAATGGTTTTTATTCACACGGATTGGTGTAAATACTGCAAGATGCAGGAAAACATAACCTTTAAAGACCAGGAGGTTATTGATTTACTTACAGAAAAATTCTACTGCCTAAAAATTGATGCTGAAGACGAGAGAACACTGACTTTTATGGGGCGGGACTATGATCCTGCTTCTGTTGGGGATTTTCATCCTTTGGCTAGAATGCTGGGAATGGAACATGGAAAGCTATTGTTTCCTACTACAGTGTTTTATTTCCCAAGTACTCAAACCTTCCAAAGATTTCAGGGGTTTCAACGTGAAAAAGACTTGAAAAGGTTCATCCAAGAAATTGAAAATGGTATGCCTTAGGTTTTTTGGGGGGCGAAAACTGAAATAAATTATACTGTAAGGTATGAAATAGCTTAGTCGATAGGGTAGTTTGAAAAAGAGAATTTGTTTGAAAATTTTAAAATTATTTTTGTTGCAATTCTGTGTTATTGCTTAGGATGGCATGGCCAAACCTATTGTTTTCCATACAGGTTTAACTAATTTTTCAATGCTGTTTTGTTTGATTTGGTGATTTCTGGGAAGGCTTTTTTAAATTGATAGCCCTGTGTTTTTTGTTAATTTAAGCCCTTTTACTGAGACCTTTAATAGGAGAAAAGTTAAGATTTACTTGAATAAAACCGGTTTAAATTTTACCCAGATTTTGGGGATGAGATTGTCCTGACCTATCCTTATGGTTCTCAAAAGGCAACTTTTTCAATCAATTTGGATACAATGTGGTATTTCTGGTAATAGAATTAGGCATAACCAATTCCAAAAAAGTAGGCACAAAAAAAGGCATCCCTGAACGGGATGCCTTTTGAGGTCGAGAGCGGATTCGAACCGCTGTACAAGGTTTTGCAGACCTCTGCCTAGCCACTCGGCCACTCGACCTTTTTATTTATCGAAGCGCAAATTTAGGCATTTAATGTTGGCTTTTCAAACGTTACCGCTAAAAAATATCAGGAGTTTTTCACCAAATGCTGGAGTTAAAATCACTCTGAAACGAAATGTTAATTGGTGTGGACGAGATTATTTTTTAAATTATTTAAAAATCAACTTATTTATAACTGTTCTAAATTAAAAAATGCTTCAGGTATACCTATTCAACCAACTGTAAAACAACGAATTAAATACTATATTTAGTTTTTGTTCTCCAAAATTGTTCTATGCTCTTCAAGTTTGAAAAATAGAAGTTGGGTGGTACATTTGTGGGGAATTTGTATTGCACTGAGAAAATCTGAAAAAAGTACACATAACTATGTCGATCAAACGCTCATTATTAGGGGTTTCAATTCGCGTATGCCATCTGATGGTCTTGATATTCCTATTTTCAGGGATTCAGGCATATGCGGTGGACCCTGAAGTTCCGGATAGCGAAGAAGCTATATCCGCGGGTCAGTCCATTTTTAATGCCAACTGTAAAACCTGCCATAGACTCGATCAGAAATTGATCGGTCCTGCCCTTAGGGGAGTTACTGATAGGAGGGAGTTGGCTTGGATAAAACAATTTATTACCAACTCACAAGTATTGGTTCAAGGAGGAGATGCTGATGCAGTAGCTCTTTTTAAAGAATTCAATAACACGGTCATGCCTGCGCATGATTTTTTAAGTGACGGCGACCTAACGAATTTGCTTTCATACATTGAGTTCGGGGACAAAGTCGACCCAGCAGCAGCGGCAGCAGCGGCTGGAGCTGAAGGTGGAGAAGCAGCTAGTTCGGGAGGAGGAATTCCTAACGAATACCTGACCATAATTCTTGTAGTACTTGTAATCGTGCTGGTTCTAGTATTGGTTGTATTGGGACTTATCGTTTCAGTATTGACAAAATACATGAACAAGAATGATGATCTGGATGAGGACGATAAAGCTTTTATCAACCAAAAAACAGATTATAAAGGCATCTTTAAAAGTGACGGCATGATCATTATTGTCACGGCTATCGTGCTTGCATTTGTTGTAAAGACAGCCATTAATGGCTTGTATACAGTAGGTGTTCAGCAAGGATATGCGCCAAGCCAACCAATTGCTTATTCACATGAGCTTCATGCAGGTCAGTATGAAATCCCTTGTCAATACTGTCATACAGGTGTAGAAATCGGAAAGTCTGCAAACATTCCTTCCGCTAACATATGTATGAACTGTCACATGCACATTCAAAATGTGGAAGGCAAAGATGGCATTTCTCCTGAGATAGCAAAAATATACGATGCAGTAGATAATAATAAACCTATAGAATGGGTAAGGGTGCATAACCTTCCTGATTTGGCTTATTTTAATCACTCTCAGCACGTTGTTGTAGGTGGTGTTGAATGCCAAACTTGTCATGGACCTGTCGAGGAAATGGAAGTAGTTTCTCAATACAGTGCATTAACCATGGGTTGGTGTATTGATTGTCATAGAAATACTGAAATCGACACACAGGGCAATGAGTATTATGACAAACTCGTGCAATTGCATTCAGAATCCTCTAACGATGCTTTGAAAGTCAAAGACATTGGTGGTTTGGAATGTGCAAAGTGTCACTATTAAATCTTTACGAACATTCTTTTCTTTAATATAAAATGAAAGAAAATAAAAAGACATATTGGAAAGGGTTAGAGCAGTTGACAAACGATCCCGAGTTTGTTAAAAATGCTGATCAGGAATTTCCTGGCTTTACCTCAAAAAGTAATCAAAAGGAAGATGGAAGTTCCACTAGAAGGGACTTTCTAAAAATGATGGGTTTCAGTGTGGCTGCGGCTTCACTGGCAGCTTGTGAGGCTCCGGTAAGAAAAGCCATTCCTTATGTCAACAAACCTGTTGATATCAATCCTTCTGTTCCCAATTATTACGCATCTACCTTTTCAAAAGGTGGGGACTACGCTTCTATTGTGGTTAAAACCAGAGAAGGTAGGCCTATAAAAATCGATGGTAATAAATTGTCACCGATTACTAAGGGTGGAACAAATGCTATCGTGGAAGGATCAGTATTGTCACTTTATGACGATGCAAGATTAAAAGCCCCTCAAATTGGAGGCAATGCTGTTGAATGGGCTGCATTGGATAGTGAACTTTCTGGAAAGCTTAAAAGCGCTGGAGCAATTAAAATAATCAGTAATACCATTTTATCTCCTGGTACAAACAGGGCGATAAGAGCATTTGCTGATCAAATGGGTAATGTTGAACTCATTACTTATGATCCTATCTCCAACTATGGTATCACCAAAGCGAGTGAGACCTATTATGGAAGCAGTATTCTTCCTTCTTATCATTTCGATGAGGCTAAAATAATTGTCAGCTTTGGAGCTGATTTTTTAGGTTCATGGATTTCTCCGATTGAATTCGCGAGACAATATGCTCAGGGAAGGAAGATTTCTAAGGAAAACCGTAATATGTCAAGGCATTTCCAGTTTGAGTCTACACTTTCTCTTACAGGATCTAATGCTGACTATCGTACACCAATTACAGCGTCCCAAAGTGGCCTTGCTGTGTTGTCTTTGTACAACCTGATTGCAAAAAAAGCTGGTGCAAGTACTGTTTCGGGTGCTAGTTTAGAAATAAATCATTTAGCAAAAGCTGCTAACGAATTGTGGGCCAATAAAGGCGCATCTCTTGTCGTATCTGGATCAAATGATCCAAATGTTCAAGTGGTGATTCACGCAATCAATGAGCTTCTAGGAAATAATGGAAGTACAGTAGACTTTCAAACGCCAGTATATTTCCGTAAAGGAGATGACAACAGGATGAAGCAATTCGTCACTGAATTGAATGCTGGAAAAGTTGGAGCTGTAATTTTTTACAATTGCAATCCAGTTTATGACTTCGGTGGAGGGCAAGAAATTGCTGCTGCTATAAGTAAAGCTAAGGTTTCTGTTTCCACTTCCGAAGTGAAAGATGAGACGGCTTCATTTGTACAATATCTTGCTCCGGATCATCACTTCCTTGAATCTTGGAATGATTTTAATCCTAAAAAAGGAGTTTATAGTTTGGCTCAGCCAGTAATCTCTCCATTGTTTAATACCCGTCAGGCAACTGAAAGCTTTTTAAAGTGGGCAGGAAACAATACTTCATATTATGATTTTCTTCGCGAAGACTGGGAAGCTACTTTTGCTTTCCAAGGATTAGAAGGCGATTTTCAGTCCTTCTGGGATAAATGTCTATATGATGGGATCTATGAAATGGCCAATACTTCAGAAGACAGCGAAACCACTGCTGCTCTTGCAGTAACTGGTGACATCAATGCTTCTGCTTCAGCAATAGGCAAATCCTATCAGGCGCAGGGTTCAGGTACAGAACTTATTGTTTATACCAAAGTAGGTATAGGCTCAGGTGCCTTTGCCAACAACCCTTGGTTACAGGAAATGCCGGATCCAATATCAAAAGCTACTTGGGACAATTACCTTACGGTATCTCAAAAGTGGGCCAATGCTAATGATCTGAAGATGTATGAAGGAGGCACTAAATTGGCAAATGTTTCTGTCAATGGTCAAACTTTCACTGTGCCAGTTTTGGTTCAACCAGGACAAGCTGACGGAACCTTTGGTCTTGCATTAGGCTATGGTAGAACAGCAGCTGGAAGAGTAGCTGATGGAGTAGGTTTTAATGCCTATGCTTTATTGAACGCTTCTAAAGGATTTGTTGATTACGATATAACTGAAGGTGTAAGTGTAAGCCTTACGGATGAATCTTACAAAATAGCACAGACACAAACGCACCAGACCTACATGGGAAGGAGTTTTGTTGTTCAAGAAGCTACTTTAGGTGAATACCAAGAGGATGCTAGTGCTGGAAGGTACCACCCAGAAATATATAAAGACGGCGAATTTGTCAAGCCAAGTAAAATCTCACTTTGGTCTGGTCATAAATACAGCCAACACCATTGGGGATTAGCAATAGACATGAACTCCTGTATAGGATGTTCAGCTTGTACAGTTGCATGTCAGGTAGAAAATAACGTAGCCGTTGTAGGTAAGCAGGAAGTTCTTAACAGGAGAGAAATGGCCTGGATAAGAATTGACAGGTACTACAGTTCACCTGCAGAAGCTTCTTCCACTACGGAATTAGAAGAAGCAGCGGACAATCCTGAGGTTGTTTTCCAACCGATGATGTGTCAGCATTGTAACAATGCACCTTGTGAGACTGTGTGTCCGGTAGTTGCTACTACGCATAGTTCTGAAGGACTAAATCAAATGACTTATAACCGTTGTATCGGTACTAGGTATTGTGCCAACAACTGTCCTTATAAAGTAAGAAGATTTAACTGGTTTAAATACCATGACAATAAGGATTTTGCAGGAGTAAATACCGCTCAAAACGATGATTTGGGTAAAATGGTACTTAATCCTGATGTGACGGTAAGAGCGAGGGGTGTAATGGAAAAATGCTCCATGTGTGTTCAACGAATTCAGGCTGGGAAACTGACTGCAAAACGTGAAAACAGGAAAGTGAAGGATGGTGATATAAATGTTGCTTGTGCAGTATCTTGTCCTACTGAAGCGCTTGTTTTTGGAGACATGAATGATCCTCAATCTAAAGTGTCAAAAATGTTGAAAATTGAAGAAAACAGTACGGACGCTATCAAGGAGGTAAATGAAGAAAGGGCGTACCATGTATTAGAGGAAATCAATGTCAGCCCTAATGTTTGGTATTTTACCAAAATCAGAAATAAGGACAAAAACGAAGCTTAAAAAACAAAATAATAAGATATGCAGGTTACTTCACCCGTACGCGATCCGCTTATTACCGGCGGTAAGACTTACAAGGACGTCACCAATGATATTGCCAGGCATGTAGAAGGTAAGCCAACCAAAAGTTGGCTGATTGGATTGGCAGTTTCGTTGACTGTTCTTTTAATAGGCAGCTTGGCACTGGTTGCTACCCTTTGGGAAGGAATAGGAATGTGGGGACTTAATAAAACTGTAGGCTGGGCCTGGGACATCACCAACTTTGTGTGGTGGGTAGGTATTGGTCACGCAGGTACACTTATATCGGCCGTATTGTTGCTCTTTAGACAAAAATGGAGAACATCCATTAACAGAGCAGCGGAAGCCATGACGATCTTTGCCGTTATTTGTGCTGCAATCTTTCCATTGATACATATGGGAAGGCCGTGGATTGGAGCCATTTGGGCGCTTCCATTGCCAAATACATATGGATCACTGTGGGTGAATTTTAACTCTCCACTACTATGGGATGTATTCGCGATCTCAACTTACTTCTCTGTATCCCTTGTATTTTGGTATATCGGTTTGATTCCTGATTTTGCTACTATTAGAGATAGAGCTACAGGAATTAGAAATACCATATATGGTGCATTGAGTTTTGGATGGGATGGTGGTGCTAAGACCTGGATGAGGTATGAGAGTGTTTCACTTATCCTTGCAGGACTTGCAACTCCCTTAGTACTTTCTGTACACACAATTGTATCCTTTGACTTTGCTACTTCAGTAATACCTGGATGGCACACTACTATCTTCCCTCCTTATTTTGTGGCAGGTGCCATTTTCTCAGGGTTTGCCATGGTGTTGTCCTTGATGATTGTCACCAGAAAGGTATTTAAGCTTGAAGACTACATTACAATGGGCCATATTGAACTGATGAATATTGTAATCATCGTCACTGGTTCTATTGTAGGTATTGCTTATATCACTGAATTCTTTATCGCTTGGTATTCCGGTGTAGAAGCAGAACAATATGCATTTATTAACAGGATGTTCGGACCTTACTGGTGGGCATACTGGTCTATGATGACCTGTAATGTGATTTCCCCACAATTGTTCTGGTTCAAAAAAATCAGAACCTCAATTGTAGCTACTTTTATATTATCTATAGTGGTGAATATTGGGATGTGGTTTGAAAGGTTTGTTATTATCGTAACCTCTTTGCACAGAGATTACCTTCCTTCTTCATGGGTAATGTTTTATCCAACCATTACAGACGTTGGAATATACCTATTCACTTTCGGATTTTTCTTCACCTGTTTCTTGTTGTTTGCCAAATTCTTCCCAGTGATCAACATGGCAGAGATCAAAGCTGTATTAAAATCTTCATCTGAAAAAACAACTAAATAATCATGGAAAGAGATAAAAACTTTATCCTGGGGATCTTTGATGATGAGGACATTCTTAAGAATGCTGTCAGAGAAGTAAGAGCTGCAGGAATTAAAATACATGAGGTGTTTTCCCCATACCCAGTTCACGGATTGGAAGATGAGTTGGGATACAAAAAAAGTAGATTACCAGTAGCTGCATTTCTATTTGGATTGTTAGGAACTACTTTGGCATTGACCATGCAATTTTATATGATGAAATTCGATTGGCCAATGATAATCGGTGGTAAAGACCACGCTGCTTTTCCTGATTTTATTCCGGTGACTTTCGAATTGACAGTTTTGGTAGCAGCTTTTGGAATGGTAGGCGTATTCATGATCAGTAGTAACCTGAAACCATGGGGACAGCCTAAGATTTTTGATCTCAGAAGTACAGATGACAAGCACGTTATGGCCATTGATATCGCTAATAATGCTGCTGTAGATTTGGAAATAATTAAAGGTGCTCTGAAAAATTCAGGGGCATCGGAGGTGAACAGTAAAAGTTTTGATTAAGTAATCTGTAGCAAATGAAAATTATATCATCAATATATTCAATAGCTGTAATCGGGGTATCACTAGGGCTTGCTTCTTGCAGTGCTGAGGGTGATTATCCAGGTACGGAGTATGCTCCTCAGATGTATCATTCAGTTCCTTATGAAGGCTTAAGCCAGATCACGAACGAAGAAGAAGGGCAATGGTTATCCACTCGAGAGGATGGAAAAGGAGAGTTTTTCAACAGCAATACAAATAACCCGAATAGAATGAATATGCGGGAGCCTGTAGCCAATACTGTTCCAAGAAATAAAGAAGGTATTTTGCCTTACAGATTAAAAGTTGCCGACCTTGAAGGTGCAGCTTCTACTCAAAATCCAATTCCTCTTAATGATGAAGTATTGGCTGATGGTAAGAGGTTGTTTGTCCAGTATTGTACTCCTTGTCATGGAAGTGGCGGAGAAGGTGATGGAAAAGCTGGTATGGTAATAGGTGGTGTTGCTAATTTAAAAGGTGGAGCCTACTTAAATTTATCCGAAGGCCATATTTTCCATGTTATCACTCATGGTAAAGGTAGGATGGGAGCTCACGGCTCGCAGATTACTGCTGACAGAAGGTGGGAAATTGTACACTATGTTAAACAAGAAATTCAGAAGCAATAATGGCACAGGGAAGCAACTACAATTTGGATCAAAAATTTGATTTTACCGCCTCGGTAAAGAAAGTGATTTTCATACTTGGTGGTATCGGTGCGCTTTTATTGGTATTCGGTATTATCATGGCTGCTACTGGTGGACATGGACACGGAGAAGAAACTGGGCATGGTTTTCATTGGACGCAAAGGTTATATGCTAACCTTTGGATAAATAATGTGTATTTCACAGGGATTGCGATTATAGGAGTGTTTTTCTTCGCTATTCAATATGCTGCTCAGGCAGGTTGGTCTACCGCTTTACTTAGGGTCATGTTGTCCTTAGGTTATTGGCTTCCAATTGCTGCAGTTTTAATGTTGGTAACTTTCTTTATAGCCAATCATGATCTGTTTCATTGGACTCATAGCTATGTTTTTGACAAGGCAGGAGATCATTATGATAGAATAATTGACGGAAAAGGAAGTTTCTTTTACTGGCCAATGGAAAAAGGTACCTTCCCGATATTTTATATCGTTCGTATGGTATTGTTCTTTGGCTTTTGGGTTTTCTTTTTTAACAAACTTAGAACCCTTTCTAACGAAGAAGACCTTCATGGAGGAACAACTTATTGGCACACCATAAGAAAATGGTCAGCTATATTCTTGATCTTTTTTGCTGTTTCTTCCTCTATAAGCGCTTGGGATTGGGTAATGTCTATTGATACACACTGGTTCTCAACATTGTTTGGTTGGTATGTCTTTGCTTCTTGGTTTGTTGCTGGTTTGTCGGTAATTACCTTAATAACCATATTCCTAAAAGAGCAAGGATACCTGGAGATGGTCAATCAAAATCATATCCATGATCTTGGAAAATTTGTTTTTGCTTTCTCTATTTTCTGGACTTACATATGGTTCTCTCAGTTTTTACTGATTTATTATGCCAATATTCCTGAAGAGTCTGTCTATTTTATTGAAAGACTTTCCAGTGATGTGTATGGTTCTTACATATTTGTTAACCTAATATTAAACTTTGCCTTACCATTTTTGGTTCTTATGACAAGGGATGCTAAAAGGCATAATATATTCCTTAAGGTTGTATGTACACTCATTATTGTTGGGCACTGGGTTGATTTCTTCTTGATGGTTCAGCCAGGTACTTTGGGACATAATGGTGGAGTTGGTTTAATGGAAGTAGGAATGTTGTTGGTTTATGGGGCTGCTTTTGCTTTTGTAGCATTGTCTAACTTAGCAAAACACAACCTTATTCCGAAGAACCATCCGATGTTAGAGGAAAGTTATCATCATCACATTTAATTTAATTCCGAAACAGTTATAATTATGTACGGATTTCTTATTTCAATAGGTGTAGTACTCCTGATCATGGTGATCTGGATGGTCTACAGAATTCAAACCCTGATCTCGGTCGCTAAAGGGTCTGATAAAAAAATTGCTACTACCAGTAATAAAGTAAACGCCATTTTATTCATGGTGTTTCTTATCGGGATTGGTGGCTGGATGGTTTGGTATTCTGTTAAAGAATTTCACAATTACCAGTTACCAATAGGTTCAGAGCATGGTATTGTTACAGACAGGTTGTTTTGGATAACCATGGCTGTTACTGGTTTTATTTTCATTCTTACCCATATCCTATTGTTTTGGTTTAGTTACCACTACCGATACGATGAAAAACGAAGAGCAGCATTTTACCCTGACAACAATAAGTTGGAGATTCTTTGGACGCTTGTACCTGCTGTAGTACTAACCGTTTTGGTTATATCTGGTTGGAAAGCTTGGACTGATATCACTGGACCAGCGCCTGACAATGCGCATGTAGTTGAGATCATGGGATATCAGTTCGCATGGGACGTTAGGTATCCAGGGGCTGATCAACAACTGGGAAACTATGATTATAGGCTTACTACTGCTACCAATTCAAGAGGGATTGACTTTACAGACAAAAATGCTTTCGATGATTTCCCTTCGCAAAGTGTAGTAATTCCTAAAGGAGAGCCTGTATTGTTCAATATTAGAGCAAGAGATGTATTGCATTCAGTTTTTGCACCGCATATGCGATTAAAAATGGATGCTGTACCAGGCATGCCTACAAGATTTTGGTTTGTACCCAACAAAACGACCGAAGAGATGAGGGCAGAGTTGGGCGATGAGGAATTTGAATTTGAAATTGCTTGTGCTGAGGTTTGTGGCAATGGTCATTTTTCTATGAGAAAAGTAATCACGGTTGTAGAGCCTGAAGAATATAGAAAGTGGTTTGCAGAACAAACTCCTTTTATAAAGAGTAATCCGGATCTTGTAGCCGACCTTCCTGTAGAACTTAAGGAATTGGCCGAGATTTATATAAACGAAGAATAACTTAGCGAATTAATTATAAATACCATGGCAGTAGCAAACGTTTCAGCTCATGATGCAGCATCTACACATGATGATCATGACCATGAGCACCACGATAACTTCATAACGAAGTATATATTTTCAACTGACCATAAGATGATTGCGAAGCAATATCTTGTGTCTGGTATATTTTGGGCATTTATTGGTGGTTTTCTTTCTGTATTATTTCGATTGCAGTTAGGATTTCCTGATATGGATATGTCCTTCCTTAAACCTATTTTAGGTGGATGGATTGATGCAACTGGAAAATTGGATCCTACCTTTTACCTGGCTTTAGTCACCATGCACGGAACCATCATGGTTTTCTTTGTATTGACGGCGGGTCTTAGTGGTACCTTTTCCAACTTTCTAATTCCATTACAAATTGGAGCCCGAGACATGGCTTCAGGATTTATGAACATGTTGTCCTACTGGTTCTTCTTTCTTTCCGGTGTGATTATGTTCATTTCCTTGTTTTTGGAAAAAGGCCCTGCAGGTGGGGGATGGGTAGTTTATCCACCATTGTCTGCACTGGAGCAAGCAATTCCTGGTTCTGGTATGGGTATGACTCTATGGTTAATCGCTATGGTTTTCTTTATTGCCTCTTCATTGATGGGCGGTATAAACTATATCACTACCGTAATCAACCTTCGAACAAAAGGAATGTCATTTTCTAGATTGCCATTGACTATCTGGGCATTCTTTCTTACAGCAGTTATTGGATTGTTGTCTTTCCCAGTTTTATTCTCTGCCGCCTTATTGTTAGTTTTTGACAGAAGTTTTGGTACCAGTTTTTACCTAGCTGATATTTATATCGGTGGTGAAGCCTTGCCGAATACAGGAGGTAGTGCTGTATTGTACCAGCATTTGTTCTGGTTCTTAGGTCACCCTGAAGTGTATATTGTGCTATTGCCTGCATTAGGGATTACTTCTGAAGTAATAGCAACCAATTCAAGGAAACCTATTTTTGGCTACAAAGCAATGATTATATCCATGTTGGGTATTACTATATTGTCTTTCGTGGTATGGGCGCATCACATGTTCGTGTCAGGTTTGAATCCATTCCTAGGCTCAATCTTCATGTTCCTTACCTTGATTATAGCAGTGCCATCTGCAGTTAAAGTATTTAATTACTTGACTACATTGTGGAGAGGTAACTTGAGATTTACGCCAGCCATGTTGTTTTCTATAGGCCTTGTTTCTTTCTTTATATCAGGTGGTTTGACAGGTATTTTCTTGGGTAATTCCGCTATTGATATTCAATTGCACGATACTTACTTTGTTGTTGCTCACTTTCACCTGGTGATGGGTGCCGCTTCGTTCTTTGGAATGCTTGCAGGAGTTTACCATTGGTTCCCTAAAATGTTTGGCAGGATGCTAGACGAGAAATTAGGTTATGTTCATTTCTGGCTTACATTTGTTGGTGTTTACCTTGTGTTTTTCCCAATGCACTACATTGGTATCGCTGGTTTCCCAAGAAGGTATTACAGCTGGACAAACTTCTCTTTTGCAGACATGTATACTGATTTGAACATGTTTGTATCTGTAGCTGCAATAATTACTTTCTTTGCTCAGTTTATCTTCGTGTTTAACTTCTTTTACAGTATGTACAAAGGAAGAAAAGCAAGTTCTAATCCGTGGCATTCTAATACTTTAGAATGGACTACACCAGTAGTGCCTGGTCATGGAAACTGGGTAGGAGAAATCCCAACTGTTTACAGATGGCCATACGATTATAGCAAACCTGGATCTAAAGAAGATTTTATTCCTCAAACTGTTCCACTTTCTGCTACTCCGGAATCTAATCTTCCTCATGAAGCAAAACTTGTTCAATTGGAAAAAGAAATAATGGCTGAAGAAGGAGAAGTATTGGTAACTAATGAGTCAAAAGAATCTTAATAATATTAACAGCTTCCGTAGTGTATGTTTCATCACTACGGTGGCTGTTTTCCTTCTTATTCTGATTGGTGGTATAGTTAGAAGTACGGGCGCTGGAATGGGTTGCCCTGACTGGCCGAAATGTTTCGGGAGTTGGGTGCCTCCAACATCAGAAGATCAACTTCCAACAAACTACCCTGAAATCTATGTTACCAAAAGAGTTGAAAAGAACGAGCGTTTCGCTTCTCTTTTAACTACTCTTGGATTTGACCATTTGGCTGAAGAAATAAGAAACGATGAAAGTATTCTTGTTCAAGAACCATTCAATGCTACTAAAACCTGGATTGAGTATATAAATAGACTCGCAGGTGCAATTATTGGATTGCTTATAATATTGACTTTGATTTATTCTTTTAGGTTAAAGTCTGTTGATCCAAAAATTATGTGGCTTTCAATTCTTTCTCTGGTTTTGGTGTTGTTTCAAGGTTGGTTGGGCTCTATAGTAGTCTCTACTAATCTTCTTCAATGGATGATAAGTGTCCATATGATTGTCGCTCTTTTCATGGTTTGCCTTCTCCTGTATATTTATCATTTATCTGGCAGATACGCAAACAAAACGAAACGTGCTGACTTGCCAATTGAAATTTCAACCAAATATCGTTGGATACTTGGTTTGGGCATTTTGTTAATGGTTGTTCAAATAATCCTTGGTACCCAGGTAAGGGAACAGATTGATGTAATAGCAGGTAACGCTGCTTATTTGAATAGATCATCATGGATAGGAGAGTTAGGCCTTACCTATTATATTCATAGGACTTATTCCTTGGTTATACTAGGCCTACATTTATTTATTGGTTATAAGTTATTCCCTTTTAGGGAACGAAATAATAAAATGAGTAACCATTATGTATTGCTGATGTCATTGTTTGTTGCGGTTATTTTATCCGGTACAATAATGGCTTATTTTGGAATACCAGCATTCATTCAACCTGTGCACTTGTTCTTGGGTTCGTTGATTATTGGATTTCAATATTTTATTTGGCTTGAATTAGGGCAAAGTGAAAAAGACCCTATAAATATTGCTTTATCATGAGTACTCTAGGTTTATCAGAAAAATTGTTGTGGGATAGTGTTGCCATGAGGTTTAAAGCCTATTTGGAGTTAATTAAATTCAGATTGTCTGCTTTGGTTACCTTCTCTGCTGTATTTGGTTTTATTTTGGGACACCATGGTCAGAATTTTTCTTGGGGTGGTTTCATTGGATTTGTTATAGGTGGCTTCCTTATTACTGGAGCGTCTGGTGCAGCCAATGAGATAAAAGAAAGAGAAATTGATAAGTTAATGACAAGAACCAAAACGCGCCCTCTTCCAATGGATGTTATTTCCGTTAGAGAAGCTTATTGGTTTGCTGTTATTACCGCTGTTTTAGGCATATTCCTTTTGGCATTTTTCACCAACATGTTGACCACCGGATTAGGTATCCTAAGTATGGTGTTGTATGTGTTTGTGTATACGCCACTCAAGAGGGTTGGTCCTATTGCTGTATTAGTAGGAGCTATTCCTGGTGCAATGCCTCCTTTACTTGGATGGACAGCTGTGACAGGAAGCATTTCTTATGAAGCATTGATCATTTTCGGTATTCAATTCATCTGGCAATTCCCCCATTTTTGGGCAATCGCCTGGGTAAGTGATGAGGATTATAAAAGAGCAGGTTTTAAACTGCTTCCTTCTGGAGGACAGAAAGACCTTAATACTGCTATTCAGATAATGATCTATACCTTGTTTTTGTTGCCTCTTGGACTTTTACCTACCTATTTCGGGTTGACGGGTATAAATTCCGGGATTGTAGCCACCATTTGTGGGGTATTGTTCTTGGCACAAACCTTTTCTTTAATGAAAGATTGTTCCAGGAAATCAGCCTTGAAAATTATGTTTGGTTCATTCTTGTACCTTCCTATAACACAAATTGCTTACTTACTAGATAAAGTGTAACATGGAAGAGAATCTAACATTTATTGAAGGAGCGGAACAACCGCTATCCATGCATCCTAAAAAGTTTGCACTCTGGTTGTTTATTGTGAGTGTGGTGATGGTATTTGCAGGAATGACAAGTGCATATATCGTTAGACAAGGAGAAGGTAATTGGCTTGAATTTGACCTTCCAAATATCTTCTGGTATACATCAGGAATAATCGTTTTATCTAGTATTAGTTTACAATGGGCTTATTCTTCTGCCAAAAAGGATAGCTTTAATAACCTTAAAATTGGACTTCTTATTACCCTGGTTTTAGGAATAGCCTTTCTAGTAGGACAATGGTACAGTTGGGAAGCCCTTGTGGCTGAAGATGTGTATTTTGTAGGTAATCCTTCAGGGTCCTTCATGTATGTTTTTACTGGCTTGCATGCAATACATCTTATTAGTGGTGTGATATTTCTAATAATTGTATTAATTTCGGCTTTAAGGAATGAAATACACTCTCAAAAATTGGCACAACTAGAAATGTGCGTCACCTTTTGGCATTTTTTGGGAGGTCTTTGGCTTTACCTGTTTATGTTTTTGCTTCTAAATCATTAAAATATAAGTTAATTTACTAATTATGTCTTCGACTGCTATTGAAATTCAATCAAAAAGAGGCGTTTGGGGTGGAGGTAACGAACCACTAAAAGCGAGCTACGGTAAGCTCATGATGTGGTTTTTTCTCCTCTCAGATATTTTTACCTTTACAGCCTTTCTTATTACTTATGGTGCCATTAGGGTGAGTTATCCTGCTTATTCGGGAGAAGTTGCCGATTTTGTGAGTTCTAATGAACATTGGCCTATTCCTGAAATGATATTTGATGCCGTACCGTTTGTTCACGGTGGTCATTTCCCTCTTGTTTTTGTTGGGTTGATGACTTTTATCTTGATTATGAGTTCTGTGACCATGGTTCTTGCAGTAGAGGCTGGACATAGGAATGATAAAAATGACGTTGTTAAATGGATGCTTTGGACACTTTTGGGAGGTATGACTTTCCTTGGTTGCCAGGCTTGGGAATGGACTCACTTTATTCACGGCACAGACGAAGGTGTTGTGATGACTTATGTCAACTCTTTGAATAATGTAGTGTCTGAAACTGTATATGGTGCCAATTTGCTTGTCAACGAATATGGTCCGGCGCCTTTTGCACAATTGTTTTTCTTTATTACCGGGTTCCATGGTTTCCATGTTACCATAGGTGTTTTCTTGCTGTTTTTAGCATTTTATCAGGCGGCTGTAGGTGTTTACGAAAACCGAGGTCATTATGAAATGGTTGAGAAAATTGGCTTATACTGGCACTTTGTAGATCTAGTATGGGTATTCGTATTTACCTTCTTCTATTTGATCTAGAAATATAAACTTATAATATAATGGAACACGTTAATAAAAATGGGATGGAAGTAATTCCAAGAGATCCTGCGAAAATTAAAAAAATCTGGCTAACTGCATTGATTTTGTTAGTAATTACTTCCGTGGAGTTTGTATTGGCATTTACCATGGAACGAGGTTTTTTATTGTACTTCATTTTCATCGTTCTTACTGTTGTGAAAGCCAAGTATATTATGATGGAGTTTATGCACTTAGGTGAAGAAGCTAAACCATTGTTTTATTCCATCATTGTACCCCTTATTTTCTTGGTTTGGCTGATTATAGCTTTAATGAAGGAAGGCGTTGAGATTTTTGGAGTGCGGTGGTAATACCATTTAAAAAATATTAAAAATTGAATGGTTGAAGGGGAATCTTCAACCATTTTTTTGTTGTAGTACTGTATGAAAATGTTGCGAGTTATTCAGGTGCTGGTATTGGTCTGTGTATTGATGATACCGGTTTTAATAATCCTATTTTTAAGGGGATTTTCTTCAAATCAATATGATATTCCAATCCTATATCAAAACGGTGTTGATGATCCTTTTGGTCAATGTGATTTTAAAGACAGTACCCAACATTACATTCCTGATTTTACCTTTACCGATCAACTAGGAAGAAGTGTAGGTAAGGAGGAAATGATGGGGAAGATTACTGTTGTAGACTTTTTCTTTACCAGTTGCCCTAGTATATGCCCTGTGATGTCAAATGAGATGGAAAGGGTTCAGGATGTATTTCGGGATGAGGACAATGTACAGATATACTCAATTAGCATAGACCCTGAGTATGATAACCAAGAAGTTTTATTTGACTATGCCAAGGAACATTCAGCAACAAAGGACAAATGGTTTTTTCTGAATGGGCCTATGGAAGAAACCTATAATCTGGCGAGGTGTGGTTTTATCCTTCCTACCATAAGTGGTGGTGCTGTACCTGAGGATTTTGTTCATAGTGATAAGTTTGTTCTCATAGATGAGCTTGGGCGGATCCGAGGTTATTATAGTGGTACCAAAAGAGAAGGTGTGGATCAATTGATTTTAGAAACAAAAATTTTGCTTCATGACAAAGAATAGTTTAAACATGGAATCTAACGAAAAAACGATTTATAAATGGATAACCGTTATTTCCATATTGGTGCCAATAGCTGTTGCTGTACTTTTGTTTATGCCCTCAAAGGTTAACACTCAAGAAGATTGGGTATATTTTCTTCCCCATTTGAATGCTGTTATTAATTCATTTGCTTCAGTCATGCTTCTTTTAGGTCTTTATTTCATCAAGAATGGTAAAATAGGATGGCATAAGATGTCTATGTCAGTGGCTTTCGGACTCGGGGCTATTTTTCTTGTCAGCTATATTATTTATCATTCTGCAGCTGAAAGTGCTTCTTTTGGTGGAGAAGGATGGATTAGATGGGTTTACTACCCACTTCTTATTACCCATATAATTTTGGCTGCCGTGGCTTTATTCCCAATTCTTCTCGCCTATTACTATGGAATGACCGGTAAGTATGACAAGCACCGCTCAGTTGTCAGGTATGCTTTTCCAATATGGCTATATGTCACTGTATCAGGTGTAATAGTGTATTTGATGATAAGTCCGTATTACACTCATTGAGGAGTTTATCTCCTAAACTTTGCCTATCTTTAAACAAAGGTTTAACCAAAACGTTTACAATTAAAATGAAAAATTCTTTCAAATTTCTGTTGGGTGTTTTCCTTATGTTAGGGGTTTCAGTGCAAACCACTTTAGCGCAATGTGCCATGTGTAGAGCCACTATCGAAAACAATGTTAGTAATGGGGATACTACGGTAGGTGCCACGCTTAATCTTGGAATTCTTTATCTTTTTGTTGCCCCCTATGTATTGCTAAGTGTTTTAGGATATTTTTGGTATAAAAATGCCAGAAGGAAGAAAAAACTTTCTTTATAGACAGGGCTTTTAAATTATCGAATAGTTCTGAGGCTTACCTTCCAAAAAGTGCAGGTCTTTTGCAAAATCATTTTTTGAGTTTATCTTAAACTTAGGTTTCAAAAGATTTTCCCAACACCTAATTAGAAAGTGATTGTGACAAGTAATAGATTGTCAAAAACTTTAATTGGCTATTACGTATAAAAAGGGACCATCCACGCAAGATTAATTGCAATGTTAAGAAGAAGAAGGCTACTATTGGTTTTGTCGATTGTTCTCTTGGGAATAGTGCTGTCCGTAAATTTCTTTATGGATGGAAAACATCAAGCTGACCATGGGCAGTATAAAGTGCGTCTTGAAAGGCGTTTGGCCTCCGTGATTAATGGGTTTGATAAAGACTACGAGCAAATTTCAGGAAGTGCCCAAAATGATAAATTGCTTACTTTTAAAAGTCTCAATATCGACCATGAGTTTCACTTTTATTTGTTCTCTCAAGAAGGTGAATTGACGTACTGGTCCGATATAGACATGGTGCCAGATTTCAATAACTTTTCTACCTCAAAAGAGTATCAACTTCTCGATAACAACAGAGGCATATATTTCACCAAGCTTAGAAAACTTACCCGTAATAATAAAGATTATTGGGTGCTACAAGTTCATCCTTTTTTCGATAAGGTAGAGATAGACAATGAATACCTCGAAAGTGGCTACAATCCGGATATTTTTGGAAACGATAGGTTTTTATTGTCAGGCTCACCAAAAGAGAACTACCAGGAAATACATTTTGATGGGGAATACCTCTTTTCCATTTTTTTCAGGGTTGGCTATGATCCTCCTGGAAAATCTATTAATCATACTCTTTTAATATTTTTCTTTTCATTACTAGGGCTTGTATTGCTTATTGGAGGTGGATTTGTTTATACTTTGTGGTCAAAAGGGCAAAAAAATTCTTGCAACCATTTATACCTTTATTATTCTTTTTTGTGTAAGGGTAATTATGCTTTCCTTTCGTTTTCCCAATGATTTTTTTCAAACGGGGATTTTTGACTCCAGTCTTTATGCATCCTCTCGGCTAAATCCTAGTTTAGGGGACCTACTATTGAATGTAATATGCTATTTGGTTGTATTGATCATGATTATTGCAATTTTAAGTAGAAGGCGGGTAGCTATCTCTTTTATCAATTTCCGAAAAAAATATCCTTATTGGCTTAATCTTGCCTGTGCCTATACTTTGTCCACTATTTTAATGTTTCTGGTATTTTACCTGTATTTAAATATTGTTGAAAATGCGCAATGGAATTTGAATATAGGTGCTATCCCTAGTTTTGACTACCTGAAAATTGTAAGCTTGTTTGTTGTTTTTTTAGGAGGTGCCGCCTACCTATTGTTTACGATTATTGGGTTAAATATGGTGTTATTCAAAAGCACCAAAAATCAATCTTACCCATTAAAAGTATTGGTGATTTTCGTTTTGCCCTTTTTAGTTTTTCTTCTCTTTTACAACTTTGTTTTATTCATCGCTTTTATTGCGCATATTATTCTCTTGGTGGCGATCATTAGTTTTAAGCTTTATGAAAGCTTGTTTAAACTTGATTTCAACACCTTTCTGATGTTTTTCTTTGCTTGCTTGATAGGCGCTGTAATTACTGGAGCTGCCGCTTATCAGGACCTTAGATACGATGAGGTTAGGTCTAAAGTTAAGTTTGCCAATAATGTTATGCTTGATAGGGATGTCATGGGAGAATTTTTACTAGAGGACATCCTGACAAGAATTGGTGATGATGCCTTCATTAAAAGTAGGCTTTCTGACCGATTGCTTTCCAAAGATCCTATCGAAAGGAAGATCAAGAAAATTTACCTGGCTGGATATTTTGATCAATACAGGCAAGAAGTTAGTGTTTTTGGCCAGTTGGGACAGCCTGTTTTGGGACAAGGTAAAACAGTTGACCTTGCTGAATATAAAAAACGATACATGAACAGTGATTATGCTACTCAGGTTCATAATCTTTATTTTATCAAATCTACAGAGACCAATACGGGAAATAGATTTGTGGCTTTTATTAAAATACAACGTAACAATGATTTTCTGGGCACTATAGTCATAGAGCTAAACCAGCAAAGAATTGAATCTGGTAAAGCATTTCCCAAATTACTGATGGACAATAAATACGTGTCCAACTACATAGAACGAGATTTTGATTTTGCTATTTTTGAGGAAAATGTATTGAGTTATAGCTCAGGTATTTTCAGCTACCAAGGGGTAGATATGGAAGATATCCTGGACCATAAAGAAATATTTACTACAGGGGTTCTATTTAATGGGTACCACCATTTAGCGGTTGAGTACAATGACAAAGTTATCGTAGTCTCTTCCCGGCAATACCCTAACAATTACATTCTAGCGGACATAGCTTTTCTTTTTGTAGCGTTCCTGATTTTCACCCTTTTGTCTGTATCCGTATTCCTTCTATTGATGGGGATAAACCAGCTGAGGTTCAATTATGCTACCAAACTGCAATTGTACCTGAATTTTGCATTTTTCTTCCCGATGTTGGTCATAAGTGTAATTGCATTGGGGTTTTTAAGTCATTCTTACACTGAAGATTTACATAGGCAATATTATCAAAAGGCAGGGATAATAAGAGATAATCTAGGACGAGATCTTGGCGGAGAGCAGTTCAATACCTTGAACAGAGATGACATTAATGGAGAACTTTACGCTTTGGCAAGCGCTACTGATGCCGACATTAACCTTTATCTTCCTGATGGGATTCTTATGGCGACTAACCAACCGACCATTTTTGACAAGAAAATATTAACCCATTATTTGCACCCAAAAGCCTACGCCGCCATTATTGAGTCAATGGAAAACCGATTGCTACAAACCGAGCAAGTAGGAGGACTGCAATACAAAACCGTATACCTGGCGCTTAAAAATGGAGAAAACCAAAGACTTCAAGCCATAATAGCCATTCCTTTTTTTGAATCAGAGGAAGAATTGAATGTTATGATCACAGAGGTGTTCAGTAATATTCTGATCATTTTTGTTGTCATTTTCCTCCTTTTTCTAATTATTTCCTATTTCGTTTCTAAAAACCTAACCCATCCATTTAAGCTTCTGACTCAAAAGCTTAAAGATACTGATCTGGAAAACAATGAATACATGGTTTGGCCGGCGAAAGATGAAATAGGCTTGTTGGTCAATGAATACAACAACATGTTGTTTAAGCTTGAATCAAGTAAGAAGGTTTTGGCTTCAAACGAAAAAGAGTCTGCCTGGAGAGAAATGGCAAAACAGGTAGCCCATGAGATAAAGAATCCTTTAACGCCAATGAAACTTACCCTCCAGCATTTATTGCGGCTGCAAGCGGCAAATAAGCTAGACACTGGTCAGGCATTGGTAAACCCCATAAATTCAATCATTCATCAGGTAGACACCTTAAGTGATATCGCTAGTTCTTTTTCGACATTTGCCAAAATGCCTCTTCCTAAAAACCAGGAACTTGAATTAAGAAATGTGGTGTTTGAAACCATTTCTATATTTTATAACAGAGAGGATGCTGATATCGAACTAGAAGACCTTACCAATGAAGGTACCTCGACTAAAATAATGGGAGACCCTAAATTGTACAGTAGGGTTATATCCAATCTTGTCATCAACGGAATACAAGCTGCTGTAGAAGGCAAAAAATCGAAGGTACTTGTTCAGTTGGTTTTTGAAGGGGAGGCCCATATAAAATTAGCCATCAAGGACAATGGTAAAGGGATTTCTGAAGAATTAAAAGACAAGGTTTTCATGCCGAATTTCAGCACAAAAACGGATGGGTCAGGATTAGGTTTGGCTATTGCCAAAAGAGGGGTAGAAACGGCCGGTGGTAAGATATGGTTTGAGACATCGACTGAGTCAGGAACGACCTTTTTTCTCCTATTTCCTCTAATCCCATGATTCCCTGATTAATTGAGAGGAATTGTTTACTTTAGCTCCTTGTAAGAGATTGAGATATGCAGTTGGTGAAGTATTTTTTTGCTTTTTCATCAGTGCTTTTAGCATTGACCAATCCCACGATGGCACAAGAGCAAGAGTGTCTATGGAGAGCTGTCAGTACGCAAAAAGCCATTTATTTTTGGATTCAATGTCAATGTTGGAATCAAGTATTCAGGTACAAGATGCCCATGGAAATAAATTCCCCCATGAATATGACATTAACACAGGCAGACTAACGATCCTTGATGAGGAGAACAGTGCCCGAGATTCCCTTTTGATTTGTTACCGAATATTGCCTTTTACTTTTAATCATGTATTCCAAAACAGGACACTCAAGGAGGACTATGATTCTTTGGCATTTTTCAAAGACAGCCCTCCAGATAAAAAAGCCATTTATGATTTTAGAGAGGAAGTTTTTACTTCCAGTAAGCTCAATCAGTCAGGAAACCTGACCAGGGGGATCTCCTTTGGGAATACCCAAAATGTATTTGTAAACTCAGCCCTCAACTTGCAAATGGAAGGCGTATTGGCAGAAAACCTTAACATCAGGGCAAGTATTACCGATCAGAATGTGCCTTTCCAACCTGAGGGAAATACGCAACAAGTACAGGATTTCGACAATATATTAATTGAGTTGTACAATGATAAAATCAATCTGGCAGGAGGGGATGTTGTACTTCAACAACGTAAGTCTGAATTTTTAAGGTATTATAAAAATGTGCAGGGACTTCAATTTACTTCAGACTATGCGGTCAATGAAAAATGGGAAGCCTCAAGCAGGGTAGGTGCAGCCATCGCTAAAGGGAAGTTTGCCTCCGTAAATTTGGAAGTAAGTGAAGGTGTTCTGGGGCCTTATCGAATAAGAGGGCCTGGAAACGAAAGGTTTGTAATTGTTTTGGCCAATTCGGAAAAAGTCTTTTTGGATGGAAAACAATTAAAGCGAGGCTTTAACAATGACTATACGATAGATTATAACCAAGGGGAGATCACATTCACTCCTACCGTGATGATTACCCAGTATTCTAGAGTGAGAGTGGATTTTGAATATGCTGAACGAAACTTCTCCAGATCTATAGTTACTGCCAATCACATTCAAAAAAGTAAAAATGTCACCTTCTACCTTAATTACTACAGGGAAAAGGACGACCGAAACCGACCATTGTTTACTGAACTTAGTGATGTAGATAAAACCCTTCTCAGTAATGTGGGGGATGATATTTTTTCAGCCGCCATTCCTAGGATTGACAGTATCGCCTTTGATGCAAATAGAATATTGTATAGAAAAGTTACTGCCTTTACGGAAAATGGAGAAGCGCAAACTTACTATGAATACAGCACAGATCCCTCAGTGGCTTATTTTGCAATTAGCTTTACTGAAACTACCCAGGGTTTGGGCAATTATAAAAGAAAAGAACAGTTGGCAAACGGGGTGGTTTATGAATATACACCTCCTTTGAATGGGCTTGCGCAAGGTAATTATACGATAAGTTCACCATTGCCTTCCCCCAACAAAAAACAGATGATTACCACAGGGACGGAAATCAAGTTGGGGAAGTACGAAACTACCTTTGCTGAATTGGCCATTTCAGATCAGGATCAAAACCTATTCTCCGATTTAGACGATGCCGATAACAATGGGTTTGCCTTTAAAGCTGGTTTAAGATCTGAAGGACGAACATTTAAAAAGTTCAAAGATTACCTCTTTAATGGACAAACGACAATTGAATACAATGCGGCAAACTTCACTTTTATAGACCGCTTAAGGTCTATTGAATTTGACAGAGACTGGGGACTGACTGATAGAGGGGAGGATGACAAGGCAGCTGAAAAACTGTATAATATCAATCTTCAATTGGTGAAAGACAATGAAAACCAGGTTTCCTACGACCTGGATTTGAGAAACAGGACAGGGGTGTTGTCTGGAATTCAACAAAGGATTAAACTCAACCAGAAGCTTTGGGATAGACTTTTGCTTACCAATGATTTTTTCCAGTTGAACAGTGAAGTGTTACCCTTACAATCGCGATGGCTGAGGTATCAGGGCGAGATCAAATATCCAACAGCTGTGTTTGTGCCAGGTTATAGGTTTACGGTAGATAAAAACAAGGTTATTGACCCTCAGAATAATCAGGTAGTATCCACAGCGATGAATTTTGAAGAGCATCAATTTTCATTAACTACGAATGATACTTTAAAGTATTCATTTTTTGCAACTGCCAGTTTACGAGAGGACAAAGCAGTAATAGATGATCAACTGAAACCAGACACCAAAGCCTTTATGAACACCTATGGGGTCAAGGGAACATTTGGTGCGCATACTTTAAATGGGTCATTCACTTACAGGAAGTTAACGTTTTTGACCAGAGACCTTCCCGAAGAGACCACTGTAATGGGGAAATTGGATTATCGGAGTGCTCTTTTTGACAATAACTTGTCCAATGAATTTACCTATGCACTTGGGAATGGGAGAGAACTAAGGAGGGAATTCGTCTTTTTACCCGTTCCTACAGGTGAAGGAACTCATACCTGGAGAGATGATAACGAAGACGGGGTGCAGCAATTGAATGAATTTTACCTGGCCATAAACCCAGAAGAAAAGAATTTTATAAAGGTTTTTGTTCCAACAGACGAGTACCTTCAGGCTTATACTACATTGTTTAATTACCGCCTTAGTGCAAAGTTTCCATCCAAATGGAAAAGCGATGGAGGGTTGAAAAAAGTGTTGTCAAAATTTTCAAATAACACGAACTTAAATGTGGAAAAGAAAATCACCTCACGCGATTTCGTGCAGCGGATAAGTCCCTTTCAGGCTGGTATAGCAGACACTTCTTTGCTTTCCTTGCGGCAATCCTTTCGCTCTTCTTTCTTTTTTAATAGGGCTTCCCCCAAGTTTGGCATGGATTTGTCTTTTTTTAATAGCCATCAGAAGCAATTGCTTACCGGAGGTTTTGAGGAGTTGTCTCAGGACGATTGGCGCTACAATGCACGCTTTAATATTGAGACAAAGTGGAACCTTCTATTCTATGCAAATAGCGGCAAAAGGAAGGCCTCGTCAGATTTCTTAGACAATAGAAATTATGATATAGAACAATATACATTGGGGCCAGAAATAAACTTACAGCCGAGTCCCGTATTTAGAACTACCCTTCAATACAGGTTTACTGGAAAGGAGAATATATCCAATATTGAAATGGATGAAAAGGCCCAGTTGCATGAAGGGGCACTAAGTTTTAGGTTGGCAAAAGCCATAAAAACGACGGTGAATGCCCAGGTGAAGTATACGTTTATAGATTACAACGGTACAGTAAATTCACCCACCGGTTATGAGATGCTTCAGGCCCTAACTCCCGGGAACAATACCAGTTGGAGCTTGAGTTGGTTGCAAAAAATAGGCGAGGGATTACAGTTAAACCTTGTTTATGAGGGCCGGAACTCCGAAGGTCTGGACCAGTTGGTACATACAGGACGTATGCAGGTTTCAGCCCTGTTTTGATTAGGCATAGCCATTGAAAAATTGTAGATTTGTAACAGTTATTTTTGTTGTTGTACTAATTATTAAAGCACAAACTAATGTCGAAAAGTATTTTGGTTACCGGTGGTACTAAGGGTATTGGTAAAGCCATAATTCTTGAATTTGCCGCCAAAGGTTTTTGATATTTTTACCTGTAGCAGGAATGAAGGAGAGTTAGAAGCATTGAAAAAATGAGATAGAGGAGCGTTTTTCTGCGGTAAAAGTTTACATAAAGAAAGCAGACTTATCTATAAAAGAAGAGACAAAAGCTTTTGCAGCTTTTGTAAAAAAAATTGCTGTGCCTGATGTTTTAGTAAATAATACTGGTATTTTTATTCCGGGCAGTCTGCATTCAGAGTTAGAAGAGAATTTTGAAAAGACCATGCACACAAATCTTTTCAGCACTTATTATTTGACAAAGGCCTTTACTGAGGATTTCATGAATAGAAAAAATGGACATATTTTTACTATTGGAAGCATTGCAGGATTTACTGCCTATGCCAATGGTGGAAGTTATGCCGTTTCAAAGTGGGCCATGTTGGGATTCACCAAATGTCTACGACAAGAGATGATACCCCATGGAGTAAAGGTGACGTCTGTATTGCCCGGCGCTACCTATACGGCGAGTTGGGAAGGCGTTGATTTACCAGAGAGTAGGTTCATTGATGTCGCTGATGTTGCGGCATCTGTTTGGTCTGCGTATAACCTTTCACCCCGTTCTGTTGTTGAAGAGATAGTAATCCGACCTCAATTAGGTGATATATAATTATGGAATTGAAAACAGTCACAGAGAATCAGCAGTACTGCAATAGTCTTACCAATTACTCCAGGAGGAAAACCATTCCTGTAAGGATTGGAGACATAATTATTGGTGGCGACAACCCCATTGTCGTTCAATCCATGACAACCGTGGACACCATGGACACCCTTGGCTCTATTGAACAATGCATTCGCATGATTGATAGCGGCTGTGAATTGGTGAGAATTACAGCCCCCAGTATCAAAGAAGCAGAAAATCTTCGGCACATTAAGGAAGGGCTGAAAAAACGAGGGTACAATACTCCTTTGGTAGCGGACATTCATTTTACGCCTAATGCAGCTGAAGTAGCCGCTAAAATTGTTGAAAAAGTTAGGGTAAACCCGGGGAATTATGCTGATAAAAAGAAATTTGAAGTTTTAGAATATACAGATTCATCCTATCAGGCTGAACTGGAAAGAATTAGAGAACGCTTTCTTCCTTTGGTAAACATCTGTAAAGCCAATGGAACAGCCATGAGGATTGGAACCAATCATGGCTCATTGTCTGACAGGATTATGAGCAGGTATGGTGACACTCCGCTGGGAATGGTCGAATCCGCACTAGAGTTTTTAAGGATTTGTGAAGACGAAAACTACCACGATATTGTGATTTCCATGAAATCATCCAATACCCAGGTAATGGTTCAGGCCTATCGACTTTTGGTGAATAAACTAGACGAGGGAGGATTCAAACCTTATCCTCTCCATTTGGGAGTGACAGAGGCAGGGGATGGTGAAGATGGAAGGGTCAAGTCGGCTGTTGGAATTGGTGCTTTACTGGAAGATGGCCTAGGAGATACCGTTAGGGTTTCCCTTACAGAGGATCCTGAGTTTGAATCTCCAGTGGTGAAAACACTTATCAACAGGTACGCTACAAGATCTGTAGAATCAGGTATTAAGCCCATCATTAATTATCCAATTGATCCTTTCAGCTACAATAAAAGGGTAGCGGTAGAAGTCGCAAATTTTGGTGGAAGTAATGTGCCCAGGGTCATTACAGATGTTTCCTCCATTGAGCTGTCCCAACCGAAAGACCTGAAATGTACAGGTCATTTTTACCTCCCTGAATTGGACAAGTGGAAAATGAATGACCAGGGATGTGATTATGTGTACTCGGGAGGTAGTCCTGTACCATTTATGCTTCCAAATGGCTTAAAGGAAATATTAACTTATGAAACCTGGGAACAACAAGAGGATAAAAAGAACAAGCTTCCTGCTTTAGGTTTGGAACATTTGAAAAAAAATGTACCCTTACACGAAGCGCTTAATTTTATCCTTGTTTCTGCAGAAACCATAGTTGAGACGATACCTTATTTGAACAATGAACTACCAATGGTAATTCTTTTGTTTACAAATAGTGGGCATCAAATGCAGGCAATAAGAAGGGCGATTGTTTCACTCATAGATGCAAAAATCAATCTACCTGTGGTGCCTAAGGTAAGTTATAAGGATGGAGATGCTGAAAAAACAATGCTGTTTTCAGGTACTGATGTTGGAGGATTGTTGATTGATGGTCTTGGAGATGGCATACTTATAGGTTTAGACAAACTTAAACTGGAAGGCAAGGCTACAATGTTGGAGCAGGTTAAATTGCACAACTCGGTAAGCTTTGGCGTACTACAGGCAGCAAGGACCAGGATGTCCAAAACGGAATACATTTCTTGTCCCTCTTGTGGTAGAACCCTATTTGATCTTCAGGAAACTACTGCCTTGATTAGGAAAAGAACAGACCATCTTAAAGGAGTGAAAATAGGAATTATGGGCTGTATTGTAAATGGTCCAGGTGAAATGGCAGACGCAGACTATGGGTATGTAGGATCTGGAAAAGGAAAAATAACCCTTTACAAAGGAAAAGAAGTGATGAAAAGGTCTGTTCCTTCTGAAAATGCTGTTGACGAATTAATAGACATTATCAAAGAAGATGGACAGTGGATCGAACCTGAAACTGCAGACCATGAATAGTCTCATCAAGAAAATCTGAATTAAGTGAATATGGCTAGTAAATTAAAAGAGTTTTTTCAGTTGGGTGAAGTTGGGGGATACTTTATAAGGGTATTTAAAAAACCTGACCCTAATCAGAAGACCAATTTCAATCTTAGAATGATGCATGGCATTAATAAGATTTCCATATTGGTTTTCCTTGCCGCCTTGATCTATTGGATCATCAAAAGGTTGGCCTGATGAATATTGAAACCTTTAGGGAGTATTGTTTGGGAAAACCAGGAGTAACTGAGGATACTCCCTTTGACCATAATACACTTTGCTTCAGGATAGGGAATAAAATTTTCGCCATTTTAGACATTGACAAATTTGAAAGTGTCAATTTGAAGTGCGATCCTGAGCAAGCCGTCCTATTAAGGGAAAAACATGATGGTATTCGACCCGGCTATCACATGAATAAAAAGCATTGGAACACCGTTTCCTGTGATGGAAGTGTGGCTTCGCCTTTAATTCTGGAATTGGTAGACCACTCCTATGCATTGGTCTATTCAAGCCTACCTAAAAAATTGAAAGAAGAAATCAACGGATGAGTTACCTTAAAATTGAGGGGTTAACCAAAACTTACAATGGTGAACTGAAAGCCCTTGACGCACTGTCTTTGAATATTGCCAAAGCGGAACGTTGGTCTATTATTGGCGCCAGTGGAAGTGGTAAAAGCACGCTGTTAAAGCTGATTGCTGGCATGGAAGTTCAGGATGAAGGTATCGTCTATTTAGAAGGGGAGAAAATCCTAAACCCAGAGCAAAAACTGGTGGCAGGCTATGATGAACTTCAGCTTGTGAAACAGGACAATGGTTTGTTTCCATTGTCTACTGTTGCTGAAAATATCAGCAGACCCTTGCTTCAATATGATAAAGAGTATGCCGCCGAAAGACTTGAGACCTTATTGCAGGTATTTGGCTTAGCCGATAAAAGAGACAATTTCCCCCGACAGTTGTCAGGTGGTCAGCAACAAAAAGTAGCCATTGCCAGAGCGCTTAGCCTTGAACCCGAAGTTTTACTTTTGGACGAACCTTTTAGCTCTCTGGATAGTCTGCAAAAAAGAGGTCTCCTGGATGAATTAAACCTTATTTTTAAATCTTTGGAGATAACCGTCATCATGGTCACCCATGACATACAAGATGCGCTCTTGCTTACGGAAAATTTATGCGTGCTTTCAGATGGAAAGCTATTGCGCCAGGGAAAGGTGAAGGACATATACAAAAATCCTGAAACCGCTTATGTAGCTGGATTTTTTGGGCCCTTAAACCAAATTCCTGGAAAAACCAACCAATACTTAAGACCTTCATCTATAGAAAACTCAACCGAAAAGGGCAAGTTAAAAGGGAAGGTACTATTGAATCGGTATTTTCCGGAATATGACCTCCTTACTGTGGAGGTACCGGGCAAATCCATTCCTTGGCAGATTACTCGAGTTGAAAGAGATATCTCCGAAGGAGCCTCCATTTATATGAGTTGGGAAGAAGATAAAGTTCTGCTCCTGGAAGACATCTAGCATTTCAAAGTTTAAGTTACTTTGAAACCTTCTTCTTTTTCTTGTTCGGTAGCTTCTCTTATCGCAAATACTTCACCATCAAAATGCAGGTTCATGCCCGTTAGCGGGTGATTGAAATCCAAAAGAACTTCCTCTCCAAGATCCTTTACCACTTTTGCCTGCATTGGATAACCATCTTCATCGATCAATGGAAGAAAATTCCCTTCTTGAAGCATCTCTTCCTCAAATCCTTGTTCTTTGTTAAACTGTGCCTTTGGAACAGATACGATGAGATCATCGTCTGGTTTACCATAGGCCTCTTCTACAGTTAGCGTAAAATTAAAACTATCACCTTTCACTTTGTTTTCGAGCTTTTCTTCAAAAGTTTTAGGCAGTCCACTATCACCATATAGGAAATAGAAAGGGTCATCTTGATCTCTGACTTCAACACTAAAAGGCAATGAATCGGACTCTTCATTGGTAACCTTTAATTCGTAGGTCAACCCTACAATGGCATTCTCTTCGATTTTCATACTTTATATTTAAGCTTACAAAGTTAATCTTTATTGATTGGAATTAAAAAATATCCAGCCATCACCCCGATAGTACAGGGAAGTTAATTCAATTGTTTTGCTTACTTTGAGATTCAAATCTGATTTATACAATGTAATGTATTGAAAAGCAGTATGGTCTCTAAGATTAAAAAGGGGCTTTTCCATGACTCGCAATATTTTAAGCGAAAAATAAATACTGTTTAGAATTGGATGCGACCCCTTTACGTAATAGAAAGGACACATTCTTAAAGTTGAAATAATATTTTATAAAAAATCACTCATGATCTCTGTAGCGTTTACAATGAAATTATTGCCTGGGAATGAAGGAGTGTATGAAAAAAGACACAACGAAATCTGGCCAGAGTTAGCTGAACTATTAAAAAAAGCAGGGATTACGGAGTACCATATTTTTCTGGATAGGCAGAGTGGAGTGCTTTTCGCTTTTCAGAATCTCACAGAAACAAACCAAACCAAAGGACTTGCCGAACTTTCAATAATGAAGAAGTGGTGGGCCCATATGGAAGATATAATGGAAACAAATCCTGACCAATCTCCAAAGGTTACTCGTCTGGAGAAGGTATTTAGTTTGTGAAGTCTATCTTAAAACAACAAAAAAATGCTCGTCAGAAATGAAAGAGTCTTAAGTAGTCTGTTGGTATCCATAGCATTTTTGCTAATGGCCTTCTTAACTGGTTGCGATAATAAATCCTCAGCAAATAGCAAGTTGAAAATTGGCCAATGGCCAGAGCCAACTTCGGAATCCAGGCCATGGGCAAGATGGTGGTGGATGGGGAGTGCAGTGGATAAGGATAACCTTTCCTATTTAATGCATGAATACAGTGAAGCTGGAATAGGTGGCTTGGAAATAGCACCTATTTATGGCGCAAAAGGGTTTGAAAATACCTTTTTGGATTACCTTTCTCCAGAATGGATTGCCATGCTACAGCACAGCATCAGCATTGCTGATAGCCTAGGAATGCAGATAGATTTGACCCAAGGTACAGGCTGGCCTTTTGGAGGGGAAATGGTCACTCCTGAGATGGCTGCAAAAAAAATGCGTATTCAGCATTATCGTTATTCCCAAGATAAAGGGTTGGATCGGCCTATAAAGATTGAAGAGAAAAATACCAATGGGAAATCCCATTACCTTCATACCTTAATGGCCTATAAGGATTCAGAATCACCGAAAAACCTGACGGACAGGGTCGCTGTTGATGGTGGTTTAAATTGGAATGGAGAGGGAGACTGGACGTTAATTGCTGTTTTCGAAATACAGACTGGGCAAAAAGTAAAAAGAGCAGCACCAGGTGGAAAAGGGTTTACCCTGGATCACTTTTCTGAAATTGCGGTTAAACAATACCTCGACCATTTTGATAGTGCTTTTAGAGGGGATTTCCCTGGGATCAGGGCTTTTTATAACGATAGCTTTGAAGTGTATGGCGCCGATTTTACTGGTGATTATTTTAATTATTTTCAATCCAAAAGGGGTTATGATATTAGGAATCATCTAGCTCAACTTACCGCCGAAAACCCAGGTGAGGAGGGTCGTCGTTTGAAGTCTGATTACAGAGAGACCATAAGCGATATGCTGCTAGAAAACTTTACCCATCAATGGTCCTCTTGGGCAAAAGGACATCAAAAACTTACCAAGAATCAGGCGCATGGTTCTCCAGGAAACTTGTTGGATCTATATGCGGCAGTTTCTATACCTGAAGGAGAAACATTTGGTTCCAGCTATTTTCCTATACCAGGAATTCGTAGAGATAGTTCAGACATAAGGAATGTGGATCCTGACCCCATCATGCTAAAGTTTGCTTCTTCAGCAGCTCACCTTACAGGGAATAATTTGGCTTCTACTGAAACATTTACCTGGCTTGGAGAACATTTCAAATCCTCTTTTTCACAAGCTAAACCTGAGTTGGAGCAAGCATTTCTTGCGGGCATAAACCACATGTTTTACCATGGAATAACCTATTCACCTCAAGAGGTGGAATTTCCTGGGTGGCTTTTTTATGCTTCTCTTAATTTAAATACGCACAATAGCTTATGGCCTCACCTTAAAGGATTCAATGGTTATGTGCAAAGGGTACAGTCTATTTTGCAATCAGGAATGCCAGACAATGAACTGCTGATGTATTGGCCTGTGTATGATGTGTGGGCCGACCCTGAAGGTTTAGGGAAGACGCTTACGGTACACGGAATTGATGAATGGCTTCACCCTACATCTTTTTACAAGGAATCAAAAAAGCTCATGGAGATAGGTTATGGACTGGACTTTGTCTCTGATGCCCTGTTGAATACTTTGGAGGTAAAGGACCATGTTCTTATTGGAGCAGATGGTAAATTCAGGTCTGCTGCGATAGTAGTTCCCAAGACGGCTTATATGCCTGTGGCCACACTTAAGCAATTGATAGCCTTGGCCAAAGAGGGCGCCCATATTGTTTTTCAGGATAAGCCTGCTGATGTTCCTGGTTTTAAAGACCATGACGGAAGGAAGGTTACCTTGGATAGTATGTGGCAAAGTATACCCCTAAAACCCAACGCACAAGGAAGTGGTGCTGATTTTGGGAAAGGAAAAATATTGGTATCGAAAGAACTCCCATCAGCCTTAGGGTCGTTTGGCATTGAAAGAGAAAAACTCACAGATTTGGGATTGAAGTATATCAGGAGAAGGGTGGGCGAGCAAAAGTACTATTACCTGGTCAATCATACCGCTAATAAAATTAGTGAAATGGTTTCTTTTGAAACAGAAGGTAAAGCCGCAATATTGATGGATCCTGAGCAGGGAACAATCGGCTTGGCAAAGGTAAATACCGGTTCAGGGAGCACAAAGGTTGCCATTTCGCTTTTGCCGGGACAATCCGTCATTGTTCATGTCTTAAATGAGCTGCCGAAAGGTTTGGCGCCCTGGAAGTATGAAGTTCCAGATCCAGAGATTATTGATGTTAGCAACACTTGGAAATTAACCTTTACAAAAGGAGGACCAGCACTTCCTTCAGGTCAGGTTTTGGAAAATCTGCAGCCTTGGACTTCCCTGAAAGGAGAAGACATTGAAGATTTCTCAGGACAGGCCATGTATGAAAGTTCTTTCGAGCTTGGTAGCCTTAATGATAAAGCGAAGTACGTATTGAACCTTGGGGAGGTGTTAGAAAGTGCTAAAGTTTGGGTAAATGACAAGGAAGTAGGGTATGCTTTTAGTATTCCCTTCCGATTGGATATAAGTGACTTCGTGAAAAAAGGTAAAAATACCCTTAGGGTGGAAGTTGCAAACCTTATGGCCAACCATGTCAGGTACATGGATAAAAATGAAATCCTCTGGAGAAATTATCATGAAATCAACTTTGTGAATATCGATTATAAGCCATTTGATGCATCAGATTGGGAAGTTATGCCTTCTGGTTTGGCAGGGCCAGTCAATATTGAAGTGCATGATTTATAACATGTTTTAATTAAATTGTTACTTGAAAAGGAGAGTATTTAACTTTATTTATTAAATTTAAAGACCACCTCCTTTGCGGATTTTTAATAAAAGCCAAAATAACCTGACCCATGATTGAAGTGAAGCCTCTGATCCGTCTTGATGAAAATTCCAGAATTCCCAAATACCAGCAAATAGTAAATTCTATCATTGAAGATATCGAAAGTAGCTCACTTTTGGTAGGGGATAAAATACCATCAATAAATGAAATCAGCGAAGAACATTATTTGTCAAGAGATACGGTAGAGAAAGCCTACAATCAGTTGAAGGCTAAAAAAATTATTCTCTCTGTAAAAGGAAAAGGTTATTATGTAGCCAAGAATATTTCTACCTCAAAGGTAAGGGTCCTTTATCTTTTGAATAAGCTGAGCAACTACAAGCTAAAAACATACAACTCTTTTATAGATAGTCTGGGGACCGATGCCCATGTGGATCTTAATATTTACCATTGCGATCCAAAATTGCTTAAGAACATTCTCACCGAGAATATAGGGGCCTACGACTATTATGTGCTTATGCCTCATTTTAAAGATGGAGATAACGGCCATTATAATTTCGATGAGGAAGTAATGGAATGTGTGAAAGAAATTCCCTCCGATAAATTAATCATAATGGACAATCAGATTCCCGAATTAGGGGAAAAAGTTGCGTCTATTTTTCAGGACTTTAAAGATGACATTTACAACGCATTGATTGAAGGCATTTTTCAGCTTCAACAATACGATAAATTAATGCTGGTGTATCCTACAGATATCCTGTACCCTTATCCAAAAGAGATTCTGAAAGGCTTTCAGCAATTCTGCAGTGATTTTGATTTTGACCACGAAATATTGGATAAAGTTTATCCGGAAATGGAGCTACGTCCCAAGGATGCATTTATCGTGATTGAAGAAAATGACTTGGTTAATTTGGTGAAACAGGTTAGAGAGCAGAATTTTGAACCTGGGAAGGAGATCGGGATTATATCCTACAATGACACCCCTCTAAAAGAACTTTTGGGCATAACGGTAATTTCTACTGATTTCAAATTAATGGGAGAGACTGCGGCTTATATGATCAAAAAGAACAAAAAAGAGTCCGTCAAAAATGTTTTCAAATTCATCAATAGAGGGTCTATTTAGTCAGTTTAAATTGATACTGATTGTGTTGCCCAATTTTCTTAATACTTCAATAAAATTTCATTTAGTACTGTTTAAACCCCATTGAACTGAAAATCAATGGAGGTTATTTGATTACCTATTTCTATGGAAAAAAGCAAAAGTTTGGTAGATCGCCTCAATGCGGTCAATGAGTATGAACAACAACCCATTCCCAATAACAAACTGAAAGGTTGGAGAAGTTTTTTAGGCACCTATGCAGGTGAACATACAGCGGGTACTGAATTTGTAATTGGGCCATTGTTTGTAGCCCACGGAGCAAGTGCAATTGATTTAGTGACAGGACTATTGATAGGCAATATCCTGGCAGTATTAAGCTGGGCTTTTCTGACGGCAAAAATCGCTGTCAAAACAAGGGTAACCCTTTATTATTTATTGGAGAAAATTGCTGGTAAAAAATTCACGTTAATATATAACCTTGTCAATGCAGGCCTTTTCTGTTTTCTGGCAGGTTCTATGATTGCTGTAGCGGCTACGGCGGTAGGAATACCTTTTGACATGGCCATGCCACAGTTGACGGATGTTTATCCCAACAGCATGGGCTGGGTGATAACCGTCTTTGTGGTGGGAGCCATTACCACATTGATCGCTATGCTAGGTTTTGATCAGGTTTCCAAATTTGCTATGGTCGCTTCCCCTTGGATGATCATGATATTTATTGCTGCAGCATTGGCTGTCCTTCCAAGGCTTGGAGTAACCGAAATTGGATCATTTTGGTCAGTCGCAGAAAGTACGATCTGGACAGGGGTTCCTTTGGATGGACAAAGTAAATTTGGTTTTTGGCACATCATGTTTTTTGCCTGGTTTTGTAATATGGCCATGCACATAGGGATGGCTGATTTGTCATTACTGAGGTATGCCAAGAAGTGGGAGCAAGGGTTTTCGTCTGCAACGGGTGTGTTTTTAGGGCATTTTATTGCCTGGATAGCCTCGGGTATTTTGTATTCCCTATTCCTTATCGAATCTAAAGGTAGTCTCACTTTTGCACCTGGGCCGATTGCGTACAGTGCAGTGGGTGCTGCTGGAGCAATTTGTGTGGTGATCGCTGGCTGGACTACCGCCAACCCGACACTTTATAGAGCAGGCCTGGCGATACAGTCGATCAATCCAAAATGGAAAACATGGAAAGTAACCCTGTTTGTAGGTCTATTTACTACAATTGCCGCTTGTTTCCCAGCTTTGGTCATGCGTTTGCTGGAGTTTGTTGCCTTGTATGGGTTGATTCTAATGCCTGTTGGCGCTGTGATTTTTATTGATGTTTACTTACTGGAAAAGCTAGGACTAAAATCCAATTATGCAGAAGTTAAGGGAGTAAAGCTTAATTGGGCCGTAGCCATTACTTGGGTAATTACCTTGAGTTTGTGTGTGTTAATTAACAAACTTTTTGGCGTTGAAATCTTCTTCCTTGGGCTTCCAGGCTGGTTTATAGCTGTTGTAGTATATGTTTTGGCAAGTAAATTGATTCAAAAGAAATGAAACTATTATTGAAAATTATATCATTTATAGGCCTGGGTTTATGTATTGTACCGGCCATTTTAGTGTTTGGGGAACATATGGAGGCATCTACCTGTAAACAACTTATGTTTTTGGGAACGATTATGTGGTTTGCCACTGCTCCTTCCTGGATGATAAAGAAAGAAGTGCCATCTGATGATTGAAAATATTTCTCAGGTGATTAGTTAATCAAAATATTGCATCAGATAAAACAAGCTTATGTAAAATTTGATTGTTGATTTTTGTTTTAGGCAGAATAAAATTTTTACTTTTGCGAAGTAGTTGTTAAATTAGTTAATCTTTTAGAATTAATTTAACAACTACTTTCCTAATGAAATTCAGGGACCTACGCATTTGGATCTTCATTTTTGGTATCATGCTGTTAATAGGTGCCTATCTTTACCAGCATTCCAAAACCAACCAAAGTCAGCTTGAATCTCAGGGGATAAAAGCTATATTTTTAGCCAAGCACAATTTCCTGGATTCCTTTTACAATTACCATGTCCAATTAGAGGGGTATTTTAAAAGGAATTTTTATACCTGGGGAATGGAAGCCGAGGAGGATGCCGCTTCTCGTATGGTAAATATGATTGATAGAAATCCAAAATTTGGCATTGAAAGAATTCAAAACTTTACGGATGATCTCAGGCCAGAGCCTCAGATGTTTGCTGAGGATGGAATTTCACTTATTCAAAGAGACACTTCTTACCTGATTTATGTCAAAGGTTTCAGGTTTTTCCTTAATGATAAAACTAAAATGGGTGATCAACCTGTTTTAAACTATGATTCGCTAAGAATAAAAATTAAGAAAGAACTTGGCAATGCCCTTGCCCAGGATACATTGTCTGGAAGAGCTTTTGAAATAGACCATTCGGTTTCGGTAAATGATTTAATGGTGGGCAATGTCCAAAGTTTGTTTTTCGACAAGCTTTTTATTTTGGATCAAACGGGGACGGCCATTTACCCTAGAGACCTGGCAGGTCTTCCCGTAGTGAATGTAGATTCTTTAAGTCACGAGCAAACTGTTGGCGAAAGGGAGTTAGACCTACAGGTGTCTGGGAAGCTATACAAGGGTTTTCTATCACCAGCAGTGATTGGAAATCAAGTTTTTTATTTACTAGGGGCCAAGGATAAGTCAGGGTTTGAAAGTGTAGCACTTAAAATTAATTTCAAAGTTCTAAGTGCTTTTTTAACGCTTTTGATCTTGATTTTTGTCTCTATTCCAGTCATCAGTATCTTTAATCTTGGGGATGGGGATGTTCTGACCAAGAAAAGAGTGATGGGTTTGGGCCTGTCATTGATCTTGGTGATGGTGATTTTAGGTTTCTTTTTCTTCTCCCTATTCCAGAATTATGACAATGAGCACACCTCTGAAAACAATCTCCAAAACGTAAAATATGCCTTCAATTCAGAAATTCAACAGTTAATAGAAGGGCTTGAAATTTTTAAAGAAGAAATTGAGGATGGTCAGATCCATACCAATCAGCCAGAGGATGCACACCATGAGGAGCAGGATGTTAACGAATTTTTGGAGTTTGATTTAGAGGGGAACATTCTAAAGATGTTGATTCCACAAATGTCTTCTTTCGAAGGCCCTATTGATTTTGGTAATTTCCCCTTTGTTTCCATCGCAAATAGAGATTATGTTAAAGAACTTCGGAATTTAGATCCAGAGCAAGGCTATTTTATTAGCGCACATTCCTCCAAGTCTACGGGAGAACTTGAAGGTGTGATTAGCAAAAAAGAAGGAGAACAGGGTTATGCTTTGACTTTTCATTTGGATTCACTAGTGCCTAAGATTAGCAAGCATCATCGATTTTTCGTCTTCAAACCGGATGGCAAGGTTTTACTTATTAGTGAAAAAGTTAACATTCCCATTGATAACCTTAATCAGGGTATAGGTGAGGAAAAATGGCATGAAATCCGAACCTTAATTGCCAACAATAAAAATGCAGGTGATGATAAGGTCTGGAAAACCCCCATTTATGTAAATGGACATGAGTACCAAGCTTTATTAAGCCCTATCTCCTCCGATTCGTTTGTCTCAGAAAACTGGGTGCTTTACCTGGAAGACACGAACCTGCAACATGCTTTGCATTCACTGGCTTCCCTCGAAGGGATAGCTGTTTTTGGTCCCTACTTAATGATTTTATCATTATTGGGATTATTGACGCTGGTTACACGTAAATCAAGTATTTACCTTGCCTTTGAAGACTTTTCATTTGCCTGGTATAGCCCATCTCCTAGAAAGAGATTGAGATTTCTATGGCTCAATAGTATTCTTTTACTTGATATATTTCTCTTTCTTATTATTTACCTTTTTCTACCATTAAGCATATTCAAAATATTCCTCTGGTCCTCCCTTTTTGCCATTCAGTCAGGGACATGTAATTTTCTGCTTTTGGCTACAGTTGGGAAGGATAAAGCAAAGAAAAACATCAATGCTTTTTTAGTAATGGTGATCCTGCTATGGGTTATAATGGCCTTTCTACTAGGTTACCTTTCTTTCTTAAGCCATAGTGGAACGATGTATTTTATATTTACCCTTTTCATTTTATTGATGATCGCAGGCATGCAGATACTGTGTTTTTACCTCTACCAGACACAAAAATTTCCTACCGTTCGCTTTAGCAAATGGAACAAAACAAAGATGCTATTTAAAATGCACCGAAGGTTTACTGATTTTTGGACCAAATTAACAGGTTCAGCTGTAGATAAACGGGTTTTTGCTATCAACCTTCTTTTATGGTTGATGATTGTTGGGTTTTTGCCCGGTTATTTCATTCACCGACAAATTTTTAATCAGGAGAAAATCATTTGGGAATATGTAAGCAAAGGCGATATTGAGGACGAAGAGCAAGTTAAATTTTTGCCAGAGGGATACATGAGTTTGATCAAGATTCATGAAGAATTCAGAAGAAATAATTTTGGAAGATTTTCAAATCAAGATGATGAATTGATCACCAATTTTATCGCAGCTCCTCAGCAAGCATTAATTGAAGCCTTTAATACCACACCTGGGATAACCTTTGGGAAACTGAGTAAAGGTATTGGGCTTTGGGATACCATTCGATCAAATTTATTTTTCTTATTGGTTCTACTGGTGATACTCATTTGGCTATTTAAAATGATAATGGTTTTGGGGAATAAAATTTACCTCATCGATTATCATTTTACAAACGCTTTTGGACTATTGCCTAAGGATACTGATAAGCAAAAAAATAGTTTCGTTATAGGTGTAGATGCGTCCAAGTCCAAGGAGTGGATATTAAAACAGTTTGGATTTGAATCCGAAGAGGTGCTGACGGTAAGATTATTCAGCGGGAATGAGTTGGACATGCCAGAATTGAAACCAGCACACAAAGGAGTAATCCTTGAAAATTTCCACTGTCTGGGAGATGTTGAGATGCTTTTGAATACCATGGTGGCTTTTCAAAAGAAGTATTGCAAGGAAAGTGTAAAGTTATTTGTCACCTCTGGAAGGCCGCTTCAGGAGATATTACCAAGCAATATGCCCAAACAATCGAGGCTGTTGATTACCGAGATCTTTTCAGAATATCTTTTTCAATATGTTCCTATAGACTTTGAAAACCAGAAAATCACCCTTCCTTATTTTGGTGATGGGTCAAAATTCAGCGATGAGGAGGCTAAAATTAATTATGATCTAAGAATGAAGAGTCAATTGTTTAATGATGAAAAAACACATGGTCTAGCAGGCGAAATTGAATATGGTCCCAATGGCAAAGCTATCGCTTCCCTTATTACCGAGGAGATTTCAAGAGACAAGCTTGACATGCCTTTGTCCCAAGAGAGATACGAGAAATGCGTATTGTCTATACAGCGCTACAACAAAGCTTACTATATGAACATTTGGGCAGAGTTAAGTCTAAAGGAAAAGAAAATGGTGTATAACTATGCCAAGGAGGGGTTCATTAATTTTTTCAATAAAGAGACAATGACAGCTTTAATCCAAAAAGGGTTGGTAAAGATGAATCCGGCTATGGACAGTTTGGTTTTGTTTTCTGATAGTTTTAGGAACTTTGTTTGCGTCTATATAAGTGATGAAGAAGTTGCCCGATTTAAGCAAGATGAAAGTAAGTCCGGAAATGCGAGAATGATTCAAGCAGCGGTCTTCAGTTTTGTTTTAATTTGCATTGCATTGATCAGTTTCTATGACCCTAATATTCTAAATGAGACCTCGGCTTATATTA
Organism: Cyclobacterium qasimii M12-11B; assembly: GCF_000427295.1. Lineage (GTDB taxonomy): Bacteria > Bacteroidota > Bacteroidia > Cytophagales > Cyclobacteriaceae > Cyclobacterium > Cyclobacterium qasimii. The sequence continues at coordinate 99,508 of NZ_ATNM01000197.1, read as the reverse complement.
CTGGTTTCCTTGGAGTTTCGGGGACTATTTACAGCATTTTGGCAAAAGGGTTTGGCAAAAGTACACCAACTGAGAATCAATAAATTTCAATTTCAGTAATTTTGGTACTTTAATTGTTACATTCTGAGAAATCGCATAATATTGCAATAGAGTGTTTGGTGCTTTTTTTAACAAAAGGAATATTCTTCTGTCTTCTATTTTTTATGATGCTATTTATCATAAAAAAGTACAAAAAAATTGTGAATTCTGGACTGATTCTATACATTTGAGAATGAAGTTATTAATCATTGGCTGCAAAATCTACAATATGGGATAAAACTCTACGTTATTTAAATATCTGTTTTATGAGTATAAGGGTAGGACCTAAAGACAGTGAATTAATTTCACAATATAGGAATGGTAGTGAGGTAGCCTTCGAAAGGCTGGTTGATAAATACAAGACCAAAGTCTATACTACAATTTTGATGATAGTAAAAGAGCAGGGTGTAGCTGAGGATCTGTTACAAGACGTATTTGTAAAAGTCGTCCAAACACTCAACTCTGATCGCTATAATGAAGAAGGTAAATTCCAGCCATGGTTAATGCGGATAGCACACAATTTAGCTATTGATCATTTTAGAAAAATGAAACGCTATCCTATGGTGGTGATGGAAGACGGGTCAAATGTTTTTAATACTTTACATTTTGCCGAACAGAATGTAGAGGATGTGAAGGTAAAGGAGGAGACGTATGCTTTGGTTAGGCAGTTGATTGAGGAATTGCCTGAGAGTCAAAAACAAGTTTTGATCATGAGGCATTACATGGATTTAAGTTTCCAGGAAATTGCAGAGCAGACTGGAGTGAGCATAAATACCGCCTTGGGAAGAATGCGTTATGCCCTTATCAATTTACGAAAGAAACTCAAACAAATAAATATTGCCTATGACCAAATCTTTTACGACAAATGACCTGATAAGGTATATTTATCAGGAAATGGAGGAAGAGGAGAATGATCAATTGGTGCAACTCTTGCAAGATGACCAACAGCTAATGCAGGAGTACATCGATTTGCTAAGCACAATTGAAAAATTGGATATCGTCCTGATCGAACCTTCCGATAGCATTATTAACGCCATTAAAAAAAGGCACGGTCCAAAGGACTGGAAAAAGTATAACACCAACAACAGTATATTTCCTGTCGTTTCACCAAAACGACAGGAATTTTTTTTGCAATTATCCCAATCCAAGGAGATAGGGATATTAGTATCAAATTTAGTATTGCCAATACTAAAAAATAAAGACCTTAGCAAGTGAATTAGAAATGTATCCCCGATTAGGCAATTTGGGTATTAAAGTAAAAGATTGTCATGTTAAAAAAAGAACGTTATAAGGCATTTGTCGAACATTTTTCAGAGAATATGCCTGTGGCTGAGACTGAATTGAAGTTTGAATCGACCTTTCAATTGTTAGTGGCAGTAGTATTAAGTGCCCAATGCACTGATAAACGTATAAACATCGTAACCCCACCACTTTTCAGAGACTTCCCTAGTCCTGAGCATTTGGCAGCAAGTGATTTTGATCAATTGTTCCCTTATATCAAAACAGTCTCTTATCCAAATAACAAAACCAAACACCTTTTAGGTTTGGGTAAAATGCTAGTAGAAGATTTTAATGCTGAAGTTCCAGATACTGTTGATGAGCTTATTAAACTTCCTGGTGTGGGTAGAAAAACGGCCAATGTCATTACTAGCGTTGTGTGGAATCAGCCAAATATGGCGGTAGACACCCATGTATTTAGGGTTTCAAAGAGATTGGGACTAGTAGCCCAGAAAGTCAAAACCCCATTGGAAGTAGAAAAAGACCTTGTACGGCATCTACCAAAAGAGGTGATTCATAAAGCGCATCATTGGTTAATCCTACACGGTAGATACGTGTGCTTGGCCCGGAAGCCCAAATGTCATGAATGCAGTATCACTGAAATTTGCCGGTATTATGAAAAAAATCGCAACGAAATAGAATTTGAGCAAGTCGCCGCTAAAAAAACGACTACAAAATAATGTGTGGAGTACATTTGTTGGTAGACACATCTGCTACAGATGAGATGGCTATTGCCAATATGGTCGAAAGTTGCACTCATCGAGGGCCAGATCATAGCGGAATTATAAAAGTCACCGATGGCGTATTTCTGGCATCCAATCGATTGAAAATCCTGGATTCAAGGGATGAAGCCAATCAGCCTATCACGAATAAGGAGAAAAGTGCTTTCTTGTCATGGAATGGTTTTTTGTACAACTTCCAGGAGTTGAAAAATCAACTCATCAGTGAGGGTGTGATTTTTAAAACGCGTTCTGATGGAGAAGTATTGTTCCAATGGTTGCTCTTAAAAGGAAAAGAAGGCATTAAGCATCTGGAAGGGATGTTTGCCTTCGTCTTTGTCGATATCAATAAAAGTGAAATCCTTTTGGTAAGGGATCCGGTAGGGATGAAATCCTTGTATTACCATCACCATGAAAATAAATTAATTTGTTCTTCTGAAGCACTTTGCCTTGTCCACTCCGGAAAGGTTGATGCTAGTATTGATGCTCAGCAGGTGCTGCCTTATTGGTACCTGAGAACTTCTATGCCCACCGCTTCATTTTTCAAAAATGTCAAAGAATTATTGCCTGGACAAATAGCCATTTTCGGTTTAGATGGAAGTAAAAAAGAAGTAACAAAATTCGCCGTAAATGTGGCTACTGGCTTAAACAGTCCAGTACCTAATCAAAAAATATTTAAACAATGCCTTGTTGAGGCCATTCTCAAACATTTTACAGCAGAAGTGCCTGTGGGAATGATACTAAGTGGAGGTGCGGATAGTTCGCTTTTGTACCATATTTGGTTCAAAGAGACTGGAATTCCACTGCCGACCTATACGATCGGTTTTGACTCTCCTTATCGGGGCAAAAACAGTGATGCAGACTTTGCTGCCAATTTGACGAAGAAGTATGGTGGAGGTAACCAGGAGATTAAAATAGGACCTGCGTTTTTTTTACAAACATGGGAAGAATACCTTTCCCAGTTGGATCAGCCTGTAGGAGACAGTGCGAGCTATTTGACATGGCTGATAGCCAGGGAAGCTAAGAAAAGGGTGAAAGTACTCGTCAGCGGTGTTGGTGCTGATGAGTTGTTTGGTGGATACAATAGGCATATGGCTTTCAAAACCTATCTAAAAAGGCCAAATTTGTGGCATGGCGTATCTCAATTCCTTCAGGATATGCCTTTATTTAGCAGAAGTCAGAAAAAGTTTTTGAAGGGTATTCATAAGAATCCTGACCGTACTTTTATTAATTTTGCAGCCCTTAATCCTGTTCCTGAAAAATTAGGGAGGGTGTTGGAAGACCACTATCCTAAATCAGGTAGCAATTATAAAAATGCATTGGCCTATGATCAAGCATTTTATCTGGTACATGATTTGTTGAAAATCCATGACAATGCCTGCATGGCACATGGGATTGAAGGAAGGGCGCCATTTCTAGATTGGACATTGGTGGCCTTGAGTAAGGAGATGAGCGAGGAACAGTTAATTACTACCACACCTAAATCCTGGATAAAAGAAATATTGATAGCCGAGGGACTTGGGAATATTGCAGAAAGAAAAAAATCTGGATTTGGTCTCCCTATTAAGGAGTGGTTCCTTCATCATCCTGGTTTTAGAATTAAAATGAGTTCGGCGATTTTAGATTTTGGCAATAAATATGGAGGCTTGGTTCCTAAGGAATGGCAATCCCTATTAAAACATCCTGAAAACCATATTCAAGACCATTATTTGTTGTTATTTAATGTGTTTCTACTTTCAGAGTGGATCAATAAAAACACCCAATGAGAATAATTTACATCCATCAATATTACCTAAGACCAGATCAAGGAGGAGCGGTGAGATCTTATCATCTCGCTCAAGGACTTGCTAAGGAGGGCATCAAGGTGGAGATGATTACTGCTCACAATGAAAAATCTTATAAAGTATGTGAAGATGGAGCAGTGAAGGTGCATTACCTTCCGGTCCCCTATCGGGCTGAGTTCTCTGTATGGGAAAGGATTCTGGCATTTTATCGCTTTTATAAACAAGCCAAGAGATTAATTTCAACACTGGAATCACCAGATTTATTTTACATTTCTTCTACTCCGCTTACTACTGGATGGATAGGTGTTTGGGCAAAAAAGACCTGGAACATCCCTTTTGTTTTTGAAGTCAGGGATCTTTGGCCCGAGGCTCCAATACAGGTTTTGAAAATCAGGAATCCAATTGTTAAAAAGCTACTGTATCGAGTGGAGTCTAAAATTTACCAGGAGGCAGACAGAATTGTATCACTCTCTCCGGGAATTCAGAACTATATTAAATCCCGTTTCCCTAAAAAGAGGGTAGCGTTAATCCCTAATTTTTCTGACAATGTCTTCTTCATGCCAAAAGACTTGGCTGTTGAAACCCGAGATTTTGCCAAGCAGCCATTAACCCTTTTATATTCTGGGGCCATTGGAGAAGTCAATGGGCTTGATCAGTTCTTAGACCTGGCTTGGGAAGCATTGAAATTAGGTAAAAACTGGCGTTTTGAATTGATGGGGGACGGAAATGCGCTAGAAAGGCTAAAGAAAAAAACATGGCGGTTGGCATTAACCAATGTCTTTTTATTGCCTTTGCTAATAAAATAGCCGTTAAAAAACAATTGGAAAATGCAGACCTGGCTTATATTTCTTTCCTGCCTTTAAAAGCATTGGAAAGCAGCAGTCCTAACAAATTTTTTGATGCTTTGGCAATGGGTTTACCAGTCGTTGTGAATTTCAAAGGTTGGATTTATGAGCTTATATTAAAAGAAGGTATGGGCTTTTTTCACAATACCGCAGATGTCACGTTATTAATAGAGGAGCTGGAAAAACTAGAGAAAAACCCATCCCTCCTTAATCAAATGGGTCAAAAGTCTCGGGAAATTGCAGAAAATAATTTTGATAAAAAGGAGGCACAACAAAAGTTGCTTGCCTTCCTGGTTCAAAAGAAGCAGCCTTTAAAATCAGCTTTGCCTAAATATAGCTGAAAAACACAGTCCTTTTTTAGACTAAGGCCTCCTGGGTTTGTACCCTGAATTTTTAAATATTAGTCGTGCATCATCTTGCTTCATCAGCTCCATAAGGTTTAAATCATTATTGGATTGGTAATCATCTACGATATTCCAACCTATCCATCTTCCAATTCTTCCCGGTGCATCTGGACTAATAACATCCGTGAATGGGGCTTCACCAGTATACTTTCTAATTTCAAATGGATTGGTTTCAAACAACAATTCATTTTCAATAAAATGCCCCCAAATCATTTCTTCATTGGCGTAGCTACCAAGGATTTCGTCTGTTTCGTAACCAATAATTAATTCATCAGAAGTGCAGGGCAGTATAGTTTTGGTGAAGTGATAGGATTTGCCGTAATAGATCATTTCAGCTAGAAGGCTACGGTCTGTAAGCTTTGTTTTATTAAACTGAGAGGAGATGGCTGTAACGATGGTTGGAACAAGGTGGGCTTTGTTGTACCTTTTTAATATGTAATACGGCAAGTCCACAGGCTGGAATTTATGATCATTAGGCAGAAAGTAGTCCAATCCAATCACTATTACATCTTCAGTGACGATTAGGTCACTGCCAAAGCCACTAACAAAAGTGTAAACTGCTGGCACTTTATAGTTGGGGTAATGGTATTTTATTCCAGCAAAAGCAATCTCCAAATCATTTTTGATATCACTAATGTCTCCAAAATGAGCTTTTACTTCCTGGTATAACTCCACCATTCCACTGTCCTGATGGATCAAAAGTAACTCATCCGCCAGTTGATCTTGATTCTCAATACCCATGTTGGCAAACATAGCTGTTGTAAACTGGGGATAGGATTCCAGGTTTGACATCATTTTATCTTTGCTAAGGTCTCCAAAGAATAAATCCTCCATTCTCAGAATATCTAGGGAAGCAATATTTTCCTTATAACCAGAAGGGATTTCACATTCCTCATTGGATCGGTTACATCCAATTTGAATAGCAATTGGTAATAGAACGGTCATTAAAAATTTGAATCGTTTCATGCATGCAAAGTTAGGCAATAGCGCTTAATATGTTTAACAATTGGTAGACATCATTGAATCAGCTTAAAAATATCAGGTAATGAGGTTAACAGAATGTCCATCCCTGAATTTTCAATAGACAAAATGCTTTATAATAAGATTTAATTTTTATTGACGTTAGCATTTTTTTTCCCGGTGATAAAAAAGGGTGAAAATATACGATTATAAAGATTTGGGCCTCAATTAGAAGCAGTTTAATGCCTACCAGTATAGTGTTTAATAAAACTTAATGAAAATTAACAAAATTAATTTGATTGGTTGGTTTCCAATGAATTAAACCAATGAAAACTTAAACCAATTAAAATCATGCACACTAAATTTAAAAATTCTCAAAAATTATTAGGACTGTTTCTCTCCGCAATTGTTCTTTTTGCTGCTAGCTGTTCAGACGATGATCCTAAGCCTATGGAAGCCGAAGATAAAAATGTTGTAGAACTAGCCATAAGCGATAGCCGGTTTACTACTTTGGTGCTAGCTGTCCAGAGAGCTGGTTTGGTAGATGCGCTTAGTGCTGACGGACCATTTACCCTATTTGCCCCTACAAATCAAGCATTCATTGATGCAGGGATAACGGATGTGAATAACGTTTCAGAAGACGCCTTAAAAGATATATTAATGTACCATGTGGTTGCCGCTGATGTGCCATCTTCTGCTGTAAGTAGTGGAAGCGTTACTTCTTTGGAAGGTTCTCCATTCTATGTAAGCATTTCTACAGATAACAAAGTGTGGATTAATGGAAACGCGGAAGTAACCGAAACAGATATTGATGCCTCCAATGGTGTAATCCATGTAATTGACAATGTGTTAATGAAGCCAACAATGTCCATAGCTGGTATCGCTACAGATTTTGCTCAATCGGCTACACCGGAATTTACACAGCTGGTTGGAGCCTTATCAAGAGCAGGTTTAGTAGATGCTGTGAATGGTGGGATGGAAGATGATTTGACAGTATTTGCCCCTACAGATGCTGCTTTTCTTCAATTGTACGATGATTTAGGAGTAACAGGATATGAAGACATTGCGCTTGAGACCTTAGAGAATGTATTGTTGTATCATGTAGTACCTGCAAGGGCTTTTTCTCAAGATTTAAGAGATGCTGCTGAACTACCTACTTTGCTCACAGATGAGACACTAACTGTAGATTTGAGCGATTTAAAAATTGAAGAGGCAAATCTAAACACAGATTTGTTAAATGTTCATGCAACAAATGGAGTCATTCATGTGATTGACAAAGTGATGCTACCATAATTTTTTAATAGAGGGTTAATTTTATAAGCATGGGTCGATTGGCCCATGCTTTTTTTGTTTCCATTAAGATTGAGAATTGCTTTAAGATAGCATCGTTGATTCTTACAATTCCAAGTTGGCACGGGCTAACATCATCGCCTACAGGTAAATCTTGTTTGTAGAGAAAAAAATAATTTCAAGGGCCAATTTCGCAGCGTTGACAAAGAAATAAATTATATTTATTATTTCGCCTTTAATAGGCAAAGGTTGTCCCTTAAAGAAAGGAATAATTATCTTTACAGTTGCTTTATGGTTAAAATTATGAATAACCTAATTATTCATGTCAGATAAAGGTGTGGGTAATGTGGCGAAGCTGTATGGCTACCAAAAAAAATAGATATGATTTCTCCAATACCTGAGAACCGTTATAGGTTTCAATATTTGATGTTTTTTCTTCTTGTGATGTTGTCTTTTAATGCATTTCCACAATCTTTAGAAGACATATCCTCTATAAATGTAGATGATTTAAGTGATCAGCAATTGCAGCAATTGGTCGAAAGAGCTACTCAAGCGGGTCTTTCAGAAGCTGAGCTGTTGCAGATGGCGCAATTAAGAGGAGTGCCTACTTCCGAAATTGATAAGCTAAAAGAGAGATTGAACGGGATGGTGCTAATGGATAGCTATGGTTCTGGAAATGCCTCAAAGGTTAATTCCAGAAGTCCAAGAAGGCAATTAGAGTTCAATGAAATCACTCAGGGGATTATTCCTCCGCAGGTAGATTTGGAGAATATGCCCACGGATAAACTGCCTTACTATGGAATGGATCTTTTTTACAATAAAACGAGAAGACTGACATTTGAGCCTAACCTAAATCTTGCTACACCGAGAAACTATATTTTAGGACCTGGTGACGAAGTGAATATTGATGTTTATGGACAATCAGAAACTTACTATCAAACGTCTATTACGCCAGAAGGCCAAATCATATTGGAAAACATAGGGCCTATTAGTGTCTCTGGATTTTCGCTGGAAGAGGCCACCAAGGTAATTCAGAATAGATTATCTGTATTCTATAAAGGCCTAAAAGGCAATAATCCCAATACTTTTTTACAAGTTAACCTTGGGAATATCAGAACCATAAAAGTTAATTTGGTGGGAGAAGTCAGGTTACCGGGGACTTTTACACTGAGTGCTTTCAGTAATGTTTTCAATGCCTTATATGCTGCAGGAGGCCCAAATGTCAATGGGAGTATGCGGAATGTGAAGTTGATCCGAAATCAAAAAGCCATCGCTGAAATCGACCTATATGATTTTTTAAATAATGGTGACCAAGGCGTAAATGTGACCTTACAGGACCAGGACATCATATTGGTGCCGCCTTATTCTGCTAGGGTAAGTATGGAAGGGGCTGTAAAGCGTCCTAAAGTATTTGAAGTAAAGGAGAATGAGACATTTGCTGATGTGCTTGAATTTGCTGGTGGATTTACTGACAGAGCCTTTCAGGAAAAGGTTGGTGTCACAAGAATGACAGCCAAAGAAAAAGCTGTTTCGGATGTTTACAATGATCAGTTTTCAATGTTTCTAGTAAAAGGAGGAGATCATTATTTAATTGGAGAAATACTAGATAGGTATACCAACAGAGTGCAGGTGAAGGGAGCCGTTTATAGACCGGGTAACTATGCTTTTGAACAAGGGCTCACGCTTACCAAGCTGATTGAAAAGTCCGAAGGCTTAAGAGGGGAAGCATTCTCAAAAAGAGTGACTGTTTTAAGAACAAAAGAGGATCTAAGTACTCGTTTGATACAAGTAGATCTTGGAGATATAATGAAAGGCATTTCACCTGACATCCCTATTATCAGAGAGGATGTCGTGCATGTCCCTTCAATTTATGAGATTAAGGAAGAAACCTATGTCAAAGTAAGTGGTGAGGTATTGGTGCCGGGGACTTACGCATATGCCGAGGATATGACATCGGAAGACCTTATACTTATGGCAGGAGGGCTTAAAGAATCCGCATCGAAAGAAGACATTGAAATCGCCAGAAGAGCAACGGATCAGGGTGGCAGAGAGTACGCTGAAATAATCCCTGTTGCAATGGGTGAGGACCTTGGGCTTTCTGATAATCCTCATGCTTTACTTCCATTCGATCATTTGACAGTAAGAAGGAAGACAAATTTCAGCTTTGAAAGAATGGTTAAAATTGACGGACAAGTCCAAGCCCCTGGCAATTTTGCCATTACTCAGGCAGAGGAGCGGATTTCTAGTTTGATTTCCCGCTCTGGAGGGCTTACAGATTTTGCCTACCCAAAAGGTGCTACGCTGATTAGAAGAACTGAGTTTTTCAAAAATCAATCGGAGAAGGTCAGAAATAACAATAATTTACTCAACTTGTTGGAAAGGTTGAATAGGGACAATATGGAACCTACTGAGTCTCAAAAACAAATGATTGATCGCATAAATAAATACCTTTTTGGAAAGAATGATTCAGTAGAAGTTGAGTTAGATCTAGCCGTAATAGAGGCTAGAGAGAGACTTTTAAACGATATTTCTGCTTCCCGGGATGGAATAAACCCAATCCAATTGAGAGAGACTGAGGCAGTAGCTATTGACCTTGTGGCCATAATGGCAAATCCAGGATCTAAGTACGATTTGATTTTAGAGGAAGGGGATATATTAAGCGTTCCTAGAAAGTTACAAACAGTAAGATTGAGAGGGGATGTGATCTATCCAACGACTATTAGGCATGAAGACTTTAGGGGATTGCATTATTACATCAATAAGGCAGGAGGCTTTAATGTAAGGGCGAAAAGAAAAAGGACTTACGTGGTATATGCCAACGGTGAAGTGGCCCGAACCAAGAATTATATTTTCTTTAATGCCTTTCCAAAGGTTGAACCCGGATCAGAAATCATTGTTCCTACCAAAGGTCCACGGATACCAATTAGACCTGGTGATTTTGTTGGGATTACTACTGGCCTTGCCACTTTGGCTTTGGTTTTAACTCAGATTTGGAATTAACTATGGAGGGAAACCGACACATATTAGATGACAAGATCACTTTTAAAGAGCTGTTTCTTCGCCTTCAAAACTGGTTAAATATTTACAAGAAAAGGTGGAAAATATTGCTGCTCTTTATGGTTGTTGGTGCCATTTTAGGGGGACTTGTGTCTATTCTAAAAAAGCCAGTGTATCATGCTGATACAACCTTTGTATTAGAGCAATCTGACATGGGAGGAATGGGTAATATTTCAGGACTAGCCTCTATGCTTGGAATTAATCTTGGAGCAATGGGGGGAGAAAGTGGACTCTTCAAAGGAGACAATATTATGGAACTCTATAAGTCAGAATCCATGCTAACAAAAACCTTGTTAAGGCCCTTTGATTCTGTCTCCAATGAAAGTGCTGGGAAATTGTTAATAGAGCGGTACATTTTCTTTAACAAACTTGATCAAAAATGGAAAGATGAGGTTGATTTCAGCGCACTGGATTTCTCTTTACCTCGTTCCCGCTTTACCATCCAACAGGACAGTGTCTTGAAAGAAGTAGTAAAGGAAATAAAGGAACGAAATTTAATAGTCGAAAAGCCAGATCGAAAGCTCAATATAATTAAAGTGACAGTGGCCAGTAAAGACCAGGCCTTCTCTAAAAGCTTTAATGAAAACCTGGTAGCAACGGTCAATGAATTTTACTTAAAGGCAAAGACAAAGAAAACAACAGAGAATGTCCGGGTGCTTCAACATCAATCAGACAGTGTAAGAAAGGTTTTGGACAACAAAATTAAAGCTTTGGCAGTATTTCAGGACAGGATTCCCAACCCAAACCCATTGCTTCAAGAGAGGGTGGTGCCTTCAAAAAGCATACAAATTGATATTCAAGCCTCGGCCGCAGTGTATGAAGAAATTGTAAAGAACTTAGAGATATCTAAAATTAACAATAGAAATAACACTCCTTTGATCCAGATTATAGACCAGCCTCGATATCCACTCGAGAGAGCTGAAATAAAATTTAAAACAGGAATTGTCGTGGGAATGTTTCTATTCTTTTTGATGGGTTTTGTTTGGATTTATTTGAGCACACTGTATGTGACACATCTTAAGCCATGAGTCCTACCTATAATTATGTCGGATAAACGCTCCCAAGTACCTTATATTCATTTATTAAGACATAAATCTTTTTAAATTTAGTTTTTTATTTTAATTCAATCCTCAAATATCCTTGTTTCACTTGTGGCTATGCCGGTATTGATTCGGGTAGTGGGAGTGGAGGAATTTGGAAGGATCAATCTTGCTTTCTCCGTTATTCTCTTATTTAATGTGCTTGTCGGTTTCGGGTACAACCTGAGTGCGCCAAAGAGCATTGCTTTGAATCAGGGAAACATTCAAGCCTTAAGTGAGAAGGTTTCAGAAATTCTCTGGAGCAAGCTATTTCTTGCATTCACCTCTCTTTTAATTATTGGAATCCTTGGTTTTGTCTTTGGGTTTTTTGAAGACTTCCTGCTGGTGCTTTGGTGGTCTACAGTATTGTTATTTAGCGAAGCCACTACCAGCGTTTGGTTTTTTCAAGGGAAAGAACGGATGCAATGGGTTTCGGTAATCAATGTTTTCACAAAGTTAGCTTATTTGCTGCTATTGGTTTGGTGTATAAATAATCCAAGCGATAGTTATTTGTCGAATTTTTTACTCGGTTCTACTGCGCTTTTAGGAAATGTAGGCTTACTCTTATTTGTAAACTTCAGTATGAATATCAAACTGATTTGGCCAAAATTTCCGCCTATATTCCGCTCCTTAAAAGAGAATGTATTGCTGTTTCTTTCCAGTCTTGCTTCCCATATTGCTATAAATGGAGGACTGATCATTTTAAGTTTTTTGCTTCTGCAGCCGTATTGGGGCCATACAGTATAGCTGAGCGAATAGCGATGGTTTTAAGAATGGCTCCGGTTTTAATTAGTCAGGCAGTTTTTCCAAGGGCCAGTATTCTCTATTATGAAGAGAACCGTAAATTCTTTTCCTTTCTTGCCAAGGTAGAGTTGGCCACTTTAGCAATTGGCGTTTTAATCATTGTTTTTATACAAATAGCGGCACCTTTTATAATAACACTCCTAGCAGGTGAAAACCTGGAGAATGCGGTCCTTTTCCTTAAAATTCTGTCCTTTATCCCTTTGGTTTCAGGGCTTAATTTGGGGAATATGCTGATAATTTTAGTGACTGAGCAAAAGAAAGTCCTTTTTAATTCCACCTGGGTTTTTTCAGTATACATGTTGACAGCTTCACTTGTCCTTACCCAAGCTTATGGTGGTGTAGGTCTTGCTGTAGCTTTGATTTCAACAGAAATTATAATATTTATTGTCACCACCATTCTTTTAAATAGAAAAAAACCATCCACCGTATCTCAATTTTATCGTGCATTATTCAGTAGCCATAGTTATTCTTAATTGGAATGGCTGGGCTTATACCCAGGCATGTATTGAATCCCTTCTTGTGTCAGGGGTCTCTGAAAGTGACATTGTCCTTGTGGACAATGGTTCAACAGACGGGTCTCTTTTAAATGTCAAAAATCGATTTCAAGATATCCACCTTATTAAAAATAAAGTCAACGAAGGTTTCACCGGGGGGAATAATATAGGTATGCAATACGCCTTGAATAGAGGGTATGAATACATCATGTTGCTAAACAATGACACAAAAGTGACAACAGGTTTTCTGGAATTGTTGATTGCAGAAATGAGGACTTCAGACAAATTGGCGGCCATACAGCCGTTGATTTATTATATGGAGCCAGAAACACAAATATGGAATGCCGGAGGAAAATACCATGCTTGGTTGGGGTATTCGCAAACAAATTATAAGGTAAAGAGCGAAAAACCTTACTTGACAGAATGGATTAGTGGTTGTGCAATTCTGGTTAGATCGGCTGTTCTGGAGAAAGTTGGCTTATTGGACAACAAGTATTTTGCCTATTTTGAAGATGTGGATTGGTCCTTAAGGATGAGAAAGCGGGGTTTTGAGCTCAAAGTACATCCTAAGTCGATAATTTACCATGAAGCAGGAGCATCATCGAAAAGCGAAATTAAAGGAAGTGAGGGGTTTTTAGACCCTAAAGTTCATTTCCTTAACGTTAAAAACCAGATTTTTCAACTTAGAAAATACTGTACTAGTCCACAATATTGGCTCGCATGGCCTTTCCATTTTGCTAAATTTGGGTTTTTATTCTTTATTTCTTGGTAAAAGGACGTAGAAGCAAATGCATGGCAGTGATAAATGGAATTAAGGAAGGATTGAAAACGCCACTGAAATTTAGTAAATGATATCTCTGCTATTGTTCGTAATTGTAGTAGTATATGTTTTACTGCTGGTGTTTATCACTGTTGAAAAAATTATTTTCAAAGGGGATTGGCATTTTATACTGTTCTTTATGGTGCTTTACCTGCCCTTTTACACCTCCATTTTGAGCATAGTCTACCAAGCCACGGGCTCAGAATTAGTAGTGGCATTTTTTTCAATATATTAAAGAGCTTTTACTATTTCTGGCTTTGCTTGGCTTTGTTTTCTACAATAGAAATATTTGGGACTATCCAATCAGGCTCAATTTAGTTGATAAACTATTTCTTTCCTTTACTGCTTTAGCAATTTTGTATGTGTTTCTGCCCCTTGGAGAAGCAAGTTTACTCAGTAAGTTATTGTATCTCAAAGGCACTTTATTAATTCCTCTGTTTTATTTTTTGGGAAGAAATACAAAGATGAATCAAAAAGCTATCACAAGACTATTCAGCCTAATAATGTTTGTGGCCATTGCTGCTTTTTGCTTGAATGTGGTAGAGAAGGCGATAGGAGTGCACTTTCAACAATTTTCTGGCTACGCTTTATTTAATTTTGCTGTAAATGGCATCGATCCATCAGGGAATTATGGTTTGTCCTGGACTTTTGAAACCCAAACATCGGGGATGCGATTGGCTTCGTTTTTTTCAGATCCTCTGGAACTTGCCAGTTCATGTCTGTTAGCATTTTCTACAGGCCTTATTTGGTATTTAAGTAAAGAAAGAGGACAGAGCTGGATGTACCTTATTGTAATGGCAGCATCCTTTGGTAGCTTGATGATGACCGCTTCCAGGGCAGCTTTTGGAGCATTTTTTGTAATGCTTCTGTTCATTGCTGTGGTATTTAGACTCTATAAATTACTTGGACTAGGGGCCTTGCTTTTTATTAGTTTTGGAGCCTATGTGATATTGTTTGCATCGGATGAGTTTTATTATTTTATCTATGACACCATTACTTTCCAAAACGCCTCAAGCCTAGGGCATTTGGTGGAATGGTTTCTTGCCTTGGATTCCATCATTGCCAATCCCGAAGGAATAGGGCTGGCAATGAGTGGAAACACGGGGAGTGTAGAAGATGAATTTCGTGTAGGGGGAGAAAACCAGTTTTTAATCTACGGAGTTCAACTTGGCGTGTTAGGCATGTTTTTGTACATCGCTATTTTGGGTTTTGGTATCTATAAAAGTCTTCTTGTTTTCAGAAAAACCGAGGACAGTAATACGGCCCGTATTGCTTTCGTTACAGCGGCAACTAAATTTGGGCTTCTACTACCTCTTTTTACAGCGAATGCGGAATTATATGCCTATGTTTCACTTATTACTTGGTGGATGATGGGCTATACTTTAACTGCTTATAACCGGCTTTATTCCACCTTGAATTTTACTACGACTAGTAATCTTTCCCAACCATCAGTATGAATAAGAAAGGTAAGAAGGTTATTCTTGTAGATATATTTTTTCAATACCTAGCCCAAACGGGCATTAAGACCTACACGGATAGCCTCCTTAGTCAGATAGATGCTTACGATGGGGAAGAATATACCTTTATCATTTACCCGTCGCGTGAAAAAATGATGGGAAGTAAGTTTTTTAAAGGTAAAACTGCCCGCTGGAAAAACTGGTGGTTTCAGATTCGATATTTTTCTCATAAACTTATTGTCTTGCCATTCCTTTCCCTTTGGTACAAAGCGGATCTTGTTTTTTCTCCTGACATTCTTTCACCCATCTGGTCCAGAGGAAAAAGGGTTTCTGTGATTCACGATGCTTTTTTCTGGGAAACACCTGAACATTACAATGCTCTCTGGAGAAAAATTTACTTGTTTTTTTTACAGAAGAGTGTAGACTCGGGAGCACGCGTTTTGACCGTAAGTCATTATGCTAAATCAAAAATATCAAATTATTTAAAAACTAGTAATCCTATAACGGCCATTCCAACAGGGCTGGACCTCAAGGTGAGGGCCAAAATGGACAAAGAGCATTCACATCATCCAAACCCTTATTTCCTTCATGTTGGCGTTATGGAGAAAAGGAAAAACCTTCCCACGCTTATTAAAGCATTTGCCATTTTTTCGGAAATGAGTGAGACAGACTATTCCCTGGTATTGGTAGGGCAGAGAGGTCCTAGAGAAGCTTTGGATGACTATCCAGCGATTATGGACTTAGTAAAAAAGTATCAATTGGAGGACAAAGTTATTTTCCCCGGCTACCTGGATGCAGTGAAGCTTTCAACTTATTATCAATTTGCAGAAGCTTATGTATTTCCTTCCACCAATGAAGGTTTTGGTTTGCCTGTGCTAGAAGCATTTTCTTACGGATTACCCGTGATTGTAGGTCCCCAAGGAGCTTTGCAAGAAGTGGGAGGTGAAGCAGTGTTAGTAAGTAGCTCCTTTGATGCGGAGGATTTTTCAAGAGTTATGTTTCAGCTTTCAACGGATGAGGCGCTTCGCCATGAATTATCAGAATCTGGTTTTAAGCGATTGTCGTTGTTTACTGGAGAGAAGTTTTTCCTATCTTTGCTGGGTTATTTTAAAAGGATGATTAATGAGTAGTTTTCCGGGAAAGTTAATTTCAGGGATTTCAGGATTGGATTTTTCAGATCGATTTGGATTGGGTTGGGATCGATTATCTACCCTGTCCGTATTGATACGTATGGGTATTTGGTGGTTGCGTGGCTTGTTTCTAAGACTGAGGTTGAAATCATCCAAAGGGATGCTTTTGTTGGGGAAGGGTGTAACCATTCGTCAGGCAGGCTATTTTGAGGTCGGGAGTAATTTTGTTGCCCAGGATCACTGTGAGATAAATTGTCTTTCACAAAAAGGCATTGTTTTCGGCGATAAAGTGACCGTGGGTAGCTATGCTATTATTCGGCCGACAAACTTATATGGAGGAGAGTTAGGGGTAGGACTTAAAGTTGGAAATAATTCCAGTATAGGGCCTTATGCCTATATCGGATGTTCAGGATACATAGAGATAGGTGACAATGTAATGATGTCGCCTAGGGTAAGCATTTACGCTGAAAACCATGTATTTGACGATATTGGGCAACCTATGATAGCACAAGGGGTTAAACGTTCTTTTGTGAAAATAGAGGATGATTGCTGGATAGCTTCAAATGCTGTGATTTTAGCGGGTGTTACCATAGGTAAAGGATCTGTAGTTGCCGCCGGAAGCATTGTTACGAAAGATGTGGCTCCATACAGCATAGTTGGAGGGAATCCTGCTAAGCTTATCAAATCGAGGAAATGAAATGGTGTGGATTCTAATCATGTTCTTGAATATAGCCAGTATGTTTCACCTTAGGTTTAAAATCGTAGGCTACATTAGGCATAAAAGTAATTTTTTGATACCATTATTTGGGAATTGGTTTTTCTTTCAAGTGAAAGAAAAACCAATTCCGATTTCATGTTTTACCTAAATAGGATCAGAAGGATATAAATGAAGCGTAAAATAGAGGGAAAGCGGGTTATGATGCTGCATGGGTCATCTGATCTATATGGAGCAAGCAAAATATTTTTACTTACAGCTGAAATTCTGAGTAATAATGGTGTGGCTGTTTTAGTGATTTTATCGGAGGATGGCCCGCTAGCAGACGAATTGAAAAAGTTAGGAATTAGGGTTGAACTAGTGCGTTTAGGGGTTATTAGGCGCAAGTATTTTAATATCAGTGGGTTATTTAACAGATTAAAGGTTACTTTTGAAGCTTATAGAAAGCTTGGAGCACTTGCTGAAGAAGAAAAAACTACACATATTTACTCGAATACCGCTGCAGTTTGGGTAGGAGCACTACTTTCCAGAATGAAAGGGTATACCCATATTTGGCACCTGCATGAAATCATTGAACAGCCAAAGTTTTTTGCAGTATGGATGGGGAAGTTGGTGGAGTATAATTCTCACAAGGTTATCGTTGTTTCTGAAGCCGTTAAAAAGAATTGGGCAAAACACGTAAGTGCAAATAAACTGCATTTGGTTTATAATGGGATAGATTATAATCCTTACCTTTGCAAATCTGTTGATTTGCGTAAGGAGTTAAATATTCCTAATGAGGCAATGATAATTGGGATGATAGGAAGGGTTAACAGTTGGAAAGGGCAGGAATACTTTTTGGAAATTTCAGAAGAATTAAATAAAAAGTTTTTAAATTTATATTTTCTTTTAGTAGGAGACGCCTTTCCTGGTGATGAACACTTGTTTGAAGGGTTAGAACAAAGGATTTTGGAGAATAAATTTAGTGATAAAATAATTAATTTAGGTTTTAGAAAAGATATATCCCATGTTTTAGCTACTATGGATATTTTTATTCTTCCATCCATATTACCTGATCCATTCCCAACTGTAATATTAGAAGCCATGGCTTCTAAAAAGCCTGTGGTGGCTACAGCCCAAGGTGGGGCCTTGGAAATGATAGAGCATGGTGAAACTGGTTATCATATCCCTTTGAATGAAGCTCCTGAAGCAGCTTCCATTATTGGTGATTTAATAAATAATAAAGGCCAAATCAACAAAGTAGGTGAAGAGGCCAGAAAAAGCGTTATAGAAAATTTTTCTTTGCCTAAATATGGGCAGAAAATTTTGAATATTTTTTCTTGAGTAGTAAATAGATACAGTATGTCAAAAAACAACAAGCCGTTGCATGTTGCCATAGTAGGTACAAGAGGGTATCCTTATGTTTACGGGGGTTACGAAACTTTTGTAAAAGAAATGGGCGAACGGTTGGTGCAAAGAGGAATAGAGGTTACCGTATATTGTCATGCTCCATTGTTTGAAAAAAAGCCTAAAAAGGTAAATGGTATTAACCTGGTCTATATACCCTGTGTTGAAACCAAGTCATTAAGTCAATTGACCAATTCTTTACTCTCAATGATCCATGTCTGTTTTTCAAAAGTAGACGTAGTGTTTGTAGTAAATAGTGCCAATGGTCCTTTTGGTATACTCACCAAAGCATTTGGGAAACCATCCACTATTAATGTAGATGGTCTGGAGTGGCTAAGGCCAAAATGGAAAGGATTAGGAGCGAGATACTATTTGTTTGCTTCCAGACTTGCCACCAAGCTGTATGATCAATTGATTACAGATTCAGATGAAATGGAGAAAATTTATCTTGAAAAATTCAATGCTCCTTCAAAGATGATCGCCTATGGTGCCAATCCTAGATTGTCTTCTGATAGCACTCTGATTGAAGAGTGGGATCTTCAAAAACAATCTTATTTTTTGATTGTAGGTAGACTTATTCCTGACAATAATGCTGATTTAATCGTTGAAGGTTTTGTGAAATCAAAATCCAAAAGAAAGCTCGTTATTGTAGGGGATGTTCCTTATCACGATAAGTTTGCCCAGAGAATGAAGCAGGTTGACGACAAGAGGTTGATATTTACAGGATATGTAAGAGACCAAGAGCAATTGGCTTCCTTGTACCACAATTGTTTTGCTTATTTTCATGGACATGAATATGGTGGTACAAATCCTGCGATGTTGAAAGCCCTTGGGTATGGTTGTGCCATTCTTGCTTTGGATACCAGGTTCAATCAGGAAATGCTACAAAAAGGTAAATTTGGATGGTACTTTGATAAAAATGCAGCATCTGTTGTTGATATCACAGAAAAAGCAGAAAGTTCTCCTGAAAAAATGGAAAACTTAAGAGAGCATGCAAGAGAAGGGCTGACAGATAAGTACAACTGGGATGTTGTAACTGATGAATATGAAACCCTTTTTAAGGCTTTATGTAAGCGAAAAATAAAAGAGAATTTAGTTGAGATAAACTACTAAAAATCATCAATGTGTTTTTTGTCTTTAATCTTTTATAAGGTGACATTAATGATGCAATAACACCAACTGTGATTTTATGGTAGCGTTAACTTTAGACCTTAAGATTTAAAATATTACCGGATTTTATCCGGTTTTTTTTACCCATTTTTGAAATGACGAATACTTAGGGCTATGCATGTGGATTGAAGATTTCGATGCTGAAAATTCAAAGCCATTGATTCCTTCCCATATTAGTATAGCTCTTGCATTTTCGGTTTGGATTCAGCTCTTAGGTTTCTGTTGCTTTTAGATTTGGGCAAGCAAAGTGTGATCCGTGCAGGTTTCTAATTTCGATTAAAGCAGAAAATCGAAAAAAGTGACAAGATTTCCAGTACTTTTGTGCTAAGCTTATTATTTTTAGCTATTAGCAGCAAAGAGCCTGTGAAGAAGAATCGAATGATTTGGGTTTATGCGAATGATTTTTAATTGATATACTTGAATGGCAAAACGTTTTTATAAATATTTCCCATGGCTGTTTATTTCTGTGGAGCTTGTGGTGATGTTTATTGTGTTTGGACTGTTGACTATTTTAAGTCCGGAAAGCGATTTTAAGTCTTCAGACTACCTTTTAGATGTAGGATTGTTTGGCTTAGTATGGCTTATTATTGTCTTGGTTAGGAAGGATTATAAACTATCAAGAACATCTGTTTATTGGGATACGCTCATGCAGTTCCTAGTCTCATATGTTTGGGCAATTTTGATATTTTTTATTTTAAGGGAGCACTTGTCCTCCTCCAGCTCATTAAAATTAGATTTTTATCTTTTCCCAATTGGGCTCTTCATGGTAGTATTTTTTAGAATTGGCGTCCATATGGCCCTGAGAAGGTACAGGATGAGCGGTAGAAATTATCGGAAAGCGGTAATATTGGGGAAGGATGAATGGAGCAATCAATTGGCACGTACCCTTGAGAAGAATAAAGCTTTTGGGATCAAATTATTAGGGTTTTTTGATGATAAGGTGAATAGTAAGGATGTTTTGGGGGATTTTGATCATTTTTTCGATTCCTTCGGCATTGGCTCTCTGGATTTGGTTTATCTCAGCCAAAATATGCCTGGCAATCTGGTAAATAAAATAGTGGATTTCGCTGATGAAAATCATTTTAAGGTTAAGATTATTCCTGGTCCGGCATTGCAATGGAACAAAAAAATGAGTTTTAGTAACTATGGCTCTTTCATAGTAGTCAATTTGAACGAGATTCCTTTAGATCGTTTAGGGAACCAATTTTTCAAACGTTTTTTTGATGTGCTGTTTTCTACCTTAGTAATCTTATTTATCTTTAGTTGGTTAGTGCCAATTATTGCGATATTGATTAAACTAGAATCTAAAGGCCCGGTGTTTTTCTATCAAAAACGGACTGGCGTAAACAATAAAGATTTCACCTGTATTAAATTCAGAACCATGCAGGAGAATCCATGGTCAGATACGCTTCAAGCCTCAAAAAATGACCCTAGAGTAACCAAGGTTGGTGGGGTTCTAAGGCGCTTCTCCCTGGATGAGCTTCCTCAGTTTATTAATGTACTCAAAAATGAGATGTCAGTCGTAGGACCGAGGCCTCACACCGTTCCTATGAATGAAGTTTTTAAGCAACGTTTGGAAAAATACAATAACAGGCATTGCATTAAACCTGGGATAACAGGCCTTGCACAGGTATTGGGTTACCGTGGAGAGATTTCTACCCACTGGCAAATAAGGTCCAGGGTGAAGCTTGATTATTTTTATGTTCGCAAATGGTCCTTTTTTCTGGACATTAAGATCGTCTTAAAAACAATGAATCAAATGCTAAGTTCAGGTGAGGAAGTTTATTGAAAAGCTTCAGTAAACCCATCTGAGTAATTTGGATTTGACAGAGGGTTTTTAACGCTTAACATTTGTATTGATTTTTAAAACCAATTTTTTAGATTCTAAAAAGGGCTTCAAGAAAGCTCATGTTTTCACCTTTTTCCTTCATCACTAGCATGGGGATATCATGGTTGTTATTCACTAGTTTTTCGGCTACACTTCCCAATAAAACTGCCGCTGATCTTGACCTGCCCCTGCTTCCTACGATTAACAAGTCTGTATCAATAGAGCGAGCAAACTCCATTATGTTATCCGCTTCATCTTTATTGTCTCTAAGGATAAATGTGCACAATAAGTCAGGCAAGTTGTTTTCAGTTAAGAAATGCTTGAAATCCTTTTTTGCATTTTCAAGCATTATTGCTGCAAATTCTTCAAAGGATTTGCCTGTTTTGCTATAACCACTAGGGACTTCATACATATGGCAGCACTGTAAAGCAGCGTTTGTTTTTTCGCTAATCTCCAAAGCGATTTCAATACTTACCTTTGAATGTTTTGAAAAATCAATCGGGAGTAAAACACTGTTGATTTTGCCAGTTGGAGGTGTTTCCGGAAGTAATAGTACTGGTCTAGGGTATTTCTGCGACAAATTTTTGACCAGGGAGTCAGAAGGTGTTTTGCCTTTTTTTCTACCAAGTATTAAAAGATCGGTTTCTTTAATATTGCACCAACGAAGCATGCTGTCCTGTGCATTTCCCTCCTTTACAATGATCTCATAATTGAAATCTAGTGCTGGTTTGCTTTTTTCAATTTCATATAGAATTTGACTTTCGATGGTTTCGTCTAATGGGGCCAATAAATCAGGATATGCTGATGTGACCTCTTCGGGTAGAATTAGACTTTTCGAAAAATGAATAAAATATACTTTCTCTATATCCAAAATAGGAACAAGTATTTTGATATTGGATATCAATACCTCATCTAAAAGGGTTAAGTCTAACCCTACCATGACTTTTTTGAATTGCTTCATTGATCTTACCTTTAAATCAGTTTTGCGTTTGAATTGGGAATATGGTAAAATTTTATGAATTTAACTTTTTGATGGCATCTTTAAAAGAAGATTTACTTCAAATAATAAAAATAAATGCAATTGACTATCTGAGGTGTCTAGGGTAAAGCCATTTGATTCGTTGTAAGCTCTCAGACTTATTTCTTTGAGTTTGTGGAATCAACTAAAAAGACGACTTTTGCAAGCTTTGTATTTAAAGTCAAATCATTCAGATAATTTATTGTCATGACTAAAGTAATGGGTAAATATTTTTTGGCTATTGTACCAGATGAGCCTTTGAAAGATGCGATTACTGATTTGAAGGAGCAGTTACGAGCTTCTTTTGGTATTAAGTATGCCCTTAAATCCCCGCCGCACATCACGCTGAAAATGCCATTTGTTCACAGTGAAAATAAGGAAGTGGAATTGGTGAAATCATTGCGGAAGTTTTTTGAACAAGAGAAAAGCTTTTCTTTGTCTTTAGGAAGGATCGGGTCATTTGGGAATAGGGTAGCTTTTATGAAGGTGAAATATCCTCCTGAACTTCTATTTTGTCAACAACGACTCATTGCTTTTAGTAAAACAGTTTTAAAAAAGAGTATTGAGTTAAGCGACACCAATTATCACCCTCATCTGACTTTGGCCTATAGGGATGTGAAAAAGGATCAATTTGAACAAGTATTGGAGTACCTGAAGGGGAATTCTGTGAAAGGCTCTTTTAACGTTCACCAGGTTTATTTGCTGAAAAAAGTAGATGGTTTCTGGCGTATTATAGAAGAAATAAAGTTATCCAGTTGATTGTGAATGATTATGGACTAAGTTCCTGCTTGCAATTGTAAGAATTCTGAAGTCTTAAAGTCTTCGGACAATTTTTTTTCTTTTTTTACAAATTATTAAAATTTGTAATAATTAGATAATACCTACATAATATTCTGAATCAGTATTTTGGAAATAATTTTTAGTTTTCTTCGCAATTATGTAGGTGCGTTAAAATGGGGAAAAAACGATATTTTAATATGCTAAAAAACATTTTTCCCAAAATAAAATACATTTTACATAAACGGTTTAAATAATTTATGAGTCTTTAAAAGACAATATTAAATTGGTTTAATTATGTTAATTAAAAAATAAAACTAAAAATAATAAATAAGTGATATTATTCTATTTTTATTTTTGTCATTGAAAATATAAATTTTTGTTTCGCTTCATTTTACAAAATATTTTGGTTTTCACCTTGTACTATGCAGTTATAGATCATTTTGGTTTATGAATAATTTGATGGAATTTTGCATTATAAACATTGTTAAAAAACCTTAAATCTATTATTTACTATGAAGCGAGTTTTACTTTGCTTGACATTTTCTATGTTAGCAGTATTCTCATCAATGGCTCAGAGCAGAACAGTATCCGGTACGGTTACTTCTGAAGATGAGCCTAATGGGATACCTGGAGTGAATGTGAGCGTGAAAGGATCGTTGGTTGGTACCGTTTCAGATATTGATGGTACCTATAGCTTGTCGATTCCAGAAGGATCAAATGTATTGTCTTTTAGCTTTGTTGGGTTTTTGACCCAAGAAAGAATGATTGACAATCAAAGTAAGATTGATGTGTTGCTGAAGCCTGATGTTAAGACATTAGGAGAGGTAGTTGTGGTTGGGTATGGTACCCAATCTGCAAAAATGTCTGTACAAAGTATTTCTAGCCTGGACAATTCCCAAATTGAAAGGATGCCCATTTTTACTGCCCAGGAAGCTTTACAAGGACAAGCAGCTGGTGTACAGTTGACAGGTACCTCCGGTGTGGGTGGTGCACAACAAAATATAAGAATCCGGGGTGTTGCTTCTTTGACAGCAGGCGGTTCTCCTTTGTTCGTAGTGGATGGCGTTCCTTTAAATGATGGAAGCAGTGGAGATTATGCCAATGAATCCGGTGCAGTAACACTTAACCCATTGATGGAATTAAATCCAAATGAAATTCAATCCATTTCAGTGCTTAAAGATGCTTCTGCAGTAGCCATATATGGTTCTAGAGGTGCAAATGGTGTCATCCTTATTCAAACGAAAAGGGGAAAAGTGGTGAATCGAAAATCAATGTGGACTTTTACAGGGGAGTACAAAACCCAACTACTGTAAGACCATACATGTCCTTGGCGCAATACAACCAATACCGTTCTGATAGGACAGGAGACCCGGTAAGTAGTTTTCCACAAACAGGCTTTGATTGGCCTGAGGCAGTTATTGAGCAAGGTAAAATTTCTAATTTGAATGTAAGTGCATCAGGAGGAAGTGACAATACTACTTATTTCATTTCAGGTACTTATTTTATGCAGGATACCTATGCTTTAGGAAATGAGTTGGACAGGTTTAATGGCAGGTTAAATATGACCCATAAGTTCTCAGAAAAAGCAAGGTTTGGGGCCAATGTTGGGTTGGCAAAGACTTTCAATGATCGAATCAATTCGGACAATAGTACTTTTGCTCCATTAACTTCCGCTTTTTTACATTTGCCTTACAACAAACCATTTGATGAAAATGGGAATTACACGAGACTTGGTTTTGTACCTAATTTACTTGCACTTGCAGATTTAGCGCAAACGGAGTATGTTACTCGCAGGACAACAGCCAATACTTATTTTGAATTTGATATTCTTCCTGATCTTACTTTTAAAACCGATTGGGGGATTGATCAGATTCAAACGGAAGAAACCATGCGTTATCCTGATATTATTGAGCCTACTGGGCAAGGTTATAAAAGGATCATTCAAGATTATAAATGGTTGAGCACAAATACCTTGAATTACCAAAAATATTTTGGTAATGACCATTTCTTTGGAGCCCTTTTAGGCTATTCTTATGAGCAATCAGATTTTGCGAGTATGACTGTAGAAGGTTCAGGCTTTGTGAGTGATAAATTGCCAAATGTTGCTTCGGCTGCGACGCCTACAATCACGAGCGCAACAGGTACTGGATGGAAACTTGCTTCTTATTTCTCGAGGTTAAACTATAGGTATAAAGATAAATTCCTGTTTGAAGGGAGTGCAAGAAGAGATGGCTCTTCTCGTTTCGGTATGGACAACCGTTATGGTAATTTCTGGGCGCTGTCTGGAGGATGGGTGCTTTCTGAAGAGAAATTTTTGCAAAACAACAGTATCCTTGATTTCTTAAAAATTAATACTAGTTATGGAATTGCGGGAAATGACAGGGTTGATAATTTCGCCTCCCTCGGCTTGTATCAAGCGGGTAGTTTAGGTGATTATGCGGGAAGTCCCGGGATTTACCCAAGTCAGCCAGCCAATCCTACTTTAGGTTGGGAGGAATCCGCACAGTTTGATTTCACAGTTTATGCCACATTATTCAATAACAAACTTGATATAGAAGCTTCTTTGTGGAACAAGCGTACTACAGGATTGCTATTAGACGTTCCAATTCCTTATACAACAGGATATACAAGTTATGCGCAGAATGCAGGTGTTATGCGCAACAGAGGAATAGATTTAATGATAAATTCGCTGAATGTTCAGTCCTCTGGATTTGAGTGGAGAACGATTTTGAATGTGGGATTTCTTAAAAATGAAGTACTTGAACTTCCAGGAGCTTCCGAAGACAGTAAAGGAAGGCTATTTGTTCAGGGTTCTTCAAGCCAAAGAGCTATAGAAGGTTATTCAGTTAATACTTTTTACCTGGTAAGGTACAGTGGTATCAATCCTGAGACTGGGGAAGCTGAATGGTTGAATTCAGACGGTGAGCCTACCAACACCTACAGCACAAATAACAGAGAAATTATAGGTTCTGCTATTCCTAGAATCTCAGGAGGTTTAACCAATACTTTCTCTTACAAAGGGTTTGATCTTTCAGCCTTGTTTACTTTCACACAAGGGAATTATATCATGTTTGATGATCTTAGGTTCTTGTATAG
Source organism: Cyclobacterium qasimii M12-11B (assembly GCF_000427295.1). Classification (GTDB taxonomy): domain Bacteria; phylum Bacteroidota; class Bacteroidia; order Cytophagales; family Cyclobacteriaceae; genus Cyclobacterium; species Cyclobacterium qasimii. The sequence goes on along the minus strand of NZ_ATNM01000197.1, from coordinate 73,316 downwards.
TCCGAACAACCTGAACTCATTTAACCTGGATCCACAATTGCTAGATTATTGGACAGAAGAGAATACGAATAGCTTTGCTCCGCGATTGGATGGTACTACGCAAGCTAACTTTGGTCAGAGGTCTACCATTCACCTAAGAAAAGGAGATCATATTCGACTTAGAAATTTGTCTCTAACCTACAATATTCCAGCGAATGTTCTGGAAAGAACAAACGTCTTGAGAAGCGCCAGGGTATACGGCATGTTGCAGAACATGCTTACGTTCTCAAATCTTGAGGATGGTTTAGAGCCTGAAATCAGTGGAAATGGAAGTGATAACCAAATCCAAGGGGAGTCCTTCTTTACTCCAGCTCAGGCAAAGTCATTTACATTGGGTGTTTCATTAGGATTCTAAAAAAGCTTTACAATGAAAAATTTAAAAACAATATTATTTATAGGTCTGTTGGGAAGTTTATTTTCTTGTGAGGATTTAGACATTGATCCTCAACAATCCCTTTCGACAGAACTTGCTTTTGCGGACAAGCAGTCAGTAGAGGGTTCTCTACTTGGTGTCTATTCTTTGACACAAGAGTGGGAGGTTTTTGGTTCTTTGCCTCAGGTTATTGCCGATTTTCAGGCTGATAATGTGAGATTTATCGGTTCTTTTCCTACACTTCAGGAGATTGGTATTTATACCACTCAAGCAGATAATGTAACGGTTAGGGATTTGTGGAGAGCGCATTACCGTGCCATTTTAGCTGCCAATGCAGTGGTAGCTTTCACTCCTGATTCTCCCGATGAAGCGCTTACAACTGAAGAGAGAAATCAATATGTAGCAGAGGCAAAATTTATGCGTTCTCTGTTAATGTTTCAATTGGTTAACCTTTTTGGTCAGCCAGTAAATGTAGCAGGTGAAGATGCGCTTGGTATTCCCATCGTTACAGATGCTTTCTCTGGAGAGATCGTTGATTTTCCAAGGAACACTGTTGGTGAAGTTCATGAATTCATAATCAATGAACTTAATGCTATTGTGGCGGATTTGCCAGATACTTATGCTACTTCTGCATTTACTAGAGGCAGGGCTACCAAAGGTGCTGCCAATGCATTGCTTTCCAGGATACACCTCTATAGAGGGGAATGGCAGTTGGCGGCCGATAAAGCCAAGGCAGTTTTAGATGCGGAAGCAATTTATGGATTAGCGGGTAATTATAGTTTCTGGGGAGAAAACAATAGTGAATATGTGTTTTCTATTCAGAATTCAGAAATTGACAATGGTAGAACTGGCTCAGGTGGTTGGGGTTCCTATTACAATTCTGCTGAAGATGGTGGTAGGGGTGATGCACCTTTTTCTAATGCGCTTATAGAAGCCTATGCTACAAATGATATGCGAATCACAGCGCTTTCAAAGGAAAATGTAAATGGTGAAGGCGTTTCATTATTGTATACAACAAAGTTTCCTGATGTAGTTACTCATTCTGACAATTCACCTATAATAAGGACTACTGAAATTGTGCTAAATAGGGCAGAAGCATTGGCTCAACTCAATGGTGTCAACGATGAATCATTGGCATTGATTAATGATTTGAGAGATAGAGCCGGCCTAGAAGGCTTAAGTGCTGGAAATTTTGCTAGTAAAGAAGCTTTTATCGCTCAAATTCTAGAAGAAAGAAGAAAAGAATTGGCTTTTGAAGGACACAGAAGAATGGACCTTCTAAGAAATAACCTACCACTTAGGCCTGAAAGTGATACTTACTTTGATGCGTCTAAGCCAGGAGAGGATAGAACAATATTGCCGATTCCACAAAGAGAATTAGATATCAATACTGGACTGGTTCAAAATCCAGGGTTCGAATAAACATGGCTTATACAATGGAATGAGCATTGTGTATTTCGGGATAAATTGGATGACAGATAAGAAGCCACTCTCAATTACTGGGAGTGGCTTCTTTCTTTGGTCTATATAGATATAGCCATTTGGTTTGTTGCCTTCAATAATTTTAATCTAGCTCAAGCGTGCCGCTAATTTTATCTTTCCTTGTAATTAAGCTTTTGGGTTTCCTGTTTTTGTAAAAATTGACAATGTTTTGCTGTGTAGGGAAGTCATCTAAAAGAATCGTATTGTAAATGGTAACTTCAAAAGGTTCAGGGATCTTTTCTGATTCCATGTAAAACCATGCGGCGTCCTCTTCGATTTCATAACCCAGGTAGGTTAGTTTTAATTTCTTGCCGTCGACTTCCAGCTTATTGTTCTCTAGTATGTATTCTTTAATAAGGCTTTCCAAAAGCTTAGGATCCTCAGGTTTTAGAAAATTCACCTGCTTGCCAGAGGCAATAGTCAATGAAGTTTCCATGTCATTCCAGAAAATCTTTTGGGCGATTTCTATTTGCTGCCGATTTTCGTTGTAGACCATGTCTGTCAGGCTTATAAAAAAAGGGTGGGTTTCCATTCCAAAAGAAAAGAGAACTAAGAAAAGTCTAATGACAAGCATTTAAAGGAGTTGTTTTTGTAATATCTGCGAATTATGCGTTAATATTACAACAAAATTTTAAAACCTAAAGTAAATTAATCAGCTTATTCTATGAACCAATTTCAGTTGTATTTTAATCTTGGTATTCAGCATATTCTGGATATTAAAGGTTTTGATCATATTCTTTTTGTTTTAGCCTTGGCAGTTGTGTACATGATTAAAGACTGGGGCAGGATCCTGGTTTTAGTTACTGCTTTTACCATAGGTCATTCACTGACATTGGCATTAGCTACTTTTAAGGTGATATCAGTCAATACAGATTTGGTGGAATTTTTGATTCCTGTAACCATTGGTATTACTGCTTTAGCCAATATTATCAAGCCAAAAAGCTCCTCTGGTAAAGGTATGCAGCTCAATTATTTGTTTGCGCTTTGTTTTGGGTTGATTCATGGGCTTGGATTTTCTAATTACTTGAGAGCCCTTTTGGGCCAAGAGCAATCGATTTTCACCCCGCTCCTTGCCTTTAATGTAGGACTTGAAGTTGGTCAGGTAGTGATTGTAGTGTTGTTTTTATTGGCCTCGACCTTGATTACAGGGATATTTAGAATTAATAGAAAAGAATGGGTGTTGGTTATTTCATCTATTATACTAGGCATGTCTATAATGATTTTATTGGACAGTGTATACTGGTAATATCTGATACAATAAACCCTTTTGCATAAAGTGAATTTGAGGTAATTTCTTTATATTCATACATTATCTGTTCAGGCCTATTGCCTGTCTTTAATTCGTAAAATTTCACTTACCATGAAGCATATTGTTTTCTTTTTCCTGCTTTTTACAATCATAAGATTTGGAGCCCATGCCCAAATCGACACACAAAGACACGGTAACAGGTTTGAGCAACTTGGTACCACACTTCGTTCTCCCAACGTGTACCGCACAGCTTCAGGAGCGCCAGGGCACGAATACTGGCAGCAAAGGGCAGATTATGAAATCGTAGTTGAATTAAACGACGATAACCAGTCCATAAGTGGGAAAGAAAAAGTAACCTATTACAATGAGTCTCCGGACCCTTTGGATTACTTATGGCTGCAGTTAGATCAAAATCAACGAGACAAAGACTCTGAAACCCCCAAGATTGCTAGTAGTAAGATTCATCCAAAAATGAATCTTGGAGAATTAGAAGACATTATTTGGCATGACATGGACCTTGGGTTAAAGATTTATTCCGTCACAGATGCCAATGGAGTAGCCATACCTGCAACGGTCAACTTAACCATGATGAGATTAGACCTTGCCAGTCCATTATTGCCTGGAGAAAAGTTTGAGTTTAATATCGATTGGAGTTTCAATAGCCATGATAGAACAAGTTTCTTGGCTACCAGACCAGGATATGAATATTTTGAAGAGGACGGGAATTATATTTATACCATTTCTGAATGGTTTCCAAGAATGGCTGTTTACTCTGATTTTGAAGGCTGGCAGAACAAACAATTTGTAGGAAGAGGAGAATTTGCTTTGGTTTTTGGGGATTATAAAGTCTCAATCACCGTTCCTGCAGATCATATGGTAGGGTCTACTGGAGTATTGCAAAATCCAGGAGAAGTTTTTAGCCAAAAGGAAATGAGCCGTTGGGACGAAGCCAAAACTTCTTTTGATGAGCCAGTAGTAATTCGTACTCAGTCTGAGGCAGAAAAGCTGGAAAAGCATAGGTCTTCTGAAAAGAAAACCTGGGTATTCCATGCGGAAAATGTAAGGGATTTTGCTTGGACGTCCTCCAGAAAATTTATCTGGGATGCTATGGCTGTTCGTTTAGAAAATGGCAAGGAAGTAATGGCAATGTCTTATTATGCCAAGGAAGCCAATCCACTTTGGGGGCAATATTCTACCAAAGTGGTAGCGCATACTTTGAAGTCTTACTCTTCCAGAACATTTGATTATCCCTATCCTAAAGCGATTTCGGTGGAGGCTTCTAATGGAATGGAATACCCTATGATATGCTTTAACTATGGAAGACCGGATAAGGACGGAACTTATACTGAAGCCATCAAGTATGGTATGATTTCCGTGATTATTCATGAAGTAGGGCACAATTTTTTCCCTATGATTGTCAACTCCGACGAAAGACAATGGACTTGGATGGATGAAGGGCTTAATACCTTCTTGCAATTTTTGGCCGAACAGGAGTGGCAAAGGGATTATCCTTCACGTAGAGGGCCGGCACATAAGATTGCACCTTATATGAAAGGAGAGAAAAGTCTATTGGAGCCTATAATGACTAATTCTGAAAACATCATTCAATTTGGGCCAAATGCATATGCAAAACCTGCCACTGCGCTGAATATTTTAAGGGAAACAGTGATGGGAAGGGAGCTCTTTGATTTTGCGTTTAAAAAATATGCTGAAAGGTGGATGTTCAAACATCCAACACCAGATGATTTCTTTAGGACCATGGAAGATGCATCCGCAGTAGATTTGGATTGGTATTGGAGAGGATGGTTTTTTGGTACTGAGCCAGTAGATATTTCTATTAGAGATGTACGCTGGTATAAGATTGATAGCAGGAAACCAAACGAGGTTAAAGCGGATGCTAAAAAAGCCTATGACCATGAAGAGACTTATGTGTCGAGGACAAGGAATAAAGAAGACATTGCTCAAACTGTTTTAGAAAGAGATCCTGATGTGGGTGATTTTTATAATAGTTTTGAGCGCTTTAAGGTTTGGCCTGAAGAGGAAAAGGAGTACAAGGCTTTTGTAAGTCAATTGAGGAAAGAGGAAAGAGAAATGCTGGAAAGTGGGCTTAACTTTTATGAGATTTCATTTGAGAATTTAGGAGGTCTGGTAATGCCCATTATTATTGAATTTCAATACGCAGATGGCACAAGTGAAGTGGAAACCATTCCCGCTCAAATATGGAGACATGATGAATATGAAGTCAGCAAGGTTTTTGCCAAACAAAAAGAAGTGGTACAAATTGTTGTTGATCCTTATCGTGAAACTGCAGATATAGACGAATCTAATAACTATTGGCCAAGACAGTTTATGCCGTCAAAATTTGAGCTGTTTAAACAGAATGCACCATCAAGAGGAACTTCATCAGGCCCTAGTCCAATGAAAAGAGAAAGAAAATAATGATCCAATATGGTTTCATCAATCCTTCAAATGGGCGTTGTTGCCCCTTATTGAATTTTCAAGCTTGAGTTTTCTTGTCTTCAGCACCTTATTATCTTGGTCTCAAGGCAATTCTGTTGCCTTTGGAGAGCGTAGCATAAAGAGAGGATAGGGCTTATTATGATGATTGAGATTCCGTTATTATTAAAAGTAACCAAGGGTTGTCCTTAAGTCTAATTCCATTATTCTAAACAAGGCTTTGAGCACTTGGAGTAATCAATGGGGAATTGAGGGCTGTCTTGTTGCTTCCAATTCTCCAGGCCCAAAGGTGGGTACGATCCAATCATTGAGGGGATTCATATGTGGTAGCCCTTCAGAGAGGGATTGCTTGTAGAGACTCTATCTCTTGACAATGTTGTCAAATCCTTGTTGAAGGATTTTATAAAAATGGGCACAAAAAAAACAGGCAGATAGAACCTGCCTGTTTTTCACTTTTTATATAGCTGTAGTCTGTAATGTTATTCTTTTGTTTCAAAGTCAGGATAAGCTCTCATTCCGTGCTCATTGATGTCAAGACCTTCTGTCTCTTCTTGTTCATCTACCCTAATTCCAACTGTTTTCTTCAATACGTAGAAGATGATAAAGCTAAACGCGACACAGAATGCGCCAATGGCTACAATACCGGTCAATTGAGATATTATTTGAGACATACCGGCAAGGTCACCGAATATACCTACTGCAAGGGTACCCCATATACCACAGATAAGGTGTACTGAAATGGCACCAACTGGATCATCAATTTTAATTTTGTCAAATAAAACCACTCCGAATACTACCAGGATACCACCTATAAAGCCTATTATTACGGCATCAGTTGGAGACATTAAATCGGCGCCAGCAGTAATACTAACAAGTCCTGCCAATATCCCATTCAATACCATTGTGATGTCATAGGCTTTGAATTTTAGGTAGGAGGCAAGTAAAGCTCCGAAAGCACCAGCAGCACCTGCAAGAGCGGTAGTTACAAATACTAAAGATACTGTTCCAGGGTCTGCAGACAACACTGATCCACCATTAAAACCGAACCATCCAAACCATAACAAGAATACTCCGAAAACTGCCAAAGGTATATTGTGACCTGGTATCGCGTTGGTTTTTCCATCTTTGTATTTTCCAATTCTAGATCCTAGTAGGTAAGCGCCTATTACAGCACCCCATCCTCCAACTGAATGGACAATAGTAGAACCTGCAAAATCATAAAAAGGAACGGATAAGGTGTCTAAGAAACCTCCACCCCATTTCCACATACCTACGATAGGGTAGCAAACGCCAACATATAGTATAGAGAAGAAGATGAATGGGCCTAGCTTGATTCTTTCAGCTACAGCTCCTGATACAATTGTTGCAGCAGTGGCAGCAAACATAGCTTGAAAAATGAAATCCGTGTAAAAAGTATAACCCTCACTGTAAGCTGAAGTATTCCAACCTTCGGGTAGGCTTAACCCTAGGCCTCCAAAACCAAAACACCTCCGGCAAAAATTTCGCCAGGATACATTAGGTTGAAACCTACAAAAGCATAAGTCAATAAGCCTATAGCTGGGATGATGGTGTTTTTAAATAGTATATTAATCGTGTTTTTGGCTCTTGTAAGCCCAGCTTCCAGTGCCGCAAAACCCAGATGCATGATGAAAACCAAAATGGTTGCCACCAAAATCCAAAGGTTGTTAATGGTAAATAATTCCTGAGTCATTTAATTTGTGTTTTTAATAAATTGATAGTGATGTTAGCTGAACAGGGATTACAATGCGTTTTCTCCAGTTTCATCATTTCTAATTCGGAAAGCTTTCTCTACATCATAGACAAATATTTTTCCGTCACCTACGTCACCTGTTCTTCCCTCATTGAGGATACAAGCAACTACTTTGTCTTCTAAATCGTCCTGAACGACTATTTCCAGTTTTGTTCTGGGTATAAAAGTTGGTTCATAGGCTACTCCACGGTAGTGCTGCATTTTTGCATGCTGTAGTCCCATTCCTTTTACTTCATAAAAGGTTAGAAATTTAACCCCTAATGCCGAAAGACATTTGTGAATTTCGTCAAATTTCGAAGTTCTAATTAAAGCTTCAATTTTTTTCATTTTTATAACAGGATTAATATTTTTTTGATAATTATAGAATAAAAAAATTATCTGTTACAAAAATAATAATCAGGAACTTATATAACAACTAATTTTAAAAATAAATGAGTAAATACGAGAAAATGGGGGTAATTTCATCCAATTCGACCACTTTTAACACTAAAAATGAATCTATTGGACGGTATTTCACCTAAAATTGCGGTTTTTTATGCAAAATAAATATTTAGGTGATTGAAAAATAACTTGGTTATTGGGGTTAGGAAGTGAAAGCCAAATCAAATTAATAGAGGAATTTCTCTGATGACGTTCTTAAAAAAATTAACTTTGCTTTAGTGTTTGTATTTTAGCAAAGTATTGCCAATTAACTATTTTAAAGACAATGAATAAACCAACACTTTTAATTTTGGCTGCAGGAATGGGCAGCAGGTATGGTGGAGACAAGCAAATTGATGGCTTTGGACCAAATGCTGAGACAATTCTAGAGTATTCCATTTATGATGCCATTCGTTCTGGGTTTGGGAAAGTGGTTTTTATTGTAAGGCAGGAAATACTTGAAGAAAGTAAAGAGATTTTTATACCGAAATTTGGAAACCTCATTCCACTTGAATTTGTCGTTCAGACTTTGACCAATCGTGTACCAGAAGCATTTCAGGATCCAGATAGGAAAAAACCTTATGGAACAGCTCACGCCATGCTTTGTGCAAAGGATGTGATCAAAGAACCTTTTGCTGTCATTAATGCGGATGATTTTTATGGAGAAGAGGCTTTTCAAGCACTTGGTAATTTTTTAACTCATGACGTAAAACCTGACCTTCATTGTATGGTGGGATATGCTGTCAAAAACGTATTGTCTGATTACGGCACCGTAAGTAGAGGCGTTTGTGATGTTTCACCAGAGGGTTTTCTCACTGGCATGATTGAGCGAACTGCCATCTCGAAAAAAGAGACTGGTATTTCCCACGAAGCCGACGGTGAAAAATTAGAGATTTCGCCAGACAATCCAGTCTCTATGAATTGCTGGGGATTTCATCATTCAATCTTTGAAGAAACAGAGCGTTTATGGCTTTCCTTTTTAGAAGAAAATAAAGAAAATCTAAAATCTGAATTTTATATTCCTAAAGTTGCCAATGCAATAATACAGGAAGGAAAAGGAAAGATTCAAATACTTGAAGGGGGTAAAATTTGGTTTGGCGTTACTTATTCTCAGGATAAAGAACATGTAATGAAAGAACTAAAAAGCTTACACTCAGAAGGGAAATATCCGGCCAAACTCTGGTAATTAGTTTTAAAGCCTTAAGAAAAGGGGTGCAATGTCCCTGATCATAGTGGTCAAAAGAGCTTTATAGATAATAGCTGACAAGGATAAAAGTGCTTGTCAGCTATTTTTGCTTTTATTTTTATTTAACTTGAGGTTTCTTGCTTTTATAGAACACAAAAGTTGACCACTAACCTATGAAAAAGATTGTCTTTTCACACGCTCCATTTTCTTTGGATTTTGGCCTGCTCTTATTAAGGGTAGGTACATCCCTCATGTTAGTGTCGCACGGTTGGTCGAAAGTAACCCATTTTAGTGAAAGGCTAAGTAGTTTTGCCGACCCGATTGGCTTAGGGCCTGCGGTATCGTTGCAACTGGTAATATTTGCTGAATTTTTTTGTGCCATCTTTCTAATCCTAGGGTTTATGAGCAGGATTATACTCATTCCAATGATTATAAATATGGCGGTAATTACATTTATTGTTCAGTCTGGAGGTGGGTTTGAAAAACAAGAATTGCCAATGATTTACCTCCTTGTGTTTATTGTTCTTTTGCTTCTTGGACCCGGGAAAATCTCTTTGGATGGGAAAATATTAAAAAGAAGAAGCCGCTATTAATCTTATTCTATTTCACTGACAGTATTGTTTGAAATTGTAAAAGAGCTGTAATCCGAAGTGATTTGGCTAAGGATTTCTCTAGACCTTTCAGGCCTCGCATCTGAAATAAATAGCTGTCCAAATTCTTTATTGGCTACCGCCGTCATTAAGTGGTGGATCCGATGATCATCAAGCTTGTCAAAAATATCATCCAGCAAAAGTAGTGGCTTGGTGCCTTTTATTTCCTTGAAAATATAAAACTGGGCAAGCTTAAGACTTATTAAAAAGGATTTCTTTTGGCCCTGTGAGCCAAATTTTTTTATCTCTTGATCATCAAATGTGAATATAAAGTCGTCTTTATGAATGCCAAAACCTGTTCTTTTGAGTAGTACATCTCTTTTTACATTGTTGACAAAGTCCAAATTGAAATGCTCTTTGTCTACCTGACTTTTATAATGTATGCCTACTTCTTCTTTAGCGCCAGATATGGCTTCATAATGCTTTTTAAAATGAATTAAAAAATCATTTAAAAATTGATGACGGATTTGGTTTATTTCATTGGACAGTTGAATCAATTCTTCGTCGTAAGGAGCCAACTGTAACCTGTCCAGTCTTTTTTCTTCAGCGAATCTCTTTAATAATGCATTCCTTTGTTTTAAATACTTTTGGTATCGAATCAGCTTTTGCAAGTAGTTTTGGTCCGCCTGACAGATCATGCTGTCAAAAAACTTTCTTCTTTCCTCACTTCCACCATTGATAATTTCAGTGTCATCTGGAGCAATAATTACCAGGGGGAGAAGCCCGATATGATCACTAAGTTTGGTGTAAGGCTTTCCACTGACTTCAAGGCGCTTCTTTTTACCACTTTCAAAGAAGCAATTGACCCCAAGCTCTTTGTCAAGCAGGTCAAACTCTCCCTTAATCGTAAAAAAATCTTTTTCATGCATTATATGGTTACTGTCACCGGGTATAAATGCACTTTTGGTTAAACACAAATAATGAATGGCATCCAATAGATTGGTTTTCCCCGCGCCATTTTCACCAAAGAAACAATTAACTCCTTGATCAAAAACCAAATCCAAATTTTGGAAGTTTTTAAATTGAATTAATTTTAAGTTTTTAGGTACATGGCTTAATCGCAGGATGTTTTTCACTATTTTTATAAAAGGTCACAAAATTGCTTTGATTTCATTATATTTGAGGCCAAAGTTAGCATATTTTATAGAATACGGTATGGCAAAGAAGAGTTCTAGTACAAGTAAATCTAAAGTAAAATATTCCAAAGAAACCTACCACAATTGGTTTGAGGGAATGTTGCTTATGAGGCGTTTTGAAGAAAAAGCAGGGCAGCTTTATGGACAACAAAAGATAAGGGGATTCTGTCACCTTTATATTGGCCAGGAAGCATGCGCAGCTGGAGCCATTTCTGCTCTTGAAAAAGAGGATAAATGGATAACAGCATACAGGTGTCACGCCCAGCCATTAGGCTTAGGTACAGATCCTGGTGCTATTATGGCCGAACTTTATGGTAAAGCCACAGGCACTACCAAAGGTAAAGGTGGTTCCATGCACATTTTCGATAAATCAAAAAACTTTGCCGGAGGCCATGCTATTGTAGGGGCTCAAATTCCAATGGGATTAGGGCTTGGTTTTGCTGAAAAATACAAGGGTACAAAAAACCTGTCCATTTGCTTTATGGGGGATGGTGCTGTAAGGCAAGGGGCTTTTCATGAATCCCTCAATTTGGCCATGCTTTACAAAACACCTGTTATTTTTGTAATAGAGAACAATGGCTATGCCATGGGTACCTCTGTAAAACGTTCTTCTAATGTGGATGAACTTTACAAATTAGGTGAATCTTACGACATCCCTTCCTTCCCTGTGGATGCGATGAATGTGGAAGAAGTACATGAGGCGGTGAAAGAAGCAGCTGAAAGGGCAAGAAAAGGAGATGGACCGACTTTATTGGAGTTCAGAACATACAGATACAAAGGACACTCAATGTCTGATCCTCAAAAATACCGAACCAAGGAAGAGGTAGAGGAATACAAACAAAGGGATCCTATCGAACAGGTTAGGGCTACGATTGTTGACAATCAAATCCTTACTGAAGACGAAATAAAAGAAATTGAAGCCAAAGTGAAAAAGCAAGTAGCTGATGCAGTTAAATTTGCTGAAGAATCACCTTGGCCTGAAGGAGAAGATGCCTTCAAAGATGTTTATATGGAAGATGATTTTCCTTTTGTTAGGGAATAATTATTCTCAATATTATTTAATTGAAAAGCCCTTCAGGATTTGTCCTGAAGGGCTTTTTTTTGACTGTAGCGTATTGGTCACTTAAGCATAACGCCAGGGAATCCTCGGTGGAAAGTCGGTGAAACCTAGATTTCTTCGATAGTTCTTTTTAGGTTTTCCATAGTTGCCCAGAGATTTTTTCTGATGATCGGGTCTACAATCCACCTCGGCAATCCTTCTTCTGGGACGGATATAATGTGGTACCTCAAAAGTGTATGTTCGTTTCCCTCCGTTATCACCCACCTTCCTTTTAAGCCTTCCATTTGAACTATGTTCTCTTCGTTAGAGAATATTCTGGATTCAGACGATTTGAAAAATATGGTTTTACCATCCTTATTTTCTACGAGCTGATTGTATAAGTAGCATTCTCTATCTGATAAGGGAAAAGGAAAGCTGTATTTTATATAGCTGATCCAGGACTGTTTACCGCTTGCTTTGATTTTATAATCTAGGCTGTTTTCATTCCATTTTGCTCCAAATTTTTCTTTTGTTAATACCTCTAAAACATTTTTAGAAGGAGCCTGGATTTCAATTAAAAATTTTACTTCTCTGCTTTTCGTGCCATCCTCCATGGTGATCCATCGCTCAAAGAAGTGAATCCCATTCCCTTCTTTAATTAATTCAAATTCAGGAGAGTGAGGTAAGATTGGGGCTGCGGAAAAGGTGCTTAAAATATATATTGGGATACTAAATAAGATAAATTTCATGAGCGCTGTTGGTTTGTTTTAGCAAATGTCGCCTGTAGTTATAAGACAACTAGAAAGTGGTATACCCCTGTTTGAAAATAATAGCATTTTAAAATAGGGGTAAAACAAATTAGGGTTGTCCTACCTATGAAACGATAAATAATTGAAAATCATGAAAATTAATTACACTAAATTTAAAACTGGTACCCTATTGTTTTTATTGTTAGGCAGTTCCTTTTCTAAGGTCTGTGCACAAAAGGAGCGACCTGCCCATCTGGGATTTATTTATCCTATCAGTACCAATGGATTGGATGCGGCTAAGTTTTCCAATAACTTTAGTATCCACGCGCTTGCAGGTCTTTCTGCTGGGGAAAATGGATTGTCAATATATGGTCTAGCGGGGATGGTTCAGGGCGATGCTACTGGTTTGCAAGTTGCAGGTTTGTATTCAAAACTGAGAGGTGATTTGACAGGGGTTCAGCTTGCAGGGCTTATGAACCAGGCTCAGGATGCCGATAAAGGCGTGCAAATAGCCGGAATTGCTAATTTTTTAGAGAAAGATGCCCCTGTGCAAATTGCAGGAATATTGAATAAGGCAAGGAATGTGGAGGGCTTTCAAAATGCGGGCATAGTTAATCTCTCAGCCTCAAATAAGGGGGCTCAAATAGCAGGAATAGCCAATCTTACCAAGGAAATAGAAGGAATTCAAATTGCTGGCATATTCAATGAAGCTGAGAATGTAAATGGCATTCAGATCGCAGGGATTGTAAATAGAGCCAAAAAAGTTAAAGGGGTGCAGGTGTCTGGTATCGTAAATATTGCAGAAAGCAGTGACTATCCAATAGGAATTATAAATCTTATAGAAGATGGAGAAATAAGGATTGGGCTGTCTTCAGATGAAAACCTTACAACCATGTTAAGCCTTAAATCCGGAGGGAGAAGGTTGTATGGAATTGTAGGTATAGGGTCCAATCTACAATACGGTGACCTGCCTTACGCTTTAGAGGCTGGATTAGGTTTGAAGGTTTTTGAAGGCAATAGTTTTCGTCTGGATGTGGAGGGTACCAACATATTTGCCACCAATTTCAAAAAAGGGGGAGAATATTCCAGGTCAGGAATCAAGGTGTTGCCAGTTTTATTACTGTCTCGAAACCTACAAATTTTTGCAGGTCCCAGCTTAAATTATACCCATACCAAATATTCGAATGGGGATGATTTGTCAGGTTTGCAATTATGGAACCGTGACAGAAGAGGTGTCTATAAAGCGATTAATTTAGGAGTTACTGCTGGGTTGAACATCAGAATTGATTGATTTCCTTCTTTGTACCTTGCTTATTAGACTGTTTTCTAGAAAATTAATCGGGAATTGCACAGGCTTTGACAATATGCAGGGACTAAATAAAATACCGATCCATATCGGCAATCCGACATTACTATACCCGCAATTCGAATGGGGATTAAGTGGTCTTTGAAAAGAGTTTAATGTTGTCTAGTCAGGTTTTATGATTTAAATTACCCTCGCTTGGATCAATAAAACATGGTAGTGTAAGGTATAATTTCAAGCTTTATGAATTATTTCCCCAGAGACCAAGGGTATAGTAATAGTAAGGTGTCATATTATTGAATGAAGGTAAATTTAATGATCAGGATTGGTGACAGAAATTACGAATGTTAATAAGGACTTACCACTGTTAGTGGATGAGCGCGTGTTTGAGGAGGTTTTTAAAAGCCACTTTAAATCTCTGTATGCTTATTCACGTGTGTTGGTTAAGGATGAAGTTGTGGCCGAAGAGGTGGTGCAGACCGTTTTTCTTAAACTATGGGAAAGGAGGGAGGCCGTTGATATCACCACTTCTATTAAATCCTACCTCTACAAGGCAGTGTATTACGACTCACTAAACTATCTCAAGCACGAAAAAGTTAAGATGAAACACAGGGAAAGGAAACAACATGAATTTGCAGGAGATAGGTCTATAGGAACTGTGGTCGACAACCCTGGAGAGGAGAAGGAAATTCAAAATAAGTTGAACCAGGCATTGCAGGTATTGCCTGAAAAATGTAGGAAGGTGTTTCAGCTTAGTAGGTTCGAAGAGCTTAAGTACCATGAAATTGCAGATAGATTGGGTATTTCTATAAAAACTGTGGAAGGTCACATGGGGAAAGCCCTGAAAACCTTAAGAGTGGAATTGGCAGAATTTCTGCCAGTTATTTTAATTCTATTGGCAGATAAATTTTAAGTGATGGAAGATAGCTTACTTATAAAATACCTGCTTGAGGAAGCCAGTCCAGATGAGGTTACAGCAGTAGAAATCTGGATGGATGCAAACCCTGAACATAAGAAACATTTTCAACAGCTTAGGTGGGTTTGGGTAAAGTCAAAAGACTTGGTTCAGGCGGATGATATAAATGAAAATTCAGCATGGGAGCGCTTTCAATTGCTTCGTGAGGAAAATCAAAAAAAGGTACAACCAAAGGGGGGGCAACGGTTTTTAGCTTCTGGATGGGGAAGAGTAGCAGCGGCCTTTGTGCTTCTTGGTGCGATTACGGCAATAGTCTTGTCCTTCCTTCCCCATTCTGGAAAGGCCCTTTACTCCAATGTGGCTTTAGTGGCAGATCAGGAAGCTATAAAAGAAGTGCTAATAGATGGTAGTGTACTTACACTTAATAAAAATGCTAAATTATCCTATAGCCAGAAATGGTTAGGGGGTAATCGCCTCGTTAAGTTGGAGCAGGGAGAAGCTTATTTCCAAGTAGAGAAGAATCCTAAAAAGCCATTTGTAATAGCTGTAGGTGAATTGGAAGTAAGGGTTTTAGGTACTTCTTTCAATGTTAAAAAAACCAAAGAAAGAACAATTGTGATTGTGGATGAAGGTGTTGTGCAAGTGAAAACAGTTAGAGATGAAGTTTTGCTGCAAAAAAATGAAAAGGCTATGATTAACAATGACAATGGCACCATTGAAAAAAGTGCCTCCACCGATCAATTGTTTAAATATTATGTAAGCAAGGAGTTTGTAGCAAAGAACCTGAAACTTACAACACTTGTGGAGGCCTTGAATGCTGCTTATAATAGTGAGGTTGAGGTGCTGTCTTCGCAGGCAAAGGAGATGTCTATTACCACCACGCTCCCTTATGGATCATTGAGAGACAATCTTGAAATTATCAGTCAAACGCTTGGGGTAACTGTTTCTCAGAAGGGTGATAATATAATTATAGAATAATTCTTTACCTTCGAAGGGTCTGTTTCTTATCGTTATGATTTTTAAATTCCGTGGTTTTTTTCTGTTGTTTATCATTTGCCTGACTTCTCCTAAAATTGTTAGTGCACAGGACTTTCTTTTGCACGAAATGAATTATGTGGCGTCTAATCAAATCGCACTAGGGGATATTATGGACGAGCTATCGAAGGAACAAGGCTTTTATTTTTCCTACCAGAGCAGCCTGATCAATCTGAACAAACCGGTTACGGTTCCTTCCTATGAAGGGCAAGTAGCGGGTTTTCTTCGGGTCTTATTAGGAGAAGACTATGAATTCAAGGAGCATGACAAATATGTAATCATTAAATATGCGCCGGGGAAACTGGACATTGATTTTGACAAGGGAAATAGGTCCTCAATTCTTAAAGGAAAAGTAAAGGATTTTCACAATGGCGAACCAGTTCCCTTTGCCAGCATTTACGAAAAGAACACTTTGGTTTCTTCCTTGTCGGATGAAAACGGAGATTTTGAATTGAAATTCAAGAAGCAATCTAGTGATCTTATTTGGCTGGCCATAAGTAAGGAAGCTTATCGGGACACTTCCTTTGTTATCCTGCCAACGGTTGATGTAGGGCTGAGGGAGAAACCGAATAAATTAAGGTTTTATCCAGAAAACGGGGTAGCTGAAGCAATTGAAAACAGTGCTTTGGGACGTCTTTTAATTGGGTTTAGGCAACGTGTACAGCGGCTTAATTTTGGAGGTTTTTTTGTGGAAAGCCCGATGCAAGTATCTCTTACTCCAGGCTTGAGTTCTCAGGGTATTTTTAACAGTCAAATGATTAATAATTTCTCTTTGAATATTCTAGGAGGCTACACGGCCGGGGTAGAAGGATTGGAAGTTGCTGGTATTTTTAATATTAATCAGAAAGATGTTAAGGCCTTTCAGGTCGCCGGGATTCTTAATATTACAGGTGGGGATGTGGATGGTTTTCAAGCTTCCGGAATACATAATTTTGTGTATGGTAATGTGAGTGGTTTTCAAGTCGGGGGCATATACAATCATGTGAAGGGTGATGTAAACGGTGGACATGTTGCAGGGATTTACAATTACACAGATGGCTCGGCAGATATTCAAATTGGAGGTCTGCTTAATAAAACGGCACAGGCCAATGTTTTACAAATAGCAGGTTTGTCTAACCATGCAAATACCAGTACTGGAGCATTTCAAATAGCAGGATTGAATAATTATTCACTAGGGGAAGTGAGTTTTCAGATCGCCGGTCTGGTAAACAAGGCAGAGAATGTTACAGGTGCTCAATTTTCAGGACTAATTAATATTGCCAAGTCCAGTGATTACCCTATTGGGCTGATAAATCTCATAGAAGATGGGCAAAAAAGTTTGTCGGTGGGTATTGATGAGACTGGGTTAGGGCAAATTACTTTTCGATCTGGGGGAAGAAAGTTATTTGGCTTAATTGGAACAGGAATGATGGAACAGTATGGAAAAACAATGTATGGATTTGATTTTGGGCTAGGGTTACATGTTTTTAATAAGGAGAAAATATCGATGGATTTTGAATTTGTAAACAGGCAAACAACTGACTTTTCCAACTTGTCAAACAATACAAGTTTTTTTAGATTAATCCCTGGGTATAAGTTAGGTAATCATTTTAATCTTGTTGCAGGCCCATCTTTAGGATTTACCGTTTTTGATAAAAACTGGACTTACCCTAGTTCCGGATATGTGCTAGCAGATAGAACCACAAGTAATGGTAAGTATACCTTGCATGCAGGATTTTACGCTGGGGTACAGTACCTATTTTAATTCAGATATAGCAATGGGTTTCGCAGTAATCTTGCCTTAACAAGAAAGTGATATTATTGTCTATTAACTGTTCTATTTTTATATTCCAGAGGAGATGGACTGGGTTTTGGTGCTTTTTCCCTTACTTTTAAGGGCTAAAATCATTTTATTTAAATGAATCCCCATTGGTTTTAACTCCTTAATTAAGTGGTCGACGCATAAATCGACGAGAATTTTATTCTTTTATGAAAAATCGGAACCAGAGCAAAACGCCCAAATTCATTGCCATAAGTGAGCAAATCATTGGTAAAATAATATCAGGAGAATTATTGCCTGGAGAAAAGGTGCCCTCTGAAAATGAATTGATTCATAACTTTCAAGTTAGTAATACAACAGCTAGAAAGAGCCTGCAAGAGATCGAGTCACGTGGCTATGCCCAGAGGATAAAAGGCAAAGGCACCTTTGTGCTTAATAAAACAGAAGACCATCACTTGGTAAGGACCTTAGGTTCTATAGATGCCACAAGAAGAGGTTTTGATGAAGGTTTGAAGGTTGAAGGTTTTAAACCCAAAACCATAGTGCTGGAAAAAATAGTGCTTGAGCATGGCGTGTCTGCAGAAATTAGTGGTAAAAATTACATTATAGAAGGCCCGGTATTAAAAGTGCACCAGCTAAGGTATGCAAACGATATGCTGTTAAAAGATGAGACCAAATACATCTCCTTAAAGCTTTGTCCCAAGATCAATATGCTTTCCACAGACCTATCCTATTTCAAGGTGTATGAAGAAAAATACCAGCTGAAGATCTCCGATATCAAACAAAATTTAAGCGCAATTATTCTTCCACCGGATGACCCAACAAATAATTTTGAATTTAAAAGTGCTTTGCCCGTATTTGTACTGGACAGCGTAGTACTGAGTAGGAAAGATGCGGTGCTTGAATTAGAGAAATCTCTCTATAGAGGGGATAAGTACAAATTTGCTATTATTGCCCATCCTGAGTACAATGGGAATTGAAGCCCAATACTAGACACTTGTCAAAGGTGATCGTCTTTCATTTTTTTTATCCTTTGGTATTTATTCTTGCAGAAAAACTCTTTGTCTCCCTATTTTTTCCCAAAAGTGTTTGCTTAGAGCGTTAAGATAAATTTTGATATTTCTTTTAATTTAACTTTTATCTTCTGTAATGGCTGGTGATGGGTGAGTTTTTGGGTAAAAAATTTATAATAACTTGCATTTTAATTTTTAAGGTTATATCATTGTTTTATTAACTTAGAGCGTTAAGTGCAATGAACCCAAAAATCAAATGGTATATTCTAGCAATGGTATTCATTGCTACAGGCCTAAATTTTTTAGACAGGCAGGTCTTATCCATGACCATAATCAAAATTCAAGAAGAACTTTCTATTTCGGATGTACAGTATGGCTGGGTGAATACCGGTTTTCTGGTTAGTTATGCATTGATGTTTACCATAGGCGGTCGCTTAATTGATAAATTCGGTGGAAAAAAGGGACTTGGATTTTCAGTTGGGATTTGGTCATTTGCCAGTGTTTTACACGGAGTTATGAACAGTTTCTCCCAATTGTTGGGATTCCGTTTTTTACTTGGCGTGGGTGAAGGCGCATGTTTTCCCGGAGCAGCCAAGACTGTGTATGAATGGTTTGATGAAAAACAGAGAGCACTTGCAAATGGAATAGCGATTGGAGGCGCCGCAATTGGGGCCGTAGCGGCACCACCTTTAACCATTTTGATTGCTGGCGAATATGGCTGGCGCTGGAGTTTTGTCATTCCGGGAGTAATTGGTATTGTTTGGGTTATTGTTTGGTTTAGCCAATCCTGGAAAAATAGCCTACATGCCAGAGAGACCAAAGTAATGGCCACGACTGATGAGCCTGTGGTACAAATTTCTATAAAACGACTCCTAAAAAATAAGACAGTGCAGGTATTTATTTTAATCAGGTTTCTTTTGGATCCGGTATTTTACTTTTTGATGTTTTGGGTGCCTAAATACCTAAATCAGGAGCGGGATTTATCCTTCGAGCGAATAGGGGAATTGTTTTGGATACCCTTCTTGGCATTAGGCCTTTCCAATATTTTAGGGGGTTGGTGTTCAGATAAACTGGTAGCAAAGAATTTCAGCATCAATGCTGCTAGAAAATGGGTGATGGGCTTTGCTGCAGCACTAACCCTTGTGGCACCTTTTATTTCTACGGTTTCCACTGTTGAAGTAGCCATTCTTTTAATGTCTTTGATGATGCTTGCCCATGGTTTTTGGATCACAAATTACATTACAGCTATAGCCGATGTGTTTGGTAAATATGCTACTTCATCAGTGGTAGGATTATCTGGAACAGCAGGCGCTATTTCTGGGATGATCATTAACCCTTTTATTGGGTGGATTGCCCAAAACTATTCTTATGGTCCACTTTGGTTGGTCTCCGGTATCATGTATCCTTTGGCATTTGTCATTCTGATGGTATTTATACCAAAAATTAAAACAATCGAATTCAGTAAATAATATTCAATTGGCAATTGATCTTGTACCATTTTGTCAAATTTAACATAGTGCGTTAAGAGAAAATATTAATCTTAAACTTAAAAAAATGAAGGAAAGTAATGGAAGTGGCAACCCAGTAGAGGGGAAATATAAAATTGAAAGAAGGGAGTCCTCTTTGCCTAGAATTGGAGTTTTTGGCGTAGGCTATTTCAAATATTGGGCACAATTTGATGGGCTATTGGATGCCTTATTGGCTAAGCAAAAAGTGCTTATAGAGAAAATTGAAAAGAACAATGCACAAGTAATTGATTTTGGTTTGGTGGATGATGCACAGTCTGCCTATGACCTGGTGCCAAAGTTACAAGCGGAGAATCTCGATTTGATATTTTGTGACATGCTCACTTATGCTACCTCAAGCACTTTTGGAACAATCATTAAAAATATCAATGTGCCTATAGTGCTGGTAGCCTTGCAGCCAGACAAAGCAATGGATTACAGTAAAGCTTCTACTTATATGCAGCTCTACAATGATGATGTATGCTCATTACCTGAATTTGCTGGTGTTGCTGTAAGGATGGGGAAAAAAGTGCCTGATGTTATTATCGGTACCCTCCATGATGATCCTGAATCTGAACGAATGATTGGCGAGTATTGTCGGATGGCCAACGTATTGCATGGCTTAAAAACAGCAAGAATCGGACATATAGGTCATCCTATAGAAGCTATGCTCGACATGCATACTGATTCAACCATGCTTACTGCCCATTTTGGGGTGCATATAGTACAATGTGAAGCCAATGAAATTGTAGGCAATTACTCCGATAAGGTTTCTGATGCTGAGGTAACTGAAGAAGAGAAGCGTATTTTATCTTTCTTCATTACCCCTGATCCCGTTTCTGATCCTATCTCTGAGAAGTTGAAGAAGGAAGACTTAAAGGTGGCCGCCGGCGTTTCTGTGGCCTTAAAGAAATTTGTAACGGATAAAAATCTTGATGGGCTGGCCTATTATTATAATGGGGAAGACCATAGTGAGACCCAAATGGTAATGTCCAATCTTATTGTTGGGAATTCACTGTTAACAAGCTCTGGATTTCCCATGTGTGGCGAGTCTGACTTGAAATGTTGTATGGCCATGTTTATCATGGACCGATTCGGTATTGGTGGGAGTTTCGCGGAATTTCACCCAATAGATTTTAAAGAAAATTTTGTTTTAGTAGGCCATGATGGTCCGCACAATCTCTCCATCGCTCAGGGAAAACCTGTTCTTAGAAGTTTAAAAAAGTACCATGGAAAACCCGGGTTTGGAGCTGGCGTGGAATTCAAAATTAAGGAGGGGCCGATTACCATGTTGAGCATTAGCTCCAATTATGAAGGCAAATTCAAGTTTGTCATCGCAGAGGGAGAATCTGTAGAAGGGCCAATACCGCCTACAGGAAATACAAATACAAGAGGTTTTTTCAAACCCGATGTACGCACCTTTTTGACCAATTGGATCAAAGAAGGACCTACCCATCACTTTGCTTTGGGCATAGGGCACCATGCCAAAAGCATCCAGAAAATTGCCAATTATCTAAATATAGAATCGGTAATAGTAGTCTGAATTAATCAATAACCCAAAATAACCGACCATGAAAACACTTATTAAAAGTTTTGTTTTTGTGATGGTACTCTGCTTTAGCATGGGCCATTACAAGCTATTGGCACAATCGGGCAATCGCCTGGTGGTAAAAGGAACGGTGTCGTCTGCAGAAGATGGCGCCACGATTCCGGGCGTAGCAGTCCTTGAAAAAGGCACGTCAAACGGGACGGTAACAGACATTGACGGAGCATACGAAATTACGTTAAGCAATGGAAATGCTGTTTTGGTTTTTCTTATGTTGGCTTTGCCAAGACGGAGCTTCAGGTAGGAAACCGAAGTGCATTAGATGTCCAACTTCAGATGGATATGGAACAACTCAATGAGGTTGTAGTGGTAGGTTATGGTACCCAAAAGAGAAAAGACCTTAGTGGTTCCATTTCAAGGATTACGAGTGATGAGTTTTTGCAACCATCTACGGGGAGTTTTGACCAGATGCTTCAAGGTAAAGTCGCCGGTGTACAGATCAACCAAACTACTGGTGCACCAGGAGGGAATGTAAATATTCTTGTCAGGGGGGTTAGTTCTATTTCTGGAGGCAATCAACCATTGTATGTGATTGACGGATTTCCTGTAGATGGAGGTTCCAATTCAAATATGCGTGGTTATGGCGGAGACTCCTTTTCCTCTGCAAACATGGCTTCCAATACTGCGAACCGAATCAATCCACTAAGTTCTATTAACCCTTCAGATATTGCTTCGATAGAGATTCTTAAAGATGCCTCCGCTACTGCTATTTACGGTTCAAGAGGATCAAATGGTGTTGTGATCATTACCACTAAACGGGGGAATTATGAAAAGGCACAGATTAGCCTTGACATGTCTTATGGATATCAGGAAGTGGCCAATAAACTTGACTTGATGAATGCCAGTCAATATGCAAATTTTGTAGCAGATGGTAGAGACAATGCCTGGGTTTTTAGTGGTGGATCCATTGACGATCCTAACGAGGTAAGAAATGCTTCAAGTAGGGTTAGACCGGAATTTAGAGATCCTGGATCTCTTACTACAGATACGGATTGGCAGGATGTTATTTTTAGAACTGCCCCAGTAAGGAATGTCCAGTTATCTTCTAGAGGGGGCACAGACAAAACAAGTTTTTTCATTTCCGGAGGCTATTTTTCACAGGAGGGAGTTGTCATCAATTCAGATTATAACAGATTTAACTTGAGAGTGAATGTGGATGCTCAGATTACCGACAAGGTAAGGATAGGTACTTCAACTTATGGATCTTATGGCTATGGAAGGTTTGCCAACACAGAGTCTCATTATGGACAGGGCGGATTGCTTTCCAATGTGTTAGCTGCTTCCCCAACTATTCCAGTTTATGACAATGAGGGCAATTATTATTTCAACCAGGCAGATGTTACAGATGGATTAGGGTTTCTAGCCAATGTGTTGGCAGTGAGTGAAGGATCTGTGGATAGGAGAAATGTGATGAATGTTTACACCAACAACTATATAGAAGTAGACATTAACGAAAACCTGATGTTCAGATCATCTGCTGGGATCAATTATTCCTCAAGCAATATCCGCCTTTGGAGGTCCACAGCAGTTCCTCAGTACACTTCGTTGAACTATCCAGCAACCGCAGGGGCTACAAAAATGGACAACCTAAATTGGCTAAATGAAAACACACTGACATTTAACAAGTCCTTTGACAACAAGCATTTTTTAAATGCTGTGGCAGGCTTTACTGCTCAGAAAAACAGTGGTGATCGTTTATCTGCAGGAGCCTCTGATTTCCCTACAAATTATGTCACCTACCTTTCAGGAGGAATTGTGAATGCTGGAACGCAAACCCTAAGTGAATGGTCACTATTGTCTGTGATGGCAAGGGTAAACTATTCCTATGACAGCAAGTACCTTTTCACTGCTACCCTTAGGCGAGATGGAAGTTCCAGGTTTGGAAGCAACTTCAAGTGGGGGTCTTTTCCTTCATTCTCCCTGGGATACAATATCTCTGAGGAAGAATTTTTAAGCAATGCTGATTTTCTAAGTAACCTTAAGATTAGGGCCAGTTACGGGATTTCTGGAAACAATCAAATCGGAAATTATACCCATATCGGATTATTGTCTGCCAGAAGGTATATCAATGAAAGTGGGCTGATACCAGGGTTGGTACCAAGCAGTCTTGCGAATGACGATTTGACCTGGGAAATCTCGAAACAAACCAATTTTGGGATAGACTTGAGCCTATTTCAGGACAGGATTAATCTTACAGCAGATGTGTACAGGGATCTGAAGACTGACTTGCTATTGGCTGTTCAGCTGCCTGCTGCTTCAGGTTTTTACAGTTCAGTGCAGAACATTGGAGATGTCGAGAATAAGGGGTTTGAGTTAGGGTTGAATACGGTGAACATTCAAAAGACCAATTTCACATGGAATAGCAATCTGACTTTTTCTGCAAATAGAAACGAAGTGCTTAAACTGGCAACTGAAGGTGGGAGAATTTCAAACTCCCCATTTCAAATTACTCAGGTGGGTTATCCTGTCTCCAGTTTTTACATGATTAATAAACTGGGGATTTTCATGAACAGTGATGAGCTTGAAGGTGCTGCCTTGTTTCACCCAAGAACGGAAGCCGGAGATATAAAATTCGAAGATGTAAATGAAGATGGTGTAATCAATCAAAATGACAGGAAAATTGTAGGCGACCCTTGGCCAGATTTTGTATGGGGTATAACCAATAATTTTGAATGGAAGAATTTTAATTTAAATATAGCCATCGTTGGTTCCGAAGGTGCCCAAACTTACCTTGAATCAGGTGGTGCTTTAATGGGATCCAATGGTGTTCAAAATGGTTTGGCCTTACAAGATAATAGATGGCGTTCGGAAGAAGATCCTGGTGATGGAATTATACCACGGGCAATCAGAAGTAATCATGCATTGGGATTTGGTACTTCCTCACACTTTTTGTTTGACGCTTCCTTTATCCGGATCAGGAATGTGATGCTTGGGTACAATATGCCTGAAGAACTTGTTTCCAGGTTTAGGTTGACAGGCATGAATGTCTATGCAAGTGTTGCCAATGTATACACTTTTACTGATTACCCCGGTTATGATCCAGAATCCAGTAGTACTGGTGATGATGTAGTCAATGCAGGTATTGATTATCTAAATTATCCACTGCCACGGACTTACACTTTGGGACTAAAAATAACCTTATAACTTAAAATTATTGAGTCATGAAAAAATATATCATATATATCCTGACCTTATTGGCTGGGACCTCTTGCTCAGATTTTCTAGAATTGCAGCCCGAACATCAAATCAGTGATGGCTCCTTCTATAAAAATGCCAACGATTTTGAGACAGCACTTATTGGTAGTTATTCAAGTCTTCAGAACCTGTATGATGCCAATTTAGTGTACGTTGGAGAATTAACAACGGACAATGCGGAAATCCAGTGGACCACTCCTTCTATTTCCGAGGTTGAGTTGGATGAAGTTAACTTTACGCCTTCCAATGGCTTTTTGAATTCAATCTGGCAGATAAGTTTTAACCTTGTTTCCCAATCAAACAATATATTGTCTAGAATTGATGATGTGGACATGGCCACTCAGATCAGAGACCAGATAAAAGGAGAGGCTTTATTTTTAAGGGCTTTAGGATACTTTAATCTTGTCAGAACATTTGGGCCTGTGCCAATTGTGGATGTGGCTTTCCGAAGCCCAGGTGAAATTGCGGCCTATGACATGACGCGAAAACCTGAGGAAGCTGTTTATCAAATGATAGAAGCGGACTTGAATCAGGCCACAGCCCTGCTAACTGATGTGAATGGTTTGGGTAAATCCAGGGCTTCAAGTGCAGCCGCAATGACCTTGTTGGGGAAAGTTTACCTAACCCAAATGGACTATAGCAATGCTGAAACTGCATTAAAAGGAGTTGTAGAAGGCAATGATTTTTCGCTTGAATCGGATTATAAAAGCTTGTTTACCAATGGGAATGATGAATTGTCAGAGTCAATTTTTGAGATTAAATACATGTCAGGTAACTTGGGAGTAGGGAATGGCTTTTCCAGCACATTTACCCCAGCGAGATTTGATATGGATATCTTCCCCAACCAAATGCAAGGTTCAGGTAGAATTTTGCCAACACCTGAAATGGCCGAAGCTTATGAAGCCGGAGACCTTAGAAGGCCCGCATCTATTGGAGATTCTGTAAAGGTGATTTCCGGAGGTTACGAAAAGGAATTGTATGGGTTGAAATTTGTGGATTTCACTACAGGTGTTCAAGGAGATGGCGGAATCAACTTTACAGCCTTGAGGTATGCTGATGTACTACTGATGTATGCAGAAGCACTCAATCAAAATGGTAAGCAGGATGAAGCGATGGTTTATCTTAATATGGTTCGCGAACGAGCAGGGTTGACTGTTTTGAGCGGTTTGGATCAAGCAGCATTAACAGCTGCATTGGCACAGGAACGCAGAGTTGAGCTATTTATGGAAGGTCACCGCTGGTATGATTTGGTGAGAACAGGAAAGCTTTTAACTGAAATGAATGCTTATTTTGAGCGGAACAATTTGAATTTCGAGGTTCAGGCTTATAAAACAATAATGCCCATCCCACTTAGAGAAATTGATATTAATCCCAGCTTAGGACAAAACACTGGTTATTAATGAGGAAAGGAAACATTACAATACGCAATTTTTGGTTGGTTTTGTTGCTAGCTCTGGTCTGTGTACCGGGGCTGGCACAAGACAACCTAAAGGGTAAGAATTTTCAAAGTATTACTTTGGAGTCTTCTCTTAAGCCTTTTAAGAAAAAGGACAAAGCTTATATCAGGGCAGTGGCTCATGAAATGTTTACCCAATGGCATTCCTTGTTGAGGCATGCAGATACTGTATCGATGATGCTTTGGACCAGTGATGGTTCTGAGATTCTCGATTACAAGGGTACCATGGATCAACCGCTGGAGTGGGCCAAATACATGGGGAATCCAAATACAGATCATGAAGTGGGTTCAGGCCCCGAATCCCTTTCTTTGCATCAAAGGGCTTATGTATATCGGGACGATGCGCCAGACTTTACTTATGGAGATCTAGCTTTTATTGTTAAGGTACTTAAAGAGGAAGGACGAAAGGTAACAGGGAAGCCAATTAAAGTAGGTGCTACCTTTGACCCAGGTCCTGAATTTGCTAAATCTCCTTTCAAATATGAAAAACATCCAGAGATACTGGGTGGTAATGCCATGGGACACAAGACTTTTGTAAGTTCTTATTCATTGTTGAATGGTGACAGTGAATCCTATGCAGGTTTCCCTGATGGTATTCCTGATCAAACGCCATTTGGAACCTTCTTTGGAAGACAAAGTCAGCATTTTCTTGATGATTTGGGTTTTGACTATATCTGGCTAAGCAATGGGTTTGGTTTTGGGGCAGAAGGATGGTCTGCTACAGGAGCCATTTTCAGTGGAGAAAATTTTGCTCAGGAAAAACTGGCTTCATCTGCTGATAAAGTGGTAGGATTTTGGAAGTTATTTAGAGAAGAATGTCCTGATTACCCCATCCAAACCAGAGGAACCAACCTTTCTGTAGGAGCTGACTTGGCTAGGGATGCGGTAGATTTAAGAAACATATACAAAGGTGGATTCAATATGTTGCCTCCTCCCAATTCTCCTTGGGCTGCATTGGATGGAGATTTTGGTTTAGAATTGGCAGGTTATATGTCGCGAATGGCCATGTTGCCGGACAATAGATTTCCATTTAGGTATTATACCCACGATCCCTGGTGGATCAATAGCCCTTGGCTAGACCGCTATGGAAGAGAACCGCATGATATTTATTTGCCTTTGGCAGTAGCAAGAATCGATGAAGAAGGAAAGATAGGTGTACCAACCCATTTGAATTTCCTGACCATCGATGATACCTATGGCAACATGCCAACGCAGGTGCCGGATGAGGTAATGCCTCATATTTTAAAGGCGCGTTATGACATGCCTACAGCTCCTGGACCTTTGGTTTGGGTCTATCCGTTTGATGAGTACCATGATTGGGCAAGGGATTATACCGACAGGTTGCCAGAGATTTATTATGGCGATTGGTTTATGAGACAAGCAATCAATAGTGGTCTTCCTATGAACACGGTGATTTCCACTACTTCTCTTCCAGGAGCCATCACGAATAATCCAGGCCTTTTTAAGTCTTCGATACTTGTGACCATTGCTCCGGAAAAAAATTCTAAGAATGAGAAAACGCTCATGGATTTTGTGAAAAATGGCGGGCAACTTATTGTATTTGGGCCGGTGGATCATTCAAGCAAGACCTTTATGGATTTTATAAACCTTTCCAATACCACGCCACTATCAGGTGAGATGGAGCTACGGTCAGAAGTTGGTATTGATATTATCAAAGGGGAGGTTCCCCAAAAAATACGACACCTTTCCTTATTTTCTGGTGGAGGATTCCGTACCCTTATCAAAAATCCGAAAGATTCTTTTACTCAGGCTTTGTCAAGTGTGAAACAAGGGGATGAAGTAAGGGATATGGCATGGCTGAGACAGGATCCTGATTGGAAGGGAGGAAAAGTTGTTTATCTAAGAGGCACCAATTCCAGTAGCTTTACCGGTGGAAGGTTATTGACGCCTGACAATCCGGAAGAATTTCAGATTGTTCCAGCAATGCTAAGACAACTGCTAGGTACCTTCGGGATGCAGTTAAAAATAGAAAAGGAAAACGTTGGGATTAAAGACCCTGTACTTACGATCAACCGTTCTGACAATGCTTTTATCTTTTCCGGTTACAATCCTAATTCTACTGTAAAGCAGTCCTTTAAATTTGAGCAAGGAGCGCCTTTGATATTGGGCTTTGAGACAATCCTTGAAGATGGTTTTTCTAACTACACCATGCCAACAGCCTGGCATAGAGAATGTCGTGTTTTATTACCCAGACCTCAGGAATGGTGTCGTTTAAAGAACTTCATTCAGGCCAAAAAGGGATAAGTAAGCGGTATAGCGTCAGTGGATTGAAAAATGGATCACTTAGAATATATCCATCCGATGGGGTGACGGCAGAAGAATTAAATGTATACCTAAATTCAAGGTATCCATGGAATACTGGTGAGATCCCTTTCACTGAAGTGAAAAATGGCAATGAGCGCTATTTTGAAATCAAGGATGTCTCAGGAACGGTAGCATTTTCATGGTAGTTTAACTCGGGTAACTAGTTTAAGATGAAGAAAATAATAAATATTCCCTGGAGACTGCTCCTATTTATGTGCTTTAGTATGGCGGCTATAGCAGCTTGCCAAAGCGAAAAAAACCAAGAGGAAGAATCAAAGCCGAATGTTTTGGTCATTTTGACAGATCAGCACACCAATGATGCGTTGAGTTATTTGGGGAACCCTCATTTAAACACGCCAGCCATGGACCAGTTGGCAGCTGAAGGCACCTTTTTTACGGCATCTTATTGTACTTCGCCAGTTTGCGGACCAGCTAGAAGTAGCTTGATCACAGGAAGGATGCCTCATGAAACTGGTGTGGTTTGGAATTCTACCCATATCCGACCAGAAGTGCCCACTATAGGCCAGGTTTTTAAAGAATCAGGATACAATACAGTCTGGGCTGGAAAGTGGCACTTGCCAGCGTCTTACCCTGCGAAAATAGCTACGGATTCAGTGGCTGGTTTTGCTGTGGTACCATTCCAATCCTTGAATAAGGAATGGGATTTGGGTGAAGATACGGATGGGCCAATTGCAGACGCGACGGTGAATTATCTCAACAATTATAAGGAAGATCAACCCTTCTTACTGGCAGTTTCACTTCACAATCCTCACGACATTTGCCATGTCCCAAGAAGACCGGATGAATATGCCAAAGCCCATGAATTGGAAGGTTTACCTCCCTTGCCCAATAACTTTGAAATTGATCCTGATGAACCAGAATTCCTTGCTGAAAAACGCTTGATGGACCATTATGGGGATGAATTGTTATTGACCAAAGACTATACACCGGAAGACTGGCAGGCGTATTTATACCATTATTATCGATTTACCGAAATGGTGGATGGGGAAATTGGCAAAATCCTGCAAGCATTGAAGAAAAATGGTTTTGACGATAATACCATTGTAGTGCTTACCAGTGAGCATGGTGACGGGGGTGCAGGGCACAAGTGGGCTGCTAAGTTAAGTTTGTATGATGAAGCTGCTACCGTCCCGTTTATCATCAGGTACAAAGGGCATGTACCATCTGGCAACATTGACAGAAACCAATTGGTATCAGGGATTGATTTGGCCCCAACCATAATCGATTATGCAGGTTTAACGACTTCTGCTAAATTTACTGGTAAAAGCCTTAAACCAGTTTTGGAGCATCCTGGGGAGAAGTTGAGAGAGTATTTGGTGGTGCAGTTGGCAGATGATAAACTGGATTCCAGCAGGCAGGCCAGATTGATCAGAAATGATCGATACAAATACAATTTGTACAATCAGGGGGAGCGAAATGAGCAATTGTTTGACTTGTGGAAAGATCCGGGAGAGCAGCATAACCTTGCTTATGTTGATGCCTATCAATCCGTTAAAAAAGATATGCATGTGGCATTGGATGAATGGATAACAGCCACCGGTGACAATTTTTACGAGTGGAAAGCATTGCCAAATAGTAAAGAGAAATAACCGTATATTGATTTTAGACAATTACCAGAAATGCCTAAGCCATGAAGTTAAAAGCTTTTACAATTTGTTATTTAGTTGCGTTTTGTAGTGTGCTATCTTTTGGCCTTCGGGCCCAAGAAAGTACGGCGTACAATCAGATGCGACAAAATTTCCTGCAGCCACCAAGTACGGCCAAACCCACTGTTTACCATTGGTGGTTGGGAGGACATGTGGATACTTTAAGGCTAAAAGAGGAAATAAAATCCTTTGATGAGGCAGGTATAGCTGGTTTTACCATATTTGAAATAGGTTCACGTGATACAATTCAGGTAGGTGCGGGCCCCGAGTTTTTGGGTGATGAATCTTTGGCAACCATAAGAGTTGCCGTAGAGGAGGCTGGTAAATATGGCATGGAGGTAGGATTGAATACGGCGAGTAGCTGGAATGCTGGTGGCAATTGGCTCACCCCTAAACATGCGGCAAAATCAATTTACCAACGCAAAGTGAATGTCACGGGTGGAGGGAAGAAAAAATCAAATTACCCTTCCCTGAAATCCCAGAAAAAGATCCCCGAGGCAGGACACGCCTCATTTCTTATGGGAAAGATGGAAAACCCTTATATTCCGAAGAGATAGCAGTATTGGCCATTCCATTGGTTAAAGACAATGTGGCTATGGATACCAGCGGTATAAAGGATGTTTCCCTTTACTTTGACGCTAAAAAAGAGGTGTTGAATTGGGATGTCCCGGAAGGAGAATGGAAAATAGTACGGTATGTGAGCTCCAATTCTGGCGAGAATTTGGTGTTGCCAAGTAAGTATTCAGCCGGGCCTATTGTAGATCATTTCGATGGGGAAGCAACAGCTTTTCACTTCAATTATATTATAGACCGATTGGAATCTGTTTTAGGGGATTTGCGTGAAACGTCCTTGAAAAATCTATACATGGCAAGTTATGAAGCCAGGGGTTTCAATTGGACACCTACTTTACCACAAGAGTTCCAGGAATTAAATGGCTATGATATAAAGAAATTCTTACCCATTCTATTTGAGGAAGTGGTGTTTTCTACTGAAGCTACCTCTGCTTTTAGAGCAGGCTTTCAAAGGACATTGTCAGAATTGATGATCAAAAACTTCTACATGAAGTCGAAAGAGATCTGCAATGCCCATGGATTAAAAAATAACAGTGAAGCAGGAGGACCTGGCTATCCTTTGCACAATGTACCAGTAGAACCCTTAAAGGCGTTGGGTAAAGGTTTGGATATCCCTAGAGGAGAGTTTTGGATCAATCATAATAATTTTAGTGAGGAGGGTTTTAGATGTGCTAAGGGTAGTGAAGGAAGTCTCTTCTGCCTCCCATATTTATGGTATAGGAATGGTGGAGATGGAAGCATTTACCACTTTTCAGCAATGGCAAGAAGGTCCTTTCGAAATGAAACCTATGGGTGACAGGGCTTTTGCTGAAGGCATGAACAGGGTAGTCGTCCATGGATCTACCCATAATCCAGAAGGTACTGGAAACCCAGGGATCGTTTACCATGCAGGAACTCATTATAATGACAAAAGGGTCTGGTGGAAGAAAATTCGGCCATTTAATGAATACCTGGCAAGGGTGTCTTATGTCTTACAGGAAGCCGATTTCAAAGCCGATGTCTTGTATTATTATGGTGACACCATTCCCAATTACGGAGGGCATAAGCGCAGTCGCTTTAATCCAGGGGAAGGGTATGATTTTGAATTGGTCAATACTGAAATACTTCTTGGACTGGAAGTGAAAAATGGGAAAATAGTAAATCCTCGGAATAAGGCTGAATTCAGTGTGCTGGCCTTGACCAAAGAATATGAAATTAATCCTCAAGTATTGGTGAAATTGGAACAAATGGCAAAAAGTGGTGCCATTATCACAGGATCTAAACCCAATAGAATTGCCCCTGAAAGAAACATGAAGGATCTTCCCAAGATGAATGGTTGGCTGAATAGTATATGGAAACCTTATAGCAAGCAAACTTTCAAGCCAGGAAGTGGAGCCATTTATTATGGGGCTTCGGTAGCTGAGATCCTTCAGGAATTGAAAATTAGCCATGACTTTGATTATTTAGACAAAGGGTTTTATACACTGGATTATACCCACTACCAAAAAGATGGTCTTGATTTTTATTTTGTAGTCAATACTACAAACGAATGGTTGTCTAGAGACTTGACGTTCCGACAAGAGGGAAAGACGCCAGAGTTATGGAATCCTGAAAATGGAAGTATAAGTACCATTCCTGTTTTTGAAAATACTTCGGATGGTATCCAACTTCCCTTGAGTCTTGCACCTTATGAAAGCATTTTTGTAGTTTTTAAGCATGGGGACAAACAAGCACATTTCACAAAAATAGCTCGTGATGGTATTCACCCTCCTAGGTTGCGTTATGGGGAGTATGGCGTTGAGTTATGGGAAGAAGGAGAATTTGATTTCGTGCAAAAAGATAAAACCAGTCGCATGTTAAATCATGGCAATTTGAAAACAATAGCAGGTGCTTGGGAAGTTTATTTTCCTGAAGGTTGGGGAGCGCCGGAAAAAGCAATTTTCCCGGAATTAAAATCCTGGACGGAGTCTGAAATTGAAGGGGTCAAATACTTTTCAGGGACTGCACGTTACGAAAAGAATTTCATCCATGAAATGCATGCCTCTGAATTTCCAGAAGCCAGGGTTTACCTGGATTTAGGAGACCTATCCCATGTCGCGGAAGTTTGGTTGAATGAGCAACCGTTGGGAATTACCTGGGCGAAGCCTTACCGTTTTGATGTGAGCGATGCTTTAAAACCAGGAATAAATACCCTAAAAATAGAAGTAGCCAATACCTGGTCAAACAGGTTAACGGGAGATGCAGCGACTGGTGCTAATTTCACCAAAACCCATGTGGAGGCCACCGTTATAAAAGGCATTCCTAAGTTGAGGGTTCCCTGGAAAGATGCGCCATTGATTCCTTCTGGAATTTTTGGGCCAGTTACCTTAAAAACCGTTCTTCCAATTGTAGCTCCTAAGTGATTTTGAGCAGCATTGTTGCTTTTTTCTGCACCAATGCTGCTCAAATTTTCGACTATATTTCTTAATTAGTCCGCTTGATAAACTGTAAATGATTTCAATTCCATTTTACTATCATCTCCTACCAAAGAAAGTCGGAGTTTATCAGTTTTTACGGGATCAAAATAGTGGATGCGCTTTCTCCCGATTGTCAATCCTTTAGCTACTGTTTGCCAATTGGCCCCATCAAAGCTTTCAAGATTGTACTGCTTGATATGTTGTCCATTGGCAATGTTCTCTTCGAGGACCATTAGGTTTGTTGCCTGGTTTTTAGGAATTGTAAGTGTATAGATAGTATTGCCATTGTTCTCCGGCTGATCATAATTGGCCACAGGATGTGAGAAAGTTTGCTCGATGGCTATTCCAAATTCTTCCAGTCGCTTTACCTCAGCAGTAGGGATTAAACCACTGGTATCAGGAGTCATATTCACCAGTAAATTTGCTCCCCTACCGATGGATTCGGAATACACGTTCATCATGAAGGGGAGGTCACGCAAGGTCTTGTCTGAATCAGGCTTCCAAAACCAGGTTGATCTGGTGTGGAGGTTGGCTTCGGCAGGAATCCATCCCGCACTTTGTGGGCCTACCCACTTATCAAATCCTTCACCGGGCTGAACGATATTCCCCAAGGGATAAGCTGCCCATCCCTGCTCGCTACCTGACCAGCGAACATCCGGCTTGGTTCCTCCCATTACAATTGCCTTTGGTTGTAAAAGGCGCACCATATTGTGTATCGCATCCCCATAGGCCGTGCCCAATGGTTGCATAGTCTCAGGATCCATGACATCCCATCCAAACGGATCATAAGCACCATCAAACCACAAGTAAGAGATTTCCCCATAGTTGGTCAGCAACTCTCTGAGCTGCTCCAGAAAAACAGGGAAATACCTGTTAATGTCTCCAACAATTTTGCGTTCCCCTTGTGGATCGGGTGTGCTGGTACAGCCAAAATGCTTGTCTCCACCGGATACATAGAGGCCAATTTCCAGGTCGTATTTTCTACAAGCTTCTACAAACTCCCTTACAACATCTCCTTTACCATTTTTCCAGGTAGCATTCTTCACCGAATAATCCGTGGTTTCCGTTGGCCAGAGACAAAAGCCATTGTGGTGTTTTGCTGTTAATACGATGTGTTTGGCGCCAAAAGATTTGGCTGTTTTGGCCCATTGTTCCGCATCAAGTCTGTTGGGATTAAATATTTCTGCAGCGGGGACACTCATCATGTCAGAGCCTATATAGGTGGCAGGCCCAAAGTGAATAAAGGCCCCCAACTGCCTTTCCTGATAGGCCAATTGGCTTTCGGTGGGGCGAGTCGTTAATGGCTTAGTAGAGAAAATGGCTGTTCCATTACCTTCTGTGCCTGCCTCCAATACCGGTAACCAGTCTCCCTGGTGTTTTGGTGCTATATCTGATTGCCCTTCAGCTTTAAAAAAATGCTCGAACAATTCTCTTGGTGTTCCGTCGTAAGTTGCCCGCTGTAAATCTCCTGCTGTAGTTTGATCGCTTCCGGTGAAATAAAGGATGGTTTTGCCTTGAAAATAGCAGAGTTCCACATCCGAAGCATTGTTCTCAGAGATGTCAGGATTGATCAAAGGAATGTTTTTATGTGTCGGATTAAAGGTGACAAAAGGCCTGTCTTCTGCTGCATCTTCCCAATTGACAAGGTCTTTGGAGCGGGTGATTCTTGTTTCATAACCTGGTTGTAGCGATTCAAGGTAGAGTGTATAGTACCAACCTCCTTCATAATAAAGGGCGGGTCCGCCAACATATTTGTCCACTCCATAGACCGCACCCGGAATTTCTTCCCAGTGCTCCAAATCCGAAGAGCTCATGTACCTAAAGGTAAAAGGTTTCCACTTCTTGTCACTGGTTTCATAAAGTAGAACAAAGCCATCCTTTCCCCTCGTAACAGCAGTATTAAAAAAATACTCATCGTCATTTGCCCGAAGGACGGTTTTTGGCTTGCTCCAGTTGACAAGGTCTTCAGAGCTGGTCATTGTAATTTCGGTCATTTTCCGCCAGGGTTTTCCTTCCCCATAGTCCCCCGCAAAAACGTATACTTTGCCTTCCCATGTCAGGACTGTTCCAAAACCATGGTTTTTCAGAGGCGTGGAAATTATCTGATTTGTTTGTAGGTCTCTAATACGGACCTTGTCCTCATGGAATTTGTGCCCAGGCTTAGCCCCAGGAATATCCCAAAACCGCTGGTTATTTTCCAGCAGGTATAACTTCTCTTGAAACACAAACGGTGAGGTTTCCACCAATGGAGAACCCAGTCGTTTTTCTTTCTGGATAGGATTTTCCCAAGGCTCTTGCGCCAATAGGTTCTGGCATATAAAGATTAGGGCAATACAGGCAATGCTTTTAATACGATTCATGGTATAGTTTATACAGCTTAAGGTCAATTGAGACTACCAGGTAAATATATAAAAAGTGGGTGGGTTTTATTCTTTTGAGCAGATTTGAAAAATTGTTAACTTATAGGATAGATTGCACGCAGAGCCGCAAAGAAATATTTTCGACCCCTTAGCGAGAAACAAATTAGAGTTAAAAAAAACTGCACGCAGAGCCGCAGAGTCGCAAAGAAATATTTTCTACTCGTTAGCGAGAAACAAAAGTCTAAAAACAATCAAAAGGTCCAATCAAAAAGCAATGGAGCCAAAAAAGTAAGATTATCCCCTTTGCGTCTTAGCGCCTTAGCGAGAAAGAAATTAGAGTTAAAAAAAAACTGCACGCAGAGCCGCAAAGAAATGTTTTCTAAGTCTTTAGGATGGTCAAGAATAAAAAAAGCTAATCAAAGGGTCACCTTTTCAGTAAAAGGCATCCCTTTACCCTTTGCGTCTTAGCGCCTTTTGCGAGACCCAGTAATTTAAATAGAACTATTAAAAACTGCACGCAGAGCCGCGGAGCCGCAAAGAAATATTTTCTACTCGTTAGCGAGAAACAAAAGTCTAAAAACAATCAAAAGAACCAATCAAAAAGCAATGGAGCTAAAAAAGTATGATTATCCCCTTTGCGTCTTTGCGCCTTAGCGAGAAAGAAATTAGAGTTAAAAAAAAACTGCACGCAGAGCCGCAGAGCCGCTAAGAAACATAGCGTTGGACAAGAATCTAAAAAAACCTATAAAAACCAATCAAAGACCACGAAGCCTCAAATAAGCATCCTCAATACCTTAGCGTCCTTGCGAGAAACAAAAATCTAAAAAAAAATGTCTGAAAACGATCTTTCCAAAGTAATAGTAGATACCTGCTACCAGATTCATGTAGCGCTTGGGCCCGGTTTGTTTGAGTCAGTTTATGAGGAGGTTTTATATTACGAACTCATTCAGAAAGGGTTGAGTGTTTCAAGACAACAAGCTATTCCGTTAATTTGGAAGGGGATCAGAATGGATCAGGGTTTCCGATCTGATTTAATCGTGGAGGACAGGGTGTTGGTAGAAATAAAATCAGTAGGTGCCATTGCTCCGGTGCATTTTAAGCAAGTACTGACTTACTTAAAACTCACGGGGCTAAAGCTCGGTTTGTTGATTAATTTCAATGAAGCCTTAATTAAAGATGGGATATCCAGAGTTGTTAATAACTTATAAATATTTTTCGCAGGGCCACAATGGAAAATTGATATCACCTTAGTGAGATCCAAGAAAACAAAAATGCTTTTAAAATTGCACGCAAAGACGCTGAGTCTCAAAGAAATGTTTTTTAAGTTCTTAAGATGGTCAAGAATAAAAAAAGCTAATCAAAGTGTCACCTTTTCAGTAAAAGGCATCCCTTTACCCTTTGCGTCTTAGCGCCTTAGCGAGAATTAAGAAAATAAAAAAGCATTTAAAACTGCACGCAGAGCCGCAGAGTCGCAAAGAAATGTTTTCTAAGTCCTTAAGATGGTCAAGAATAAAAGAAAACTAATCCAAGGGTTATGAATTAAAAAGAGGAAGCTCTATGCCCTTTGCGTCTTATCGCCTTTGCGAGCCCCAGTAATTTATATAGAACTATTAAAAACTGCACGCAGAGCCGCGGAGCCGCAAAGAAATAATTTTTGTCCCATAATGAGGATTGATATTAAAAATAAGTTTAGAAAGCCATATAGTAAAAAGAAAGTATACTGATGCCCTTTGCGTCTTAGCGCCTTTGCGGGAATTATTATTCTAGAAAGGACTTTAAATACTGCAGGTAGAGCCGTGAAGTCCCCCCCCCAAAAAAAAATTACAAACTTTGCTCTATTTGGTCATTTCCTTATCCACTTTCTTTTTTTTGATTAGTTTTTCTTTCTTATGTTCAAAATCAGAGGTGCGCACCGCATGGCTAGACGGTTTTAGCTGATAGCCATACCTTCTCCCATAAACCTGAGTGAACTCAGCACCAAAGAAAAGTATAAGGCATGAATAGGATATCCAAAGCAAGAAAAGAATAATGGCACCTGCAGCACCAAATGTTTCACCGGGATTTGATTCACTTAAATAAAAGGCAATAAGTGCTTTTCCTACCGTAAACAGTACTGAGGTGAGAATAGCACCTGTCCATACCATACGCCATTTGATATTAACATCTGGCAAAATCTTAAATATTGCGGCAAAAAGCAATGCAATAATGACGATAGAAAGAATAATATTAGCCAAATAAGCCAAGATAAAAAGACTTTCACCAAAATTTCGTGTTAACCAACCACCTATTGAAGAAATCGTTGTGCTCAAAACTAATGAGATGAGTAGTAAAAAACCTATAACAATGATTATCCCAAGCGAAGTGGCCCTATCTTTCAAGAGGGTTTTAATACCAGCTTTTTCATTTTTTTTTACCTCCCATATGGAATTTAAAGATTTCTGAAGTTGAACGAAAAGTCCGGTTGCACCGAAAAGCATGGTGCCTAACCCCACTATGGTCATGAGTACGGATTGGTCGGCTAAATTGGCATTTACTATAATTTCAGCAATACTTTCTGCTGATTCTGCACCAATCATTCCCGAAAGACCTGACGTAATTTCGGCAACGGTGTCGGTTCTGTCCATAAAAATACCAATAATGGACACTATTATAAGCAAAAGCCCTGGTAGTGAAAAAACAGCATAATAAGCAACCGAAGCGGCGTTTCCAAAGGCGTCGTCATCAGACCATTCTTTGTAAGTTGCCTTAAGTAGGGACCAGGTGTCCTTTATCTGGAATTTCTGTTCTGTCGTTTCGAGTGCCATGCTATTGAGCTTCTTATGGATTTAATCGTTTGTTCAATACTTATTTCCCAATACCATGCCAAGAAATAGGCATTTGGAATCTGTAATGTATTTCCCACGCTTAATACCTTAAATAAGGAAGAAAATGATTCTTTAAACAGATAGTTATCGCTGGAATTTACCTTTTTGAGGTGCTTATAAAAAGTGTTAACTTATAGAATTAATTGCACGCATAGTCGCGGAGCCGCAAAGAAATACTTTCTAAGTCCTTAGGATGGTCAAGAATAAAAAAAAACTAATCAAACGGAAATGAATAAATAGAGAGTCATCCCTATGACCTTTGCGTCTTAGCGCCTTAGCGAGAATTAATAATCTAAGAATAATTTATAAATTTTGCACGCAGAGCCGCAAAGTCGCAAAGAAATGTTTTTTACGCTCAAACGAGCGGCAAGAATAAAAAAACTAATTATAAGGTCACGTATTCAAAAAGAGTCATCCCTATGTCCTTTCCGTCATAGCGCCTTAGCGAGAATTAAGAAATAAAAAGGTTTTAACATTGCACGCAGAGTCGCGGAGTCGCAAAGAAGGGTTTTTAAATTCTTTGCGTCTTAGCGCCTTTGCGAGACCCAATAATCTAAATAGAACTATTAAAAACTGCACGCAGAGCCGCAGAGTCGCAAAGAAATGTTTTTTCTAAGTCCTTAAGATGGTTAAGAATAATAAAACTAATCAAAGGGTAATGAATTAAAAGAGAGTCATCCCTATGAACTTTGCGTCTTAGCGCCTTAGCGAGAATTAAGAAAATAAAAAAGGTTTTAACATTGCACGCAGAGTCGCGGAGTCGCAAAGAAATGTTTTCTAAGTCCTTAAGATGGTCAAGAATAAAAAAAGCTAATCAAAGGGTCACCTTTTCAGTAAAAGGCATCCCTTTACCCTTTGCGTCTTAGCGCCTTTGCGAGAATTATAGAATATAAAATAACTTTTAAGAATTGCACGCAGAGTCGCGGAGTCGCAAAGAAGGTTTTTTATATTCTTTGTGTCTTAGCACCTTTGCGATAATTAAGAATCTGAAAATAACTTATAAATTTTGCCCCCAGAGCCTCAAACAAATATTTTCTGTTCCATTGCGAGAATCGAGAATTTTTCTAAAAAATTCAGAAAAGCAGTTAAAATGTTATAAAGTCAAAAGAAAGTATTCTAAAGACCTTTGCGCCTTAGCGGCTTCGCGAGAAAAAGAATTTAAACGGCTTCACATTATTAAAAAAGAAAAATCTAGGTGCCTAATCGATAAATAAAAAAAATGCCTTAAAAAAAGAAAACCCCAAATACTTGACGTATAAGGGGTTTCTAGTAGCGGGAACAGGACTCGAACCTGTGACCTTTGGGTTATGAGCCCAACGAGCTACCAACTGCTCCATCCCGCGATATATCTTTATATTGAATAAAATCGCTTTTGAAATTGATAAGGTTTTAAACGTTTTTTGCTGCCTTATCCGTTATTGTGATACAAAGGTAAGGACATATTCTCAAAAATCAAGTACCTTTGTAAAAAAAATCTGAGACCATGCCAGAAAATATGCATAAAGCAGGCTTTATTAATATCATAGGTAAGCCTAATGTGGGTAAATCTACCTTGATGAATGCCCTGCTTGGAGAAAAGCTTTCTATCATTTCTTCCAAAGCCCAGACTACTCGTCATAGGATTTTGGGAATTATGAATGAACCGGAATACCAGATCGTCTTCTCCGATACTCCCGGCATGTTGAAACCAAAATACGAACTGCACAAAAGCATGATGGGTTTTGTACACCTGTCGCTCGAAGATGCTGATGTAATCGTTTTTGTAACAGATCTTTTTGAGAATGATGAAGAAATTGAAGACATTATTCAAAAGGTGAATGCCGCAGGAGTGCCTATTTTACTTGTCATCAATAAAATTGACTTGAATAAAGAAGAAAAGCTTGCAGAGGTTACGGAATACTGGACTGAAAGGATAAAAGCAGATGTGGTTATTCCGATTTCAGCATTGGAAAGTTTTAACCTCCAAAAGATAATGCAGGAAATTCTGGATCGCTTGCCTGTACATCCACCATTTTATGACAAAGAAGAACTAAGTGACCGTCCTGAGCGTTTCTTTGCTTCCGAAATCATAAGAGAAAAAATCTTTAACCAATACAAGAAAGAAATACCCTATAGTACAGAGGTTCGAATTGAAGATTTTGATGAAACCGATCAATTGCTACGCATGAGAGCCGTGATTTATGTGGAAAGAGATAGTCAAAAAGGAATTATTATCGGAGACAAGGGGAAAGCATTGAAAAGAGTGGGTACTCAAGCCA
This sequence comes from Cyclobacterium qasimii M12-11B, assembly GCF_000427295.1. GTDB lineage: Bacteria > Bacteroidota > Bacteroidia > Cytophagales > Cyclobacteriaceae > Cyclobacterium > Cyclobacterium qasimii. The sequence continues at coordinate 32,495 of NZ_ATNM01000197.1, read as the reverse complement.
GGATTGAAATGGAGAATTTTTTTGGAAAAAAAGTTTTTCTAGAAACCTTTGTGAAGGTAGAAGACAACTGGAGAAAGAATAAAAACAAATTGAAAAAATTTGGTTACGACCAATAAAACATAGTATTATGGCCAATATAGTAGCAATTGTAGGGAGACCTAATGTGGGTAAATCCACGCTTTTTAACCGACTGGTAGAAGAGCGAAAAGCCATTGAAGACAACCTTAGTGGTGTGACAAGGGACAGGCATTATGGCCACGCCCAATGGGGAGGTAAGTTTTTCTCCGTCATTGATACCGGTGGGTATGTGATGGGTTCAGAAGATATTTTTGAAAAGGAAATTCGCAAACAAGTAAAGCTGGCCATTGAAGAGGCCTCTATTATCTTATTTGTAGTGGACTGTATGGTTGGACTTACTGATCTGGATGCGGATTTTGCTAAAGAATTGAGAGGTACAGACAAGCCTATCTTTATGGTAGCCAATAAGGCAGATAACTTGGACGACCTTTTAATGGCCAATGAATTTTATGCTTTGGGCATAGGTGAAGAAATTATCTATCCAACTACCGCTACCAGTGGAAGTGGTTTAGGCGATTTACTGGATGAGGTGATACAGAAATTCCCTGATGAGGGAGAAAAAGATCCTGATGAAGGAATACCAAAATTGGCCATCCTTGGAAGACCTAATGTAGGGAAATCCTCCTTTCTAAACGCTTTAATTGGCAAAGAGAGGTCAATAGTGACGGATGAAGCGGGAACGACCAGAGACGCCATCCATACGCGTTACCAGCTATATGGCAAGGACTATATCCTTACAGATACGGCAGGAATTCGAAAAAAGGCCAAAGTAAAAGAAGACATTGAGTTTTACTCAGTGATGCGGTCTTTAAGGACTTTGGAAGATTCAGATGTGGTCATCATCATGGTAGATGCTACTCGTGGTCTTGAAGCGCAGGATGTTAACCTAATCTCTCTTGCTATTAAAAACAACAAAGGGATGATGATTATGGTCAACAAATGGGATTTGGTAGAAAAAGACCACAAAACCATGCAGGCTTTTAAGGACAACATGACAGATAAGCTGGGTGAAAATAAATGGATTCCAATCATATTTATTTCTGCACTCACTAAGCAAAGAATATATCAAGCCATGGAATTGGCCATGCAAGTTTATGAAAATAAACAACGGAAGGTTTCTACTTCCAAGTTGAATGAGGTATTGTTGCCAGAAATCGAAAAGTATCCACCTCCTGCGAATAAGGGGAAATACATTAAAATTAAATACATTACACAGCTGCCAACCAAAAATCCGGTGATTGCCTTTTTCTGCAACTTACCCCAATACATTAAATCACCCTATACCCGATTCCTGGAAAATAGGTTAAGGGAAAATTTTGATTTTACAGGTGTGCCTGTTAAAATTACTTATAAAAAGAAATAAAAATTGCTATGAAAAAGTCTTTGTCTATTCTCTCTTTGATAGTGCTTTCGTTGATGTGGAGTTGTAAAACGACTACTGAAGAAGAAATGCCAGACCTGGAGTTGGCAAAGGAAGAGTGGCGCTTACAAGAGGCTACTTTAAGTGGTAGAGGTGTTGTTTCGGTGTCTGGGGCTTCAGTGCCGGTCAGTATTGAGGGAAATGGAGAGAATTATGACATGACCCTTGATTTTGGTGACATGGATCAATTGCTCACGGCAACTGGAAGCTTCGTTTTCGATGTCGACTTAATAGCGCTTGGCTTTACACTTCAAAATGAGAAAATCCCTGTTCAGGGTGTGGAAATTTTTTCCGGCACCTGGGAGTTGGTGGGTGATCAATTGGTGATAACCGACAAGGAAGAGGTTGTGATACTCGAAGTAATAGACTATTCAGATAACATGCTGAGACTTTCAGGTGAAATTGAAGTTTCGGATTTTGAGCGTTTGCAGGAAGATGGACTTACCGTTAGCGAATCTACTATTGAAGTGATCCTGGTAAGATAAGAAAGATTTCTTTGTTAGTATAACCCAAGACAGGTAGTAAATGCCCTGTCTTGGGTTATTTTTTGTTATGCGAGTGACTTTTTGTATTGCACTGGATAGTGGTAGGCCATGTATTTGGCCAAAAAATATTCAGGATGGATCTGGGTAAGAATAATTTTAGGATTGCTCCGAACTGATCAACTTACCTTTTGCCTTCATAAGGTAAATAAACCACTTTTTTGGTTTCAAAAAATGATTCGGTAAAGTAGTCTTCAAGATGATAGCTTACATAGTTAAGATGCAGAGCTTCCAACTCCTCATCGACATCACCACCTTTTAGGTAGAAGAGACCATTTTGAAATTCCTCATGAACATCTTCTTTTCTGAACTTATTTTTGATCCAGGGATAGAATTTCTCCATTTGTGTCACCGCTCGGCTGATGATAAAATGATACTTCCTGTCTTCTAGACTTTCTGCACGCACTTGTTGTGGCTCTACATTTTTCAACCCCAATTGCTTGACCACATCCTTTACTACAGTTATTTTCTTCCCTATAGAATCTACAAGGTGAAATTGTACTTCAGGGAATAAAATGGCCAGCGGGATCCCAGGGAATCCTCCCCCGTACCGATATCAAGAATCTTGGTGCCGGGTTCGAAAGAAAGTAATTTTGCAACTCCTAAAGAATGCAGCACATGGTGAATGTAAAAACTTTCCATGTCCTTGCGACTGATGACATTGATCTTACTGTTCCAATCCACATAAAGGTCTCCCATGCGCTCAAATTGATCCATTTGTTGGGCATTCAATTCTGGGAAATAATGTTGGATCAGCTTATGGTCTGCATTCATCAATTAAATATGTTTATTTTTGCCCTTGGCAATTTCGTATAATAGTTCTCTTGATCGGTGAAGTTGTGCTTTCACCGTTCCCAAAGGTTTGTCAAGTTCGACAGCGATTTCATCATAAGACAACTCATCAAAATACCTCAACTTAACCAGCTTTCGGTATTTTGCAGGTAACTTATCGACAAAAATCCGCACCATTTCTTTCCTCTGGGTTTTGATAAACTCATCCTGAGGATTGTTGTCATCATCTTCCACATCTATATTTACCGCATTTCCACCATCGTCTGTCATGGTGTTGTTTAAACTCATGGTCTTGAGTTTCTTTTTTCGGATAAAATCGATGGTGTTGTTGGTCGCAATTCTAAAAAGCCAAGTACTGAATGTATAGTCTTTTTTAAACTTGTGGAGATTTTTGAAGGCCTTAGCAAAGGCTTCCATGGTAAGATCTTCTGCGTCGTCAGTACCCCTGATCATTTTAAGGATCATAAAGTATACCGCTTTTTTGTACCGCTTCATGAGCGAAGCATACGCCTGCTGGTCTTTATCATTGACCGCTTTGTCGATCAATTCAAAATCTTCTAACGCTTTATCTGAAAAACTTCTTTCCTTTATTTCCATTTAACTGTTTTTGACAGATAACCTTTTGTTCCTAAGGTCCAAAAATAAATCATGTACATCAAATCAAAAAATAAAGTCCAAATTACCTTACCAGTCCCCTCTAATTTTTTTCTTGCCTTATGAATTATTAAATATTGCAGCATGGCCCTTGCAAAAACTAACCCCAATACAAGGGCAATTGGTTCCCAGGTGCTTTCAAGAATTAAAATTCCTGCTGCGGAGAGCCAGAATACCAAATGACTTAACGAATACAAACCCAGTTTTAGTTTATCTTTACTGCGATAATATTTCCCAGCATGGTAATGTCGCTTCTTTTGGGTGAAATAAGCTTTGAAACTGGTCTTCGGTTGAGAAATGGTAATGCTTTCTGGATGTGCTACTAAGGCGGTGTTTTCTGCCGTTGCATAAAGATTTACAAAAAGATCATCGTCCCCCCCTTCAATGTGCCAAAGTGATTTAAAGGCTTTCTTTTCCATGAAAAAGCTTTTTTTGTAGCAGAGGTTTCTTCCCACTCCCATAAATGGAGACTTCCAATAGCCAAATGAAAAGTAATAGATGGCTGTAAAAAGGGTTTCGTACTGAATGATTTTATTCAATAACCCAGGGAGTGCCAGGTAAGAACCATGTCCGAGGGCAAAAGTTTTACCTTCATTACGGACTGGAGTTGACATCCTCCTGATCCAGTGTGGAGAAACAGGCCTGCAATCCGCATCGGTAAGCAAGATAGTATCGTATTTAGATACTTTTATGCCTAGAGTAAGAGCGTATTTTTTGGCTGTCACATGATCCGGAGTATACCTGACGTTCACAATTCGGAGCTTGCTGTATGTTTCAGCAAGCGACCTCAACATATCTTCTGAGTCATCTGTGGAGCAATCATTCACGATTAGCACCTCAAATTCAGGATAGTTCTGCTCCATAAGTAAAGGCACCAGGTCTTGCAAGTGTGCAGCCTCATTTTTGGCGGCTATAATAATAGATACTCCGCTGAGATTAGTGTCCTGTTCCGTTTCTTGTTCTGCTTTGTGAAAAAAAACAAACCGGCCAAAAACTACCATCAAATAGGTAAACTGCACGCCCGAAGCTAAAAAAAATATCCACCATAATGTGTTTTCCATATTTGCACCTACTGTCCGTTCTTTAAGATTAATTCAAAAATCTCAAATTTTTGTTTAATTGCGGTTATTTTTGTGTTCCAATTGTAATAGGCCATGAGCTGTGCAATGCGTGTTTTAATTAAAAAGAAGCCAGGAGAGTTGAAGACTCAAACATGGTTTGGCCATATTTGAGGTCAAAAACCACAACTATTGACTGATTCTGAAATAATTTTAATGCACACTAAAATAACTATCGCCTATTTCGGATTCAAATATAATCAGTAAATGGGGGATTTATCAATGAAAGGGAGGAATGAAATTTAAACTTGAAAATAAGGATCAACACTCGAAAGCTCGAGCTGGTGAAATTCAAACAGATCACGGACTGATTCAAACACCTATATTTATGCCTGTGGGGACTGCTGGTTCGGTTAAGGCTGTTCACCAAAGGGAGTTGACCTATGATGTGAAAGCTCAAATTATTCTGGGCAATACCTATCACCTTTATCTCCGACCTGGCCTGGAAGTACTTGAAAAAGCTGGGGGTTTGCATAAATTCATGGGTTGGTCAAGTCCAATTCTTACAGACAGCGGTGGCTATCAGGTTTTTTCGCTAGAAGGGAACAGGAAAATTAAAGAAGAAGGGGTGGTCTTTAAATCCCATATTGATGGTTCAAAACATCACTTTACTCCTGAATCAGTGATGGACATTCAGCGTACTATCGGCGCTGATATAATTATGGCCTTTGATGAATGCACTCCCTTCCCTTGTGATTGGAGCTATGCTAAAAACTCCATGCATCTCACGCACCGGTGGCTAAAGAGATGTATAGATCAGTTTGATAATACCTCAGGGAAATATGGTTACAGCCAATCTTTGTTCCCAATTGTCCAAGGGAGTACTTTCAAAGACTTGAGAATGGATGCGGCACGTTTTGTCAGTGATCAGGATAGGGAAGGCAATGCCATTGGTGGCTTGTCGGTAGGTGAGCCTGCTGAGATGATGTATGAAATGACAGATCTGGTAACAGATATTCTTCCAGAAGACAAGCCAAGATACCTTATGGGAGTTGGTACTCCTGCCAATATTTTGGAAGGAATAGCACTGGGCATAGACATGTTTGATTGTGTGATGCCTACTAGAAATGCCAGGAATGGCATGCTTTTTACCTCTGAAGGGATTATTAATATTCGCAATGAAAGGTGGAAAATGGATTTCTCACCTCTTGACAGTGGCTTCGATTCTCATGTAAGCAATTTCTATTCCAAGGCCTATCTTAGACACCTGACGATAAGTAAGGAAATGCTGGCAGCACAGATTGCAAGTATTCACAATTTATCCTTCTATCTTTGGTTGGTGACCCAAGCGAGAGAGCACATACAGGCAGGTGATTTTACCACCTGGAAAAATGCAATGGTAGAAAAAGTTAGCAGAAGGTTATAAGGATTCTGCTAGAGCAGCCGTTTCATTTGATACAAAAGAGAAAGACCAGTTGGTATGAAACTATTGGACAAATTAATCATTAAAGATTTCCTCAAGACCTATTTATTTGTGGTCATGATGTTGATTTTGGTCGTTTTGGTGCTCGATTTCACCGAAAAGAATGATACCTATATCCGAAACGATGTCCCTGCATCTGAGATCTTGCAGTACATGCTTAATTATGGCCTTTACTTAAACAATTTACTTACGCCAATTACGGTCTTTATCTCCGTCATTTTTATTACGTCAAAAATGGCAGGAAGAACAGAGATCATCGCGATTCTCAGTAGTGGGGTAAGTTTTGTAAGAATGCTGGTGCCCTTTATCATGTCTGCAGTTTTAATTGCCGTGATTAGTTTTTTGCTAAACGGTTGGGTATTGCCTGTTGCTACGGCGGGAGTTTCGCAATTCAGGGTTGAATACCTGGACAAACAACAGGACCTGAACCAGCAAAACATTCACATAAAGGTGGCTACCGATTTGTATGCCTATATGCGCAGGTACTTTTCTTCTGTCGATCAAGGGCATGATTTCACCTTGGAGCATATCAAAGATGGGAAACTAATATCTAAATTCACCGCAGAAAGGCTTGTTTGGGACACCACCAAACATGTTTGGAATGCCCGTGATTGGAGATTGAGGGAGCTGAATGAAATGGGGGAGACCTGGACGACGGGTGACGCTATGGACACCACCTTGTCCATTACCCCTGCAGATTTTGATCTGCCACTTAATCATCACGAAACCTTGAAACTTCCCGAGCTTTCCAAGCAGATCATCATTCTTGAGGAGAGGGGAGCGGACAATATTAGTTTCTACAAGATCGAAAAGTACGTTCGCTTTATGTCCCCGTTTGCTGCGATCCTACTTACTTTCATTGGGGTAATTGTCTCTGCAAAGAAAACAAGGGGAGGCTCTGGTTTTAAAATAGCACTGGGCTTTATGCTGGCATTCGTGTACATCATACTATTTTTACTCTCCAGGACATTTGCTGAAGCAGGCACTGCTTACCCAATTTTAGCAGTATGGATTCCGAATATCGTTTTTGGACTGACGGGACTGGTGCTTTACAAAACCGTTCCCCGATGATTTTTCGTTTATGGTAAAAGATTATTTATGGCTTCACTTGGTCGTTCTTATCTGGGGATTTACTGCTATTCTCGGGTTATTGATAAGTCTTCCGGCGGTTGAGATCGTATTCTACCGTACCCTTCTTGCAAGTTTAGGACTTTTCTTGCTGCTAAAATTTAGAAGGCGGCCTTTAAAAGTAAATGGAAATGCCTTGCTCAAGTTTCTACTTACTGGAGGATTGATTGGCGCACATTGGATTTTGTTTTTTTGGGCAGCACAGGTCTCTACTGCGTCCGTTTGTCTGGCGGGAATGGCCACTTGTTCGCTCTGGACTGCTCTCATTGAGCCGATGGTCAACAGGCAACCTGTCAAATTGTATGAAGTAATGCTTGGCTTGGTTGTAATTATTGGTTTGATAGTGATATTTAAGTTTGAGTCTGGCTACAGTCTTGGTATTTTTCTAGCAGTCACTTCTGCTTTATTGTGTGCTTGCTTTACTGTGATAAATGGAAGGCTGACCAAAAGTCACAGCCCTTTTATTATTACTTTTTATGAAATGGTTGGTGCCTTTTTACTGACGGCAGGCTTTATTCCCTTCTACGCTTATTGGTTTACTACAGAAGGTTTTTCATGGGTACCACAGGGGATGGATTGGTTTTGGTTACTTGTACTTTCGCAGGTTTGTACCGTCATAGCTTTCACCTTGTCTGTGAAACTCATGAAAAGGATATCCGCTTTTGCTGTTAACCTGACGGTAAATATGGAGCCAGTGTATGGGATTCTGCTTGCCTTTATCATCTTTGGCGAAAAAGAAAAAATGACACCTGAATTTTATTTGGGGACCCTGATCATTTTGGCTTCCGTCTGTATTTACCCTATAATTCGTTTTGTTCAAAAAAGAAGAGTGGCCAGAACAATTAGAAAAATACATTAATCCCGAAGTTACAAGGTCTATTTTAATGTGATTATATCAAGTAATGAAATGGCTATTATTTACTTGTGGGTTAAGTCAGTTTTTCAGAAAAAAGAAAATAATGTTCCGGAAATTTAATTTCTTCCGGCGGATCCTTGAACAGTCCAAATACCGCAGAGCCTGAGCCAGACATGGCAGCGTACCAAGCACCAGCATTGTATAATTTCGTTTTTATGGCAGCAATTTCCGGGTAATTAGAGAAAATCCCTTTTTCGAAATCGTTAACAAGTTCGGACTTCCAGGAAGATGGAGCTGTAAGGATTGCTTTCAGGTCCAGGTCCCTTTCTGTGGGTTTGATTCCTGCATAGGCCTCTTTGGTGCCAACATGAATGCCTGGATGAATTAAGTAAATCCAATTTCCCGCTAGGTCGACAGAAATTGGTTCAAGCTTTTCGCCTCTTCCTGTTGCCATTTGGGCTTTATTTTGCACGAAAAATGGGCAGTCACTCCCTAATTTGGAGGCATAATCTTCAAGTTGTTTTTGGCTTAAGCCTAAAGAAAATAGTTCATTCAAAAGTTTTAAAGCAAAAGCTGCGTCGGCTGATCCCCCGCCTAATCCGGCACCTATTGGAATGTTTTTATGGAGGTGGGCTGCCACTGCCGTAAGTTTCGGGAAATCCGCTAAAAGCAATTGGAAGGCCTTCACGATCAGGTTGTGATCTAACGTGCCAGGTATTGGTATTCCGCTATGGGTAAAAGAAAAGGAATGGGAGGGAATGATTTCCAGAGCTTCCCTTAAAGGTATGGGGTACATGCAAGTATCGATGTCGTGGTATCCATCTGTTCTCTTTCTGAGGACGTGTAGTCCAAGATTGATTTTTGCATTGGGAAAAACGATCATATTTGTACATCTTTAGGCCCTAAAAGTAAAACAAAGGCGTGGATTTTCTAAGAAGCTTTTTAAATCATTTAAATGGATAAATGCTCACTTAAGTTTAAAGTTGGTGAGGATGTCTTGAAAGACAGTTTTTTTACCAAAAATTAACAAAAGTTTGCATCAGAATAAAATTTTGAATTTTTTCGTCATAATGAAATTTTTTAAAATAAAATTGCCTTATATCTGTAATAATAAACTTTAATTTTTAATTAAATTCATTTACATTATTTTCTTATTTTTTATAAATTAAAAAAGAATTAAAATATTGTAAGTATGGATTAGAGGTTTTAATATTGCATTATAATAGTACAAAATAAAGTCAAGAAAGATACTCCAAAAGAGATATGTTAATAGTTGTCAGCCTAGTCGTTCTAATTGTCATTATCATTTAGTAAGTGATGAAGCGCTGATCTATTGCCAATAGAAAAAATCAATCAAAGTGCTTCATTCGAGTGAAGCACTTTTTTTTATAAGCCAGTTGTTAAAAATAATAGAGTTATAATGAGCAATTCGAAAAAAAATAGTTGGGAGGTAAGTGACAATCAAGAGAATCCGGCTTCAATGGCCATGTTGTACGCAACAGGTCTGACGGATGAAGAGATGAAGCAGCCTTTTGTTGGGGTGGCTAGTTGTGGCTATGAGAGTAACCCTTGTAACATGCACCTTAATGACTTTGCAAGAGCCATTAAGGCTTCTACAATAGCGTCAAAGCTGACTGGATTGGTCTTCAATACAATAGGTATCAGTGATGGAATTTCAATGGGTACGTCAGGCATGCGTTATAGCTTGCCTTCCAGAGAGATCATAGCTGATTCCATAGAATCATTCATTTTAGGTCATTCATTTGACGGTATAGTGGCAGTAGCTGGCTGTGACAAAAACATGCCTGGCGCTGTAATGGGCATGTTACGTGTGAATAGGCCTTCTATATTGGTCTATGGTGGTACCATCAGGTCTGGTAAATACAAAGGAGAGAAACTAAATATTGTTTCTGCCTTCGAAGCATACGGAAAACGTATCAATAACGAAATTTCTGACGAAGACTATACAGGAGTAATTAAAAATGCTTGCCCAGGAGCTGGAGCATGTGGAGGTATGTATACCGCCAACACCATGTCTTCTGCTATAGAAGCAATGGGGTTGTCATTGCCTTATAGTGCATCTAATCCTGCCAATTCACAAGAAAAAGCTGCTGAATGCGGAGCCGTGGGTGAATTTATTGCCAATTTATTGGCCATGGATTTGAAACCAAGAGATATCGTAACCAAGAAAAGTTTAGAAAATGCAGTAAGGGTGGTAGTAGCGTTAGCTGGTAGCACCAATGCAGTGCTTCACCTATTGGCGATTGCCAGGACTGCTGACATTGACTTTGGACTTGAAGATTTCAAAAAAATAAATGCCACTACCCCTGTTTTGGGTGATTTTAAACCAAGTGGTAAATACATGATGGAGGACCTGCACGAGCAGGGAGGCTTGCCAGCATTTATGAGGTATCTATTGGACAATGGCTTATTGCATGGAGACTGTCTGACAGTGACCGGCAAAACTATAGCTGAAAACCTTGCCGATATTGCACCAATAAAAGCAGAAAAAGGCAGTGTAATCAATCCAATAGACGCACCAGTAAAAGCAACAGGTCACCTGTGCATTTTGACAGGAAACCTTGCTCCAGAAGGTTCAGTGGCAAAAATATCCGGAAAAGAAGGTGTTTCCTTTACTGGCCCTGCTAAAGTGTATAACTCAGAGCAGGAAGCCAATGATGCCATGAAAAACATGGAAGTTAAAAAAGGTGATGTAGTCGTCATCAGGTATGTGGGTCCTAAAGGCGGACCAGGTATGCCTGAAATGCTTAAGCCTACCTCTATTATTATTGGAGCAGGTTTGGGAGCAGATGTTGCGCTCATTACAGATGGTAGATTTTCAGGAGGCACGCATGGCTTCGTAGTAGGACATGTTACGCCGGAAGCATATACAGGTGGTCCAATAGGACTTTTACAAAACGGTGATAAGGTTACCATTAACGGTGAGACGCTCGAAATAAGTTGTGATGTTTCTGATGAAACTTTCGCAGAGAGAAAGAAAACCTGGGTAAATAAAGACTTAAGCCATTTAAACGGAACGTTAAAAAATATTCTCAGTTAGTTTCTACCGCATCTGAAGGATGTGTGACAGATAAAGATTAACGATTATGAATGATTCGAAAATAAGAGGGGCAGAAATTGTAATCAAATCCCTGGTAGCAGAAAACGCCAAATTTATTTTTGGCTACCCAGGTGGGGCTATCATGCCGGTGTATGATGCACTCTATGATTATATGGATCAAATCCAGCATATCCTGACCCGACACGAACAGGGAGCAATTCATGCTGCCCAGGGATATGCAAGAGTTTCCGGAAAAGTGGGGGTTTGTATAGCCACCTCTGGGCCTGGAGCCACCAATTTAATTACTGGCATGGCGGATGCCTTGATTGATAGCACCCCTTTGGTCTGTATCACAGGTCAGGTGTTGTCACAGCTGCTGGGTACTGATGCTTTTCAGGAAACTGATGTAGTTGGTATCTCTATGCCCGCCACCAAATGGAACATACAGGTGAGAAGAGTTGAGGATATCGCACCAGCGATTGCCAAAGGCTTCCATATCGCCAGATCGGGACGACCAGGACCGGTTTTAATAGACATAACAAAGGATGCTCAGGTAGCCTTAGGGGATTTCAATTACGTTCCTTGCTTAAACATTCGTTCTTACCGTCCTTATCCTAAGGTGCCGGACAGTGTGATCGATGAAGCAGCAGCACTTATCAATAAAGCCAAAAGACCTTATTTATTATACGGTCAGGGAGTAGTATTGGGAAAGGCAGAAAGCCAATTGAAAGCATTTTTGGATAAAACGGGAATTCCTGCTGCCTGTACCTTATTAGGAACAGGTGCTTTATCAGAGGATCATCCAAATTACGTAGGGAAATTGGGGATGCATGGAAACTATGCGCCCAACTTGCTTACCAATAAATGTGATGTTTTAATAAGCATAGGGATGCGCTTTGATGACCGGGTAACGGGAGATGTTAAGCGTTATGCCAAGCAAGCCAAGGTGATTCATCTTGAATTGGACCCTGCCGAAATCGACAAGATTGTAAAGGCGGATGTACCAGTTTTGGGTGACTGTAAGGTCAGCTTAGAAAAGCTTATTGAAAAAGTAGAGAAAAAAGAACACCCAGAATGGATCAAGCAATTCAGGGTACTTGAAGCAGAAGAAAAAAGAGTGGTAGTAGGCAATGACATTTCCCCAACCAAAATAGGGTTGACCATGGGAGAGGTTATTCGTCATATCAATGAGTTTAAAGCCGATGACGCTATATTAGTAACTGATGTTGGGCAACACCAAATGGTGGCCTGGAGGTATTTTAATTACAAAACCACCAGGACTCAAGTAACATCAGGTGGATTAGGAACCATGGGATTTGCCCTTCCGGCAGCCTTGGGTGCACAACTCCACGATTACAACCGAGAGGTAATATGTGTGGTAGGTGACGGAGGAATCCAAATGACCATCCAGGAACTCGGGACGATTATGCAAACCAAAGCTCCTGTAAAGGTGGTATTGCTCAATAACAATTTCTTGGGTATGGTAAGGCAATGGCAGCAATTGTTTTTTGACAAGCGCTATTCCTTTACGGAGTTGGACAATCCTGATTTTATTAAAATCGCTGAAGGATATAATTTCAAGGTTCAAAAAGTAGATGAAAGAACTGATTTACGTCAGGCTGTGGCTGAGATGTTTGTACATGATGGACCCTATTTTCTTGAGGTAAAAGTAGAAAAAGAGGACAATGTTTTCCCCATGATTGCTACTGGCAGTTCTGTTGAAGAAATTAGACTTAAATAACTCAGATGAAAAGAAGATATACAATTTCTGTATTCACAGAAAATTTCATAGGCATACTCAGTAGGATTACATTGATCTTTACTCGAAGAGGGATTAATATCGATGGTTTTACTGCCTCAGAAAGTAGAGAAGAGGGTATTTACCGGATCACTATAGAGGTGAATACAACTGAAGCACAAGTGATTCAGTTGTCTAGACAAATTGAAAAAATCATTGATGTTATCAAAGCATTTTATTACGTCGATGACGAAATGGTTTTTCAGGAAATTGCCTTGTATAAAATTCCAATTGAAAGCATAGATGCAGGTTTGGAAGTGGTAATTCGCCAGTACAATGCGAAGATAATTTCAGCGGAAAAAGGTTTTGTGGTCATTGAAATGACAGGTCATAAGAAAGACACCCAAGATTTGCTGGAAGTACTAAAAGACTTTAATGTTCTGGAGTTTGTTAGGTCGGGCAGGGTAGCTGTGGCCAAGCCAATGGTGAGCATTGATAAATATTTATAATACCAATTTAAAATCAATTTTAATTTATAGTTATGAAACTGAAGTTCGGTACAGTTGAAGAAAACGTAGTAACAAGAGAAGAATTTCCTCTTGAAAAAGCCAAGGAAGTCTTAAAGGAAGAAGTAATTGCCGTATTAGGATACGGAGTACAAGGTCCAGGACAGGCTTTAAACCTTAAAGACAATGGTTTTAATGTCATTGTTGGACAACGTAAAGGTTCTAAAACATGGGACAAAGCTATTGCTGACGGATGGGTGCCCGGTGAAACACTTTTTGAGTTGGAAGAAGCCTGCGAAAAAGGAACGATTCTTCAATTCTTGTTGTCTGATGCCGGACAAATTGCCTTATGGCCAACAGTTAAAAAACATTTGACTCCAGGAAAAGCACTTTACTTTTCTCATGGTTTTGGTGTTACTTACAAAGACCAAACAGGTATCATTCCACCAGCAGATGTTGATGTAATTTTGGTAGCACCAAAAGGTTCAGGAACTTCATTGAGGAGAATGTTTGTTGAGGGAAGAGGTTTAAACTCATCCTATGCAATTTTCCAGGATGCAACAGGAAAAGCGAAAGACAGAGTAGTAGCTTTGGGAATTGGTGTAGGTTCAGGTTACCTGTTCGAAACAAATTTCTACAAAGAAGTTACTTCTGATCTTACAGGAGAAAGAGGAACACTTATGGGTGCTATTCAAGGTATATTTGCTGCTCAATACGAAGTATTAAGAGCAAATGGTCATACTCCTTCTGAAGCATTCAATGAGACTGTTGAAGAATTGACTCAAAGTTTGATGCCTTTAGTAGCAGAAAATGGAATGGACTGGATGTATGCCAACTGTTCTACTACAGCTCAAAGAGGAGCATTAGATTGGTGGAAGCCTTTCAGAGATGCTACCAAACCTGTATTTGAAGAATTATACAACAGTGTAAAAACAGGTAAAGAAGCTACCAAATCTATCGAGTCCAACAGTAAAGCGGATTACAGAGTGAAATTGGAAGCAGAATTGAAAGAATTGAGAGATTCTGAAATGTGGCAGGCAGGTGCAACTGTCCGTAAATTAAGACCAGAAAACAATTAAAAAATAGCAATGTCAGAAAAGCTTTGGATATTTGATACCACTCTTAGGGATGGTGAACAGGTGCCGGGTTGTCAACTCGATACCAGGGAAAAAATTGTAGTAGCCAAGGCTTTGGAAGCATTGGGAGTTGATATCCTTGAGGCTGGATTTCCCATATCCAGCCCTGGGGATTTCAATTCTGTTGTGGAAATATCAAAGGCAGTAGAGGAACCTATTATCTGTGCACTTTCAAGAGCAGTCGAGAAAGACATAGAGGTAGCTGCTGAGGCGTTAAAATTTGCCAAAAAGAGTAGGATACACACTGGTATAGGTGTGTCAGGTTACCATATTGAGCATAAATTTAGAAGCACTCCTGATGCCGTGTTGGAGAAAGCCATAAGGGCTGTAAAATTTGCAAGAAATCTTGTCGGTGAAGTCGAATTTTATGCTGAAGATGCAGGAAGGGCGGAACCTGAATTTCTTGCCAGAATAGTTGAGGCAGTCATTAAGGCCGGAGCTACGGTTATCAATATCCCTGATACTACAGGTTATTGCCTTCCCGAACAATATGGCAATATCATTCGCTTCTTAAGAGAAAATGTATCGAATATAGACAGCGCCATTCTGTCTACCCACTGTCACAATGATCTTGGATTGGCTACCGCCAATAGTCTTGCCGGCGTCATGAATGGAGCAAGGCAAGTGGAAGTAACAATGAATGGCATTGGAGAACGTGCCGGAAATACCTCCTTGGAGGAAGTGGTAATGGCCATAAAAAGCCATAAAGAGATTCCTGTTTATACTGGAATCAATACCCCGAAAATCTACGAGACGAGTAGAATTATTTCCAAATTAATGAACATGCCTATACAGCCAAATAAGGCTATTGTAGGTAGAAATGCATTTGCCCATTCTTCTGGAATTCATCAGGACGGTGTCTTGAAAAACAGGGAGAATTACGAAATTATTGACCCTAAAGATGTTGGGGTTGAAGAATCATCCATAGTGCTTACTGCTAGAAGTGGAAGAGCAGCCTTGAAGCATCACCTCAAGTTATTGGGGTTTGAATTCGAAAAGGAAAAGCTGGATGAAATTTATGAGGCCTTTTTGACTCTTGCAGATTCGAAAAGAGACATAGGGAGAAAAGACCTTTTATCCCTATTGGGTGAACACCTGGAAAATTCTTTCTTTATAGAAATGAAAGATGTTTACTATGAAGGAAGTGAAGGTAAAGGTGGTCACGCCAAAGTTGTTCTTACCATAGGAGAAGAACAAAAAGAAAGTGAAGCCGATGGAAATGGCCCAGTAGATGCTGTAATAAAATCAATTAAAAAGCTTATCCCTCAGACGGTGATCTTGGATGAATTTCTGATTCAAGCCATTACCAAAGGAAGCGATGATGTATGCAAAGTACACATGAGATTGATGCATAATGAACGGCCATATCACGGTTTCGGATCAGAAACAGACATAGTATTGGCTTCGGCCAAAGCATTCATAGATGCTTTAAATAAATTACCTGTCAATTAAATTGACGAAAAGCTAAATATAATGGAGAAGAAATCATTATTTGATAAGATTTGGGATGCACATGTGATCCAGTCTATCCCAGATGGTCCGGATGTGTTTTTCATAGATAAGCATTTTATCCACGAAGTAACAAGCCCGGTGGCATTCCTAAACCTTGAAAAAAGAGGCAATAAGGTAATGTTTCCAGAAAGGACTGTAGCTACTCCTGATCAT
Source organism: Cyclobacterium qasimii M12-11B (assembly GCF_000427295.1). GTDB lineage: Bacteria > Bacteroidota > Bacteroidia > Cytophagales > Cyclobacteriaceae > Cyclobacterium > Cyclobacterium qasimii. Next base: position 16,378 of record NZ_ATNM01000197.1, on the reverse strand, counting down.
AATGTACCCACTATCGATCAGGATAAAACAATCAAGGACCAACTTTCCCGAATGCAAGTAGAAAGGTTAAGGGAAAATTGTAAAAGACATGGAGTAGAACTTCATGATCTTGGAACAGATCATCATGGTATCGTCCATGTAATCGGACCCGAGCTTGGTATCACCCAGCCAGGAATGACGATTGTATGTGGAGATAGCCACACTTCTACGCATGGGGCCTTCGGTACCATCGCATTTGGTATTGGTACCTCAGAAGTAGAAATGGTATTTGCTACGCAATGTATAATGCAAGCAAAAGCCAAGAAGATGCGTATTACCGTAGATGGTGAACTAGGTAAAGGCATCACCTCTAAAGATATTATTTTATACATCATTGCACAGATTTCTGCAAGTGGTGGAACTGGATATTTCATTGAATATGCAGGAAGTGCCATCACGGCATTAAGCATGGAAGCCAGGATGACCATCTGTAACATGAGTATAGAGATGGGCGCCAGAGGTGGATTGATAGCTCCTGACGAAACTACTTTTGAATACTTGAAAGGCAAGCAATATGCGCCTAAAGGTGAAGAGTGGGACAAAGCAGTTGCGCATTGGAAAACGCTTAAAACAGATGAAGGTACTGTATTCGATTTGGAATACCATTACAATGCAGAGGACATCGAACCAATGATCACCTACGGTACCAACCCAGGAATGGGCGTAAAGGTGAAAGGCAATATCCCAACTACAGACGGGATGAATGACAGTGAGAATAAATCTTACATAAAATCCTTGGACTATATGGGCTTTAAGCCTGGTGAGTCTTTACAAGGCAAAAAAATTGACTATGTATTCGTAGGGAGTTGCACCAATGGACGAATAGAAGATTTAAGGTCAGTGGCTCAATTTGTAAAAGGCAAAAAGAAAGCTGATAACATCACTGCATGGATAGTACCAGGCTCTAGAGAAGTAGAGAAAATGGCTATCAAAGAAGGAATTGTACAAACACTTGAGGAAGCTGGGTTTAAGTTAAGACAACCAGGATGCTCCGCTTGTTTGGCGATGAATGATGATAAAATACCGTCAGGAAAATATGCGGTTTCAACTTCCAACAGAAACTTTGAAGGACGTCAAGGACCTGGTAGTAGAACATTACTCGCCTCACCACTTACAGTAGCGGCAGTTGCCATTACTGGTGTGATTACAGACCCTAGGGATTTTATAGAAGAATTAGTACAAGAAAAATAATACCATGGCATACGATAAATTTGAAGTTTTGACCAGTAGGGTAGTCCCTCTTTCATCTGAAAACGTAGATACTGACCAAATTATTCCGGCCAGGTTTTTGAAAGCTACGGAGAGAGAAGGTTTTGGTGACAACCTCTTTAGAGACTGGCGTTATGATAATGAGGGAAAGCCTAAGGCTGACTTTGTATTAAACGACCCTACTTATTCGGGCAAAATCCTTTTGGCAGGAAAGAATTTCGGTTCGGGCTCTAGCCGTGAACACGCAGTTTGGGCCATTTATGACTATGGATTCCGATGTGTTGTTTCTAGTTTCTTCGCTGATATATTTAAAAACAATTGTTTGAATATTGGTGTTCTACCAGTTACGGTGTCTCCTAAATTTGCAGACGAATTGTTTTCAGCAGTTGAGGCCAATCCTGAAGTTGAAGTTGAAGTAGATATTAAGAAGCAAACCATCACGCTTTTGTCTACTGGAAGCGCTGAATCTTTTGATATTAATTCTTACAAAAAGGATAACATGCTTAATGGGTTTGACGATATTGATTATCTGCTCAACCTAAAAGAAGAAATAGTACAATTCGAAGCCAATAAATAAATACTACTCTGGGATTCGAAGTTGAAAATGTGTCAGGATAACGGTAAGCGAATGAGTAGAGAAAAGACAATAGAAATCATGGACACCACCCTTAGGGATGGAGAGCAAACCTCAGGGGTGTCATTTCTTCCTTCAGAAAAGCTTCAAATAGCGAAGCTTTTGTTGGAGGAGTTAAAAGTGGACCGGATTGAAGTAGCTTCAGCCAGGGTTTCAGAGGGAGAATTGGAAGGTGTCAAACGGATTACTAATTGGGCTGAGGAAAAAGGCTATCTGGATAGCATTGAAGTTTTGGGGTTTGTAGATACTCCCAAATCTGTGGACTGGATGGTAGAGGCAGGAGCCAAAGTGATGAATTTACTCACCAAGGGCTCTCTTAATCACTTGACCCACCAGCTTAAAAAAACACCGGAAGTTCATTTTGCTGAAATAGAAAAATGCATAGCTTATGCAAATCAGCATGACATCGAAGTAAACGTTTACCTTGAAGATTGGAGTAATGGCATGCGTAATTCCAGAGATTATGCCATGTCAATGATTCAATTCCTCTCTCAACTACCAGTTAAAAGAATAATGCTTCCTGATACTTTAGGGCTTTTATGTCCAGATGAAGTTAAGGAATTTATGGAGTTGATCTGTACAGAATTTCCTGATGTACATTTTGATTTCCATGCGCACAATGATTATGACCTTTCGGTTGCCAATGTTCTTCACGCTGTCAATACCGGTGCAAAAGGCATACATACTACTGTCAACGGTCTTGGTGAGCGTGCAGGAAATGCACCTTTGGAATCAATAGTAGCAGTAATTAAAGATTTCACCTCTTTTCATCTCAATGTAAATGAAAATAAAATCTACAGAATCAGTAAACTGATAGAGCAATTTTCTGGATTGAGAATTCCTGCAAATAAACCTGTTGTTGGGGAAAATGTATTTACCCAAACTGCAGGAGTTCATGCAGATGGTGACAATAAAAAGAACCTTTATTTTAGTGATTTGCTGCCTGAACGTTTCGGGAGAACACGAAAATATGCACTAGGCAAAACATCAGGAAAAGCCAATATTTCAAAAAATCTGGAAGAGTTGGGCATTTCACTTGAGCCTGATGAGTTGACCAAAGTAACACAGAAGATCATTGAGCTGGGGGATAAGAAGGAAAGGGTTACCACAGAGGATCTTCCCTATATCATCTCAGATGTGCTGCAAAATAACTCCATTCAAAAAGACATCGTCATCGACGGGTACCATATGGTGCATTCCAAAGGTTTAAAGCCTTCTGTTCAGTTGCGAATGAAAATATTCAGCAACTATTATGAGCAGAATGCTTCAGGCGATGGGCAGTATGATTCTTTCATGAAAGCACTGAAAAAAATATACAAGGGCTTAGACATGGAGCTTCCCAAATTAACAGATTTTCAGATAAGCATACCTCCTGGAGGAAAAACAGATGCTTTTGTGGAATGTGTGATTACCTGGGATTTGAGTGGGAGAATATTTAAGACCAAAGGTTTGGATAGTGACCAGACTATAGCGGCCATGAAGGCCACTGAAAAAATGCTGAATATCATAGAACAAATCAAAAATAGTAACAAAACTGAAAAAAAGAATCCTTATGGAAATGAATATAGCCCTATTACCTGGTGATGGTATTGGACCTGAAGTAATCGCTCAGGCAGTAAAGGTAGTGAATGCTGTCGCTAAGAAATTTGGACATACAATTACTTTTAAAGAAGCCATTACTGGAGCTGCAGCCATAGATGCAGTAGGTAATCCTTATCCTGATGCTACTCATGAAGTTTGCCTTGCTTCTGATGCTGTTCTATTTGGCGCCATTGGTGACCCTAGATTTGACAATGATCCAAGCGCAAAGGTTAGGCCTGAGCAAGGTTTATTGGAGATGAGAAAAAAATTGGGACTCTTCTCAAACGTTCGTCCTACATTTACTTTTCCTTCCCTTTTGCACAAATCACCTTTGAAAAAGGAAAGAATTGAAGGTACTGATTTGGTCTTTCTAAGAGAACTTACTGGAGGTATTTATTTCGGAGAGCCAAGAGGTAGAAACGAACAAGGAACCAAAGCTTTTGACACCTGTGTATATTCTGTAGAGGAAATTGAAAGATTGGCTAGAATGGGCTTTGAGTTTGCCATGAAAAGGAGGAAACTTTTAACCTGTGTTGATAAAGCCAATGTATTGGCTACTTCTAGACTATGGAGGGAAACTGTTCAGCGTTTAGCACCTGAGTATCCTGAAGTAACAGTTGAATATGAATTTGTTGATGCTGTAGCGATGCGTTTGGTTCAATGGCCTAAGGCATATGATGTCTTGATTACAGAGAATCTGTTTGGAGATATTCTAACGGACGAAGCGTCTGTGATAAGTGGATCTATGGGTTTGATGCCTTCGGCTTCCCTAGGGCTTAAAACAAAGCTTTTTGAGCCTATCCATGGTTCTTATCCTCAGGCTGCTGGTAAAGACATCGCCAATCCATTGGCAGCTGTTTTGTCTGCATCCATGATGTTTGAATATGCTTTTGATTTGATGGATGAAGCCAATATCATTTCTGAAGTGGTCAATTTGTCTTTGGAAAAAGGAATTGTAACTGAAGACCTTTCTGAAGGTGAAAAAGCTTACAAAACTTCAGAAGTTGGAGATTGGTTAGCTGAGCAAATTGCCAAAATGTAATAGATACAAACAAAAAAAGCCCCTAATTGCTTCTAAAAGCGGTTAGGAGCTTTTTTTTGTCTAGCTTTTATTTGTTTTTACTTGCCACGTAGGCATCGATCAAATCCTGAGTAATCCCTGTGGTAGAGTACCCACCATCATGAAATAAATTCTGCATCGTTACCATTCTGGTAAAGTCAGAAAACATTGTGATAATGTATTCACCACATGCTTCAGCTGAGGCATTTCCAAGTGGAGAAGCCAAGGCTGCAAAATCAAAGAAATCATCAAATCCTCCGATTCCTGATCCGGCAGTTGTTTTAGTAGGGGATTGGGAAATAGTATTCACCCTTACGTTTTTGAGTTTACCATATCTTAAGCCGTAATTTCTGGCAATGCTTTCAAGGATTGCTTTGGCTTCAGACATGTCGCTGTAAAATGGAAAAGACCTTTCTGCAGCAATATAGCTCAATCCAACTACGGATGCCCACTCATTAAGGATGTCTTTCTTTTCAGCTACGTGTAGCATTTTGTGAAAAGAGGTAGCAGAAACGTCATAAGACTTCTGTACCCATTCATAATTTAGGTCACCATAAGATCTTCCTTTCCGGACATTTGGTGACATACCAATAGAGTGGAGTAAGAAATCGAAATTTCCACCCAAATACTCTTTTGCTTCATCGTATAACTTTTCAATGTCTTCGACGGAAGTAGCGTCTGCAGGGATTATGATCGTCTCACATATATCTGCTAGTTCCTGAATAGCTCCCATTCGCATTGCTATTGGGGCGTTGGTAAGAACAAATTTCGCACCTTGCTCTTTTGCTTTTAAGGCAGTTTGCCAAGCGATAGAATTCTCATCTAGAGCACCAGTGATAATTCCTTTTTTTCCTTTTAATAAATTTTCAGGCATTGTATTCTTTTGATTTTCTGACTTCAATTAAATAATATTCTATAAAATTAACTAATAATGGGTGAAACATTTTCTGTAGGGCTTTTAGAAAACGCTTGTTCTCCACTATTTGTTAAGCAATTCTTTTGCGTTTTCAAAAGCAGTTGCTGAGGGATTTGACCCGGAAATCATCGTAGCGATTTCAAGTAATCTTTCTTCAGGGTTTAATAGCTTTATTTTACTTATGGTCTTTAGTGCACTATTGTCTTTGTATACGAAATAGTGTTTCTCTCCTTTAGCCGCTACCTGTGGTAAATGGCTTATGCAAATGACCTGGTGCTTTTTAGCAATCTGTTGCATCATTCGAACCATTTGTAAGGCTATTTCTCCAGAAATACCTGTGTCGATTTCATCAAAAATCAATGTAGGTAAGGCCATTTTATCAGCCATTACATATTTGATGGCAAACATTAACCTTGAAAATTCACCTCCTGAAGCCACCTGACCGATGGGTTGGGGCTGTATTCCTTTGTTTGCTGAAAACAAAATGTCAATGTCATCAATTCCTGACTCATTGGGTACAACCTCACTTCGCTTAATTTCCACTTTGGCATTTTCCATACCTAACTGCCCCAGCAAGGATTGAATCTCTTTGCTGAAATTGTTGAAAATGGAGCGCCTCTTTTTGGAAAGATTTTCCCCCAATTTGGTCAGCTGCAATTTTGACTGGGTAAGTAATGCCTGCTGCTCGACCAATTCTTCTTCTAGATGATCTCCTTTGAACACTTTGTCCGCAAGGGTAGAGGCAAGTTCTAAGAGCTCTTTGTCACTCTGAAGCCCATGCTTTTTCTGAAGTTGGTAAATTTTACTAAGTCTTTCTCGGACCCACTCGGATTTTTCGTAATCGACCTCTATTTCCTGCTCCTCAAGTGAAAGACTTTCCAGAATATCTTTTAATTCTATAACTAAGCTATTAAATCGCTGGTTTAAATCTTCAAAATTCTTACCGAATTTCTTTAAGTATTGGAAATGTTGCTGGGCAGCTTCTAACTGCTGCATCGCTCCCAACTCTTCGTTTTCCAGATGCTCTAAAGCCTGAGATGCCCTTGATTTTATTTCTTCGGCGTGGTTTAATAGCTCTTCCTTTGCTTCCAGGGAATCTTGTTCTCCTTCTTCAAGATTCAATCCAGACAACTCCTCTAGTTGAAACTGGTTGTAATCCGATTCTTGCTGGTATTGTTGCTTTTCCTGTTCTAATAGACGCACCTTTTTTTGCATCTTATTAAAGTCCTGGAATTGGCTAATATAAGCTTCTCTTTCCTTATTGACGCCGGCAAATGCATCTATAAGGGATAGTTGGTAAGAAGATGCTCCTAATAACAAGGTCTCATTCTGGGAATGAACGTCCATCAAGATTTTACCTAATACCTTCAAGGTTTCTAACCTGACTGGGGTATCATTGATAAAAGCCCTGGATTTGCCAGAAGGAGAGATTTCGCGCCTGATAATGCATGCAGGCTCATAATCCAACTCCTCCTTTTGAAAGAAAAGCTTCAAACCATAATTCTGAATATTGAATACTCCTTCAATAATACATTTTTTGGTTTCATCAAATAAAGTCCTGTTATCGGCCCTATTTCCAAGAAGTAATCCTACTGCTCCAAGCATGATGGACTTTCCTGCTCCGGTTTCACCGGTTATCATATTGAGTCCGGCACAGGGTTCCATTTCTAACTTTTCTATCAAAGCATAGTTGGTAATGCTAAGGTTGGTTAACATATTGCTTTGGTTTCGTTTAGAGGGTCAAAATTAACCAAATTTGAGGATTATCCTTTCAAAATATCATTGTATTTTCTGGCATTGTTTGGGTCTACCTTAAGTAGTACTTCTACTGCCTCCTGTTTCAATTCCATAGGTGCTCCTTTCAAAATTTTGCTTATTTCATCTGATTTCGCATCCATAAAGCTAATTGTTAGAATACTATTTGGTTGAACCTTGTTGGCTTCTTGTATCATTTTAATAGCTTCCACTATGTTTTCGTAGCTTTCTTCTGGCTTGGTTGTTAATAAATCAAGCCCTTTTCTATGGTAAAGGTAATAGGCATCTCTAACAGGAACCATGACCTGTGAGTTGTAAAGGTCGTTCGCTAACCAATACCTGTTCCGCTTATCCGATGGGTTTTGATTCCATCCTGGATTGGAGGATTGTTGGGCATTGGCGACAATATTATTGGCTATTTCAAAGAAAGCATCTCCTCCTCGAGGCGAGAAAGAATCGTAATCTATCCCTATGGTTATGTAGGCATAATAGGCCAATAGGGAAGTGATATTGTTCAAGTAGGAAAATTGATTGAATTCTAGTGGCTGGGATTCGGTATATTCAAAAGTCCAATTTCGATCGGCAAAGTTTAGTATCAAACTTTCATAATTGGATCCAAATACTGGACGCACTGTCTGAATCTGAACCGTAGCACTGAAAAAACCTACTTGAGGCATATCATTTATGGTAATCAATAAGTTCCCTTTTATCCTTTCCTGTGGCTTTAGGTCTGCGTCTGTCCAATTTCGCCCATTCAGAAACTGCTCAAAAGCCGATTTCATCTTCTCAAAAATATCGGTATCCTGGGTTTTAGCTCGTTCACTGTTAATGGTAACAGTGAAATTGAGTTGTTGGGATAGTACCTGATGTGGCGCTAAAAAAAAAGAGAAGAGGATGAAGAAAATTACCGGACGTACCATTTGATTAGTGAATTTTTATTTATCCGCAAAAACATATAATCCGAAATGGACAATTGCCATTTATTTCCTGCTGACAATTGTTGCAAATAAAACCAGCAGCTTTGTTAAGGGTTCACCTGAGGTGAATATTTTTTAAACGTTAAATAGACCATCTTATTCTTTGGCGTTTCTACAGTTTATCTAACAGTAATTACTTTGATGTGCTAAACGTTATTACTGGCTTTCTGGTTTTCCAGAATAGACCCGATCCGATCTAGTAGTTGTAGTGCCAACATGTCTTTGGTCAGCACAGGAGTTTTTATTTTCTCCCCATTCTTTGATAAAATGGTAACCTGATTAGTGTCTTTCTGAAAGCCTGCTTCTGGATCTAGAAGTGAGTTTAAAACCACAAAATCAAAGTTTTTTTCGACCAGTTTTTTTTCTGCACTTCCAAGTCCTTCGTCTGTTTCCAAGGCAAAGCCAACATGAATTTGATTCTGTTTCTTACTTGCACCCAATGTTTTAGCAATATCGGGATTTTTAATCAAAGTAATGGTCAGTGCATTTTCCTTCTTCTTGATCTTTTGGGCGGAAGGTGTTTCTGACCTGTAATCAGCCACCGCTGCACAAAATATAGCTACTTGTGCTTCAGAATGGTGGGTTTTAGTTGCTTCAAACATATCAAGCGCACTCAATACCGAAATGGTTTTAATGTTTGGATGCGGTCTTGGTTTTAAAGCAGTAGGGCCTAGAATTAAGATGACCTCTGCGCCTTTTTGGGCAGCCTTCTCAGCTAGAGAAATACCCATCTTACCACTTGAATGATTGCTAACGTACCTGACAGGGTCAATGGCTTCCTGAGTTGGTCCTGCGGTGATTAAAAACTTTTTGCCTTTAAGTACCTTATCAGGATTTAAGATCTCCTGAATGTAAGTAAAGATCTCTTCAGGTTCAGGCATTCTTCCTTTACCAACCAGTCCACTGGCCAATTCCCCCGAGTTTGCTTCCATTACATGGTTCCCATAACTATCAAGCTTGAGCAGGTTTTGGATCACAGAAGGATGTTGATACATGTCCAGGTCCATTGCTGGAGCCACAAGTACAGGACTTGTACATGACAAGTAAGTGCAGGCTAACAAATTGTCGCTTTGACCAGTTGCAAATTTCGCCAATGTATTGGCCGAAAGAGGGGCAATAACCATCAGGTCTGCCCAATTTCCTAAAGCGACATGGTTTGACCATTCACCAGTTTTTTTATCAAAAAAATCTATATGAACTGGATTTTTTGATAATGTCGCAAGTGTGAGAGGCGTAATAAAATCAAGAGCAGAAGTCGTCATAATAACTTTGACCTCTGCTCCAGATTTGACCAATAACCGAATAAGATGAGCTGCTTTATAAGCCGCTATTCCTCCAGTTACGCCTAGTAGTATACGTTTGCCAGTGAATGGCATGTTAAGACTTGGTTTCCTCCTCTTCAGGGAACCTGTACATGACCTTGTCTTCCATGAATTCTTCCATAGCCAATGTACTTGGCTTAGGCATTCTTTCGTAGAATTTTGATATTTCTATTTGCTCCTTGTTTTCAAAGACTTCCTCAAGGTTGTCTACAGTAGAAGCAAACTCAGATAATTTGTTGTTAAGCTCTTCTTTCATCGTAGATGAAATCTGCTTAGCTCTCTGAGAAATAGTGAAAATAGATTGATAAAGATTACCTGTTTTTTCAGCTACCTTGTCTAAATCTCTCGTGATAATTGACGGATTAATTGCCATATATATACTTGTTTTTAATTGCCCTCTTCTTTTAAAGCTTCAGAATCTTCCTGATCCTTTTTTTCTTCTTCTCGTAATCTTATTGCCTCTGCTGTTCTGGCTTTATACTGTTCTTTTATAGTATAGTGATCATCCAGTTTGGCCTTGGCCTCAGATTTAATATTGCTAACGTCCTTCAGGTGTTCACTTTCAGGGAATTTCTTTTCAAAATCATCTGCAAACTCTAACGCCTGTTCAAATCGCTCTTCTTTTTTATCAAAAACGCTACGATCTGCATATGCAGTACTTACTTCTACTAATTTAAATGCCAATTCCTCATTGTAATCACTATCTGGGAAAGACTTGGCGAAATTCTGAAAGTTAACAATACAGGCTCTGTAAAAATCACCTGGAAATAATCCTTCAGTGAGGCGATAATACATTTTTGATTCCGTAAATGCCTTTTCCTCAAACCTTTTTTGAAGATCGTCAATCATAGTAATGGAACGTTCATAAGAATCAGATTCCGGGAATCTGTTCATGAACAACTGTATAGCATTCACTGCTTCTCGTGAACTTCTTTGATCCAGGTTAAAATCCGGAGAGTCCAAATACAAAGAATAAGCATTCATAAATAAAGCTTCTTCTGCTAATGGAGATCGGTTATAGGTGTCAAAAAAGGTTTTGAAATATTCTGCAGCCTCGATGTACCTCTTGGTTCTGAAATGAGCATAAGCATAATTAAATTCCGCTAATTCAGCTTTTCCACTTCCCTTAATGACGGGTAGAACCCTGTCATATAGGATTATAGCTTTGTTGTGCTCCCCTTCATCATAGTAGCGATTAGCTGCTTCATAGAGTTCATCCCAGTTGGTACTTTTCTCTAACTTGTAAAATTCACCACAACCAAAAGTCAATAGTGAGGCAAGGAATATAAATATGTATTGGTGTACTTTTGTCATTTGACCTGCAAATATAATGGATTAATAATTGGTTATCAAGGCAGTTCTACTGCTAATGCGCATTCTTACCTTTTGACGTAGAGTTTTTTGGTGACGATATTTTTATTGTCAACGATCAAAGTGTAAAAATAAGTACCTGGGTTCAGGTCTGTTACTGGAATTATTAGGGTTTCTTGGGAAGGATCGAGTTGAAAATCATAAATTGGGTTGCCAATAAAGCTATTGATGACTATTCTGACCTTCGCATTAGGGTTTTTTATTTTATAGTCTAACTGAGCCGTTCTCACACTTGGGTTTGGATAGATCTCATCCATAGCCACATCCCTATGATTAACATTATCTGAGGGTTGGTCTGAGGTCACATTGTATACATTTTCTACAACAAAAGCATCTCTTTGGTTGGAGGTGTTGAAAAAATGCAGGTCAAATGTCCCTTTAGTAGGAGTTATACCTAGTTCAAATTCTATGTAGATGTTGGTTGCAACTTCTCCTGGTGCCAGTGTAAATCTAATTTGTGAAAGATCCTTTCTAGGGTCAAAACAATTTTCTCCTATGCAAATGAGTATGTTTTGGGAGGAACCTACATTTCCCCGAAGGTAGCGTAGAAAATATGTGGCACTTTCGTTGGAATCGTTCTGAAGGATCAATGTTTTTCTTTGGGTGGTATTTACTTTGCCGCTAAACTCTATTTTTTCACTAAGCACACGTACTTGTCTGGCATCTACAGACTGTAGCGCAAACAATTGTAAGGTGATTAAAAGTGATAAAAATATTCTCATGTAAAGTTTAGTTCTATAAAATATGATTTATGTTAACAAAGATTTTCTCCCTCTTTTAGAAGTATATACGTATAAAAATACCAAATTGGTTCCACTTTATAGGTAGGTTTGGGTTAAAAAATGTTAACAACGATGAAATTTTTTTATTCTTTGCCGTTAAAAAACTTTTGTCAAATTATTTTTTTTCAAAAAAATGTAATATATACGCCAAAAGACATTAATTGTCAGTAGGAATTTGTAGTTCATCATTCTCAGGGTAAGGGAGTTTCACATCAGGTTCATCAAAGAAGCTATAACGATTTTTGTCCCGTATTTTCGGTGTTCGCCAATCATTTATGTGTGTTTGCGTAGGTCTTTCTTCTCCTCTCCAAATAAATCCCTCTAGTTTTTGTTCATCTTCCTCAAACATATGGGGAGGTGTGAAGGAGGCTTCCGGTTTTATAGTGTGACTAATTCTGGAAACTGCACCCTCCTTAAATTCCATGATGATTCTTCCACAAAGTAATTTATTTAGTCCTTTTAAGGTGGTGTCATTTTCAATAGCAAAATACAAAGATTCACCATTGCCTTCCACATCAAGTTTATCCATGTCTCCATTCAAAAAGTAGGCTGTCATTTTACGACCTTTTATCTGATTGAAATTGGCAACAGTATCTCTTGTGATGGCAAAAGCATTGTCTTGGAGTAATGCCTGGTCAATTTCCTGGTTGGCTATAGTAAACTGAATGCTGTCTGCTGTAATCTGGCTTTTATTGTTCCAAAGTATGGGATCCGTATAAAGGTGAACGGTAGAGTCAGCGTATATATAAGCCATCGAATCGGCCCTTCCTGCTAAATCTGCCTTTATCATTCGCATGTTGGGATAGGCAAGCGTGTATTTGTCCTCTGGGTTCGTGCCATCTTGCGTAATAAGGGTGTCCGCAATTACAAATAAGGTGTCAATTTCAAAATATTTGCGAACCAGCGCATTACCATAAACTTCTGAGTACTGCTTTCCCTCCCAATATTTACCCTCATCTCCAAAAACTTCAGCATTTTGCTTTTTGTTAAAAATACTCACGTTTTCTTTGGCTTCGTAGTATTCCGCATTTTCATCATAGTAGAGGGTTTCTCCATATACAATACTGCTTTCGGACTCCACATCGCCATCATAAAATCGGAATATTTTATTCCCGGTATCGTAATAGCTGCCCTTTTGGGCATTTAGTCTATTGCCGTCTTTTGAAAGGATATTGGTAAGGCCTACTGTTTCAGTGATTTTTGTGGTTGTCGAATAATACAGGGTATTGGATTTCATCGTGTAATCCGGATTTTCCAATATCACATCCTCATTAAAGGTGATTTTCTCAATTTGGGTTTCATAAAGCCCTTTCTCACTTGTCAGTACATTTGTACTGTCTTTGACCATTCCTGAATTAAAATAGTTTGCTTCCCCATTTTCTCGGTTATAATCCAGAAAGTCGGTGTAAAGGGTAGTGCCTTCATTTACCAAGACCACATTATTTCTTAACAAGGCCAATTGCGTGTTACCATCATATTCTGCATAGCGACTAGTGACGGTGACCGAATCTTCTTGATCATCTATCTTGACATTACCAAAAAGTTTGGCAAGGTTGTCTTCTGAATAGAAGTGGGCAGAATCACAATAGATTAATGAAGTTTTGTGCTTTAGAATCACATCTGTCAGTAACCTTTCAAAACCCTTTCCTCCTAAAAGTTGCTCAGCCTGTAAAATTTCCAATCGGCTTTGCTCCTTCTCTGCCTGGGCCTGTGCCTTTGAAAAGACCAAAGAAGTAAGTAAGCAAAATAAAATAAATTTGATCTTTGTCATTCGAATTGATTTCCGAGGCAAAATTAATATAAAATAGTACTTTTGGTTTATGCTGGAGCGATTTATAAATCATGTACGCAAAAATAAACTTTTAGATGTGCAATCGCCCTATCTTGTGGCTGTCAGCGGTGGGATAGATAGTGTGGTTTTAGCCCACTTGCTCCAAAGAAACGGTTTCAATATATCGATTGCACATTGTAATTTTAAACTAAGAGGCGAAGCCAGCGATGCGGATGAAGCGTTTGTAATTAATTATGCGATGAAATTGGGAGTGCCTGTTCACGTAAAAGTTTTTGACACTGTTGCCTACATGGATGAAATGAATGTTTCTCTGCAAATGGCGGCAAGAGAATTGAGGTACAACTGGTTTGAGGAACTTAATACGAGTCTTGGGACACAAGGAGTGCTTGTAGCGCATCATGCCGATGATCAGTTAGAAACTGTAATGCTTAATTTATTGAGAGGTACAGGGATCGAGGGGATTTATGGTATGAGTAGCAAAAGAGACTATATCCGTCGGCCCCTTTTACCATTTTCCAGACAAGAAATACTAGGTTACCTGAAAGACAATGGACTTGAATGGAGGGAGGACAGTAGCAATGAGAAAACGATTTACAAAAGAAATTTCGTCAGACATAAATTATTGCCTTTGTTTCTTGAGTTTGATCCCAAAGGACCAGAATTGGTGCAGTACAGTTTTGATAGAATAAAGGATACCGGTAAGGCATTTTTCTATTTTTTTGATCTTTGGATAAAAGCCAATGTTGTTTCCAAAGATGGTTATGAAATGCTGTCATTTGACAGTTTGGTGGCTATACCCGGCAAGTCATCACTACTATTTTATTGGTTGAGAAAAAAAGGTTTTGTATATGCGCAGATTGAGGATATATTGTGTGCAGTTGAAAACCAAGAGGCTGGTCGTCAATTCCTGTCAGGGAGCTGGATGCTAAATATTGATAGGGAATGTTTGATTTTGGGGGAGCAACAGGAAATAGAAAAGCCTATTCAAGTAGGTCTTGAAGACGGTTCATTTTCTGTAATTGGACAACACCATTACAAATGTGTAAAGCTTAATGCCGGGGCACTTATAGATCGGTCTCCAGAGAATGCAATGCTGGATTTAGATTTGCTTGATTTCCCATTGACATTGCGTAATTGGGAGCAAGGAGATAGATTTATGCCGCTTGGAATGCAGCATTTTAAGAAAGTAAGCGATTATTTAATTGACAATAAAGTGCCATTGATTAAAAAGGACAAGGTTAAGGTCCTGTGTTCCAAAGGTAAGATAGTATGGTTGGTGGGGTTTAGGATAGATGATAGATTCAAGGTAAGACCAACAACCAGAAAGGTGTTTTATTTAAATAAATATAAAGATGAAAAACCCTTTTAGAAAAACATACAGCCCTGCAGAGATGGAAACTTTTGCTTTTTTAGCGAAAGTAAAGTTCTTTAAGCATTTGAACTACGAAGAAATGTCCAGGTTTTTTGCCGGCCATTCATCAACGAAAGTATGTACAGGACGAAGTCGTTTTTTTTAGAAATGACCCCAGCCAGGCACTTTACATTTTAGAAAAGGGTGGAGTAACGTTAAATATTGATATTCGAACGGATTTTGAAACCATAATAAAAATTAAGGAAGGGGAGCCGTTTGGTGAAAATTCCTTATTGGAAAATTCCAAAAGAATCTATACCGCTATCGTGGATACTGAGGAAGCGGTTTTATGGGTGATTCCGAATTATGCTATTTTAGACATATTTCAAAGCAATCAAAAGATAAAGGCCAAAATGATGAGTTCGCTTGCAACTTTCTATGATGGAAGGAATCAACAGCTTTTTTCTTCCTATAAGAAGTCTTATGGATTTTTTAACCTCGGACAGATGTTTGAATAATTACGATGAATCCTTCATATAAAGGACATTCTTTAATAACTTAGCGCAAATTTTGTAAAAAACTTCAATCTTAATCGATTATAAAAAATGACGAAAGTAACCGTAGTCGGAGCTGGTAATGTTGGTGCAACATGTGCAGATGTATTGGCTTACCGAGAAATAGCAGAAGAAATTGTCCTAGTTGACATCAAAGAAGGCGTTGCTGAAGGCAAGGCTTTAGATATCTGGCAAAAAGCCCCTATCAACGCTTACGATAGTAGGACTATCGGGAGTACCAATGATTATTCTAAAACTGCAGGATCTGATGTGGTTGTAATCACTTCAGGATTACCACGTAAGCCTGGCATGACCAGAGATGATTTGATCGAAACCAATGCTGGTATCGTGAAAATGGTTACCGAAAATGTTGTAAAACATTCTCCAGATGCCATCATCATCATCGTATCCAATCCTTTGGATGTAATGACCTACCAGGCACACATCGTTTCTAAATTACCAAGAACAAAAGTAATTGGTATGGCAGGAATTCTTGACACGGCAAGATACAGAGCTTTCTTAGCTGAAGCACTTGATATCTCTCCTAAAGAAATCCAAGCAATATTATTGGGTGGACATGGTGACACTATGGTGCCATTGCCAAGGTATACAACAGTCGCTGGTATCCCAGTTACTGAATTGATAGGCAAAGAGGCTTTAGATGCCATCATTGAAAGAACCAAATCTGGTGGTGGAGAACTTGTTAAGTTGATGGGAACGTCTGCTTGGTATGCACCAGGAGCAGCAGCTGCCCAAATGGTAGAAGCCATTGTTAAGAATCAAAAAAGAGTATTCCCAGTTTGTATCAAACTAGAAGGAGAATACGGTATTGACGATTGTTACTTAGGTGTACCTGTTATCCTTGGTAAGAATGGTATTGAAAAAGTAATTGAACTGGATTTGAACAGCGACGAAAAAGCTTTATTAGAAGTTTCAAGAAGTCATGTCAAAGAAGTTATGGCCGTTTTAGATAAAATTGGCAATAAATAAATAGTTAATTATATCACCATAAAAAAATCCCAACTTTGAATCGTT
>NZ_ATNM01000196.1 GCF_000427295.1 Cyclobacterium qasimii M12-11B | reverse complement strand
CAGTCGATCGATACAGAATCGAGCAAAAAGAAAGCATAAGTGCCACCTGCAGGTTGTTTGGGGTTGAAAGACAGGTTTATTATCGAGCCGTAAACAGAGAGAAACGTAGACGTATGGTGGCTACAGAAGTGGTAGCTTTGATAGAGAAAGTACGAATGAGAATGCCACGAGTTGGCACTAGAAAATTGTACCACCTTCTTTATAAAGAGCTGAAGGAGATGGGAGTGGGGAGAGATCGTTTGTTTGCTATTATCAGGGCAAACCATCTTCATATTGTCCCTAAAAGACAATACCACATAACCACCAACTCACACCATAGGTTTAGAAAACATAAGAACTTGATCGAGTCACGTCCTATTGAAAGACCAGAGCAAGTATGGGTTTCTGATATTACTTACATTGGAACTAGAACAAACCCAATGTACCTGTCATTGGTTACCGATGCGTATTCAAAAAAAATAATGGGCTTCAATGTATCTCAAAGTTTGAATGCTAGTGGAGCAGTTGCGGCCTTAGAACAAGCAGTAGCTAAGCGTAACTATTCAAATAAGCAACTCATTCA
>NZ_ATNM01000195.1 GCF_000427295.1 Cyclobacterium qasimii M12-11B | reverse complement strand
ATTCCTATTGATAGGATTTCATTACCCAAAAAATCCAGTTAAAAACGGGAATGGGTTTAATGGTTTAAATTTTCAATTGTAATGAATTTCATATTTTAATATCCCCCAGCTTTAGCTGGGGGATGATTTGGGTTTACGCGTTTCTGTGGCTTTAGCCAAATGCTTACTATGGGGAGATTTCCATCTATTTTGCGCGATGGCTACAAATTGGGCCTTTCTTATTTAACCAGCCTCAACTCATCAACCACATTTTCACTGGAATCTTTGGCGGTGAAGGTAAGGCTGTCGCCATCGATGTCTAGCACCTGATAAAATGGGCCCTGCTCATACCTAATCTCGGCATAGGGTTCTTCGTCCATGCCCCTATTAGGGCTAGGAATACCTATGGAAATCATGTATATGGTACCATCCCTGGCGTCAGCAACGACTTTGCCATCCTTCATGGGATTGGAACGCATGTAATAATGGATGTGTCCTGAAAATACCATGTCAACATGGTACTTGTCAAATAAAGGGATCCACTCTTTTTGGATGTTAGGGTAGGGCTCCTCCCAGTTGTATGGAGGGAAGTGGAACATGGCAAATTTCCATGTGGCCTTGGATTCACTCAATTGTTGCTCGATCCATTTGGTTTGCAGCTCGTCCTTTGAGGTGGCGTCAATCATCAGAAACAAGGCATTTTTATAATTGAAGGAGTACGTGTGTTCAGTAGGAAGGTCCTTTGGCCCATTCGTTGGGTAGCTGAAAAGTTTCCTGTACATCTCGGCCCCAAGTCCCATGCGGTTGTCATGATTTCCAATCACATTCATAAAGGGTCTCTGGGAGATGACGTCTTTGGAGTATTCGAAGAGCTCATCCCATTGGTCTCTATGTAGGCCATCACTTACAAGGTCACCGGCAATGGCCTGAAAAGCTGCCTCTGGATGCTTTTGAAATGCCTGGTTCGCCAACTTTCCCCATATGGGTGAAAAATGGGAGTCACCATACCAAATAAAGGAAAAAGTATCGTCATTGGATTGCGTGGTGAAAGTCTGCGTTTCAGACCAGTTGTCTTGCGAGCTTATTTTGTATTCATAAGTTGTTCCTGCCTCCAGGTTTATCAGATTGGCCGTAAACCGATTTACATAACGGTCATTGGCAAGTCTAAGGTCTTCCATTTCATACTTGACCGCATCTATGGATAGTGTATCGCTTGTCCCTTTTATCCTGTAGGTTACTTTACCTGTGTCAATCGAATTGGCAGTTCTCCATTGAATGTCCATCGTAGAGGAAGGATCATCACTCCAGGTCAACATGATTTGATCGGCCTTTTCTGAGGAAGGAAACTTGGTGGTTCTAAAAGCATTGACCAATTGAGATTCGGTCCCTCTTCCTCGTACCGTCGTTAGCATCTGCTGTCCTTTTAATGCCTCTGGGACCTCTAATAATACCAGTTCATCCCAGTCGCCGTAAACAAAAGCCCCATCATCCATGGTACCGATGAAATCAGTTTCCGGATAAATATCGCTGATGGTCAATTCCTCACTTTCATTCTGAGGGGCTACAGTTACAAAATAATGGTAACTGTAATTCTCAAGGCCATTGATCCCCAATCCAATTTCGCCTTTGTCAAAATTCTTTTGCCATACTTCATAATCCGTCATTTCGTTGTGCATGGTCATTTCGGTTTTCTCAAAGCCACTTTCCTTGAGCCAGAAGGGTAGCCTTTCTTGCTTTATGCTCCTTATTACCGATACCACGACAGGTACATTCACATTAAAGGTCCAATGACCACTGGAAAGGATCTCAAGTTCCTCTTCGGTAAACAAGCCAAATGCTTGCTCGTAAGTAAGGGCATGAAGTTCTTCTACTGATTTTGTCTGGTAAAGCTCTGAGACCTTCTTGCTGATAAGTTCTTTGGATGTACTACGCTGTTGTTCGTTGGTTTCAGAACAAGCAAAGAGCATAAAGAGTAGGGCAAAAACGTAGGTTGTATTTTTGTATAGGTTGATTTTCATATTCAAGATTTCATTATTACTGATTTTAAAAGCAGGCCAATGATTGGTGGTTTTTTTATCTTAAACCTGCTGTCTAATTAATGACTGAAAACCAGTTGATTTGGGCCACTATTTATTGTTAAATTTAAGTTAACACCGAAAAAATGCGAATCCTGACCTGATGGATGATAACGATTCTAAAAAACGGGGTGGAATCACAGGGAATAAAAACCCCTTATTCACGGATTATTCGATAATATTAAGGACGATGCATCTTTGAAATGCGCAAATTAAATGCAGGATTTGGCTGGAAATCACGATTTCACGGTCCTATCATTCGAAATGTCGATTCCTTTAGAAAAATAGCAGCCTACATTTACCATAATCCCAGCAAGGAGTGGATTACCTTGAATTTATAATAGCTAAGAGACCTTCAAAACCGTGAAGATTCACTTGTAACAGGTTTATTTTTCTACTATAATTTTCTTGACAACTGGTTTACCAAATGCTTTGTGAACCTTAATTATATAGCTGCCATTTGCAAGCCCGATCAAGTCTATTCTATTGGAATTAGAAGTGGAAAGGACAAGGTTTCCTGAGGTGTCAAACAGTTCTATTAAATAAGCACCTCCATTTTCCCAGCCAATCTCTACGAACCTAGTGGTGGGATTTGGGAATATTTTGATGGGATGAGTCGAATCCTCAAGAGAGGTTACAATCAAATCTGAACCATCACAATTTTCATCTATGTCATTGTTTGGAATGTCTATTTGGTCAGGGTTAATGCCAGGGTTTTCATCATCACAATCATTTGCTTTAAGAAAGCCATCTTCATCCAGATCATCGTCCAGGGTTTCCGGGTTACAGTCATCATCTATCCCATTGTAGGGTATTTCAGTCTGGTCTGGGTTTATGTTTGGATTGGTGTCATCACAATCATTTGCAGCAATAAAGCCATCCTCATCAAGGTCATCATCTGAAGTATTTGGATCA
>NZ_ATNM01000194.1 GCF_000427295.1 Cyclobacterium qasimii M12-11B | reverse complement strand
AGATCAGGTATATACGGTGTAACTGTTTTTGCTGCCCTCCATCTTATACCCGACAGCAGGATAAGGTCTTTTTTCATATGTTTTGTAAAAGCCTGCATGCGTCATTCCCGCAGGTTTAAAAATATGATTCTTTATGTACTGTTCATAGGGCTCACCGCTTACTTCAGCAATAATATAAGCGAGAACAGAATAGTTGGAATCCTTGTAGTCCCATACGCCCGGCTGACGTTTGATTCCCTGAAGTTCTATGTCTTTTATTAAATCGTCCGGAGTAATGGCACCGTTTCCTTCAATATGTCCGTTTATCCCCGATGTATGTGTAAGCAGATTCTTCAAAGTAATCGTTTGTCCGTTAGGAAAATGAGGTAAATACGTGCTTACCGGATCACTTGTCTGAAGTTTCCCCTTTCCTCAAGCTGCAAAATAGCAGTTGCAATCAGCGCTTTTTGTGATGAACCGACATAAAAAGATGTCAATGGATTATTTTGAATGTAGTGTTTACGGTCAGCATAGCCAAAAACCTTTATTTGTTACGATTTCTCCATTTC
>NZ_ATNM01000193.1 GCF_000427295.1 Cyclobacterium qasimii M12-11B | reverse complement strand
ATTGTTAATTATATCCAATAATATTGTAATGATACAAAAGCCTTCCATCTAAGGATAAAAGAAAAACATTGGTGAAATATTTAATTGGCCAATGAGAAGAAAGAAATTATCTTAGATAGATTAGCTATTTTTATAGCCTATCTGTAAATTAACAAATGTATATGTATTTGAAGCTGGAACAGTTATTGTTTAAGGTAAAAATATAAATTGATCCTCTCTTATATAAGGTATTGTCGTATTGATCTTTAGTGTTAGCACTGACCGGCTTACAAAAATCGGGTTTATTTTTGAAGTACAAAATAAACTTATAAATTACAGGTTCAAATACTAATTCACATAAATAAAATACATATGATTTCATCACTTTTAGAAAACCTATCACCAGAATTGATTTCAGGCTTGACCGAAAAGTTTGGTCTGGATCAAAGCAAGGCTTCAGAAGCAGTTAGCACGACCAAGAACAGTTTGTTTGAAAGTTTAACAAAAGAGGCAACTGGAGGGAATTTTGATGGAATTCTTGGAATGCTTAACACAGGGAGTGGGTTGACCTCAAATCCTATGTTTAAAAGTATCTTAGGAAATCTTACAGGTAGTTATGCATCTAAATTGGGCCTTTCTCCTGAAATGGCCATGTCTATAGCTTCCTTTGTTTTACCAAAAGTTATTTCCGCCATCTCCGGTTCAAAAAGTGGAAATATAGAGAAAACTGATTTGGTTTCAATGTTGGGTCAATCCTCAGGAAAAGCCATAGCCGACAAGGCTTCAGATCTACTTAAAGGTGGTCTAGGCGGTTTGTTCAAATAATACTTTATTCATTAAACTTAATTATATCAATATGTCAAATTCTATTAGCAAAATTGAGGGAATAGGCCCGGTAAATAAAGAAAAGCTTTCTGCAGCAGGAGTGATCACTGTTGAGAATTTACTTGAAAAAGGAGCTGGAAAAAGTGGACGTAAAGAAATTGCCGCTGCAAGTGGTATAGATGAGAAAATAATTTTGAACTGGGTAAATATGGCCGATTTGTTCAGAATCAAAGGAATAGCAAGTCAATTTGCAGAATTGCTAAAAGCTGCGGGTGTAGACACTGTTAAAGAATTGCGTACAAGGAATGCTGAAAACTTACATCAAGCACTAGTAAGTACCAATGAAGCCAAAAATTTAACCAATGCAGTGCCAGCACTGTCTAAAGTGACGGATTTTATAGAGCAAGCCAAGAGCTTGGATCCTGTAGTGACCCACTAATTCAAGAAAACTTTACCCTAATTTTGTGTTGTAGCACCCTATCGTGCAAACTTCATTTCGGGTTAGACCTTAATGTGATTTATTGGATCGCATTAAGGTTTTTTTATATTAACGACAAAATTGATGGAACAATTAGACAAGTTCAAAGAGCATATTAACCTTGGTTATACCTTTAAAAAGGATTCCTTTATCCTTGGTACAGGTATGCTTGATAAGGTAGCACTCAATGGTGCACAAGTTAAAATTCCCCTCAAAACCCTAAACAGGCATGGCTTAATTGCTGGTGCAACAGGAACAGGTAAAACGAAAACCCTTCAAGTAATAGCCGAACAACTTTCATTGAAAGGCATTCCTTCTGTTCTCATGGACCTTAAAGGTGATTTGACTGGATTGGCTTGTCCAGGAACCAACAATGAGCACATAGAAAAAAGGTCTGCAAGCATTGGTATTCCCTACGAAGCTACTGGCTTACCTGTGGAATTAATGTCTATAAGCAATGAAAAAGGAGTCAAGCTAAAAGCTACGGTATCTGAATTCGGACCTGTGTTAATGGCGCAAATTTTGGATTTAAACGATACTCAATCTGGTATCTTGTCCCTGGTTTTTAGGTACTGCGACATGAAACATCTTCCTTTATTGGACTTGATGGACCTTAGGAGTATTCTGAAATATGCCATCAATGAAGGAAAAGAAGAAATCACCAAGGAATTTGGCGCTGTTTCCTCAAGTTCTGTCAATACCATCCTCCGGAAAATTATTGAGTTAGAGCAACAGGGAGCGGATAATTTTTATGGAGAACGTTCTTTTGAGGTAGAAGATTTTGTCAGACAAGAATCCGGTAAAGGAGTTGTTTCTATTATAAGATTGACTGACATTCAAAATCGTCCCAAGCTTTTCAGTACTTTTATGTTGAGCTTGCTATCGGAAATTTACGAAACATTTCCTGAGCAAGGTGACCAGGAAGCGCCTAAGCTCTGCCTTTTCATCGATGAAGCACATTTGGTGTTTTCAAATGCCAGTAAAGACCTCTTAGAAAAAATTGAGGCCATTGTAAAACTTATACGCTCCAAAGGTGTGGGTATCTTTTTTTGTACCCAGAGTCCCACAGATGTTCCAGATGAGATTTTAGGACAATTGGGATTAAAGGTGCAACATTCCTTGCGCGCTTTTACTGCCAAGGACCGTAAAGCAATTAAAAATGCAGCTGAAAATTACCCAATATCTTCCTTTTATGATACGGCTGATATTTTGACTGCCATGGGGATAGGCGAAGCATTGGTGACGGTATTGAATGAAAAAGGGATTCCAACCCCTCTTGTTCATACCCTTCTGAGGGCTCCTGTGTCAAGAATGGGTATATTAAGTCCAGATGAAATTGACCTGCAAGTAGGTAAGTCTAGTTTGATAAAGAAATACAATGAACCAATCAACAGAGAGAGTGCTTTCGAAATTTTAGAGAAGAAAATCAACAATGCTGCCCCTGAAAAGGAAGAATTGGAGACCCCTTCTAAAAGGCAAAGGAAAGCTTCGGCTGCTAAAGATGTTGGTTTTTTTGAATCCCTAAGTAAAAATACCATGGTGAGGCAATTGGGAAGGACATTTTTCAGAGAATTGACGCGGGGTATTATGGGATCCCTGAAAAATAAAAAGTGATCATTAGGAGGCTGAAACAGTAAAGTGGAAAAATTAAAGGTTGGAATAATAGGAGGTGGTGCCTCCGGTTTTTTTGCGGCAATCCAAGCTGCTAAGAATGGTGCAGAAGTTTATTTATTTGAAAAAAGCAGTAAAGTACTGTCAAAAGTATTGGTTTCAGGGGGAGGTAGGTGCAATGTAACCAATGGCGCCAGCTCTACCTCCGAGTTTCTTAAAGGGTATCCACGAGGTAACAAGTTTATGAAAAAGGTTTTCAAAAGCTTTAATCCTAAGGATACTGTTTACTGGTTTGAAAGCAGAAGGGTACCATTGAAGACAGAGCAAGA
Source organism: Cyclobacterium qasimii M12-11B (assembly GCF_000427295.1). Taxonomy (GTDB): domain Bacteria; phylum Bacteroidota; class Bacteroidia; order Cytophagales; family Cyclobacteriaceae; genus Cyclobacterium; species Cyclobacterium qasimii. The sequence goes on along the minus strand of NZ_ATNM01000193.1, from coordinate 100,285 downwards.
TGGCAGGGTATTTCCAGTGAGTGATATGTCCTCAAGTATTGCAAATGTTTTACAGGAAGAGGCTCAATCTTTTGGAGTTAAAGTGGTTTACCAATTTGGTATTCAGGAAGTAAAAGTGGTTAATGGCAAGTTTTTGCTCAAATCTGCGAAAGATAACAGAGAGGTGGATAGATTGGTAATTTGCACTGGCGGAAAACCCAAGAAAGAAGGCTATACCCTGGTAGATCAGCTTGGACACAGTATAAACCCGCCCATTCCATCCCTTTTCACCTTCAATTCTCCCTCATCTGAAATCATTGCACTTAAAGGATTAAGTGTTCCCAATGGCCATATCCGATTTGAAGGCAGTCAGTTACAATATTCTGGCCCAATTTTGATTACACATTGGGGAATTAGTGGTCCTGCGGTTTTAAAACTTTCTGCTTTTGGTGCAGCATGGCTGCACGAGAATCATTACGAAGCGACAGCCCTTATAAAATGGCAAGAAAATTTTACCGAAGATGGACTAAGGGCAGAACTGTTAAGTTATAAAGGAATGCATCCATTAAAGAAAATTTCCACAAATCCTCTTTTCGGATTGCCGGGTAGGCTGTGGGAATTCCTTACTGAGAAAGCTGAAATTGATCAAGAATTAAGGTGGGAGGCAGTAAATAAGAAAAAAATCAATAAATTAATTGAAAATTTATTCAGATTTTCCTTAAAAAATCTCAGGAAAAACTACCTTTAAGGAAGAGTTTGTTACTGCTGGTGGGGTATCGCTTAATGAGATAGACCCAAATACAATGGAAAGCAAGTTGGTTAAAGGATTGTTTTTTGCAGGTGAGGTCATTGATGTTGATGGTATCACTGGAGGGTATAATTTTCAAGCAGCCTGGAGTACAGGATTTTTGGCTGGAAATGCGTCAAGTTTAACTGGGCAATAGGATTTTATATTTTTTCTAAGGGATCAATGCAATTACCGGAATAGAAATCAATCAATTTGGAGAATAAACCACTGTAAACCTTGTATTTAGTAGGAGATAGCAATGAATGACTAATTTTTGTAAGGATTCCATTTCGTAGTAGTATGACTATTGCCTATATTGGTTTCAACTAAATAACAGCTATGGAAGGTAATTTTATTAACATCGATTTTAACAAGATCGAGGAAATGGTAGAAGATGATTTGGATTTCCGAAACCAATTGTTGGATGCAATAGAGATTGCAATTGAAGAATTAGAGGGGGCTTATATCAAAGGTGTTGATGAGGAAGACTTGGAATGCATCAAGCAAGCAAGGCATAAAATAAAGCCTACTTTGGGTCTGTTTGGTTTAAAACGCCTTACCAATATTTTGGCTAACGGAAAGAAGATGTTGGAAGAAAATGGTTTTGCCAATAACATGGAAGCACATTTGGTGGAATTTAAAGAAAGCACACAATCAGTCCTTTGTGAAGTGAGGAATTATAGATAAGTTTCTTGATTCCCTTGGAAGCAATGAAATAATAAGGCCTCTTTCTTTTTGAAACCAATGGTAAATGCTCAATTAGCTCTTGCTTAAGTGTATTCCATAAGGGCTTTTAATTCTTTAAACTTTTTGTAAAGCAAGTTCACTGATTTTATCCGCTATGGACAGTGCACTGGTGGCTGCAGGAGATGGCGCATTAATTACATGCACAGCTTTAGCAGTTTCCTGAATAGCAAAGTCATCCAATAATCCACCTTCCCTGTCACAAGCCTGGGCCCGAACACCGGCTCCTCCTGATACAAGATCGGAAGGCACAATCTCGGGGATCAATTCTTGCAAGGCTTTCGTAAATGCCGCCTTAGAAAATGACCTTTTGTATTCTCCTAAACCAGTTTTCCAGTATTTACCAGCTACCTTTTGTAAGCCCGGCCAGGTAACAGCATCCAAAAATTCTCTAAGGTCAAAGTCAGTTTTTTTATAGCCTTCTTTTTTGAAGGCCAATACTGCGTTAGGTCCAGCCTCTACGCCTCCTTTTTGCATCCTTGTAAAATGAACGCCCAGGAACGGGAAGTTGGGGTCTGGCACAGGATAAATTAAGTTTTTAACCAGGTACTCCCTGTCTTTTTTTATCTTAAAATACTCTCCCCTAAATGGGATGATTCGTATTGGTAGAGGATCTTTTTCAAGCATACCCGCCACCTTATCTACATAGAGTCCTGCGCAATTGATAACCACCTTAGTACTGATTTCAGAACTTGAAGTAATAATAGTGATGGTGTTGTTTATCTCTTTAATATCCAGTACCTTATGATTGAATAAAACAACCCCTCCTAAGGCTACAAAGTTTTTCTCGTAGGCCAAGGCAACTTTCTTATAATCCACGATTCCTGTTTGAGGAACGTGCAATGCACCAACTCCATGACAGTGTGGTTCGAGCTCTTTTAATTCTTCCATCGAGATAGAACGAACGCCTTCAAGGCCATTTTGCAAACCTCTTTCGAGTAGGCGATTCAATTGTGGCAATTGTTCTTCTTTTGTGGCAACGACCACCTTGCCTGTAATTTCAAATGGCAAGTCATTTTCTTCACAGAATCGAATCAATTGATGGTATCCATCAATGCAATTTTTGGCTTTTAGACTTCCAGGGGCATAGTACAATCCAGAGTGTATCACACCACTGTTGTTTCCTGTTTGGTGGCTGGCCACTTCTGGTTCTTTTTCCAAAATGGCAACTTTCAATTCAGGTCTTTGCTCTTTTATCTTTAATCCAGTGGCCAATCCAACGATTCCACCGCCAATAATTGTAATATCGTAAAGCATAATTCTATTTTCTTAGAGGGCAAATATACACAGTAGATTGATAATTTTTTTCCGTAGCTACCATTTTACTTTTCTTAAATAAGCACTAATTGCTTTTAGGGTGTTTACAGAATACTACCAATTGTCATCTTCTTCAGGAGCTTGTTGTTCTTTGTCTTTGTATGCTGAAAAATAATCTGGATTTTTTTCAGCAATTATTAAATTCGGACTTTGCAGTAAATCATTGATCTCCAGCAATTTTCCATAACCAGGCTCCTGTATATGAGCCGGTACTTTAAACAGCCTGGGATCATCTTTCTTCAGTTTACCTTCTTCTGTAAACAGGTAGGGCCAAAGCGTTTTGGAGCAGGAATAAGCAATATAATCTACAGGGTATTTGTTGAGGTAATCTGAAAGTTTCTCATTAATATCGTTGAAAAACTTTTCTGAAGCTTCTAGTCTAACTCTTGAACCAGCCCTGGATTTTCCTTTGGTTTTCAAATATTTAATTTGACTTTTTCCCTGCTTCTTTCTAACCATATAGGCTCTAATGACCTTGTGCTCTGTATTGGTCCCTTCTTCAAAATATCCCAATGCAGCTGTTCCTGACCTGATCAAGAAAACAATCCAGTTCTTTTCAACTTTGGCAACTCCATTCGTTTCGGTATTATAGGACAAAGAAAAAGGCAACCACAGGTCTCCAACTATTTCTTCCTGGTCATAAATGCGAAGTTTATGCCTTGAAACATCATAGTTCAAGTCCAGCTTTCTTGCTATAACCCAGTCTAAGAATTTCTCAATGTTGTTAATAATCATTAATTAATATTGGAAACGTGTATTTTTAATAGAACAGTCTTGCTCATTTTATTGAACAAAATACCATCAATTTACCATTGCTATTGGCCTTTAAATGCCTTTCAAAATTAGACATAAAGATTGCATAATGGGTTAATTTTATGCACTGATTTTTGTACATTTAGTGATTTACCGTAAATATACGATTGGTTTACTGTTGTATTAGATGTTGAATAGTTACATTATCTTTTATTGATGATTTAACCCAAAATAGATACTTATGAATATTGCCATGCTTGGTTCGGGGTTTATTGCCCGTTTTTATGCTGATACGCTTCATGCCCAGAGAAGGTTGGATAGGATAATTAGTGTTTATTCCAGAAATGAGGAAAACGCCAAAAGATTTGCCGAGGACTATGGATTGGACATTTATGGTTCATCGATGGAAGAGATCATCAACAATGAAAAAGTAGATATAGTAATTATTTCCTTGCCAAATCACTTGCATGAAGGGGCTGTAATGGCCTGTGTGGAAGCGGGAAAAGCAGTGCTTTGTACTAAACCTCTTGGCAGAACGGCCAATGAAGCCAAAAGAATGCTTGATGCTGTTGAAAAAGCAGGGGTTTTTGCCGGCTATTTAGAGGATCTTTGTTATACACCTAAGTTTTTGAAGTCCGTAGAAAGTGTAAATGCAGGAAGCCTGGGAAAAATATTGTGGACTAAATCCAGAGAAGCCCATCCTGGCCCTCATAGTGATTGGTTTTGGGACAAGGAACAATCAGGAGGGGGAGCCATTATAGACCTTGGTTGCCATTGTGTGGAAATAGGAAGAAATTTTATTGGCAAGGCTGTTCGTCCGGTAGAGGTAATGTGCTGGGCAGATACACAAGTGCATCCCATTGATGCTGAAGACCATGCCATTGGCTTAGTGAAGTATGAAAATGGCGCCATTGGTCAATTTGAAGTCAGTTGGACTTTTAGAGGGGGAATGGATTTAAGAGATGAAGTAATGGGTACTGAAGGCACGATCTGGCTGAATAGTTTTCTGCGTACAGGTTTCGACATGTTTACGACAGGAAAAGGAGCCAAATACATTGCTGAAAAGGCCGAATCAGATTCAGGATGGCTGTTTCCTGTGGGAGATGAAGCACATGAACTTGGTTATCCACACATGTTTACAGACATGTTTGAAGCCATAGATAAAGGTACAGCACCCAGGGAAACGTTTTATGATGGTTACATCGTAAATGCCATTCTAGATGCAGCCTTTTTGTCTGCCAAAAGCAAACTTTGGGAACCAATAATCATTGAGGATTGGAGAGGGGATGAGGCTCCGGATGAAAAGAAAAATTTCACCAGTCATGATGCGGATTATTTTTTAATCAAGAAGGAAACTTTACCCAATGGAGATGAGAAACTTATCCTAAAACACAAAGAAACAGGTAAAGTAATTCAAAAGACTACTAAAGCTTAACCATTTATATGCCCATTTCGCTATCAGTATAATATCAGGTGTAATTTAAAAAAACACAGGCTGCAAAGCCTAGTTTTTGTATTATTTAGGTTATTATTGCGCTTTTATATTAAATATTTTATTTATTACTGGTCAAATGCTCCCTTTATAGTTTTGGCGGTAAGCGAAATTTTGTCATGCGGAAAAGTTTTATTTTATTATTAGTCATCCTTTTTGCCATTCCCGGAATGGCGCAAAAAATTAACGATGCTTACAGGTTAAATATAAAAAGAGCCAGTTCTCCGGTTTTAATAGATGGGGTTGTAGACGAGCAGGCTTGGGCAGATGCTGAAGTGGCCAAAGATTTTTACATGATCCTCCCTATGGATACCAGTTATGCAGAGGTGAAGACAGATGTAATGATGACCTATGATGATGATCGAATTTATCTGTTGGTGATCAATTACCATGGAGAAAATGATCCCTATTACGTAGAATCTTTACGTCGGGATTTCTCATTTGGTAAAAATGACAACTTTTTGCTTTTCATGGATACCTTTGACGATCAGACCAATGGTTTTTCCTTTGGTGCCAATGCTGCAGGAGCACAGTGGGATGGGATCATGTATGGAGGAGGAAGCATAGATTTAAGTTGGGACAATAAATGGGTTTCTAAAGTTCAGAATTATTCTGATAAATGGATTTTTGAAGCCTCTATTCCCTTCAAATCCATAAGGTATAAGAAAGGAATCAAGGAGTGGGGTATCAATTTCAGTCGTAATGACCTTAGGTCAACAGAGAAATCCTCCTGGGCTCCCGTTCCTCGTCAGTTTCCTTCTGCCTCTCTTGCCTATACAGGTATTTTGGTATGGGACGAAGCACCACCAGAACCAGGCATGAATGTTTCTGTGATTCCTTATGTGATGGGCGGCATGGTAAAAGACAATGTCAGAGAATTGCCATCAGATTATCAGAATAGAGTAGGTGTGGATGCTAAAATAGCAGTTAGTTCCTCTTTAAACCTTGATTTGACAGTCAATCCTGACTTCTCACAGGTGGAAGTAGATCAACAAATTACCAATCTTGATCGCTTTGAATTGTTTTATCCTGAACGTAGACAGTTCTTCCTTGAAAATGGTGATTTGTTTTCAAGTTTTGGTTATGAAACGATCCGCCCTTTCTTTTCGAGAAGAATTGGTCTAAATGCACCCATTGAATTTGGTGCACGTTTAAGTGGTAAAATCAACAAGGATTGGCGAATTGGTGCCATGAACATGCAGACAGGTGAAGTGGGAGAAACAAATACTCCTGGTCAAAATTTCACCGTTTTGGCTGGCCAGAGAAGGATCGGACAAAGATCAAATATCGGGGCAATTTTTGTCAACCGAACCAATATCGGGGCTTTACCTACAGGTGGAGATAATCCTGGAGACCCTATTGCCAGTTACAATAGAAACGCAGGTTTGGAATACAATCTTGCTTCCTCCAATGGCAAGTGGGCAGGAAAGGCTTTCTTCCTTAAATCCTTTAGTCCATTAAAATCAAATGAAAGTGCGGTACATGCTGCCAATATCAGGTACCTGGGTGGTAACTTGATTTGGGAATGGAAACATGAGTATGTGGCGCCAAATTACCTTGCCGAAGTAGGTTATGTACCTAGGAATGGTTACTACAGAATCAATCCCAACGCTTCCTATTTGTTTTTCCCTAAAAGTAAATTAATACTTCACCATGGGCCAACGATCAACACTTCCCTGTTTTACGACATGGACATGGAACAAACAGACAATATCACAGAACTTTCCTATGGCTTTAGGTTTAGAAGTCAAAGTATATTGACAGCAAAATATGCTTATAACCACATTGTATTGCAAAGGCCTTTTGATCCTACCAATTATAGTCAGTTTACCCTTGATGCCTATACAGAACATCAATGGAATTCTTTTGGGATGGAATACATTTCAAAGCCACAAAGCCTTTTCACCTATACCCTAACGTCTCAATACGGCGGGTACTTTGCTGATGGTGAACGTTTTAATATTGCAGGTGAGTTGGGCTATCGCTTTCAACCATATGTAGGCCTTTCTATCACAGGTAATTACAATAAAATAGATTTGCCAGAGCCTTGGGGCAATACGAAATTCTGGCTTGTAGGACCAAGAGTGGATGTAACCTTTACCAACACCCTGTTCTTTACTGCCTTTGGTCAGTACAACGAACAAATTGACAATATTAACCTTAATACCAGGTTCCAATGGAGATTTAAACCTGCATCTGACCTTTACCTGGTTTACACTGATAATTATATACCTGCTCCATTCTATGTTAAAAATAGAACGCTGGCATTGAAATTCACTTATTGGTGGTCATTGTAAAAATATTTGGGAGTTACCACGGAGTAGCTCCCAATAATTTTTTACCCAATGGGCTGAGTTCCGCTTGTGGGTATTTGGTTTGTTCCCATTTTCTAGGGTCTCCAGGAAAAGCATAGCCTTCTGGAGAAATTCTATTTTTCCAGGAAGAAATCCTCCAATTTCTCATCTCTTCATTGTCCTCTTCTGCAGGCATCATTGAAATGTATTGCGCCATCCTAACTTTATTATCACTGAGGTTTGGCCTGATACCATGAGGAAGTTTGCTGTTGAAAAATCAACAAATCTCCTTCCATTAACTTAACTTTTGTCAACTCAAATCCACTGGTGTCTGGTTTAAAATGATCCCGGTCTTTTGGCTGGTCTTTTTTCCAGGTTTCATAATTCCGGTAAAGTTCCGGTATGCATTGAAAACCACCTACATTTGTATCATCTTGATTGTTTAAAGCTACAAGTCCTTGTACATTTTGAGGATTGGTCTCAGGATCGTAATCCCAGTGGATAAATCCCTTGAACTCAAACCCAGGCCTGGAAGGCAGGTTTAGGTTGGCCCGGTCTATGGTTACCCATAGGTTTTCCATTCCCCAGATGTCTGAAAAAGCTTCGTAGACTTTTGGATATTGCCGTATATCCCATAAGTACTGGTGGTTGTAAACCTCTACCATTCCACTATTGGTAAGTTCTTTCATTTCCATTTCATTGGATTGCCTGGCATACCAGGTAGAAAGGTCGGCTGGATCTTTCTCTTCAAATTCCCATAACAACTTGGACATCCTGTCTGTCAGAATTTTTGGTACAGCTTGGCGAAGGATCACATAACCGTTTTGGATCCAGAAATCCCAATCTGATTCTGTTAACACTTTTAAAGGCAAGCCATTGGACCTGTCGTTTAAATGATGCTTGCTTGAATAGGAAGTTGAAGGATTGCCTGGTATAGCTTTGTGAGTTTTATTTTTGGCCATAGTGGGTTTTTGTTTTACAAACCTCTATAAGGTAGCATTTTAAACTTTATTCCACAATATCACAATAGGAGTAACCAATTTCTTAGCCTGATCTGCCTATATTTCCATTAATATAATTTAGTTTTAGGTTAACTAACACAATGCTTACTTTTAACTATGATACCAAAATCCACGAAGCTAGCCTACCATCGATCCATAGGCCTCTGCTTACTCATACTATTCAGCATTTTTTTAACAAGCTCCTTAAAGGCACAAAGTAGCGCTACCATATACCATGGCCTTTTAAAGCTTAAAGAAACCAAAAGGATTCTTTATGTAGCAGCGCATCCAGATGATGAAAATACGAGGCTGATTGCTTACCTGGGCAATGAGGAAATGGCTGAAGTGGGTTACCTTTCACTTACCAGAGGGGATGGCGGTCAAAACCTTATAGGAAAGGAACTGGGCACAGAACTAGGGATGATCCGGACGCAAGAGTTATTGAAAGCCAGAGAAACAGACGGAGGTAGACAGTTTTTCTCCAGGGCGATTGATTTTGGTTACAGTAAAAATCCAGACGAAACGTTAAATAATTGGGATCGTGAAAAGCTTTTATCCGATGTGGTTTGGGTCATTCGAAAATTCCAACCTGACATCATCATTACCCGATTCAATACAACACCAGGAATTACCCATGGTCACCATACAACCTCTGCTATAATTGCAGGTGAAGCTTTTAAAGTTTCTGGCGACCCATCCGTTTTTCCCGAACAGTTGACCCAAGTTGAGCCATGGGCTGTCAAAAGGATTTTTTGGAATGCATACAACTGGGGGGGAGTGTATGAACCAAAGCCTGGGAAGCAATATTATGAATTCCCGGTAGGGAAATTTAACCCTTTGCTGGGAATGAGCTATTCACAAATAGCCGCCAATAGTCGTACCATGCACAAATCTCAGGGTTTTGGGGCTACAGCCGATATCGGTGAAGGAACAGACTTTATTGAATTTGTAGATGGATTGGCTTATACCAAATCACCTTTTGAGAACATTGAAGAAAGGTGGAAACAATTGGCAAACGGGAAAGTCATTACCCAAAAGATAGCGACTTTGGTTAAAAGTTTTGATTTCGTGGAACCGGCTAATAATGTCGGACAGTTGATTGAAATCAGGAAAGAGTTAAATAAGGTTCAAGAAAACTTACCATGGGTCAAAGACAAGCAATTACTTGTTAATCAATTGATAATGGAGTCCATAGGGTGGAAGGCCTTGTTTCTTTCTGACACTGAATTGAATTATCCTTCGGGTGCTATCAAGGGTAAAATCATACTCAATCAGGTCACAGAAAACCAAGTAAGCTTACAATCTTTCAGCGTTTTTGACCAGACTTTTTCCTTTAAAACCAATTTGATAAACAATCAGGCAATCGTGAAAGAGGTATCCTTTGAAATTCCATCGAACCATTTAAATTCTCAGCCCTATTGGCTTAGAAATGAACCTGAAGACAACCTTTATACGGTTACAAATCAAGAGATGATTGGGAAGCCTTACAATGCGCCAGCCATAGAAGGTATTTTGTCCTTTACCTTAAAGGGGGAACAATTTGATTTAGCCATACCGCTTCAATACCGTTACAATGATCGGGTAAGTGGCGAAATTGTTCAGCCATTTAAAGTAGTTCCTGAAGTTGCAGTAGAAGTAGTGCAAAACAATGTTTTCTTAATGAATAAAACGCCAGGAATCCTGGATGTATTTGTAAAGTTTGGTAATGACATAAAGGATGGCCAATTACATATAGGAGGATTAAATGGTTCAGATTTCACAGTAAAGGATAAATCTATTGATGAGAAGAATAAGACCATCCATTATCAAATTGAGTTGAAGAACATAAATGGTGAAGAAAAATCTTCCCATAAAATTTACTATGAAACTACGAATGGTGAGGTATTTCAAAAAGACACCAAACGTATACTGTACCCCCATATTCCCAACCTTACCTATTTCCCTGACGCCACGTTTAATTTAATAAGGCTTAACATGGAAGTCAGCAATCAAACCATTGGTTATATTCAAGGAGCAGGGGATGATGTTCCAGGAATTCTCAGAAATTTAGGGTATTCAGTGGAAATAATTGAAGACGCTCAGTTGGGATCAGATTTATCAAAATACACAACCATCATTTCTGGAATCAGGGCATTTAATGTTAATCAAGCGCTGGCCACAAACAGGGATGCTTTAATGGAGTATGTTAAAGATGGGGGCAACCTTATCATTCAATACAATACGAGTGCTTCACTTTTGAGCAACGAATTTGGGCCTTATCCATTGACTTTGTCCAGAGACAGAGTTACTGTAGAAAATTCTAAGGTGCAGGTTTTGCTTAAGAATCATCCTGTCCTTAACAGCCCCAATAAAATTGATCCTTTAGACTTTGAAGGCTGGGTACAGGAGCGAGGTTTGTATTTCCCAGGTAATTGGGATGAACATTATCAAACCCCACTATTAATGCAGGATCCTGGTGAATCCCCTTCCAAAGGAAGCTTACTTATTACCGATTTTGGGAAAGGCACCTATACTTATTCAGGTATTTCCTGGTTTCGGTTGCTTCCTGCAGGTGTACCGGGAGCGATCAAACTATTTGTCAATTTAATTGAACAAGGTAATGAAGAATAGTAAGGAATATCAAAACTGGAACCGTTTGTATTGGCTTCAAATTGTGGTTTTGGGAGTTATAATTGCCGCTTTGTATTGGTTAACTAAATATTTTTCATGAGTTATCTGGATTGGACTATTCTATTTGGAACCCTGCTGCTCATAGCAGGATATGGAATTTATAAAACGTACGGGCCAAAGGACATGGACAAATATATCCGTGGTGGCAATGACATGAATTGGCTTACCATTGGTTTATCAATAATGGCGACCCAAGCCTCTGCTATTACCTTTTTGAGTACACCCGGGCAAGCCTATTCTGATGGCATGCGCTTTATTCAGTTCTATTTTGGCTTACCTGTAGCCATGATCTTTATTTGCGTGTTTTTCCTACCCATTTACTATAAACTTAAGGTATATACCGCCTACGAATTCCTCGAACAACGATTTGACTTGAAGACAAGAACTTTGACCGCTAGTCTATTCCTAGTACAGAGAGGTTTAGCAGCAGGTATTACCATCTATGCTCCTTCCATAATCTTATCCACGCTCTTGGGCTGGAACCTAACCTTTACCAATATTTTTATAGGTTGTATTGTGGTGATTTATACCGTTTCTGGTGGTACCAAAGCTGTCTCTGTGACCCAAAAGCACCAGATGACTGTAATGATGGGAGGCATGGTCCTGGCTGGAATTATTGTCATTCAAATGATACCGGTTAGTTTCACGGAAGCCTTGCATGTGGCTGGTAAAATGGAGAAGCTTAATATCGTCAATTTTGAGTTTGATTTGTCTGATAGGTATAACTTTTGGTCTGGATTTACAGGTGCTTTGTTTCTATTCCTTTCCTATTTTGGAACAGATCAATCGCAGGTGCAGCGGTATTTGAATGGAAAGACACTGAAGGAGAGTAGAATGGGGCTTATGATGAATGGCTTTTTAAAGGTACCCATGCAATTTATCATCCTTTTTATTGGGGTGATGGTGTTTGTATTCTACCAATTCTTTCAGCCTCCCGTTTTCTTTAATACCATTCAATTGGATAAATTAAAGCAAAGTGAATATTTGGATGAATTCAATGATTTGGAACAAGAGTATACCAATATCTTTGAAAGTAAAGGGCAGAGCATCGATGGATTGTTGGGAGCCATTGAAAAGGAAGACCAAGCAGCTGTTGACCAATACACGGACGCCATTAGTGGGCATTCTAAAGCACAAGAAGAAGTAAGGGACAAGGTCAAGGATTTGATTGTAAAAAATGATCCATTGGCAGAAACCAGAGATACAGATTATGTATTTATGCGCTTTGTGATGGATTACCTTCCTCAAGGGGTAATTGGATTGCTTTTCGCAGTGATCTTTAGTGCCGCCATGTCTTCCACAGCATCAGAACTGAATGCCCTTTCTTCGACTACTACTATTGATATCTATAGAAGGTCCATCAATAAAAAGGAAAGCTCACATCACTACATGAAATCCTCAAGGTGGTTTACCGTACTTTGGGGCGTATTTGCGATTCTTTTTGCTACTTACGCTACCTTGTTTGAAAACCTTATTCAAGCCGTAAATCTTTTAGGCTCTTTGTTTTATGGGAGTATATTAGGGATTTTTATGGTTGCCTTTTTTATGAAATGGGTAGGAGGGAGAGCAGTATTTATCGCTGCCATCATTACCGAAATGCTTATCCTTACGCTTCATTATTTCAACGGGAAAACGATAGGAGACATCAGCATTGATATAGGGTTTTTATGGTACAATGCCATTGGCTGTTTGTTGGTAATGGCGATTGCTGCTATTTTGAACTTGTTTATCCCTAAGCCAGAAAAACTAAATAACTAATAAAGAATGGGTAAAGGGATAGCTCAGTTATAAAAAAAATAGAATTTCGTATAAATGACAATTCGAAAAATAACAAGTCTTTAAATTATAGCCTTAGATTCGAAGCCAAAGCCTATTAAAAAATTTGGGTGTATTGTTGCCGATTCATAGCAACAATACACCCAAAATCTTTAGTTCGATTAACGATTTAATGTACTTGTCTCCCGGTAGTAGATTCAACAGTGAACGGGATTCAAGGCCTTATTATTTGATGGAATCTATCAATCGTTGATTAAGGGCAACATAATCCATATTACCTTCTTCTTTTGCCATTTGCATTGATTCCTGCGCGGTAGCAATGGCCTCACTTTTATTTCCTAAAGCAGCTTGAATTTTAGCCTTTAAATGAACGGTATAATATTTAGGGTCTGCTTCAACGGATTTTGAAACCCATTCAATAGCAGCGTTGAGGTCTTTTCCTTGGTTATAATAGTAGTTGGCCGCTTGAAACTGTAACCCTGCATCATTGCTCTCCTGATCTATCAGTAACTCCTTAATTTGGCGCATGACCACACGATCAACTTCCATTTCTATGCCGAAACCTACAGTAGTTTTGTCCCAAGAGATATTAAGTTGAGCACCTGAATCTGTCAGGTTCGAAAAATTAATTTCCATTGATTCTACAGCTTTTTTAAGCTTGTTTACTGGAACGTTTAATCTAAGTGCGTCATTAGATGCGTCGTATCCCATGGCGCCCCACAATTCTGTATTTTTGGAGAAGATTATGGTCCATGACCTCTTTTCAGGTATAGTATATATGGCGTATTTTCCAGCTTTCAAAGATTGTCCATTTACCTTTATATCTGTATCAACAGAAAGGGTTGTAGGGTTATTAGCACCTGTCCTCCAAACACTACCAAAGGGCACCAATTCCCCAAAGATCTTTCGGTTTTTCATACTCGGTCTGGAATACTCCAGATGGATCATGGTAAGGCCAACCTGTTGAGAAACTTGACTATTTGGGCTTGCTTGAGGCATTTTAATTTGTGCCAATAGACTCACTTGAACAAATGCAAAAAGTGCAATTAGGCAAACAATGTTCTTTGTTTTCATGGATTTTATAATTAGATTGTTGTTAATCATCTAAGAGTATAGTATACTTACAGTTGGGTAATAATATCCTTTAAACGGTAATTCACCCATATGTAAAGATAAGAAAATTGTCAGTATATAATTATAGATGTCAATTATGTTGCTTATAGGTAGACATTTATCCAGGTTTCTTTTTCAGGAATTCTAGAGGCTATCTATTTTAAATTAACTATCCAAAATCAACTAATTCTCTTCATGGCTTTAGCAATTGTTGCGCCAAATAAATCTGAAAAGGAATTGAATGCCTGGAAAGGCATTTTTCTTGAACTAGCACCAGACATTAACCTTCAAATTTACCCTGATATTCAAGACAATGCGCTTGTAGAAGTGGTTGTATTGTGGCAACACCCCAAAAACATCCTCAAAGAGTTTCCTAACCTTAAACTCATTTGCTCAATGGGCTCTGGTGTGGACCATATCATGTCAGATTATGTTCCTGAAAACATACCCATTACCCGCATTATAGATCCTCGACTTACCTTTTCCATGACCAATTATGTGGTGATGGGCATTCTAAATTACCACAGGCAATTTAAACGCTACCTTGAAAATAAAAAGTCTAAAACATGGGACATGACACAACCAGAAATACCTATTTCAGTGGGTGTAATGGGAGTAGGAGAGTTAGGTGGTGATGTGTTGGACAAGGTGAATGCGCTGGGTTTTCCTTGTTATGGCTATGGCAATTCTCCAAAAAATGACTTTAGGTATCCGTATTATCATGGCGAGGAATTACAAGAATTTTTGGATCAGGTCAATATAGTGGTCTGTCTGTTGCCTTTGACTCCCAAAACAGAGGGTTTTCTGAATGCTACTTTATTCAAAAAGTTTAAACAGGGTACTTACCTTATAAATGTTGCTAGGGGAATGCACTTGGTGGAAGAGGATTTGATTCCAGCTATTAATTCAGGGCAGGTTTCAGGTGCTTTGCTGGATGTTTTCCGAAAGGAACCCCTGGAAAAGAATCACCCCTTTTGGGAACAGGAGGAAATAATGGTCACCCCACACATTGCAAGTATAACCAATTATAAAGCAGCAGCGCCTCAAATTATCGCCAATTACAGGAATCTCATTAACCAAAGGCCTTTGCTTAATGAGGTCAGTACAGATCAAGGATATTAAATTATACTTTCTAGATATGAAAAATTACACCATTCTTTGTCCCACAGACTTTTCTGAATGCGCTTTAAATGCCATCGAATATGCCGCGAGGTTAGGTGAAAAGCTGGGTGCTGAATTAACACTCTTTCATGTTCCTGACAAAGAAGATTATCAAAAGCTTTTCCCCACCAAAGTCGTGGAAGACAGTTTGGATGCTGCAAAAAATAAACTTACAAACTTGGTAAAAGCTGTTCAGGAGGAAAGTCTTGGAAAAGGCCTGGCTTCTTGTAATTTTCTGATAAAAGAAGGAAAGACCGTGAAAACGATCATTGACTATTCAGAAGAAAATAACATTGACCTGATAATAATGGGTACTGAAGGAATCAATGAGTTTAAAAACAATTATATAGGCACTAAGTCAAGTAATGTTGTGCTTGAGTCCAGCTGTGATGTATTTATTATTCCTAGAAAAGTTTTCTTTAAACCACCCAGAAAATTAGTCTACGCTACGGATTACCTGGAAGAGGACAAGTTGGCCATTCAAAAAATAGTCAAAATAGCCAAGTGTTATGACGCTGAAATTGACATTGTTCACGTAAGTTCAAAATCCAATATTATAGACAAAGCCCAACACCAAAGTTTGAAGGAAGAGTTGGCCCCCTTTGCTAAGTATGACAAAATCAATTACGTTTTAAAATCTTATCGGGATGACGCAGCCTTGGGTTTGGAAAATTATCTGATTACTTCGAAGGGAAATATTTTATTTACCCTTAGCAAAAAGAAAACCTGGTTTGAGAAACTTTTTACCAATAACCTCTCCAAAAAGATGTCCTATTTTATCAATAAACCCCTTTACGTAATCAAGAACCTTTAAACTTAGTCTTTATAAAAGCCATAAATTCTTCTCGGGTATCTTTATTGGTAAAGATACCTGACAAGGTTTTAAAATACCCTTTTAAGCTAATGGCATCCTTTTGATCACTTGGATCAAGGCTTTCTTCTTGTTTTAAAGTATCGATTTTGGGCAAAGGGTTTTCATTTCCCTTAGGCGCTTTGTATCCGGTAATTCTGTCTGCCTCAGAAAAACTTTGTTTGGACTGCTTTTGATAGCCAAGTTTTTCCTCTACTATTCCTTTATTATTGTGTGCCACAGCATCTTCCGGATCAAGTGCTATTGCCCTTTCATAATCTTCTATTGCTCCCTTCAAATCACCGATTCTGTCCCTGAAGTAGGCCCTGCTTGAATACCGGTAGGGATTATTTGGATCAAGGTTTAAAGCCTGGTCAAATGCCTCATTTGCTTCGTGATTGCGCTCAAGAAGGTGCAGTACCACAGCCTTGTCAGAAATATAAGTGGTGTTATAAGTATCTAATTCTAGCAAAGAATCAAAATCAGTTAATGCGTCTTCCAAAGCACCAAGCCTGGATTGTATGCGTGCACGATAGTGAAGGTAAGCAGGAAGCTTTCCTTCATTTACGATTAGCCGATTAAATACCGCCAATGCTTCGTCAAATTTCCCCTCTTTGTAGAAAGAGATGCCTGTTTCTATAGTTTCCACCTTAAATTTGCTTTAGTGTCATTATACATACAAAAGTAATAAAGGTATTGTTTCATTCTAGCCTTAATAATCCTTATTTCTTTTTATCTTTGACCTGTTTTAGTTTCATTTTTAAACCAGGTATGCCGAGTAAACCGGAAAGTATTTTAAAAGATCTGGAAGGAAATAAATTTGCCCCTATTTATTTCCTTCAGGGTGAAGAGCCTTATTTTATTGATAAAATTACGGATTTTATTGAAAACAATGCATTGGCTCCACAAGATCGTAGTTTTAATCAAACGATAATGTATGGTAAAGATGCTACAATGGCATCAATTCTCACCAATGCAAAGCGCTTTCCTATGATGTCGGATAGGCAAGTTGTCATTGTAAAGGAAGCCCAAAATATTTTTGAACTTGGAAAGGAAATAGGGGATCAGCAATTAATTGCTTACATCAAAAATCCGCTTCCAAGTACTATTTTGGTTTTTGCCTATAAATACAAAGTACTGGATGGGCGGAAAGCCCTTGCCAAGGAATTGGATAAAAAGGCCATTCTGGTTAAGTCAGACAAAGTTCCTGAATACAAGTTGGCCCCATATATTGAACAATATGTGAAATCGAAAGGGCATACCATAGAAACCAAAGCCTGTCAGATCCTGGCCGAATCTATTGGTAATAATATGGAGGTGCTGACAAATGAAATTGATAAGATGGTCATTAATTTTAATGAACCGGAAAAGATTAATTCAGGCCATATACAGCAGTATATAGGTATTAGCAAAGACTTCAATAATTTTGAGTTGACCAAAGCTTTAAGTTATAAGGACATTTTAAAGGCAAATACCATCATAAATTACTTTGGACAAAATACCAAGGCCCACCCTTTAATTCCAATTTTATCGCTGTTATTCATGCACTTCTCTCGCCTGTTGTTGGTAAAAGCCAATAAAAACTTAGGAGAACGAGAACTGGCTTCAGTGATAAAAGTCAATCCTTATTTTGTGAAAGAATATACCATTGCTGCAAAAATTATTCTTTAGGCAAGATTATTGATGTGATTGGATATCTTAGAGAAGCAGATTTACGTTCCAAAGGAGTAATTGCTACAAATTCTATGGAAGACAGTCAGACATTAAAAGAACTTATTTTTAAAATTCTTCATTGAGCGCAAATTGAGAATGAATAAAACATTTCTATTTTATGGTTTATCCCTACTAATTTTCAGTCAGGTATATTCCCAGTCCAGTATACATCAAACCAGCTTGGAAGCAAAGTTTCAGGATGCTCTTGAACTTTATCAAAAAGACCAGTTTTCCTCCTCCAGAGAAGCATTTGAAAGGCTGTCTATGCTTCCAGGAATTGAGGACAACAGTCGATCGGTAGCTGTTGCCTATTACAAGGCCTTGTCCTCCCTTAGAGGAGAATTTCCCGAAGGGACTTCCTTGATGGATGCGTTTATTCTTGACCATCCAAATGAATCTCTTAGAAATGAAGCAGCTTGGTTTTTAGGCAACCATTATTTTGTCAATAAAAATTACAAAAAAGCGATCAACAATTATGACTTGCTCCGCAATGTTCCGCTCTCTACTGAACGGCATCCGGAACTGTTTTTTAAAATGGGTTACAGCTATTTTCAGTTGAAAAACTATACCCAGGCGAAAAGTTATTTCGAAAGGGCAAAGACCTTTCGCAGTCCTTATTTAGCAAGTGCTTATTTCTATTCAGGCTTTAGTTCTTTCGAACAAGAAGATTTCGAGTCTGCAGCTAAGGATTTCAAAGAAGCAGAGAAATCAAGTGAGTACAACCTGAAAGTTCCTTATATGTTGGCCGGCATTTATTACAGGCAACAAAAACTAGATACTTTGATTGATTATGCCGCGCCAATAATCAACAAAAAGAACCTAGAGAACAGCGAACAAATTCATTTACTGTTGGCGGAAGCTTACTATGATAAAAATAACTACAGTCAGGCAGCACTTCATTACATGGCTTTCTACACGGCTAAGAAAGGCAAACTTTCAAGAGACCAACAATACAAAGCCGGTGTATCTCATTATGAGAACCAGCAATTTGCTGAAGCAAGCCAGTTTTTTAAAGAGGTAGCTTTAGTCAACGATGAGTTAGGACATTTGGCAAGTTACTTTTTAGGATATGCTTATATACAGCAGAAGAATTTACCATTTGCTGCCAATAGCTTTAACGCCGCCTATAAGATGGACTTCAGGCCTGAAATTAAAGAAGAGGCCTTGTTCAACTATGCAAAAGTTAGTTTGGAATTGGGCAAATTTCAAGAAGCGATAACCGCTTTGGACAATTACCTCAATGAATACCCACAGGGAAGCCAAAAAGTTGCTGCAGAAAATTTACTCAGTGATGCTTTGGTCAATACCAATAATTATCTCCGTGCAATAAGCCACATGGAGAAAATGAATAATAAATCGGATAGGATAAAATCTGCTTATCAGAAGGTTACCTTTTACCAGGCCATGACCTATTACAGGGACAATAACCTGACAGGAACTTTACAACTTCTGGACAAATCCCTACAATATCCCATAGACAAATCACTTCAATACCAAGCGCAATACTGGAAAGGTGAAGCCAATGCAGCCAATAATAGACCAGCAGCAGCCATTCAAGCTTATGAGAAACTAATCAGCATGAATCCACCATCAATGGATTCAAGTTTGATAGGTACTCATTTTGGCTTAGGTTACGCCTATTTCAATGAAGGTCAGTATGAAAAGGCAGAAAGACAGTTTAAAACCTATACTGATAAACTTAAAAGTAGCAGTGACAAGCAACATTATGATGATGCCTTTATCAGACTTGGTGATACCTATTATGTTCAAAAGAGATTTACTGATGCGGCCAATGTCTTTAGGCGTGCGGTAGCGGAAAGTAATCAATACAGTGATTACGCGTACTTCAGAGGTGGAGTAGTAGCCAATTTCCAAAGAAATAACAGCGAAGCGATAAGGCAATTTGATCAAGTGATTAACAACTATCCAAATAGTTTGTATATAGAAGATGTGCTGTACCAAAAAGCGCAAATTCACATGGAAGAACTTAATTACGGACAAGGAAGAGATGTCTTTTCAGTGCTCATAAACACTAAGCCTAACAGTCCTTTTATACCTTTTGCCTTAGAGGGTAGAGCAGTGGCCAATTATTCTTTAAAAGATTATAACGCTGCCATTGAAGATTATAAAATGATACTGAATAAATACCCCAATGCTGAAAATGGTGAAACTGCTTTGGTAGGATTACAGGAAAGTTTGTCTTTAGAAGGCAGGTCACAAGAGTTTTCTACTTACCTGTCTGGATATCGGAAATCCAATCCAAGCAATAACAACCTTCAAAACGTAGAATTTGAAGCGGCAAAAAGCCTTGTCTTCAATCAATCTCATAAGGAAGCCATCACGGCATTACAAAATTTCATTAGAAATTATCCTAACTCAGCCCAGGTGCCAGAAGCCAAGTACTATTTAGGAGATGCTTATTTTCGAATGGGAGATAAAACCAAGGCATTGGCGATCTATTATGAAATTGAGAAGACCAATGACAACAACCTCAAAAGTAGGGTGTTTCATAAAATAGGGCAAATTGAATATGAAAATGGCAATTTTTCCAAAGCCATTCCTTATTATCAATTTACTGCTGATAATGCAAGGAGTAAAGCCGAAGAGTATGAGGCAACTTTTGGGCTGATGCAGTCTTATTTTAAAACGAAAGCCTATAATAAAGCAATTTCAAGTGCTGATAAGATTCTCTCACTTGGAAGTATTACCATAGATTCAGAACCTAATGCATTACTGATTAAGGCAAAATCGCTGGAAAGTACGAATGCAATAGACCAGGCTTTGGCGGTTTACAAGCAACTTATGGAAAATCATAAAACCGAGCAAGGTGCAGAAGCGTTGTATAAAATTGCCCTTCTGCATCATCAGAAAGGAGAATTTGCACTTTCCAATCAGTTGATATTTGACAACTCCCAGCCATTTACCCAGTATGCTTATTGGTATGGAAAGCAGTTTATAGTGCTTGCTCAGAATTACATTTCCTTGGATGAAAAATTTCAGGCGAAAGCTACATTAGAGTCCATCATTGAAAATGCTTCGGATGACACGGTCAAACAGGAAGCGGAAACTTTATTGAAAACCATCAACATAGCCAATTAATGAAACGAATAAATTATTTATTAACTGGGCTGATGGTAATTGCAGGGATTACCCAGGCAATTTCTCAAGAGACATCAGTACCACAAAGAGGAGAAATTAGAGATACGGAATTTATTATTCGGAAGGATAGGGTTTTGAGTCTACCTAGGCAATCGAGGGTATTTGAAAAGAGCCCAGCTTTGCCACCGGTTTCTACCTCGATAAATTACAATTACCAGGTAAAAAACTTCGCCGCAACACTGGCTCCTGTTGAACTGAAATTTCAGCCTTATGCAAAGTCTTTTCCAAAACTTGAAAATGACCAAACGCAGGCAATAGTAAAACTAGGCTATGGCAATTATTCTTCCCCGTTGATTCAGGCAGATTACCACTACCTTGACAACGATGATTATACCTTTGGTGCTCATTTAAAACACCAGGGTTTTTATACAGGACCTGTAGATGGCGAAAATTCAGCAGAAGATCATACTGCTGTTTTGCTAAATGGTAGTCTTTATAAAGATGATTTTGAAGTATTTGGTAAAATAGGCTATGAGAGGGACATGCATCATTTTTATGGCTATACTCCAGATCCTGAGAATCTGGTAATGCAGGATTCCATCCGTCAAGTTTTTGGCACTCTTAAAGCCATGGCAGGATTAAGAAGAGTGGATAGAACAGAGCCATTTGATTATGAAGCAAATGTAGCATTACGCTTGTTCAACGATAGATTTGAGGCCAAAGAAAGTGAAGTAGTTATCCGGGCAAATGCAGGGTTTAGAGCCAATGACTACCTTAAAGGAGGGATTAATACCCTTTTGGCTTTTACCTCTCCAAGTGACATTTATTACGATGACATCGAGCGAAATTATTTTAAGTTACAGCCCTATGTGCAATATGCAAAAGATGCTTTTAAGATAAAAGTTGGGGCGAATGTGATTCAGGAGAACGATATCGTACCGAATAAATCAACGGAACTTCATGTCTATCCGCTGTTGAAAATGTCCTATTATGTAGTACCTGAACTGGGTATTTATGGTTCCTATGAGGGAGATGTTATTAGAAATACTTATTATGATTTTATAAAAGAAAATCCATTTCTGGGTCCTTCTGAAAATTTGAAAAATACGATACAAAATTTCCAGATTGATGCAGGGATTTCAGGCAAAGCCAACGATCAGGCCAATTATAAAATAGGTGTTAAATACGGTGATTTTACTAACATGCATTTTTATGGCAACAATGAAATGGACAGCACTAGATTTCAACTTATTTATGACAACAATACGAAAGTTGTAGAATACCATGCTTCCCTGGATTATGTATTTGATGATTGGTACCAATTGGATGCCTCGGCGCATTTTTACCAATACACATTGGATGAAATTGAAGCAGCATGGCACCGACCTGAATGGGAAGCAAAACTAAACAATACTTTTACTCCCGATGAGAAGTGGTTGATTCATGCGAACCTTAATGCCATGGGGGGAATTGAGGCGCTAAACCTCGCTTCATCAAGCCAAAGAAAACTTGGGACTATAGTTGACCTTCAAATAGGAGCAGACTATGCCATTACCAATAGGATTTCTGCTTTTGCGTATGGCAACAATTTGCTCAATCAAAAATACCAGCGCTTTAATAACTATCCAGTTCGAGCAATTCAATTAATCGGTGGGGTAAGTTTCAAATTTTAAGAGAAGTTAAATTTCTTAGGAGAAAAGAGGCTATCGTCTTAAAATTATAATATTTGGAATAGCGGAATTTTTCGTGTCAATATTGGCGATTTGCTGGTTTTACTTTAGCTTAGTGGATTAAAATAACAATTTTTAAGATGTCTGATAAAAATTCCAAGGATCAAAATAGCCAATCCGATAATGATGAGGACTTTGGACTGCCTCCGGTCAATGTAACACCATTGGAAGGTGCCAAAGGTTCTGAGTCTGGTTCAGGTGCAGCAGGTATAAAACCTGGTATTGAATCAAAAAATAATCCGCCAGTAGAAAAGGAAAAGGACAATACCCTTGGGGTCTTTTTAATTATTCTTTTGTTTATAATCGGTTTGGGTTTTGGACTTTATTATTTCGGGATCTTTGATCAGCTGAATCAGGGAACTTCGCCGGAAAAAGAAAAGGCTGAGTTATCAACAGAACAAGTCCCATCTTCAGCAGCACCTGAAGAGGAAGCGGTGATTGAGGAACCTGTAGTTGAAGAAGAAAAATTGCCTGTACTTTCGGAAATTAACTCCCAGGAAAGTGCTCCAAGATACTTTTTAGTAGTGGCAAGCTTTATTGATGATGATCTTGCAAGAGATTATTCCAATAGACTCAATAAAAAAGGAGAGAATACGTTTTTGATACATCCCTATGGAAAGATCCATTATTACAGATTGGCGATTGGTCAATATGAGAATGTAGATCTGGCTTTAGAAGCAATGGAGGAAGTTCAAGAGGATTACAAGGAAAACTTATGGGTTTTGAAATACTAATATGATATTACTACAAACTTTGTCAACTAATGATGGCCTTCAGGCTGTAGATTCTCTTGCCCTTATGGAAAGTGCAGGCTCCAATGATATTGGACTGTTGGATTTAATGATTAAGGGTGGCTATATGATGATCCCCCTTTATTTACTTTTTATCCTTGCCATATTTATTTTCATTGAGCGTATTATCACCCTTAAGAAGGCTTCTAAAACGCCTAAAGGGATGATCGACCAAGTGAAAATGATGGTACAGAGTGGCAATATAGAACAAGCCAAAATGGTTTGTCAAGGTGAAGAAACGCCTGTCGCACACATGATTTCTAAAGGATTGGAAAGAATTGGTAGCCCACTTAAAAACATTGAAGTGGCCATAGAAAATGTAGGGAAAATTGAAATTTATAAACTGGAGAAAAACCTCAGTTTAATGGCTACAGTTTCTGGTGCGGCTCCTATGATTGGCTTTTTAGGAACCGTTGCAGGTATGATTCGTGCATTTATAGGTGTAGCCCAGGAGGAAGGAATGGTCTCTCCAAAGCTTCTTTCCACAGGTATTTACGAAGCCATGATTACCACAGCTACAGGCTTGGTGGTAGGAATCGTAGCTTATCTAGGTTATAACTACCTGGTAACGCGTGTATCTAAGCTTATCCATAATATGGAATACACTACGATCGAGTTTATTGACCTTTTACAGGATAAAAAATAATATGGCACTGCAGTCAAAAAATAAAATAGAAGCTAGTTTCAGCATGTCTTCCATGACTGATATTATCTTTCTATTGCTTATATTTTTTATGCTTACCTCCTCATTTATAACGCCATCTGGCCTTCCTGTGAATTTACCCTCTAGTGAAAGTTCAGATATCGTTATGCAAGAGGTAACGGTAAGTGTAACAAAAGATCTCAGGTTTGCAGTCAATGATAAACAAGTCTCCAGAGATGAAATTAAAAATGCATTGACAGCGTTATTGAAGGATAATAAAGGATATGTGGTTTTGCATATCGATAAAGAAGTGCCAGTGGAATATTTGGTGGAAATAGGTGGCTATGCAGCCAGCCTTGGAGCCAATGTGACCATAGCAACACAACCGTTTAAGTAAGAGATGGAAGTTTGGGAAGACGATAAAGCTACAGCGGAAAATAATCGGAAAGCATTAATCATTACGCTTGTCTTTAATGTATTGCTTTTGATTGGACTCTATTTTGTCATGGTGTGGAAACAACCGGTTCCTCCCATGTCTCAATTTGGGTTGGAGTTGAACCTTGGATTTTCAGATATGGGTTCGGATTCAAAGCAGACAGAAACACCACCTTCTCCTAGTCAGGAACAAACTACTGAGGCAGCGGCACCAGGTGATCCTGCGCCGCAGGTTACTGAGACCGTAACACCTGTAACACCACCGAAGGCTAATCCTGCACCCGCAGAACCAAAAAAGACACAACCTAAGGTTGAGGCAGTAGCTAAAACACCTAGCCCTGTGAAAGCTGAAAAGAAAGTGGTGGAGAAAAAAGAAAGTCCTAAAGAGACGACTACCAAAGCTGAAGTTCCTGTTAAGAGTCAACCTGAAAAAGAACCTCAGCCTGAAAAGGTAGAAAAACCTCAGCCTACCGTAGACCCCAGAGCTATATTTGGAGCTGGAGGTACCACTGGAACAGGCAAGAAACCTTCAGCTGGTAGCAGCCAGGGTAACAGTACGCAAGCAGGTGATGAAGGCAATCCAAATGGAACCATAGACGGAAGGTCAATTTTACAATCAGGTAAAGGCAATACCGGTGACGGTGGGGGGTATAACCTTGACCTTGCTGGTTGGGATTTTGCTTCTAGACCAAACATCCAAGACAGGGTTTCCAATAGGAATGGCCAAATTATTTTTAATATAACGATAGATTCCGGGGGTAAAATTGTACAAGCTACTCCTGATACCTATTCAGTATCAAATGAGGTATTGAACTATTATCGTAGTGTAGTAAGAAGTTTGACCTTTAAGCCTCAAAGTGGAAACGCCATTGCTGAATATTCGAAAGGTAAAATCACCTTTATCATCCGAGTAGATTAATTGACCTCAATGAACTATCAATCCTCCCTGGACTTTTTGCTCCAGGCCCTTCCTATGTTTCAACGTGTAGGAGCTTCTGCTTTTAAAAAAGACCTTAGCAACACTTTAAAACTTTGCGCGCACCTGGGGGATCCTCAAACCAGGTTTAAAAGCATTCACATTGCAGGCACCAATGGTAAAGGCAGCACAGCCCATTCCTTGGCTTCGGTATTGCAAGAAGCAGGCTTTAAAACAGGGCTTTATACTTCACCGCATCTCAAATCCTTTCGAGAAAGAATAAAAATAAATGGCCTAGAAATACCTGAAAGTGAGGTAATAAGCTTTGTAGAGGCCAATAAGTCTTTTTTGTTAGCATTAAAACCAAGTTTTTTTGAAATGACCGTCGCCCTTTCCTTTGATTATTTTGCCAGGATGGGAGTAGATTATGCTATAGTTGAAACAGGCATGGGAGGTAGGTTTGATAGCACCAATATTATTCATCCCATACTGAGTATCATTACAAATATTGGATTTGATCATGAACAATTTCTAGGAGACAGTCTCGACAAAATTGCTTTTGAGAAGGCTGGAATAATCAAAGAAAATGTGCCTGTTGTGATTGGTCAAACGCAACCTGAAACTACCGAAGTATTTCAAAATAAAGCCTTAGAAAACAAGGCAAGCCTAACATTTGCTGATAAATCGATCCAGGCAAAATTTAATGGATACTCGACGGATACAAGTGGAAAAAGACGGATAGATTATGACATTGTTGGTTCTTCTATAGGTTTACAAAAGGTTCAATTGGACCTATTGGGTAGTTATCAGGCCAAAAACCTGCCAGGTATATTATCCGCTCTAGGTATTTTAAATGAAATGGGCCTTCAGATTGATGATAAACAGGTGTCCGCAGGATTGGCCAATATTGTCAAGAATACCGGACTTAAAGGACGTTGGCAAATATTACAGGAAAATCCTTTAACCATTTGTGATACAGGTCATAACATGGATGGTATTCAAGAGATTGTTGGGCAGTTAATGTCCTTGAAACAGGAACGACAGCTGTACATGGTGCTGGGGATGGTGAAGGACAAAGACCACCAAAAAGTATTTGAAAAATTACCCAAAGAGGCCATCTACATTTTTTGTGAGGCCGATCAACCTCGTTCAATGCCTGCCGAGTCACTACAAACCCTGGCAGCAGGTTTTGGCTTGAATGGGACAGTGGTTTCGGAAGTAAATGCCGCATTAGCGGATGCTAAAAGAAGGGCAAGTGCAGAGGATCTGATTTTTATTGGAGGAAGTACCTTTGTTGTTGCAGAAATAAATGAATTATAGAAATGGGAAGAAATAAACTAGAGCGATTCCGACAAATCGAAGAGAACACCAATGTAATCCAGCCTGGAAAAGAAAGTTTCGAAAAGATAAAAGGTAACTGGAAAGCGGATCAGTTTCAAAATGAAGCACCGATGGTTGTTGAATTGGCCTGTGGCAGGGGGGAGTTTACCGTAGGACAAGCAAGGGTTGAACCCAATAAGAATTTTGTTGGAGTGGATATCAAAGGAGGAAGAATCTGGAAAGGCAGCACCATTGCCATAGCTGAAGGCTTGCAAAATGTAGCCTTTTTAAGAGCTCAAATAGAGTTGATAGAGGAATCATTTGATGAGGGTGAAATAGATGAGCTCTGGATAACTTTTCCAGACCCAAGGCCTAAGGACAGGGAGGAGCGAAAAAGGCTTACTTCTCCAAAGTTTTTGGAAAGGTATAAAAAATCATGACCCCGAAGGGCCATGTACATTTCAAAACGGACAATACTGGATTGTATGAATATACCTTTGAGTTATTTGAGAATAGAGACGATATCGTCATTTTCAAAAACACCAGAGATTTTTACCAATCAGAATGGAAAGACGACCATCATGGCATCATGACGCGTTATGAGAAAATGTTTATGGAAAAAGGGGAGACCATCAAATACATAGAATTTGGTTTTAAATAAGCCTAGTCTTCTACTTCAATGGCTTCCAGGATATCCGCCAATTCATCAAAATCTTTTATTCCAGGCTTAATTTCATGTCCTGCCTTCATGCTGATACCTTTTAGAGGTATTGAATCCAGAAGTTGGTCAATGTTTTTATCATCAAAGCCAAATCCAAGTAGCAAATCACATTTTGCTGCTATTTTTTTGATTTCTTCCTGAATTCCCTCTGTAATTTCCATGGAGGTGTCAGATTCGAGGTTTAGTATTATGTCGTTTTCTTTTAGCGTGGGCGCCAGGTCCAATAAGTCCTCTAAGTCTTCGGGTTTTTCTAAAGTGTATTTGAAGATTAAGGAGTAACTGGTATTTTTAAGCATTGGGAGATGAAGTCTTTCAGCAATTTGAATGTAAGAGAACCCTTCATACTGCGCCATCGTTTCTAAAATAGTATCGGGATGACTGTCCGAGAATTCCGCAACGTATTCCAATCCGGATAACCAATCTGTAATTTCTTTAAAAGCTGTTGGCGTTACGTAATACTCATTGTTCTTTTCAAGGGAAAAACCCATAAGGTTAACATACATTCCAGAACAGTAGCGTGCATCGCTTAAGTTGTTGACATTACTTATCTTTACAAAAGTTTTTAAAGCCATTTTATTTTAGTCGATTATTTCCGTAATTTTCAATTGAATTCAAAGATAGAAAATGAAAATTTTTAATAAAAGGTATTGGTTGCTACCTCTCCTTATTTTTATGGGTAGCTGTACAGAAGAGCAAGAGGATCCTGAAGTGATTACCTCTACCTATTATCCACTGGCAATAGGAAATTTTTGGGATTACAGCGTTGACGAAACGATCTATTATGGAGAGGAAGACTTCGAAACAGAAAGTTATTTTTACCGCGATGAGATCGCTGATTTTTATTTGAATGAAGACAAGGACCTGGTTTACCTGTTTCATCGTAAGAAATCTTTGAATAAAACTGACTGGACAAACGAAGTGGTCTATACGGCCACATTTAGTAATAATCGAATTATTAAGCAATACAATAACCTTCAGGAAATCATTTTGGTTTATCCTTTGGCAGTGGATTTCAGTTGGAATGGAAATGCCCTGAACAATAACCTGCCCGAAAGTTACTTTATTGAAAGTACGGGGTCTTATATATTGAATGAATTTGCCTTTCCTGATGCTGTTAAGGTTAGAGTTAGTGAAGAAGATGATTTAATCACCATCAGAGACAACAGGTATGCCGTGTTTGCAAATAGTATTGGTTTGGTTGAAAGTTACTATGAAGTATTCCAGTATTGCTCTAGAAATGATTGTTTAGGCGAACAAATTATTCAGGAAGGCCGTTTTACACATTTGAGGCTTATAAATTATGGTAAATTATAGTGTAGCGTTAGCTTTTGTTTTCTGTTTAATTACTTTCAATGTAATTGCCCAGGACCGGTATGCAGTACATTATAAATATAAACCAGATAGCTCTTACAGTCTCGAACATCCTGAAACCTGGTTGACTCAAAAAACATTGCTTCGAAGGGATAGAGACAAGGTTTTATTGGATAGTACTGACTTACCTGTGTCTAATAAGTACGTTGAATCCTTAAGGCCTTATGTAGATGACTTTATTTTTCATACCAAATGGTTAAATGCCTCCATAGTAAATGCCTCATCGGAGGAAATTGATAATATCGCAGCATTGGATTTTGTTAGCGAAGTAATTTTAATTGCCAAAGGTGGGCCAAGCCAATTGGAAAGTAGCACCCAGAGTTACAAGGTTAAAAAAAGAAAAAGCGGCTTAAGAAGGCTGTGGAAGTCTCCAATTTCGATTTTCAAAACAGTATTTTAGGCATTTCTGACATGCACAATGCTGGATATACAGGTGAAGGGGTATTGGTAGCAATTTTTGATGCCGGATTTTTGAATGTGGATAATATTCCAGCCTTTGATCATTTGTTTGATGGGAATAAGATTGCAGCCACTAAAGACCTGGTTTTGGCAGGCTCTACTACAGTATTTAGGGCAGATACCCATGGGACAGGTACTTTGTCCTTAATGGCTGCTTATGATCCTGAAAACCTTATCGCAGGAGCTTATGGAGCCAATTATATTTTGTGCATCACAGAGGATGTAGATTCTGAATATAGAATCGAAGAATACAATTGGGTCAGGGCTGCAGAATTTGCAGACAGCCTTGGGGTGGATGTGATCAATAGCTCTCTTGGGTACAATTTTTTCGACGATGCCGAAATGAATTACTCCACGGAAGACCTGGATGGAGAAACCGCAGTTATTACCAAAGGAGCCAATATGGCTGCTGAGAAAGGAATACTTGTGATCAGCAGTGCTGGCAATGAAGGGAATATTAGCTGGAAAACAATCACCGCCCCAGCAGATGCGAAAGGAATAATTGCCGTGGGTGCGATAAATAGTAGTTTTGAAAAAGCAGGATTCAGCTCTATTGGTCCAAGTGCTGATGATAGAATAAAACCTGAACTTGTGGCTTATGGTAGCGGGGTAACCCTTTGGCGACAGGTAGGGAGCACCAGTACTGCCAGTGGTACTTCTTTTTCTGCTCCACAAGTCGCTGCACTGGCAGTAGGCCTGAGGGAAGCAAATCCTGATTGGACAAGCAAAGAATTAAGAGACCAGCTAATCCTAAGTGGTTCACAATACTCCGAGCCTGATAATGAACTTGGTTATGGCATTCCTGATTTCACAAGGGCCATGTTTGGTGAACTTTTTCCTGTAATGGATCCCGAAAAAGCTACTGCCACGAGAATCTATCCTAACCCTTTGGTGGCAGATCAATTGCTTATTGAGTTCGGAAGCAGCACTGATTGTACGATGAAGCTGTATTCCAGCGATGGCAAGGTGATCAGTGAACATGATCTGGAGAGAATGGGAAAAAATTTCCCCTATAATGTAAGCATGAAATTATTGAATCCTGGAATATATCTGGTTGAATTACAAGATGATTCCACAGCCTCAAAGGTGAAGTTGTGGAAGAAATAAGGAATTGACCTTAAAATTCCCTTTTTTGTATATTAATCGATTATTATTTTAACCTAAATCCCATTCCTTATGAATCCTTTGATAGCGCCCTCAATATTGGCAGCCGATTTTGCTAACCTTCAGAAGGAAGTAGAAATGATTAATAATTCTGTTGCAGATCTTATCCATGTCGACATTATGGATGGTGTATTTGTTCCAAATATTTCTTTTGGATTACCTGTAGTAGAGGCTGTAAATAGGCATGCAAAAAAGCCTTTGGACGTTCATTTAATGATTGTAGAGCCTGACAAGTACCTTGAGGCATTTCACAAAGCTGGTGCTGCTCAAATCACAGTACACATTGAAGCTTGCCCACATCTACATCGTACGATCCAGGCCATCAAAGCAATGGATTGTAAAGCTGGAGTAGCACTCAATCCGCATACACCTGTTAGGAGTTTGCAAGATATTATTAGAGAGGTAGATACCGTCCTAATCATGTCCGTAAACCCTGGTTTTGGAGGACAAGAATTTATAGAAAACACCTATAAAAAGATACAGGCTTTAAGTCAATTAATTGTAGAAACAGGATCTCATGCAAAAATAGAAATTGATGGGGGAGTGAGCTTATCTAACGCTAAAAAGCTGTTGGATGCCGGTGCAAATGTTCTGGTTGCTGGGAACTTTGTATTTTCCTCAGAAAATCCTACGGAAACAATTAATAAGCTTAAATTTATTGTTTAAATTCAATATTAACCTCTTTTCCATGAATTTTTAACATGTTTTTTGGTTCATTGTTTGTTAAATTGGTTGATTCTGATTTAATTCGAGGGTAGATAGCATTTAATAAATTAAGAAAAATTATGAAGAAATTATTAGGATTGGCCTTTTTATTCTGTGGTTTAATAGGTTTTAATGCGCAAGCACAAGATGAAGCTGTAGAAGAAATTACGGATGAAGAAATTGCAAAATTTGCTGCAATGGAAGACTCTGTAATGGCCTTTTATGAGCAAAAAAATGTTGAGTTAATCAGTATGATTAAGGAAAACGAAGTCATAGATGGAGCTGGCCGTTATAACGATATAAAAGGTGCATGGGAAGATGAGGCAAAGCTTGCCGAAATTGAAATCACCGACGAGGAGAAAGTAGCTTATGAAGCAATTTTGGAATTTATGGGTTCCTTAAGCACAGAAGTTAGAGAATTGAAAATTGGCCTGATTAAAAACGATGACGTTTTAGGAATTGCAACTTACAATAAAGTAAACAAGGCAATGAAAGCAAATCCTGAGGTTAAAGAAAAAGTGGATAGTTTAATGGCTGAATTAAAAGAAAAAAGAACTCCAGCTGAAGAAGAAAGTACTTCTGACGAGAGTTAATAAACGATTTCTTAAGCGTTAAGAAAAAAAACCCTCAATTTTTGAGGGTTTTTTTGTTTTATTGCGTTAGTAAATTAAAGACCATTTATAACTATGGAATTGAATAAGCGATTGATTTCTTTGACTAGCCTCATGGTAGTTTTACTTGCTACGGTAACTTTTCAAAGTAAAGCACAGGAGGATATTTTTGGTATAGACAGGAAAATTAAAAGCAAAAAAAGCGAAAGCGAGGTGGGCAATGCATTTAGAAATGCAGTCAGTAACTTTTCTTTTGAATTGTCTACAGGAGCAGGTTATCATGAGAACCGACTTATTTTTAACAGTGAAATGCCTGAAAATTATCCTATCACGGATTTGTCCACCATGGAGCCAGCGGAGCTAACAATTGAGGATACCATTTCATTTAGAAATAATAATTTCGCCTATCCTTTAAACCTTGGGGTTCGCCTTAATTTATTTGACATGCTTGTTGTAGGTGCTGGGTATGGTAGAGAATGGGGAAGTTTTGATGAATTCAATGGCGCAGGAAATACTTTTACCCTAGAAGAAGAGCAGTATACTTATGATAAATTCTATGGCACAGTAGGCTTGATTCTTTGGGACGCTAAAAAGCGAGGTGCATTTCTGAGGTGGCAGTATAGGAAGTATTCCGAGGGTAATATCTCCATGCAAAACCAACTCAAACAAAGAGCAAGACAATTTTATCCATGGCGAATAATTGCTGAAGGGGAGTTTGGATCCATGAAGTTAAAGAAATCTCTTGATCCTCGACTTACTGCCAGTTCAGGATATTATGGAGTAGGACTTAGATTTGAGAGAGATTTATCAGAATATTCGAAAGTTTTTATAAAACCTGCGGCAGAATTCAGGCCTTATGAATATAATATGACCGATCCGATGGAAATTCAGTCGCTTAAACAATCAATTTATACTTTACAGGTAGGTGTTTCCATGAGTCTTCCAGGATCCAAAAGATGTAAAGTAGCAGGTTGTAAGGTAGTTATGAAGCATCTTCACAATGGTGTTGAGTACAGAGGGAGCTCCATTTGGAAAAGGCAGAATAGAAAAGTAGGTCAGTGGTATGGCAACTGATTTGGGGGTTTTACATGGTTATATTCCAAATTAATTCCTGTAAAATGGAAAATTAACTCCATGAATATAAAAAGGATACCGAATTATTGAATTGTAAGAAATATAATATTTTTCTAAACCTTTACTTTTTGCTATCTTGCAGGTTATAAGCGAGAAAAATTAAATATGGCTCAAGGAGAAAACGAGAACATCATTCCGATTAATATTGAGGACGAAATGCGCGGCGCCTACATCGATTATTCGATGTCGGTAATTGTTTCCCGGGCTTTACCGGATGTAAGAGACGGTTTAAAGCCAGTACATCGCAGAATCCTTTATGGAATGCAGGAGTTGGGGGTTTCCCACAACAAGCCTTATAAAAAATCTGCCAGAATTGTCGGTGAAGTTTTGGGTAAATACCATCCACATGGTGATTCGGCTGTTTATGAATCTTTGGTTAGAATGGCCCAACCATGGTCATTGCGGTATCCATTAGTAGATCCTCAAGGAAACTTCGGGTCCATTGATGGTGACAACCCTGCGGCCATGAGGTACACAGAGGCAAGATTGAGAAGGATTGCTGAAGAACTGCTGACCGATATTAACAAGGAAACTGTAGACTTTCAATTAAATTTTGATGACACCTTAAAGGAACCCATAGTATTACCGGCCAAAATTCCGGCCTTATTACTAAATGGAGCCTCTGGTATAGCAGTTGGTATGGCCACTAATATGGCGCCTCACAATTTAGGAGAAGTAATTGATGGAATTTTTGCCTATATAGACAACAATGACATTACTGTTCCTGAATTAATGGAGCACATTATTGCGCCTGATTTCCCTACTGGGGGGATCATTTATGGGTACAATGGTGTGAAAGCAGCATTCGAAACTGGTAGAGGTAGGGTAATTCTAAGAGGCAAGGCTTCAGTAGAAACCAAAGCTTCGGGTAAGGAGATGATTATCATCCATGAAATCCCTTACCAGGTCAATAAAGCTTCGATGGTTGAGAAAACAGCTCAGCTAATCAATGAGAAGAAAATTGATGGTATTTCTGCCATTAGAGATGAGTCGGATAGACAAGGAATGCGCATAGTGTATGAGCTCAAGAAAGATGCCATGCCAAGCGTTGTCCTTAATAACCTCTACAAGCATACACAGCTTCAAACTTCCTTTAGTGTGAACAATGTCGCCTTGGTAAAAGGCAGACCATTTACACTAAACCTGAAAGAGCTTATTCTGCACTATGTAAACCATAGGCATGAAGTAGTTGTCAGGAGAACAGAGTATGAATTAAAGGAGGCCGAAAAAAGAGCACATATCCTGGAAGGCTATTTGGTTGCCTTGGATAATATTGATGCT
Source organism: Cyclobacterium qasimii M12-11B (assembly GCF_000427295.1). Taxonomy (GTDB): domain Bacteria; phylum Bacteroidota; class Bacteroidia; order Cytophagales; family Cyclobacteriaceae; genus Cyclobacterium; species Cyclobacterium qasimii. The sequence continues at coordinate 66,255 of NZ_ATNM01000193.1, read as the reverse complement.
GTTATCCAGTTGATCAGAGATTCAAAAGACCCTGAAACAGCCAGAAATGGTTTGATGGAAAAATTTGATCTTACCGAAATTCAAGCGCGCGCAATCCTAGACATGAGGCTACAACGTCTTACTGGCATGGAAAGGGCTAAAATCCAGCTTGAATACGATGAGTTGATGAAACTTATTGAGGAGTTGAAAGATATCCTTGCCAATAAGGAAAGAAGAATGCAGATCATCAAAGATGAATTGCTAGAAATAAAAACCCGTTACAACGACGAGAGAAGAACTGCCATTGAACACAATGCAGAAGACTTCAACTATGAGGACATGATTCCTAATGAGGAAGTGGTAATTACCGTTTCCAATCAAGGATACATTAAAAGAACCGTCCTCACAGAGTATAAATCTCAAAGTAGAGGAGGAGTAGGATCCAGAGGAGTAAGCACCAAAGAAGATGATTATACCGTCTATCTGTTTACTGCTTTGACCCACAATTACCTATTGATATTCACAGATCAGGGTAAACTTTTCTGGCTCAAAACTTATGCAATACCAGAAGGCAGTAAAACATCTAAAGGTAGACCTATCCAGAACCTTATCAATATTGAGAGTACGGACAGTATTAGGTCTATTATACAGGTTAAAGATTTGACCGATATTGATTATATCAATAATAACAATATCGTGATGATTACTAAAAAAGGTATCATCAAGAAAACCACCTTAGAACAATACTCCAGGCCAAGAACAAATGGTATCATTGCCTTGAATATTAGGGAAGATGACCAGCTGTTAAACGTAGAGTTGACCAATGGCGATGCGAACGTCGTTATCGCATCAAGTTCTGGAAGAGCCGTTCACTTCCATGAGTCCACTGTTAGGCCAATGGGTCGAACAGCCACAGGGGTGAAAGCCATTAACCTGGGAGGAGAGGAAAATCACGTAATTGGCATGGTTTGTGTTCAGAGAGAAGACGCCACCTTACTTGTCGTAACAGACAAAGGCTATGGTAAACGTTCATTTTTGTCTGAATACAGGATCACCAATAGGGGTGGAAAAGGAGTTAAAGCAATGAATATCACTGAGAAAACCGGTGGATTAGTAGCTATAAAAGAAGTGGTAGATACAGATGATTTAATGATAATAAATCGATCAGGTATTACTATCAGGACTCCAGCAAAAGGGATTAGAGTAATGGGAAGAGCTACTCAGGGTGTTAGGTTAATCCGACTTAATGAAACTGATGAAATTTCTTCTGTAGAAAAAATCGAAAACCTGGAAGAGGATGAAGCAGTAGATGTTACTGAAGATTCAGAAAATCTTAACGAAACTGAAGCGCCTGACGATACAGAAACGCCTAACGAACCTGATACTGATCAGACTGAGGACAATGAAGATAATCCTATAAACGAATAGTAATTGAAACCAATAAAGAACCACACTAGTAACATGAAAAAGTTAATTTTATCGTTGGCTTTGGTGGGCATCGCCTCAACTGTTGCCTTTGGCCAAAAAAAGGTAGTTAAATCTGCTGAGAAAAACTTTAGTAGAGGAAACCTCGAAGAAGCCTATACCGAAATCAAATCCGCAATTACGGATGAAGAAACTGGAGCACAATCTGACACCTATTTTATCAAAGGTAAAATAGAAACACAGATGTTTGAGGTAGATTCATCCAATACGGAGACAACAGTAGCTATGGGTCGTGAAGCTCAACAGAGTTTTATCAAGACCTTTGAAATGGAGAATGCTGACTCAACTTCAAAAGTGAGTAAGGATTTGTTTAAAGAAGTTTTGCCTGATATGCCCCCTAATTTCCAAGGAGAAGGTGTGTATAGGTTGAAAAATGCAGCTTTTAACAAAGCAATCGCTAAATATGAAGAAGAAGACATGGAGCTTTCTCATGAGTTTTTCTCTTTGGCAGCCGATTTGGATCCAAATGATACTTCTATAGTATTCAATGCTGGATATACTGCAAATATGGTTAGTAATACCGAAGCAGCTAAAAAGTACTTCACACAGTTGTTGGATGTAGAAGGTTATAATAAATTGAATGCCTACTATTTCCTAATTCAAATTGCTAGTGCTGAGGACAATGATCCTGAAGAGGCTTATCGTGTGGTAACTGCTGCAAGGGAAGAGTATCCAGATGACAAAGGTTTAGCTGAATTTGAGATCCAGTTATTACTTCAGTTAGATAAGATGGATGAAGCGATGGTTTCAATCGAAAAAGCTTTAGAGAGCGATCCTAACAATTCTGCAATTCTATTAAGGTACGGTTACCTTAAAGAAAAATCAGGAGACTTAGATGGTGCTTTGGCTGAGTATAAAAAAGCTGTAGTAGCAGATCCTGAATTCTTTGAAGGAAACTATTATGCTGGAGCGATCTATCTGGACCAAGCCAGAGACATTGAAACAGAAGTGAACAATCTTTCTGATGCAGATTGGGAAGCAAAATCTGAAAGTATGCTTGCGAAATCCAATAGCTTGTATGAGGAAGCATTGCCTTATTTCACTAAGGCATCAGATTTACAACCTGATAACACCGATATCATGGAAATTCTTTATCGAGTTCATAGTCGATTGAAAAATGATTCAAAAGTTGAAGAATACAATCAGAAATTAACTGAGAAATTAGGAGAAGGCTGGTTGGATAGATAATTCTAACAATTCTTATATTTATGAAAGACCTAGGCAAAATGCTTAGGTCTTTTTTTTGTTTAAATAGGTAATAGGCTTATTATTCTAAGGAGTGCTGGCTGGTCGTTTTGGCTTAGAATTAGTTTGGCTTGTAAATAATTTTTTATAGCATTTGCGATCACAAGTAGCCCTGAAATCAAGCTTACTTCCACCTAATTATGATATTGGAGCCTTATAAAGAGCCTAAAATTAGCATCATTTCTAGTTGAATCAAGGGAATGAAAACATACGTTTGAATCCTAAATAAGGAATAGCGCTTTTATTTCCTGATGAAATGTATGGTATAAAAACAGATAGCTTTAATGTTTTGACAATTGGTTAACTAATATGACTTGAATTTAACAAATTTTAGTATTAACCTTCCCCTTATTATTATGCATTCATTATAAGATACTTAGCTTCAAACTTTTTTCCATTGGCATTTTCCAAGGCTATTTCCATTCAGCTGGGTAACTAAGCAGACTGATATCCCATACAAGTGGTAGATAAAACAAGGTTACCAATAAAATTAAAAGAATCGAAAGCAGGTTAAGAAAAAAGCCAGCACGCATCATTACTGGTATGGTTAGGTAGCCTGAACCAAAGACAACAGCATTTGGAGGCGTGGCTACAGGAAGCATGAAGGCACAGGAGGCAGCCATTGTCGCACCAATCATTAACCCGAAGGGATGTACTCCCATGGCCAAAGCCACTGCTGAAAGAATAGGCAAGAGCATGGAGGCAGTGGCCACATTGGAGGTGATTTCTGTGAGGAAGTTTACTGCAGCAATTATGATCAATAAAAATAACCAGAAGGGCACATTTTCTAGCAGTACAAATTGTTCTCCTATCCAGTTGGCAAGACCTGTTTCTTTAAAACCTTCCGCCAAAGCCAAGCCACCTCCAAATAATATAAGAATTCCCCAAGGAATTTTTTCAGCTACTTTCCAATCCAGTAATTGTTCTTTTTTCTCGTTTCCAGCAGGAATAACAAATAAAAGCAACACTCCCATAAGGGCAATAATCGTATCATTTAAAACAGGAATAAAAGGCTGGATTAAGAAACTTCGGGTTATCCATGAGAAACTTACGCCGATAAAAACCCACATCACCTTCTTTTCCTGGAGCGTCATGGCCCCTAAAGCCTGGAGCTGCCTGCTGATCTCCTCTTTTCCACCAGCCAGTTGTAACGTTTTTGGAAATTTGAATGCATAATTAACCAGGTAATACCAGCAAATAATCAACAATCCAGAGGCTATAGGTAAGCCAACGAGCATCCATTGTCCAAAGCTAATTTCTACGCCATAAATATTGTTTACCACAGCTGTCAAAATGATATTTGTGGGCGTACCTATAATGGTAGCCATTCCGCCAATAGACGCACTGTAGGCTATTCCAAGCATTAATGATGGTCCTAGGGTTTTCTTTATGCCTTTATTAGTATTTGACATTTGTACGACCACAGCTATGCCTATGGGTAACATCATTAGTGAGGTAGCTGTATTTGATATCCACATGGATAGAAATGCAGTGGCCACCATAAAGCCTAGTATTATTCGTTTGAGATCCGTTCCCAGGTAAGAAATGATTTTAAGGGCAATACGTTTGTGAAGGTTCCACTTTTCAATGCTCACTGCAATCATAAAACCTCCCATATACAATAGCACCATCGGGTCCGAATAGGAGATTGAAGTAGTTTTTAATGCCATTACACCAGTCAATGGAAATAAAACCAAGGGAAGCAGGGCAGTGGCTGCAATAGGGATGGCTTCAGTAATCCACCAAATGGCTATCCAAAATGTGACGGCCAATAATGATACGCCTTCCGGAGACAAGCCTTCAGGTGCAATACCTAAATACAATCCAAAAAAAACGATGGGACCTAATAATAAACCTATTTGTTGAGTTCGCATAAATATGAATAAAAGTTAAGATTACTTAAAATTGAGCTAATTCGAAAGCATTCTTTACAGTAATGGTTGGTTCAGTAATTTTTCTAAAAATTTCACCTGTACTTTTAAAGATCCTTCTATAAACTAAGTAGGTTGGTTAATACCAGATTACAGAGGTTTATGTAGTATTAGTAAAGAAAATTGAAAAATTTTGCTAATATTGAGGTTGGCCAATGTTCAATTGACAAAATTAATCATTACTAGCATGTTAGAAATGAAAATATAACCCTATGATCCAATACAAGTCCAAATTTATGAAGCGAATTAAAACCCAATTATTAATCGGGGTGCTGGCATTTTTTGCCTTTCAATGTGGTCAGGAAGGACCCAGACTAGCCTTAAACAAAGGTGATCATATTATTTTGATCGGAAATAATCTGGGATCAAGAATGATGAATTACGGATTCTTCGAAACGGAAATGCAAGTTCGCTATCCTGATTCCTTATTGTATATAAGGAATATGAGTGATGGAGGAGACACTCCTGGTTTTAGGCCCCACGCAGGTAGGGTTTCACCTTGGGCTTTTCCAGGTGCAGAGGAATTTCAGGATGAGTTAGCAACCAATTCAGGAAGTGAAGGACATTTTGAGACGCCAGACGAGTGGATTAAAAGGCATGAAGCAGACATAATCATTGCTTTTTTTGGTTACAATGAATCATTTGAAGGCCAGGAAGGGCTGGAAATGTATAAAAATGAATTGGAAGCTTTTATCAAGCATACCAAAAATACGGTTTACAACGGAGAAGCACCGCCACAATTGGCGTTGGTTTCACCTATAGCATTTGAAAATCTTAGTGGAGATTTTGATTTGCCAAATGGTGAAAATGAAAATAAAAATCTAAAACTGTATACTGCTGCAATGAAAGAAATTGCAGACAGGAATCAAGTATTATTTGTTGACGCTTTCGAACCTTCTTCTTCATGGTTCGCTTCAGCTGATGAGTACCTTACTATTGATGGTTTTCAATTGACAGAGGAAGGATACAATAAGTTCTCTACTTTTATTACTGACAATATTTTTGGTGATGACAAAGCGGTAGCTGAAGACAACAGAGCAGCCATCCATGCGGCTGTAAAGGAAAAGAACTGGATGTGGCACAATGACTATAAAATCCCTAATGGGGTTCACGTTTTTGGCCGTAGGTACAATCCATTTGGACCAGATAACTATCCTTACGAATTGAAAAAAATCCGTCAAATGACGGACAATAGAGATCAGGCAATTTGGAAAGCCAATAAAGGAGAAAAATTTGACCTGGCAAAAGCCGATGAGAGTACCATTGAATTGCCACAGGTGAATACCAATTATAACCCAGAAAAAAATGGTAGCCTGGAATACCTTTATGGACAAGATGCCCTGGATAAATTTGAAGTGGCAGAAGGCTATAAAGTTGAGCTATTTGCATCCGAAGAAGAATTCCCTGATTTGGCCAATCCGGTACAGATGACCTTTGATACGAAAGGCAGGTTATGGGTTTCTGTAATGCCTAGTTACCCTCATTACAAACCTGGTGATCCCAAGCCGAATGATAAAATTCTAATCCTGGAAGACACCGATAACGATGGAAAAGCAGACAAGCAGATTGTTTTTGCTGATAGCCTTCACCTTCCTATAGGCATGGAAATTACTCCCGAAGGAGTGTATCTTTCCCAAGGCACCAACTTCATCATTCTGAAAGATGAAGACGGTGATGATTATGCAGAAAAGAGAGAGATCTTATTGAGTGGTTTTGATGACCACGATACCCATCACAATATTTCAGCCTTTGTAGCGGATCCTTCAGGTGCCATGTACATGGGTGAAGGGGTTTTCTTGCATACAAATGTAGAAACACCTTATGGTCCGGTTAGGGCTACAAATGGAGGTTTTTACAGGTACAATCCAGCTAGAAAAAGACTAGAAAGAACTGCACAGCTTCCTATTCCTAATCCTTGGGGCATTGCCTTTGACGATTGGGGACAAAATTTCTTTGCGGAGACTTCCGGTCCAGATGTACGTTGGATGATGCCAGGATCAGTAAAATCCAGGTATGGCGAAGGAAATCACAAAGGACCAAACCTGATAGAAGATGCCCATAGGGTAAGGCCTACTTCAGGACTTGAATTTGTTTCCAGCAGACACTTTCCAGAGGAAGTCCAGGGGGATTTGTTGATCAACAATACCATTGGCTTTTTAGGAATGAAAATGCACCGCATGGTAGAAGATGGCACAGGGTATGACAGTGAACACCGGGTTGACCTTATCAAAAGTAGTGATGGAAATTTCAGGCCAGTTGACATGGAATTTGCTCCTGATGGTTCCCTTTACTTTGTCGATTGGCACAATATATTGGTAGGGCACATGCAGCACAATGCCAGGGATCCACTAAGAGATCACGTACATGGTAGAATATACAGGATTACTTATCCTTCCAGACCTTTGGTCACTCCTCCGACCATTGATGGTGCTTCAATTGAAACCTTATTGGACAATTTGAAATTACCGGAATTCAGGGCCAGGTATACTACCCGAACTGAATTGAGAGGCAGAGATAAAAATGAGGTCTTGTCCAAAATGAAAACATGGATGGCCGCACTTGATAAAAATGATCCCAGGTATGAACATCATCTATTGGAAGGATTATGGGTAAGTTGGGGACTCAATGCTGTTGACCAGGACTTGTTGAAAAAACTGATGGACTCTGAAGACCATAGGGTGAGAGCTGCTGTGGCAAGGATACTCCGTTATACAGGACATCAGATTCCTGATCAGGTGGCTTTACTTAAAAAAGCTGCTGCTGATCCACACGGACGTGTAAGGTTAGAAGCTATTGTAGCCGCTTCATGGCTCAATAAAGAAGATGGGCTGGCCATTTTGGAGGTTGCCAATGAACACCCAATGGATGATTGGATGCAAAAACCTTTTGAGACTTCTTTGGCCCACCTGAATGATATGTCTATAAAGAACATGGTCATCAACCCTGATGGGTCTGTTGTATTTCATAAGGCTGAAGAAGAGGCAAAAGCATCAAATGCCAGATTAAAAGGCGAAGAATTAACCCTCTTCCAAATGGGTAAAGCCATTTACAGTAGAGAAGGATTTTGTATTACTTGTCACCAGCCAGATGGCAAAGGGCTTAGTGCTTCTGGGTTCCCACCTCTAGCAGGAACCAGATGGGTTAATGGCAATGAAGAACGATTTATTAAGATCGTGTTGAATGGTATTATGGGACCAATTGAAGTATTGGGTAAGGAATATCCTGGGCAGGTGCCGATGACACCTTATGGTGGGATGCTTAATGACAAGGAAGTGGCAGCTGTTATGACCTATGTTAGAAATAGCTTTGGAAACGAATCTTCTGCAATTAGCCCCGACAAGGTGAAGGCAGTAAGGGCAGCGACCAAAGACAAAACAGGTTTTTATTCTCCAACAGAGTTGTTGGACGAGCATCCGATGGAAAAAGAGTAATTAGATATGGTTTAGGCTTATTAATGTCCTAACTCCATATTAGTTTTAGAAGTATAAAGGCCAGTTCAACGTTTGTGGACTGGCCTTTTTTTACTTTTAGTGTCATGAGGCACAGCATCTTTATGCTGCTTTTGGAAAGTGCAATTTATTTTTATTTCGAATAAATTTAAAAAATGTCATAAAGTCTAAAAAAGGTACATTTAAAATTAATTTTATTCTTAATTATCCTTACTTTAGTATTAAGTAAGTAAAAGAATGATACTCTAAAAGGCTTTTTGACCTTTTACAAACATAATTTTAATAGTTGACAAGTGGGAATTAGTCCTTACTTTTTACCTATGTCGAAATTATGAATCTTAAGGTATTTATGCATGTGTATAGCTATGGTGGATTCATTATTTAATGTAGTATGAATAGGTTTATTTGAAATTTTTAAGCTATTCCATTGTTTTTCTGATCTAATTTGATCTTATTTTTTGAAGCCATTTAAGGTGATAAAATGATGAACAAAGGTTTATACCTAATATATTCAATGAATTACCTTACAATAAGTCCTATTCTAAAATAAATATAGTCAGGTTGTTTTAGTTTTCGAAATATAATTTTTATGGCAAATAATTTATGAGTAAATATTTATGCATAATACCAGCAAGGGGAGGAAGTAAAAGAATTCCCCAAAAAAATATTAAAGATTTTTTAGGTAAACCAATAATTTCATACAGCATAAAAACCTCAATTTCGTCTGGCCTATTTGATGAAGTAATGGTTTCAACTGAAGATCCTGAAATTGCAGAAGTGGCAAAGTCATTTGGAGCTAAAGTACCCTTCCTGCGCTCCGTAATAAATTCAGATGACTTTTCCCCTACAGTTGATGTACTACTGGAGGTAATCGAACAGTATGAGAAAATTGGAAAAAAATTTGATTATGTATGCTGTATTTATCCTACAGCCCCACTCATTTCAATTGAAAATTTGAAATTAGGTAAAGAAAAATTAATAGTCGAAAAAAGGACTTCGATCTTTCCAGTCGTTGGCTTTAGTTATCCGATTTGGAGAGGATTACGAGAAACAGATGAAGGAACGGTTGAATTGGTTTGGCCAAAATACGTTCATACTCGCTCTCAAGATTTAGAAGAAATTTACCATGATGCTGGACAGTGGTATTGGTGTAATGTCACTGATTTAAAAAGGGATAAAAAGGTGTTTTCTGACAACTCTTCAGTAATCAAATTAAATCAATCTGAAGTGCAAGATATTGACAATTTAACTGATTGGGAAATGGCTAAATTAAAATACGAACTTTTAAAGGGTAATAAATAAAAAGCAATTTTGGAGGAATTTACCATTTCCAATTAAAGCATAATTACAAAAAATCAGCATAAGACAAGCTCACAGGGATAAAATGATCCTCAATCTGTACTTGGTGGCGTTCTACCTTATTGATCCGGTTTTTATTGACAACAAAGGACCTGTGGGTACGCACAAAATAGGAGGGAAGCAGCTTTTCCAACTCTTTAAAGGTCATTCTACTGATTACTTTTTCGTCTTCCAATTGAAGGGTCACATAGTTGCCGGTGGCTTCACAATACAAGAGGTTGGCAAAATTTACACGCTGCTGGCTGTCGCTAGTTTTGATGAAAATAAATTCCGGTTCCTCTGATGGTTGCAAAGCTTTCCAATCGCGCGCTTTTTGACAAGCTTTCAAAAATCGGCTCAATGGAAAGGGCTTTAGAAGGTAATCCATTGCATTGAGTTCAAAACCTTTTACCGCATATTCGGAATAAGCGGTGGTAAAGATTACCATGGTAGATGCTGGAAGCATTGCCATTAGGTCAATTCCTGAAATATCAGGCATATTGATGTCCAGGAAAATAAGATCTACCGGATTGTTGCTTTGGAATTCAAGCCCTTGTATGCCATCAGAAAAAACGGCTTCTAAAGTAATATACGGAACTTTGGAGGCGTGTGATTTGATCACCTCCAAGGCCATTCGCTCATCATCAATTGCTATTGCTTTTAACATAAAGTTAATATTTGTAATACGTAATAGAAGGTCTATTGCGTATTTCAATTCAATCAATCCAGTTGTAAGGAGAAATGTACAAAATATTCGCTTTCATTCGAAATTGTGGATAAACTGTACTTTCCAGGATAATAGTGTTCCAGTCTTTTCCGTACATTATCCAGCCCAATTCCGGATTCGTCTTTAGGATCATCCGTAATTTTTTTTGGATGGATGCTATTGACCAGATCCAGGTGCACTGTTCCTTTCATGCAGCGTAGGTTTATCTTTATCCAGGATTTGTTTTTGGTGCTAATGCCATGCTTGAAGGCATTTTCTACAAAAGGTATTAGCAACATAGGCGCTATATGGCCTTCACATTCAGTAGAAGGAAGTTTAAAATCCACAGAAAGGTTTTCTTCATTTTCAAAGCGTAACATTTGCAGGTCCAGGTAGTTATTGACGTACTCAATTTCTCGTTTTAAGGGGATTTTATCCTGTTGGTTTTCATGGATCATAAAGCGCATCATGTCACCAAGTTTTTGGATACCGTCTGCTGTTCTTTCTGCTTTTTCCATCAAAGCAGTACCATAGAGCGTATTCAGTGCATTGAACAAGAAATGAGGATTGATCTGAGATTTAAGGAAACTGAGGTTGGCCGAGCCTACTTCTACCTTATGGCTTAGGTTTTTAATTTGGCCCACCATTCCAAAATATTTTTCAAAGGCAAGATTGGATACAGGGATGATTACCAATTGGATCAATAATCCGATGCCCAGACCTATTAAAAGAGGGACTTCCTCTTGTTCAACCAGTCCAATAAAAATAAATGCACCAGGGAACAAGAGTAATAAAGTAATATTGAACCAGTTGGCAGCCTTTCTTTTACCCGCTAGGCGGTTATTATAGATTAGAAAAAATTGTAAACCAATACCAAAAGAATCGCCGGCAAGGCAAAGCCTGAAATAATGGCGATTCCTCTATGTACCAATAAATCTATTTGGAAAAAGAATAAGACTAGAAAAAGAAAATACTCCCAAGGCGTACAGCATTGTAAGTTTGATAATCCTTCATTCTGGGAGGGCTCAATAATTGCTGTAAAAAGATTACCCACACTAGATAGCCCAAATAAATGGCCATGGTTTTTAAATAAAATAGGGTAAATGGAGAATTCGTAATGTTAGCACCGAAAGCAAATAGGGTAACAATTGTGTAGGAGGTAATCGCTAACAGTAAACAGAATAAAATGAATTTTACTTTATTTTTAGTTTTGAGGTAGTTAGGGATCAGGACCATGTGGAGCAGGTAAAAAACCAAAAACAGGATCAACGGGATAAAAATTCTGGAAAAATAGCCAAGTAAATGAGTATCAAATGAGCGATTGCCTGAATTTCCTGTACTTAGGATATTGGACAAAATAATGATCAGAAAGACCAGGGTAACGATCCACCATTCTATTTGTCGGAATGCTAATGATTTGGTTTTCATAAAGTGTTCAAGTTAAAAATTAAAGTTTAAACCGAATACCTTCCACTCGGTTTGTGTTGGATGATTGGGAGAATTATTATCAGATGAATGGCACACCAAATAGATATTGTATAGCAAACCTGCCAGTGCAAGGACAATATAAGTTCTTCTGTTAGCTTTGGTCATGGTCACTCAATGTTGAAAGCATCCAGTTAAAAGCCTTACAAAGCGGGCAGTTACCAGACTGATAAATATTTATGCAAGAATATCGCTTGCATGGTCTTCAATCAAATTAATGTGACGAAATGGGGGTATGGAGGGATGGAAACTGAAATGGGTTCGGTTTAAATAGTTTACAACTCAGCGTTTCTTGTCATTTAACAGAAAATAAAACATTAAATTCTATTGAATTGATCCTTTTTTGAAACTCCCACGGCTTTTTATTTTTTTGATGCTGTTACTTTTTGCTACAGGCATGCCCTGATAGTTGTCAGTGGTCAAAAAGTAACCAACCTGTCCTGAGACGTCAGGGAAAACCCCGCCGCTGAGCATCTTTTGGCTAAAATCTGTACGCTAAGCTCACAGCGGCAAACTCCTCAGGGTTTTATGTGATTGTGCCCTTAATAGGAATGCACTTTTTCAAAACCCTTCGTCAAACATGCCGCTGTTCTTGCCTGCGCGCTGTACATATTTCTTAACGCCAAAATCTGCAAGGCGGTAGATTCATATTGTTTACAACGCTGATTTTCTCGCCTCTACATAAAAATCTGATTTCGAGCTAAAGTCATCTTAAAACCAACTTAACCGTCACTGCGAAGCCTTTTTAGTTGGCAATAGCGGGTGAAAAGGCTGTGGTAGTCTCTTTTTGCTGGTAATTCACATTTGTAATTTTGATGTTGTTGCTACGGGCAAGTCCAGGTAATTTTCAATGGTTAAAAAGCAATCTAACTATCCTGAGATGTTAGGAAAAAACTCATCGATAAGCATCTATTGATCAAAAGCGGTATCCTGCAATGGGGTATATTTCTATCTATCAAACTTGAATAAAAAATGGGTTTGATTTCGAATACAATCATTCTTTCAAAACAGGCCTGACGGGCCTGAACAATAATAACCGTTTGGTGACAACCCTCGGCCAGCTAAATCCCTTATAATTCCCAACCCTGTCAGGGGTTTAACATTTACCAGTCAGTCTTAAAGTCAATTAATTAGAGACCATTGAAAGTCAATTACATGTTTATCTATTTCTTTAGTTTTCATAAACTGGATTTAAGGCACTATCTTAAGTGTCTCCGGATATTCATCGATGATTTTTCCGTTTTCATTGATCATTAGAAAATGTTGGTGAGGCCCATGAAGGGTAGTGATAATGGCAGAATTTTCCTCAGCAGATTTGGACAGGTACCAAACCTCTTCAGGAGTTTTGGGCTTCTTTTTTTCTACGCCCCAGGAACCATCACCCAGGTAAACGATTCCATTGGGATGTACGGCATTATTTCTTAACGGCAAACTTCGCTTGTAGGTATGGTCATCATTCTCAAAAGTGACCCGAACACCGTATTGCTCAAAAAGTGGGATCCAATTGTCCAATACCTCCTCAGACCAAAATTGAATTCGCTTTCCTCCAGGTTCAACTCTCCCGGAAGGGTAAGCCGGTTTGTGGTAAACGGGGATAACATGTGGAATATCGGTGCGGTTCGCCAATTGCTTTTTTAGCCAATCTGTTTGAGTACCGCTGATAAGGTTGCTATGAGAACTGTCCAATATAAGCAGGCTTAGGTAATCCCCAAAATCCAGGACTCCATATCCCGGTTGTCCCGGAAAGGCAAATAGAGGGTAAAAGAAGGGAGCTTTTGCCAAACGCATTTCGTCCGTTGGCTCTTCCATTTCACCTCTCTTTACCTTTGAGATAAATGCCGGCATGCCTATCCCTTTGTTGATATTGGTTTCGGAAGCAGGGTAGTGGTGGTTGATAACATCATGATTGCCAATACCAAGGACAATGGGAACCACTCGGCCTTCAGCCGTGATCAGGTCTCTTTTGATTCCATCGAACCATTGGTGCCACAGGCCTACATTTTCTTTGTCGCCATTGGCATAAGCCAGGTCACCACCCCAAACGATAAAATCAGGGTCATAGGGCATGACAGCGCGGTTCATTTTCTTAAACATTTCCCCATGCGAAGTGTCTCCGCCCGCAGCAAATCGGATAGGGCGATCGTTTTTTGTGGGCATGGTGCGGAAAGAATAGACTCTTGTAAATTCCCCTACCTTAAATTCATAGTTTGAATCAGGTTCCAAATTATTGATTTCTACCCTATGTATGGTTCTTTCAGAATAAGGAAAGGCATGTTCCGCGGCATAAACCTCCAACCATATTTGTTCACCTTGTTTTCTGAAATTTAATTTATGGTCAGCTTTATCCTTTGGCAAGGTATGCCAGTCAATCGTCATGGTAGAAGTAGGATCCTGTTTCCAAGTGAGGAGGATACCGGCAGGTTCTGTTTGAGCAAGGGCTGCTGCAAATATACAGAGGACCAGTAAATGAGTAAAAAATAGGCGTAAATAAATATAGGGTGAATTGCTTGTTGTCATCCTTTTCTGGTTTTAATAAATATACCAGAAATTTTAAAAAAGGTCTATTGTGAGAGGAGTAACAATGAATTTTTTAGGTTTCAAACAGGAGGTGAGGATCCAATTTCTATGACAATTATATGCCAAACATCAATTTACCGTAGTAATGTGTAAGTCGGTAGAGGCCTCCCCATTTCCACATTTTTGAAAAATCTTTCTTTTCTATTTCGCCTAGTGCCAACAACCTGTAGTAGTCAATAATTGGCCGGTAGACGAATGGATATATAATACATCCAAAGACTACAAATACGATTGTGTTATAGTGTTCAATCCAGGTGTAAATAAAAGCGATCATTGGCAAATCAGCTACTAGATGATACATCCACACGTTCTTCATGTACTTTGTCATAACGCTTCAATGATTTAGTGCTATAAATTACCTAGAAATAATATTTAACTTTTAATATTACAGTAACTTACAATGCGATATTTATTAAAAATAAGAAATTTTAGTTGTATTACCAACCAGCAAAATCCTTTAAGTCGCTAAACTTTGGTTCAGGAGCGAAGAGTAAGTTTTGATCAAACTCAAGAACAGATTTAAACCTATTTAACATAATATAAATTATATAACATATAGAGTGACTTGTGTTCAGCTTGCCTGATTAACATAAAATCAGTTCTGTCATCTTCAGTGACATAACGGTAGATTTTATGTTAAAACAAATCGCGTGTCGTTTATACTGACTCGTTACTGATTTGTAGTCCTGAAGTCTCAGGGTTAAAATAAAATCAGTTCTGACAGCTCCAGGAATTAAGGAGGTTACTCTAAGTAACCTCCTTAATCGCGTTGGCCTTTAAACCGTCCTAAACTTACTCCAAAAACAAATTCTCGTCTATCTCTTTACCATTTTCTAAGTTAACCCGATGAAAATCCAAAAATCCTTTGCTTCCTCCAAACCAGTCTAACACTTCGGCTTTTTCCAATTTAGTATTCTTTTCCCTTTCACAGTATGCCTGGTAAGAAGAATATGGATAGTTCCGATAATCAGCTATAATACCATGCTTTTCAGGGTTGAGATGAATGTAAATCAGTAGTCGTGAAAAATAGGCTTCCTTTGATACAGTTATTCTTTTGAAGGGAGATTCAAATATAGGGCCCGTTCGGTTATACATTTTGTTCATGGCACGTGTGTAGCTTTGTAGAAAGCTACTAAAAGCATTACTTACATGCCAATAGGCAGCTTTTTCTTTGTTATGCTGAACGACAGACCTGATATGGTCATCACTACGGACCCTGATAAGGATATGAAAATGATTGCCCAGTAAACAATAAGCGTAGGTATGTACAAATGGATGAACATACCGAATATACTGTTTCAAAAAATAATGATAATTCTTCTCCTCAAAGAAAACTTTGGCTCCGTTGATTCCTCTATTGAAAATGTGAAAGCTCATGTCAGGATGTAACTGGCTACCTCTGATATCCATAACTAATACCTTAATTTTTTTCAATAAACTAGCTTGCTTTGTGTACAGTAATTAAACATAACCACAGGTTAGTAATATCGAAAAAAATAAAATGAAAGCCAAAATATTATTACAGAAATAAAATTTCATAATTCAGTCTATTTACCAACTTTCATCCTTCAAAATAACTACTCCCATCCCTTCACCTCACTACTCCTGCGATTGCCCGAATCATCCACCCAATAGATATACCAAAGTTTGGCATCTGAAGGTACAGTGACCTTACCTTTCGCTTTATCGAGCGGTACCAATTCCCATTTTCTTTCAGGACTACGTTTGGTATCTTCGGTATAAGCCAAGTAAACCTCTTCCGAAGCATGGGAAATGGAATACTTTGCCTTATCCCCTTTTTCCTTTAATTTAATTGAACTAATAAATTCGGATTTGTTTTCTAATGTAGTACTGATAAAGCGGTAAATTTCCTCGGGTGCTGCCCCATGAGGGTGACTGTGCTTCATTTCTGGTATCAGCGTAAATCGTGAATTCTTGGCCAGATTGGCTGTTTTTTGCCAGTTTTCAACGAAATAAGCAAAATCATTGGTGCCATTAACAAACAGCATGGGTAAGCTTGCATTTCCCACATAACTGGAAGGATCCCATAATTCTACCCAACGTTGGGTTTCAGCAACTCCAAGGGAATCAAACTGTTTGTCCCAGGCACTGCCTTCTTGTAAAAAGCCACAGCCATATACGGGTACTGCCGCAGCAAAACGGTGGTCCACTCCTGCTACCAGATTGGTCAAATAACCACCCCAGCTAATACCTGTTAAGGCGGTCTTATCCGCATTTACATCCGGAAAGGATCGGATAAGGGAATGTGCGCGGACAATATTGGACACAGAATGATATTGCCACTGGGCTGTAAAATCTTCACCTAGCCTATAAAATTTGTACTCGTCGTTCTGCTTAGGGCCTCCAGCTTCCATTCTTGCGCGCTTTGAACCCCATACTTTTTCTTGTTGGTCATTGGGTAAGGGCTGATCTCCTCCCAGGTCCATGGCGATGGCGGCATATCCTCTTTCTGCCCATTCCTTAACCCAAATTCGAAATGCCGTTCCTCCCCCACCATGAACCAGTACAATTCCAGGATAGTCCCCTATTTCGGCATTCTTTCCTCCAATTGTAGCCGGACTGGCGTAGTAGGCAAATACTTCAGTCACCTTTCCTTCATATTCCTCACCTGTATAGATCAACGACCAAACAGAGTCCGATTGGTTCAACCATTCAAAGTCAGGGGCATCTGATAATGCCTTTAAATCCCAGGGAATTTCCCCCTCCAGTGCCGGTGGTAGAAAAAGTCCCGTTTGGGCAATAACAAGCCCCCGCAAAAAAAATAGCGCTAAGCCAATTAAAATAGTTTTTTTCATATTCATGATTTTTGAAAGAATATCCTCCAAAATAAGAATAATAATACTGAAATCATGAAATATTGAGGTTGTAATTGAGCTTTTTTTCCGAAGGAATTGTCACTCATCATTACCCCTCCTAATACAGCCCCGCGCTAAGGTAATTTGTAAAAGGTTGCTGCTGCAATAGCTCTGAATACCAGAGGTAATCAATATAGGCCAGGTAGATCTCCTTTTTTATGCGGGCAGCCATACTCTTTGATTTGATCATGCTGCCTCTCAGTTTGATCATGGTAATGGGGTTACTGTCTTCTATTTTTTGAAGACTGGAGGCTAGCGCAGGGATATCTAAACTGTCCAATCGATTTTGTAGGTTATTGTAGCGTATAGATAGGTTTTGCAAATATTTCTTTACCAATTCCGCCCCCACTTCTTGCTCAGTCTTTGCTATCAATAGATCGCTCTCGGCTTCGATGATTTCTAGCTTCGCTTTGGTCATTTTATCTTTATTGGGATTGGTGATAGGAATGGCTATCCCAACCCCTATACTCCATGGCTTTCTTTCCTGTTCTATGCGGTAACCCTGGTATTGTGCTTTTATATAACCTATATTGATATTTGATTTTTCCAGTTTCCATTCTGACAAGGCCAGATCAATCTTCTTTTGTCTGTAAGCCAATTCTACTACCCCACTAAAGCTGGGTTGGCTGCTAACCAAATATTGAATTTTCTCAATGGGGATTAGCTCACTTAGTGTCCATGTAATTTCCTGGTTTCGAGCCAAAGGATACAATGCCTCGACTTCACTTCTTTGGGCATCTTCGCCAAAGGTTAATTCTTCCAACTCCACCATTTTTTCTATCTGCTCAATTTTTAGATCCGCATAATCATTGGCATCAAAATAACTAGAAAATTTTTGTGCTGCTAAAATATCAATCGAGGTTTTTATAATTTCTTGTTCTTCTTTTTTAACTTTTTAATTCGTCCAGGTAGGCCCAGTTGATGATCGTTTCATAATGGATCTTCATGACTTCTTTTAATTCACGCTGACGATCCAGTTGCAACATTTGCTGGTAATTTTTAAAATATTCGTTGTTGCGTTTCACTTCCCAGGGATTGGCAGGGTTTAGCCTAACGGTATAATCCTGACGATCATTGTCAAGCTGATTGCTTTCGGTGCGAAACTCCAGGCCACGAATTAATGAGAGTTTATAAGGATTTTCGTCTAGAAAATCATCCTGCGTATCGAATACCTTAACGGCGGAGGATTGCAAGGCCGATTGCAGAAAATCATCCATGCTCAGCTGGGCATAGCCCATGGAAGGTAAGAATAGGAAACAACTAATAATAAGTATTCGCATGGATTATCGTATCAAAACTTTTTCCCCATTAGAAAATGTGTTTTCAGCAGGGATCTCAATAAACACTTGTTGGCCAAAGGCTTGATTGGCCGTAGACTTTTGCAGGATTTCAGGCAATTTACTGACCGAACCATAGCCAATTATCTCCCCCTGAACGGAGTTTCTAAGCTGGTCATAAGAGGAGACGCCGACGATTTTCCCAATATTAAACTGAGTGGATTTCTTCCCTATAAGGTAGGCAACAACCGTGGTGGGGTGTAAAGGGTTTATTTCCAAAAGAGAGCTAAAGGACTCCACTTGTTCTCCGGCTTTTACATAAACATTTTTCACTACCCCAGAAGCAGTAGCATATTTATTCAAGTTGCTCTTTTGTGTTTCTAATAGCTTTAATTCACTTTCCCAAAGGTTAATTTGATTTTCAAGCAACTGCAATTCGGTGGTGCTTTCCTGATTTACATCCTCAATTTTAATGTTTAAAGCTTCTTTATGCTTTTGCTTTTGTTGTTTCAGCGAATTGATTCTTACAGCCATGGGAGAATTGGCATCAGCCGATGCTTCAATGGAAAATTCTTTTGTAATTCCCTCATTCATTTTCATTTCACTTTCCATTTCAAGAATCTTTGCATCCAGTTCTTCGATCTCTATTCCTTTTTGTGCCTGGATATAGGAAATCTCGGCATTGACAAGCTTTGCTTTTTCCGCTCGCTCTGACTTTCGAATGGTAATCTGGTTCCTGAGTTTGGTGATGTCAATTTCCAACTCATCGCTGGTAAGTTCTACCAAAAGCTCTCCTTCTTTCACTTCCATCCCAGGTACAATGTGGACAGCTTTCACCAAAGCTGCTTTTTCTATTTTCACTTTGTATTCCGAAGTTTGAGCGATTCCTACCGAGGACTCCCCACTGCCTTTAAAATAGCGGCCACTGATAAACAACATAGCAATCAGCATCGATGCTATCAATACATAAAACCAATTCGTATTTTTCACCATTAGTTTGAAAGGTTTTCATTAGATGACAACTTGATTTGTGATATTCCTTCAACTGCTTTGATGTGATTGATGAATTCATCTTTTAGCACATTGCTATTCAAGGTTATTGCGTATTGGTAACGGGTTGCCATTTCTTTATTAACCTGTATGGTAAGCATTCGAAAGCCTTGACAATGATTTTCAAATAGGCTGGTAATGGTTGCAAGTTTATCGGTGTCATCGATAGTAAAGTATAGCTGATTGTGGTACTTAAAACTTCGAAATGGTGAGGTATGAAGTAATAAAGCCACAAGGCAGAAAAGAATGGCTCCCACAAAGGATATGGTGAAACCATAAACCCCAATGGCCAAACCGGTACTTAAAGCAGCAAATAAAAACAATACATCTCTTGGATCATCGATACGGGTACGGAAGCGTATAATGGCCATTGCGCCAAAAACCCCTAAGCCACGGGCCAAACTGTCTCCTATTGCCATCATCACCAAAGAGGTTACGAGGGCTCCTAAAATCAATGACTGGAAAAAGTTTTTAGGATAAACATCACCCGTAAATGTGAGTTTATGGGTGATAGCGATCAAGGAAGACAACACAAATGCCCATATAAAAGAGTAGGTAATGTTTACCAACTGCGGGTATTCATAAACCGGTTGATCAGGAAATAATTCAAACATATTTTCAGGTGATTAATTATTGGTTTGGCCAGGTGTAGGGTTTTCCATTGCTGCCCAAGTTGTGCCACCATCTGTGGTTCTACCCCATGAAATATCCTCTTCCTGGGCTTCGTAGGTATAGGTGTCTATGGTGCGTCCATCGATATAGAATAATCCAATGTCTTCACCATCTGCACTCAAACTGAAATTTAAATGAAGTGCACCTTGATCGGTTGACCCATCAGCCCATAGGACCAGGTATCCACCGGCCGGAATGGTTGTGGCATCCGTATCATCAGAGGAAATTTTATCCCCAAAAGGGTCGTCTTTATCGTCTGAAAGATACATTCCTGCAATGTTTACAGCAGTAGTACCTGTATTGTGAATTTCTATCCAATCGTTAAACTCTTCTTCCCCACTATCTGTATCCGGACAACAAGTGTTATTGCTGGCCATAAATTCGTTGATAACGAGTTGCGGTAAAGGGTCTGTATTTAATAGGTAGTCTTCCAGGTTTTCCGGTGCAGTTGCTGGCTTAAAGGTGGAAAGCCCATTGGTACCTATTGCTTCTACATAATAGGCCACCCTTCCTTCAGTAGCCATTCCTGGGATTGTTCCGGTATAAGCAGTTCCACTTTGGTAGGACATGACAACTTCCGAAAAGGACCCATCATTGAATTGGTAAAACAAGCTTAGGGAAGACACAGCAGTGGTTGAAATCAGTTCGGCAGTTATAATTACCTCCTCATTTAACGCCGGAACAAGTGGCTCGCGTGAGATGGAATTAATGGCAGGTGCGCTATCGTCTCCATTGGATTCACCTTGTGTGGTAGTACCTGTAATTTCCCAAAAATCGGAACCGTCAGGAAACCTTGCGTAGGACTGTCCATTGTCAAGGTTGGGATAGGTAACATTGTCGATAAGCGTACCATCGGCACTTTCTAGAGATATTGCTTCCCCATCTCCAGACAATTTAAAATTGGCATTCAAGCCTGTTCCTAAATCATTGCAAAGCACCACTAGAAAGCCAGAAGCGGGAATTGTCGTTCCGGCTGGCAGGCTGTAAGCATTGCTGTCATCCGAGAGGACATAGCCACCAATGTTCTGACTTGTTTCTAAGGCATTGTACAATTCAATCCAATCTTCACCAGAAGCAAAAATTTCATTGATGAAGATCGCTACCTCTGCTTTTGCTTCTGGTTCTATTGTTTCATCTTCGGTACACGAAGTGGCAAATAGCAAGCTGATAATCAAGAAATAGGAAAAATGATTGAAATTCATTTTTCTAAAGGGTGCAAATTTTCTAAATAGTGCCATGAAATGATTAGCGGAAATATCCATAAATGTTTAAATTATCTATTTAAGCTTCTAAAAAAGCAGCTCTTTGTTTTATCCCCGTAAACCCATGCAATTGGGTGATTATTGGATTTAAGGAATAAAATGCATTTTTCAATTTTAGGTCCTTGTGTTAACAAAGTATTACCTCAATATTAAGATTAGACGAGATACCGCTATAAATCCCTCGCTGTTGATCAAAAATAATTTCAATTATTAGGTTGAAGGGTGTATTTATGAGCCATTCTGGTTTCCTTTTGAGTAACCATTTTAGGTTATAAGTGTTGGTATTCTGATACTTGGGGGTAATAATTGATAGGTGATCCTGATTAGGAAAAAATCTAAAATTCTTCACCTGTTTCGTTAAAAAATGAGAAGTTAGGTTTTACTTAATACCAAAGATTTTTAGTTTTGTGTAATAAATCCCCTACCGTATTTACAGGAGATCATTCTTTTAATTTTAGAAATTACAGCTTATTACTACACTGTATTCCTCTAAATATTAAGTTTTCTTATTAAAAAGGTTTTTTCGATTTCAATCAAAACGATATCTTTAGAAAAGGAACAGTCACTGAAATCTTTCTAAAGGATAAAAAAATTCTGACAGAAAGAGACATTTTCACTAAATGCATTATTTCTCCCTTAAATAAAGATAAGTTTAAATATCCATGACAAATTCCACTACCAACTATTTTAGAAATTAAAACCACCATAGAAAAAGAAATTTATAAATAATAATTCATTATGGATATTAACCCATTAGAACAATTGGAATCCAGGCAACAATTCTAAAGAATGCCAATACACAAGGTCTAGTATCAATATTTAATATGATTTAATTGAACTAAAATGTAAACCTTAAGGTTGACACTATGAGAATTGTTAGTATATTTGAGCATAGAAAGAATTGTCTCTACGCAGTATTGTATGAAGACAACGACTTTGATGCGCTGGAAATACTACAGGAACAATGGTCTGATCCAGAGGAATTACGAAAGATATTTAACCAATTTAAAAAGGATTATGAAGCCTTTTATGGTAGAGCAAAAATTAGCCTAATCGTAGAAAAAGCAATTAAAGATGCTGACCTTCTATTTGAAAAGTTATTTGAATTATCCGGAGATGAATCAGGAAAAAATCTAAGCGAATTTTTCAAACCCCTTTACAATAAGGAAGCTGGTAATCTATTTGATTTACAACAACTTAAAGGGTATGGAATGCTTTGGAATTCATTTTTGAGGATTTATGCCATTCGATATGGGAAATCTTATGTGATTACAGGTGGTGCCATTAAGTTGACCGAAAAAATGAATGATAGGTCTCATACTAAAACCGAGTTATATAAATTGAATTTGGTGAGAGACTACCTAAAAGAATTTGGAAAAGAAGCAGAGTTCGTTTTTTTAGATATATAAAGTTATGAACAAGACAGAAGAAAATTAAAATCCCTGGCAGCTATAAGCCCTGCTTCCAACTGGAAGGAGAAAGTTGCTTTTAGAAAAGAAAATAAAGCTTGGCTCAAGAAGTCAACAAGAGTTGCATTGCGTGTATTAGATGCGTTGGAGGAAAAAGGATGGAGCCAATCTGATTTGGCTAGAGAATTGGGAGTTACCAGACAGCAAGTAAGCAAACTAGTAAAAGGGCAAAGTGATTTTAAACTTTCTACTGTTTCCCATTTGGAGAAAGTTTTAAATATCCAATTACAAGTGATATTATTGGATAATGAGGAAGTGATGACAGAGGAATTGATTCAAGAAAGACTTAACGAAGAAATCATTGATTATCATCGTAAATGGGCCTATACCCAGCAATATTTAAAATTAAAAATAAAAGTACCAATCCTCAAGTGGTGATGGCTATAGATGCACCCTTAGAGAAAGATTTCCCAATGGCAGGATGAAAGCAAAATTTTCACCATTACAATTACTGGACTTCAAGCTTTTGGAGTCACACTTTGAATTTCTTGCACCTGAATCTAGTGATATTGACCACAAAAAATTGTTTTTTTCATATCCTGTTGAAATAGATTTTGATATAAATTCTACTGAGGATAATAAAGAAATCCAGCTGATTACCAGAATTAAAGTAAATGCAGACGAGGCGTATAAACTCCGGGGCTATAAAATTTTAGTAGAAGGTGGTGGAACTTTTAGCATTAACGAATCCGAGAAAATGGATGAAGGATTGAGGGCTAATTTATTGAAGTTTTCTCCCTTGAACATGATGATTAACAATCTTCGAAATATAATGTATCAAATTACTAACCTAGGGCCGCTGGGTGGGTATTTATTGCCTCCCATAGATATATCGAAACTACTTCAGGACAAAATTGAAGAGCAGGAAGGTAATTTAGATAAGCCGTGACAGAATTGTTTCGGCTTTTCCTTATGTTAAGCCCATAATAGTCCATCTGAATAAGTTGATATAAATCGTTTTGTCTACCAGCAGTGGGATCTAGCCCAACTACTGGTAGGATATTTTTACAAAATTTAATGTAAAATTCAAGATTTGACTGACACCAATTATTGTTTAAATCTTTAACCAATACCCAAATTACCTTCAGAAAACATTTTCTGAATGGATTTTGTGGCAAATCCATTGTACATATAATCTACCACCTGATTAAATATGGTATTAAGAAGGGCTGCATTGGATGGATTTGAAATCGTCCCAATTGAATCTGGCCTAGCTGAGTTCAAAAACGTTTCCCACCAAGGCACCATATCTCCAAGTTTGGAAGTAGGATAAACGCCTGGTGAAGTTGGGATTGGGTTCATTACAGCTGCTACTGCTGTACCAACGGTAAGGCTATTGATTGAATTACCCTGCTTGATCAATTCCTTGAACACCAACTGACATAAAAGGATATTTCCCACAAGGTTATCAGGAATTTTTAGGGTAGTATTGGGAGCAATTGATGGACCAGAAGCCGCTAAAGGAGGAACGCGTTCGATGTATGTTGTTCTATGAAATACCCTCCATGTCGGATTACTCAAATTTATCTCACGCATTGCCCTGGCCATGGGGTCAGCAGACCAATTAAGCCAATCAGTATCTATAATTGAATTAAAATTGGTGCTGTTTTTATCATTTGGGGGTAAATAAAAGAAGAAAATCGATAGGCTTTAACCTTACCAGGTGCATTTTGACCCGAATAAGCACCCTCATTGTTATTGCTTTTGGGATTCCACGCTTGTAAGAAAGCCTCTCCCTCAACTTTCAATTCTAGGGTAACATTCTGGCTCACTTCCTCTGTTTTGCCAACGTCAATTTGTACCGAATGGGTTGCCATAATATCAAAAGACCAGGCAAATCCCAAATTAGCAAAAAACTCTCCATTTGCACTAATTCCTCCTCCCCCACCAATTTTCCTGAAACCGGTGTACGTTTTACTCGCCTTGGCTCCAAAATTCTGCTGGTCTGAATAAATTCCACCATCAGCTGTCCAAACAAATTTATTCACTATACCTTGAGCAGGTATCATCTTATACATACTGTTACTAGAAGGGTCTTCTTCTAAGGTAGAAGCCAGGTTCTGTTTCACCTTATCCATATTTTGATTACCTGTCCTTCCTTTATTAATTGCATCATACTGAGCTGCAAATGCGAGTGCTTTTTGTTGCTTGTTCTTAATTTGATTTTGCACAGCATAAGCTTCCACCGGTTTAAAATAGCTCCCACGTTCTATATCTGCACGCAGATAGTCAGGATCATTCATTAAGCCAATTTTTCCATCCAGTGTACTCGCCTTGGTATAGCTGTTGTCCATTGGGAATAGCATTATATTTCGATCTGGTGGAATATCGAGATTGGGAATGACTATGGTTCCTAAAGAAGCCCTCGTTGTTTTAAATACTACTGAGAATAAATCGCCTGTAAGAGATTCCACCATGGCGTAGCCCAAATTATCAGGAATAAAACGTCTCCCAACCGTAGGATTTAAATAAGGCTCATTTTCCCAACCACCACTAAAACCCATGGTGTCTGTTTGCTTTACTCCCCAATTGCTACTGAATGACTCATTTTTGACTGTTCCAATAGTTGTGTTTAGTCTGCCAACTAGCTGGCCCACTGTTTTGAAAGAAACTGTTTCATTTGTAAAATTTGAAAACCCTGTTCCCAAAGAAGTTCCTACTTTAGCTTTAGCTCCAAATATGCCAAATGCTCCAGATACATCCACTTCAGTAGCAGAATTGGAAGTACTTGAAAAACCAATTTCTTCGGAGGATTCCTGAATTAAAGACACGGTACTTGTATCTAAATACCTCATATATGGTCCACCACCTGGAGAAAGATAATACGGTCTTGTTAAGTTCTCGCTGGGTACTGGTGGGGCACCTTCAATGTACCCTATGAGTGTAGGATCGGTTTGTACCTGACCTACAAAAATCAAGTCCAATTCACCGATCTGTATTGGACGCGAAGAGGTGAAGTTTGGATCCAAAATATACTGTCTTTTCAAAACAGCATTTTGGCTATTTGTTCCTGCATTGGAAACATCAAAGTAATTACCTACTGCAATTTTCCCTGGGGTAGATTCGCTGTACTCTGTTGTAATCCCTCCATATACATTTTGTACATAAGGTCCTTCATTAGATAAAGGAGCATCACTGCTAATCAATAGACTTGAAAGGATTTCAGGACTTGCGTTGTTTTTCCCACCTGTGATATCTTTTCCACCTTCAGAGAAATTCCAGCAGCCAATCAAACCTCTTTCCGACCCACTCCTTGGAATAAATTGTTGGGCCTGTATTTCTTCCATACTACGTACAGAATCGTACAAGCTTAATTGCGCAATTTCCCCGGTGAGGCCCACTACTGCACTTTCTGAACTTCCCATACATAACTGGTTCGTTGTTCCAGATGAAAAAGGATCAGTAAATGGTATTGATGAGCCAATAGCTACCCCATTGGAATATACCTGGAATTTAGATGTAGAAGACAAGGTTCTCCACATTGAAGAGGTACTTAGTGTTCCGTCATTACCCCCTATCCTATCTTTTGCTAAGAAACCTTCTTGCTCACGAAAATTCCATTGACCTACCAACCCATTGGTGGCTCTTAGTTTAGGAATACGGGGATAGTTTTCCGGAAATAACTGTTCTTTGCTTGGGGCAATATTCCAAAATTGAAGCTGACCCAGGGTACCTTTAAAAAATAAAATATCTTCATCAGGAGAAGGTTGAGTACCTTGAGGTTCCAAATAACCTCGTCCAATCAATATATCGTCCTGAATAGCATTTACCATCACATTACTTATATCGCCAACCTGCGTTAATGCATTCGCATCAATTTCACCATCCACATAAAGTTGTATCCCGCAAGTAGCCTCTTTTTTCGGAGTACCGCCCTCTTTCTCTGGTATCATGGGTGTTGTAACAAACACAGTTGCAATGTGATGTGGTTTTCCATCTGCAACATTAAATTTTGTAGAATTAAAGCTTAATTTAGATGTAGCTCCTTCATTTGAACTGATATAAACTACATCAAATACAAGTGATCCATTGGCAGAAACAGATAATTTAAAACTGCTGTCTTCATTTTTATCATC
Source organism: Cyclobacterium qasimii M12-11B (assembly GCF_000427295.1). Classification (GTDB taxonomy): domain Bacteria; phylum Bacteroidota; class Bacteroidia; order Cytophagales; family Cyclobacteriaceae; genus Cyclobacterium; species Cyclobacterium qasimii. The sequence continues at coordinate 39,378 of NZ_ATNM01000193.1, read as the reverse complement.
TTTGGCCCATTTTGAAATGATTGTTCCAGGCAAATTAATGCTTGCTGGAACAATTACCCAAGCATCAACAGCAAAGCTAGCATTTGGGCTAAGCGATTCGGATGACTCTAACTGCATCCAATCATAAATACCCTGATTGTATCCAGTACCAAGGTTCATATCTAAGGCTCCTCCTGCTTCAAAGGTCAAAGCGATGTGGTTCCAATTTCCATTAATTGCCAACGCGGGAGCTTCAATGGGAGGCAAACCTCCTATGGTGGCTATAATTGAGAGAAAAAAACTATCATCTATCATTTTGGTGGTTTGGGAACCTGGCACTAGAACTGCGTCCCAAAGGTGTCCTGTAATAAATGCTTTATTAAAAAATAATTGCGTTTTTGAATTATCATTTGGATTAGCTTTTGACTTTTCTTCTAAAACATCCATATTCCAAAGTCCAAGTAAGCCAAACTCACTTCCGGTTAAACTGGTTAACCAGGTTCTTTTTATCTCTGAAAGTGTGCGTGCAAAATTCCAAAAACGCAATTGAGACAGCTGTCCATACATACTGGTGTTTCCAATAGAAGTTCCACCAATAATTAATGTTGGGGTACCTGAAGTGGCAAAATTGACATCCGTAAATGTTTGCATAAGCTGCCCATTCAAAATAACTTCTATTGTCCATTTTTTTGAAGGCTCAATAGTGCCAACAAAAGCTAGATGAGACCATATGGGAAAGCCATCTAAACCAACTGAGGGCAATACATTAGTGGTGCTATAATCATGACTTTGGTTTAAATTGTCTAATGTTCTGATATACAAATGTCTATCTGCAGACAAGCCAATACTAAAAGTAGGATAAGTAGTATTGGAACCAATCTGAAAAATAATACCCAAAGGTATCGTTCCACTGCCAATTGGTGGTGCAGGTGTGGCTTCTGGTTGAACCCAACATTCCCAAGTAAATTCATTAGGTTGGTAAAAACTGGCAATATTACTAACCCCAGTTTGCAAATAGGCAGAATCTAATTGACTAGGATTTTTATTATAGTTATTAAACTTGAAAACCTTCTGTCCTTTCATTCCAACCGCATAATCCAAACTAGGAGAACCAAGATTTACAGGTTCCATTCCATTATGAAAACTAACAATTTGCTGCTGCTGGCTTCCTGAGGGTTTTACCCATGTCTCCATGGTCCACTCATTTTGAGGTTGGAGATTAATGCTTTCAGGAAGTAGTACTCCATTGACCTCAATAGGAATAATTACATTTTCTGTCGGAGTAAAGGTGCAGGCCGCTTGAGGTTTCTGACGCACCCATAATGCAGAATGTAATTCTGGTGTCTCCGTGTTTAATGTTCTATTTGCCTGAGTAATGGTTATGTTATTGTTTTGAATAAAGCCAGGGATATATCCACTAGGCTGATCATAGGAAACATAAAACCCTACCAATTTTACTATACTTGATTTAGAAGGCTCTGAAAAATAGTGTTTTTGTTTTCCAGCTTGATAAGTTTGTGGAGCAACCGTAGTATCAGCAAGCTCGAAGTTGGGAAGAAGAAGGTCAAACAATACGGTGGTATCCGCTAAACCCATAGCGGATACCTGTGAAGAAGTAATCAATACATTTCCAGATGCACCTTTGTTGGCAATTCCAAGATTTAAAGCTTGAAACTGACTATCTGCTTTCAAGGCCGCAATAAATTTGGTTATTTCTGCTGGAATATTGCTGACATTTACTGTCCCTGTGCTTGACTTGAATTTTGCATTCACCTGGTTCAAACTATTACCTTGTGAAATTTCTATACTTAATTGAGTATCTCCAGTACCACTTTTTGGGTAGAATATTAGTGGGGCATCTATTTGTAGCGCTGAGGTGTTTAAAGCCCAAAGAGAGGTATTTGTACTCGCGGAAGGATAAGCATAAGTATTAAGACCAGCTACGCCAGAAAACACATCGCTATAAGTATCTATCTCAGCAGGCACTCCTTGCCATTTGATTGATATAATTACATTGCTGATTTTAAAACCAAAAGTAAAATCTAAATCTGCTCCACTTCCACTTACAATAAGGCTTTTTAATGCTATATCCTCCAAAGAAGAAACAAAATTCAAATTCGGAGTATAAGGACCTGTAGTCAAGGGTGATGATATTCCGACTAAAGGAATACGCACCATGCTATTTAGACTTGAGTAATCAAAATAGATTCTCCCACCAGATTTTGCATTAGGGTCTGCAGAATCATCAGTGGCTTCTCCGTTCAATATTTGAGCTAAAACCTTCACATCTCTAGATACGCCAACCCATGTTTCATTTGGTAAATTTAGAATAGCTGGGTAGGTAACCTGAATATCACATAGATCTACTGGAGCCGAAGCATTATAACTAGTATCAGTAACAACTACAGTTGCCCCTATCATTACCCCACCACTTAATGCAGCGTTAAATGTAACATTACCAGAAGCTTGTTCAGTAAGCTGAGTAGATACCCAAGGAATCAAAATTTGCATATGGTTTACGCGTGTGTCTAACTGAGCAACCATTGCCTGTGGTGAATTGGGGTCGAGGCTAGACCAAAAACCAGAAGGGGATGCGGGCAATGGTCCTCCATAATAAAGGTGAAGTAGTCCATCGTCCCCTACGTAGAGATTGGGTGTTCCATTAGGTTCAATCTGACCAAGTAACATAGTGTTTACCACCAGATTATCAACAATCATTATTGTTTCAGAAATATTCTGCGAATTTGGATAGGTTGATGAAGTAGTATCTGCCTGAAAAATAGAATTTTTAAGTTTACCATCTACCAAAGGAACGGTTTGTTTGTTCACAGGAATATTGGATATGTTGCCTGTGGCATCCAGAGAATAATCAAAAATAGCCATTGCCTGAGTAAGTCCTGCACCTGTTACTGGTATACACATTACTACTCTTCCTAATCGCTGCAATTCGGCATCTTCCTCATTTAAGGTTTGCGTAACTTCCTGCTCACCATAAAAAGCTAAAGCGGGGGCTAATCCGCTAATTGGTAACAATGGAGTAGAATCTTTTGCCAGTAAAGGAATAATAGGGTTAAAGGTTTTACCTGAATCCGAATAATCAATCTGTCCTTCACTGTTTTTATTTATTTTGAAAAGCTGAATATTGCTACCCGTATTTACTGCAACATAAATTACCTTTTTATCCTGCGCGCCTGTGGGTATTTCCAACACACAAAATAGTCCATCTGTTATACCTGATATCTTTTCAAATTCCCATGTAGGTTCTATAAAAGGTTTTCCCGTAGGGTTTTTATAAGATTGATTGTCTACATCACTTCCTGGGACATCCTTATAACCACTATATTTATACCTAACCTCCCAGGCATTTTCTAAAGCAAAACGTGCTTGGGACTTACCGTTCACATCAATAGAGAATTCAGCAAGCATTAGCCTATTCATGAAAAGTGTACCATGCTCAGATTGACGGAATATACAAATGAATTTCCCGTCACTGTATGCCCTAAAAGGGCTATCTGCTGCACTGAGAGAGTTTACCGTATAGGGTACGGTAATTAAATCCATACCTGCCAATCTAAGCTGAGGCGGAGTTTTTGAATCTTCAAAGTTAACATTGACTGCCTGATTGGTTGTCCCAATATCAAAATTAAATTTATACCAGCCATTCCAAGCCAGATAATCCAACTTATCTATGGCCTCTTTTGGATCAAATACTCGAAAATATAAGGTATTGCAGGCTACATTTTCTCCTCTCGCAATAAGTATAGTTTTCCCTTGATGACTAACCATTTCAGGATCTATCAAATTAATCCCCCATGCATCACTTCTAGGGCCATTATTATCTGTTTTCATGACTAGGTTTATTGGGTAAGAAAAGAGTGTAGAGGGCGTGTTAACCCTCTTTTATACAGCAAAAAACTAAGCTGGAGTTATGGTAATTACTGGATCTAAGTAAGTATAACCGCTTACTACAGGAGAATTTTTTGTAATCACTATTTTTAATTTTGAGGCTGCAGGCCCTTTTGCTCCAACTGTAAAACTATGGGTAAACATAGTGTTGAGGAAAAATTGAATCGTAATTATTGTTTGTCCATCTCCCCATTGGTAGACGACGGTGCCACCAACTCCAACTCCTGAAAGTTTACTACTATCGGCTTCAAAAAGCTCTACGGAATCCGTACTTGACGTATTAAGCACCGTTGACAAATTAGAGCTAACAGTTCCATGATCCATACTTTGAGAAGAAAATGTGAAATCCAGACCTGAACTATTAACTATATAAGGTATTACATAATCATAGACCCCATATTTACCTGGATGACTAGGATAACCGTTTGATGAAGCCAAAACCATGGCATTGAGTGCTCCACTACCTCCCATAATATTAGAGATTAGCCTGAATGCTGCCTTATTTCTTATTTCAGGAGATAGTTTGGCTAGGTTTTCAGGATAAATCTTCGGGTTAATCTCTAAAACATCACTTTTTGGATTGAAATCAAATTCAAATTCTAAACAATTGCCTTTTACAATTCCACTATTCCCTTCGAATCCATTAGCGTTATTTTGTTCCAAATAGTTTTTTAAATTTGCTCGTTGCGTTTCTGAAACATGAGGGAATTTGAGGGTATCTGTTAATTGATTCATAGTTGTTATTTGTTAGTAAAAATTAATTAAAATATTTAACCACTGATTGATTATTATATTAATTATTCAAAAAAAAATCCTTGGTATAACCTTGTTTATTATACTAAAAATTATCCTAATTTACTTATATAAATAATAAGCTACAAAAATTAAACTGTAAACCCTATGTATATCCTTGTATTTTTATTATGTAAAATATTTTAATTGAAAGATTATAATATTTATAAAATGTAGTTTTCCCACATATCTCAATGAACAGAAACTAAAAAAAAGTATTGAGGGTGGAAAAAATAATCAAAATAGATTATTTTAATCCTTCATGGGCTTGCCCGAGGATTATGTATTTTTTTAAAATATATTAAACAGTTTATAAGAGAGCATTTGTCATCATCCCTGACCTAACCATCAATTTTGAGTTAAAACGAATCATGATCAAACGCTCGATTGAATTTCATAACCATCTCCGCAATGCCTTCAGCAGACGCATAAACCACCCCCTGCTGATTCATAAATGTAGATTCTGGAGTATTTAAGTGTAGATTTTCTCCTTTAATATTGCTTACCGGTAAACCCAACTCTTCAAAAATAAGACGCGTGCCTGCAAAATCCCATATGCTCCCCCCTCCTTTTTTTTGCTTGGGAAATTTAAAGTAACAGGCATTCTTATGAGACAAAACTGAAAGGGAATTCCGAACAGCACCAAAACCAACATGGTAGTTAACATTGGTGTAATTCTGACCTTCTGCCCATTGTTTTATCTTGTCTTTTAGGTCTTGAAAATAACTCCCGCCCTGCATGCTTCTGTCCAAGTAAACATGTAATGAATCATCATAGGTAGTTTTATCTAGGTTAAAAGGTTTACCATTTAGCATTATTCCTTCTCCCCTGATGGCACTGTAACACAAATCCTCATCAGGTATATAGACTACTCCGATCACAGGGTCTCCCGATCTGGAGACAAGTGCAATAGAAACGGCATAACCTGCTCGCTGTTGGGTAAAGGGCAAAGTGCCATCCAATGGGTCAATACACCAGAAATAATCCTTAATTAATCGGGATTGATCATCTGCCGCTTCTTCTGTAAGTAGTCCCAGGTCATGTTGGTCAATGCCTGATTTTAAATGCTGTAAGATAATTTCTTGTGCCTTGAAATCGACTTCGGTCACCACCTGAGAAGCCTTAGAGTCTCCTCCTTGCTTTTCTTGTTGGGTATAAGGTTGATCTACTTGCGATTGAATCAATTTCCCAGCTTCTATGCTTGCGTTAATGGCGCTTTGGCAAAGTGTGCTTAGGTTGTTTTATTTAGCATTTAAACGTTATTTAATTCTTTCAATACTGACTTTGTAAGGCTTTTGCTATATCCATGCATCTTCCAGTGACCATCACTCCAGCCATCCAGAAAGCGGTAAAGGTCCGCCCATGCGTATTTATAGAGTGCTGACCATTCTTTCTTAACAGATTGAAAATCAATAGTCTTATCCATTGCCGTTTCAAGTACATTAAAATAATGATTTAGCAGTTCCTCCTCAAAGCGTTCACAGGCATCTTCAGTAAAACAACTACTTATAAAATAAGCTACATCCTTAATTCCACATCCTTTTCCCACATATTGAAAATCAACAGCTGCCACCTGATTTCCGGGTCCGAAACAGAAATTCGCCACCTTGGCATCTCCATGTACCAAGGTCTGAAACCTGGCTTCATTCAACTTCCGGTCAATGGCTGAAGCCATCTGCTTTAGGGATTTATTCTTCATTTTTGCCAATTCATCAGGCCTTGTATCCAGGTACCAATAGGTACCTATTTCCCAAAGTCCTTTGGGCTGGACTTGCATGAATTTTCCATGAAAATGAGCCAGCCAACTCAAACAGTTTTTGGCGGCAACTAGTGAAACTGTCTCTGGATCTAACCGAATTGGAAAGCCCGAGGCGTTGAGGTCTTCCATAATTAGAACTTGTCGACCTTCCTCCGTGTCGGCATGCAGTAATTTAGGCACCTTACAATGGGCATTCGTCAGTTGGGCATAGTGACTGTACCAATAGCTTTCTACCACATAGGATTTAATTTTTCGCTGATGTGACAAATCCGAATTCCATCCCTTAGGGTGATTGCCGGTATCCGGTAACTGAATGTGCTTGGCAATAACCGAAGCGTGCTCCCCTCCTTCCAATGTATAACGTTTAATCGTGCCATAGCCACTCCATAAGGTCTGCACATGTGCTGTATTCCTAATAGATGTAGCTCCTGTACATTGAAGAATTTCAGATTCGATGGAAGGCATGAATTTTATAAAAATTAAGTTTATGGAGTTGTTGTAGGGGAATAAAGTAAACTGGCTGTCTCTTATTTTCTCCCTGATACTAACTGAAATCAAATTACCGAAATTTTATTCTTATTGACGAATTCTTCATGGAATTTGACAAATCTATTAAATCACTCTTCAAACGGACACAAATCCACTTTTTTATGGGGGACAAAGGGGGTTTTTGGAAATGAGTATTTTATGCTGATTTCCTGTAATTCATCGGGCTGATAAAGTTAGCAAGTAGACCGCATCCGCTAAATATAACATGCACAAATCCCCCTTTTAAGGGGGTCAGGGGGATTTTTAGGTGAATAATATTAAATAAAATAATAAAAATTTATACACTAAAACCTGTTTTTAAAGAAGAAATCTAGAAAATATGCATATAATTTTTAAATTTTACCATGCATTTTGTCCCTTACAATATAAATTTAAAAGAATTTTCTAGAGACTTAAGAACTCATTCAACGCTATCCGAAGTTTTACTATGGCAAAAACTAAAAGGTCGTCAATTTCGAGGCTATGCCTTCAATAGGCAAAAGCCATTAGGAGATTTTATTGTAGATTTTTACTGTAAGAAATTACAATTAGTAATCGAAATTGATGGAGATAGTCATTTTTATCCTGAATCAGTGGTTAAAGACCAAAAACGGCAATTGATTTTGGAGAAAAAGGATCTCTTTTTTCTAAGGTTTTTGGATAAGGAGGTGAAGAAATCTATGTCCTATGTTCTACAGGAAATAGGTACTTATATAGATGACTGGGAATTGCAAAATGATGTTCCTAAAACTTCTTTTTAACTTTGGATTGCTAAAAAATCCCCCTTGCCCCCTTGTCAAGGGGGATTTGCGAAAATGGGAATTTCATGGCTGAATTGGTAGTTATAAACGGTCTGACCAAGTAGGAAGGTTAGTAACGTACTTAGCAGTCCTGAAAAACAAAATCCCCCATTTAGGGGAACAGAGTGGGATTTTCCCCAATTATAACACTAATAAAACAGACGGAGGATTATCCAACAAAATAGAGTTGACAATGCATTTTAACCAGGTGAAATCCACTGCTGGAACGACTAAAATCTCCATCCACCGTAAAAGATTGAATAAAAATGGCAAGACTGATGCGGATTTTTAGGTTTAGTAAGGTTAAATTACCGGTTCAAAATGCTAACAACCATTTAAAGACTTAACAAACCATGCCCCGCTTACATAGATTGACCACATTAGTTTATTCGAATTTTGGCACTTGCCAAAAGTATTGGAATTACAGCCTTTTCATCGTTTTACTTATTAGCTTTTCTTGCGAAAATAAGCAAGGAGAATTACCTGCTGCTGATGTAGACAATGGTGGATTAATCATCCCTGGGGGATTTGAGGCCCTGGTGGTCATCGACAGTGCCGGCCCAACCCGCCATATCACAGTCAATGACAATGGGGACATTTATGCCAAACTCCGCTTTTCCAGAGATAAGAAGGGAGGCACCATTGGTCTTCGAGATCTCAATGGGGATGGAAAAGCAGACTCCCTAGTACGGTTTGGAGACTATGAAAGTGTAGGTGGTTCTTCAGTGGGAGTTACCATCCACAATGGATACCTCTATACCAGTACGGTAACTCAGGTTTTGAGAAATAAGCTAAGCCCAGGTGAATTAGTCCCTAGCAGCAGAACAGAAGTCATTCTGACCGATACACACCCAAATGTGGCCAGAAATTGGCACACTACTAAGCCCGCTGCTTTTGACGGAAAGGGCAATATGTATATCCCATTCGGATCACCTTCTGACGCAGGTCAGGATATCGAAATCTATGGACCAACGGGCACCCCTGAAGGAAAGGGGCTGGATCCTAGTCCAGAACGGGAGATGAATGCAGGCGTCTGGAAGTTTGACGCAAACAAAGAGGGTCAAGTTCAGACAGATGGTATCAAATTTGCCACCGGGCTCCGGAGCATCGTGGGCATGACCTGGAGTCCTTTGGATGACCAGCTCTATGCGATAGTCAACGGAATAGACAATTTTCACACCCTTTACCCAAAGCTATATTCATCTTGGCAGGCAGCTGTCTTACCATCCGAAACCTTGGTTAAAATAACGGAAGAATCAGATTTTGGCTGGCCATATGCGTATTATGACCATTTGCAAGGAAAAAATATATTGTCGCCCGGATATGGTGGTGATGGAATTATTGTTGACAGAGCAACTGCCTTTGATGATCCAGTAATTGGGTTTCCAGGTCACTGGGCGCCTATGGACCTGCTTTTTTATCAGGGAAGCCAATTTCCAGAAAGGTACAAACAAGGCGTATTTGTCGCCTTTCACGGTTCTACAGATCGATCTCCCTATCCTCAAGCTGGATTTATTGTCTGCTTTGTTCCCTTAACAGATGGTGTAGCCGGTGAATGGGAAGTTTTTGCTGATGGTTTTGCCGGAGTAGATACAGTAGAAAATACGGGAGATGCCCTATACAGACCCATGGGTTTGGCTGAAGGCCCAGATGGATCCCTTTATATATCCGATTCGAACAAAGGAAAAATTTGGAGGGTCATGTATAAGGGAAACAAAAAGGAATTTGGGGAAAAGCAACTGGATGAAATGAACCAATTGACCGCAAATAAAACCTATATCAAAACACCGGTAGAGGGACTTGACAATTTGGATAAAGGCTCTATGCTTGAAGGTGGAATTCTTTACAATACCTATTGTGCTACCTGCCATCAGCGCAATGGAGAAGGGGACAATAATCGTTTTCCTCCCCTTGCCCAATCTGAGCGGGTGAATGGAGAGGTGGAACCCCTTGTCACGGCTATCTTAAACGGCATACAGGGCGAGATCACGGTTCGGGGAAAAACATTCAACGGTTATATGCCACCTCATGCCAATATCCTGGATGATCTTGCGGTAGCTTCTATAACCACTTATATTCGAAGCAGGTGGGGAAACAAAGCCAGTGCCATCACTCCGAGTGAAGTCACTAAAATCAGGGCAAAAGTGGTAAAGTAAATTACTAGGTTCTAGTTTGCCAAAACTTTATTAATTTACAGGCTGTAAATGCTATAAAACTGTAAAATGAAAGCTGCCATCTCAATAAAAACCAAAAAACAAAGCTATCCATTGACCTCTGGGTTTATTCTCTGGATGTTACTATTAGGGATTGGAAGCTGTACGGAAAAGCAGGATGCCTATTCCAATTGGGGTGTTTATAAAGCCGACGCCGAGAGCAGTAGCTATTCCCCTCTTGATCAGATCAACAAGGAAAACGTTTCCAAAGTTGCCCTGGCATGGGTTTTCGAACCCAATGACAGCATTGCTGGGGACAGAGCACAGAACAGCGAAAGCAATCCGATCATCATCGAAGATGTCCTGTACACCACCTCTGCCCGTGGACGGCTATTTGCAGTCGATGCAGTCACAGGTGTATTGAAGTGGAGTTTTGATCCCTTTGATGGGGAACGAGGAGGTGGAGTCAAACGGGGAGTAACCTATTGGGAAGATGGTTCTGACAAACGCATTCTTTTTACTGGTGGCGATAAACTTTTTGCCATTGATGCATCCACTGGAATGCCAATCTCTTCATTTGGTGACGAAGGTAGGGTAAACTTAAACGAAGGAATGCGGGGTGATCCGGATAAAATCTCGGTAATACCCACTTCACCGGGAATTGTTTTCGAAGATTTGTTGATTCTTGGCACGGAGGTTTCGGAACTCTATGGTGCAGAACCTGGCCATGTGAGGGCATACAATGTGCGTACTGGGGAATTGACCTGGACTTTCCATACCATCCCACTACCAGGGCAAGTAGGTTATGAATCATGGCCAAAGGATGCATGGAAGTATGCCGGAGGAGCCAACAGCTGGGGAGGATTTAGTTTGGATGCCTCCAGAGGAATGCTCTTTATGGCTACTGGATCTCCTGCCTACGATTATTATGGTGCAGACCGGAAAGGCATGAACCTATTTGGCAACTCCGTAGTAGCGGTGAATGCCCGAACCGGAGATTATATCTGGCACTTTCAAACAGTACATCACGACTTGTGGGACTATGATTTGTCCGCACCTCCAAACCTAGTTACCGTAGAACATGATGGCAAAAAAATCGATGCTGTAGCCCAAACTTCTAAAGTAGGATTTCTTTATGTATTGGACCGAGAAACGGGGGAATCTTTATTCCCGATTGAAGAAAGGCCTGTACCAGCATCCGATGTTCCTGGTGAAGAGGCCTGGCCAACCCAGCCCTTTCCGCTAAAACCAGCACCCTATACCAAGCAATATTTGGACGAAAAAGACCTTGCCAATTACTCCCCTTCTTCTCGGGATACGCTGGTGAAGCTATTTCGCTCTTATCGCTATGAGGGGCTTTTTACTCCTCCCTCCGTACAAGGAACCTTGCAGTTCCCTGGTTCACGCGGGGGTTCAAGTTGGGGCGGTGCAGCTTTTGATGCCACTACTGGCCTCCTATATGTCAGATCATATAATTCACCGGAAATCATGCTCTTGAAAAAGGTGGAGCCAGAAAACGCCATCACCAATCTATCCGTTTATAGGCAGGGAGAATCGATTTATAACACCTATTGTGTAAGCTGCCATGGCAGGGACCGAAATGGAGACGAGCAGGGGAATCCTTCCCTAGTGGGATTAAAAGGCCGAATCAGCGAAGGAGATGTGCTTAACAAAATAAAGCAGGGAGGAGGTAAAATGCCGAGCTTTTCCAGTGTTATTACTGACAAAGCAAAGGAAGAAGCTATCCTGGCCTACCTCTTCGAGAACGAAAATAAGGGACATCCCGAGCAAGAGGAAACCCTTCTGAAAGAAATCAACAACAATCAGGGAGCATCTCCTGAAACCCAATCCGTAGACAGCCTAGCACGTTACCTGAACCTCACGGCTTATGGATATTTCAGGGATACAGAAGGAAGACCTGGTATCAATCCACCTTGGGGCATGCTTCATGCTATTAATTTAAATACTGGAGACTACGCATGGAGCGTCACTTTGGGAAATAAGCCTGAGCTACAGACAGGTGTGCAAGAGACTGGTGAAGCCGGTTCCGGTGGACCGACAGTTACTGCCGGTGGACTTGTTTTTATAGCAGGAACGCGGGATAAAAAATTTAGGGCTTTTGACAAGGATACGGGTGAAAAGCTCTGGGAAATCAATTTACCTGGGTATGCAAATGCCAATCCAAGTACCTATACAGCGGATGGGAAGCAGTACATCGTACTTTCCGTTGGAGGGGATTCCAAAAACACAGCCGGATCCGTAATGGCTTTTTCACTACCGGATTGATAAACCGAAATAAAACTTTGCAGCCCTAATCGTTTCCTAATATTTAAGAGTTAGACAATGAATTGGGTGGTATTTTTGCTTTTTTTCTGCAGGAATACCACCCAATTCTCTATCTTAATTAGTTTCAAAACATTAAAGGAAATTATAGTGTAGGGATAAAAACCTTATTGGTTTTCTTGTATAAAATCCTATCACTCCGGCACATAGATAATTTCTCCATTGTCCAATTCATAGGCGGTTCCTACTCTTTTGCCCTTATCCCCTTCACTTTTGGAGTCTTTATTGGACTTGTATCGGGTGATCTCCTCCCCTTTTTTGGTGATAATTTCCATGTTCTCCTTCCCCGGATTTTTTACCATAGTGAAATCTTCCTGAGTGAATATTTCGGACATATTAAAACGGGTAACCAAAGCAACCATCAGTGCCACGGCAAATACCATGGCCACATCAAAAAGGTTGGCCACGGAGGAAATGGGATCATCGTCTGCTTTTTGACTTAAAAAACTATTTCTTCTCTGTCTCATTCTCTTCTGTGATTAGGTCTGAAATATAAATGAGTTGGGAAAGGTCTTTGGCAAACCAACGCTGTTTCACTTCGGTTAGCATAAAGCCAACAGCCCCAACGATAAGTCCTACTACTGTTGTAGAAAAGGCTACTTGCATGTTTTCTGCCATGGAGGCAATATCACCGGAAGCCAAACCTACCAAAGCAGGTCCCATAGGTATTAATGTTCCCATTAACCCTAAAACAGGTCCCAACTTGGACATGGTTTTTATTGTCCCTAATTGTTTGGTCATCTCCAACTCAAAATCTGCTAAGGTTTTTTCACGGTTTACCGCAGAATGCCTTGAGGCAAGCAGGTTTTTTAAATAGACAAATTGAGGTAATTTACCTTCAGGAACTGATTTCCCCTCAAGGCTTGTCGTCGCTACTTCATTGATAAAAGGAGTCAATGTTTTAAAGGCCTTTAATCGAGCAACATAGTCTCCATAAAATCCACCGATGGCAAGCAAGGATTTTAAAAACAAAAAGAGCAAAACGACGATTACCGGAAGCATGAGTCCGGTAGAAATCCAGTACAATAGTTTATTTAGTATTTCCATTTATTTTTTATTTGTTCTCCTAAACGGGACCATATCCAGCCCAGAAAGACCATTAAAATGGCCGAGGCTAAAACGATCAGAAAGGAGGTTAAATCATAATTGTTTTGTTGAGGCTTATAAGGCAAACCCTGGCAGAATATGGTGATGATGATGCTACCGAGAATTTGCCCAAAGCTTAAGATATAGCGCAATTCCATCCTAAGATAATGCTCAGGAAGAATGGATTTAATGGTAATAGGAACCGCTATAAAACAAGCTATCAAACCAAGGGAGAAATAGATGGCCAATGTTTCAAAGTCAATTCCTGAAAAGAAATAGAAACTGACCATTTGGGTATACAACACTGCTGCAATCCAAAAAAGACCGGGAAAATAGCTTGCATATTTTAGGTACCTGTTTACCGGCTGACCAAAATATTTTTTTAATATCGATAAGTCGATGCCGATAAACAGCAATCCTTCCATTACCTGAATAACTGCTAAATTCTGCATTATTACAGGGTTTTGCATCCATGTATTCATTTGCTCTTTACTTTGGGCAACCGTCCATGGGTACAGCAAATAAGCAATTAATCCTATAGCAAATGCTACAAGCAAAATCCCCGGGGTTTTCCACTGACTAATCTGAAAGATGGTGCTTAGCAAAGCCAATGCAAAAAGCAGCTGAAGGACTAAATCCATATTAATCTTGTTTTCTTCTTTTGATAATCAATGCGACAAAGACCAAGAAAATAAGACCAATGAGTCCATATACAATTAAGCTTCTGTCTTCATCCAGGGATTCTTCTTCTACACGTTCAGCGATTGTTTCTTTTTTCATCACCATTCCTTCTTCTATATCCTGAGGTGTTTTTACCGATTTTAGAGCGGCTTCATATTCAGCCGTTGCTTCTTCCGAAAGGCTTTCAGTGATAAAGGCCTGTAAGGCTTCATTGTTACATACAAATCCACTACATCCGGCTTTGTATTCGCTGATCAACTCGGTATGGAGGCTGGTGAGTGATTCAAGTTGCTCTTCGGAAGCATTCCAATACCCTTTTCGAATGGTTTCGAGCATCACAGCTGTCATTTCCTGTAAAGCATAGGGATTTTCACGTTCAAAAAAGTCCTGTACGTTCAATTCCAGCTTGTCCTTGATATACACGTCATGAAGATTGTTCCAAAGCGCATCGTCAACGTCTGCAGGCTTCATCACATTCCATCCGTAAGTATTCCGAAAAGTTTCTGCAAATGTCTCCGCAGAACTAGCTCCTCCTTTCATGTATTCACTGATGTACTTGGGGTTGAGAAGCGTAGATCTTGCTTCTACCCAAATGGCTTCTTTTAAACCTTGAACTTTCGCCTTTGAAGGATTCCTGAAATCGTTAAAATAAGCATCTGGGTCATTTCCTGTTACAGACCTCACTGCCATACTTAAACCTCCCATAAATTCATACACATGATCCAGGCTAAGGCCTCCCCATGTATTGCTTTCCCGAGGCTGAACCACCACTTCTGTATTTTGTAAAGCAGCTTCAAAAACCCCTTTTTGAAAGGCTCCCCAATTTTCACCTTCATCATAAATGGCGCCCATATTGTTTATATAGGTGTCTGCAACTTGCTGCTCGTCATCCCAACCATTGCCCTGTTCTACCATTCCCATGATATTGGTGCCATAGTTACCATTTACGCCACCAAATACACGTTGTGTTGACCATTCGCGAGCTTGTTTGGGAGACATTCCTTTTTCCTTCATGACTTGCTCTGCAGCAAGCACACCCGCTTTTACGTAGTTTTGTTCGGAGTCTTCTGCTCCAGCTGCCATTTTTACCGCTTTATTGATCAGAAACATTCTTGAAGCAGCCAAATCACGAAACTGACCTGAGGTCTGAACTATGATATCAATTCTGGGCCTTCCGAGTTCTTCCAAAGGAATCAATCGAATATCAACCACCCGTTTGAAGGGATCCCTCACTGGCTCAACACCCAATAAATAAAATATTTGTGCGACCATGGCTCCCTCTGTATCTATGAAATCTCCTGACCAGAGTGTAAAGCTCACTTTTTGTGGAAATTTACCATGCTTTTCCTGATGCGCCTCCAATAAGGTTTTGGCTAGCCCAACACCAAGATTCCAGGCTTCAGGTGAAGGCGTTTTTTCTGCATCAATGGAAAATAGATTACGCCCCGTGGGTACGGTTGAAGGATTGGTTATAGGATCGCCTCCAGGTGATGGGGCAATATAGCCACCCTTCAAGCCTGTAAGGATTGCTTGTAATTCTGCACTTGTACTTTCTGTAAGCTCCTTATGGTAGTTTCCAACCGACCGAACAGCCTGTTCAATATTCAATACTGCCCTTGCATATTCTTCTTCATGCCTATCCCTTGCCAAAATCTCTAATTCCAGCTTGTCCATTGTGCCCTTTAGATTGCCTGCAAAGCCTGTTTGTGACCAATAAGCAGTCAATGCTTCCGGTTGTTTTTCTTTTATCAGTTGCCAATTTTCCAAGTAAGTTTTCAGCTGTACCAGATGAGTTTGAAGCTCAGTTCGAGTAGGATTTTTTAATTCTTTGGTTTGGCTTACTAGCTCCAGTGAATTGATGTAATCCTTTTTTGTTAGCTGAGCTATTCGCATATTATCTGCTCGCTCCTTTTCTATGGCTACCTGCTCGGCAAGTCCATCGTCTTGCAGAAGTTCAAAAGTCAATTGCCTTAATGCTTCCTTTTGCATCAATTTGAGCAAAGCATAGACGTCTTTTTGTTGTCCTATCTCCAAAGCTTTTGCCATAGCGGGTATTGCCTTTGCTATTGTTTTGGCTTTTTCCAGGCTTTGGGGATCCAGTATGGAGGAACTTTGCTTAAACTGTTTGTCGGAGGTTAAATTCATGATGAAATTTACCCGTTCCGGATGCGGTGAAATAGCTATTACCAATCGCTGAAGCTCTTTCAGTTCTTTTTCAGTAGGCCCTTTTGCACCACTTTTCCCTTTATTGTCAGGAATTCCTTTACTGGTTTTTTCGTCACCCATGCTAATAAAACCCTTCACAATATCAGCATCAGACATGCCTTGGTTACCTTTTTTCCAGGCTTTTGCTAAAGCCAAATCACTAGGTTTAACCAAGCTTGCCAAAACCTTGTCCACTTCATGATTTTCGCTCAATTTTGCTATAACGGCTTTTGCACGCTTGCGGTAGTTTTGGTCAAAAAAACAGCTGATTGTCAAGTTGTTTTTGAGTTACTTCCCCGTTTAGCTTGTCTAAAAAGGACAAACTGTAAGCAATTGGATCCAGGGCCATCAATTCTGTGGTATTGTCTAATTGCTCAATGGTATAACTATTACCAATGGTATACAATCCTCCAGTGACTTTGGAATTCCGCACCTCTTCTATATGATTTGAAAGCTGGAAAATGGTTTCATCATCAAAATCACCAAGGCTGTCCAATCCCAGATCAGTATGTAAATCAAGGGCAATGGCTAAATCACCAATCGAAGTTCGGTATTGTTCGCGTACGGGCCCTTTAGCCCCCACAAAGGCACTGAGTTTATCTCCTAGTTGCTTGAGATCTCCGGTAACCTCAGACTCCATAAAAGGCGGAGTAAGGTAACTTAAGGTAGTTGCATAGCTCCTTCTTTTGGCAATAATCCCTTCACCTACATTGCTAATAGTATATACATAAAAATGAGGCGTAACACCAATTAGAGCATCTGTCCAGTCAAATCCTGACAAACCAACCTGTTTACCGGGAGTAAATTCCAAACTTCCGTGTGTACCCCAATGAATGATAGCATCTGCCTGAAATGCATTGCGGGTCCATAAATAAGAAGCAATATAAGGATGCGGAGGAGGACTGTCTGTTCCATGAACGATTTGGAAAGTATCCTCTCCTAATCCTGCCAAGGGTTGAGGGAGGAGCACAATGTTTCCAAACTGTAATTTGGCTATAGCAATGTACTCATTGTCCCCTTTACGGCTTGAAAGGTATTCACCTGGCGCTTCCCCATATTTCTGCTTTACCTCTTGGTAACTTTCTGTTTCAAGATCTTTTGCCACCCACTGCTCATATAGTGATTTTTCTACCATAGCGGGGTTTCCATTTTTCAGAAAATCGTCAAAAGCCCCTTTTGCATAGGGACCAAGAACCGAACCTTGGGTTTTAATCATTTCCCATAATTCATCGGCTGAATCAGGCAGGTTTTCTACTGTATATCCTTCTTCTTTGAGTTTAACCAATGCATTGTAAATGGAAGGAACTACCTCCATATTCGCGGCAACCATGGCATTAAGTCCAGGGCCTTTAAAATAGTATATGGCTACTTTTTTATCCTTGTTTGATTTTGCTTTCAGGGCCAGCCATTTTTCTACCATATCTCCAAACTTTTCAAGTCTGTCAGGAATGGCTTGAAAGGATAAAAAGCCCATTTCATCTTCGTATTGCGCTATAATTGCATAAGGATTAATGCCTCCATCCAATTCAGGCAATACCACACTCATGGAAAGTAATCCGCCTTCAAAACCCTGTGGGTCATCCACCCATTCTTCATAAGGCTGAAAAACACTCAAAGGAGTGAGCAATGGGATGTTTTTTTCCTTGAGCCAAGCGATGGCTTCTTTTTCCTGACCCAACGTGAGTCTACCATGCGGCATTAAAATGACAATATCCGGATTTACTTCTTTGAGGAAATCTAGTCTTTTAGTAGCAGCACTGATGGTATAGACATTCAAGTTTCTACTTTCCATCATTCGAATTAAATCATCGATGTGTTCCCTATTGGCATTGAAGGGTCCCGGAACACTTGTGAGCAGGGCCACCTTTGGTTGCTCACTTTTGATCGCTCCTATTTCAGTGAGGTATTGATTGTACTTTCCAAACTCTTCAAAAACAACATTTTCATCCAGATGAATGAAAACATCTCTAGGAATAGATTTTGGGGCTTCAGGATCATCTACAAACCAGGTTTTACCATCCATTTCTTTGCGTACATAGGACAAAAGATAGGCGTAATTAGAAGTACCTCCATGTTTAAAATAATCCGTTACATTATCTAAAACGGCTCCTTTTAGATTGGTTACATCCACATTTGGATTGGTGGCCGATTCCACAAACAGGTTTACTCCTGCATAGCCTGCAGCTTGAAGTTGTTCCATCTGTTCAGGGGACATCTGAAAACCCCGACCAAATATAAATACCGCCGAATAGTCCCGAACCTTGTCGAGTTCGTTCATTCCAAGTACATCAATTTTAATCCAGCTGTTTTTATTTGACCTACTTATTCGGGAGAGTTGAAACTCCTGGTAGTTGACAAAGGCTATTTTAGTTGTACTTACCTTTTTATCATACATCCTGTATCCCGCGTAGGTCAACATAGCAAAGACAATGGCAAATATTATTTTCTTGAGTAGTGGTATTTTAAAAGGTTTCATTGGTTGGGTGAAGTTAAGCCCCGGTAGCAATGCTACCAGGGCAAATTGAAACTTGTCTTATTCTTCTAAGCGGGCATACTCAAATGTTGGATTCCCATTTTCAGCGTTGTCACCTCCTTTATAGGCGAGAAAGCGTACTTTATAGTAATTTCCATCCTGATCTTTTACCAAATAAGTGATGAAATCATAGACCTTGTAGATAGCTGAACTATGAGGCGTTAAAATATTTAACCAGGATCTTCCAATCGCATCTCCTGCATCTGAGCTTCCCAGGGAGTAATAGTCATTTAGCGTGAGCAGCTCATAATTGCTGTCTTCAATTGTTTTTAGATTTTTTTCTGAAGTTGGGTCGTCATTCTGCTCCAGATCAGCAAAAGGATCATCCACAGCCAATTCCACACCATTGTAATGGTTAATCATTGCTGTTGTGGACAAGCGATATACATCACAATTGATTCCCGGTACTGCTCCCGGACCCAAAGCAGCACAAGGAGCTCCGGTTCGAAGAGATACACCGGTAAGAACAAAATCCCAATTGGCAGGCTCTACGGTCACAGTTTGTTCAGATATTAAAGAATAAAAGGTGAAATCTCCCCCATCAAAAACAACCGTGTCAGTTATTAAACCTGATCCATCTAAATTGGCATATTGAATAGAAATACCTGTTGAAGAATGCGCCGTGATCATTAATTTCTTCTTACCCAAAGTGTTGCCATTTTGGTCTATACCCAAATCTAAGATATAGGGCACGTTAAGTTCCCACCCAGCCAAAGCAGTTTTTGATAAATCACCATCCTCAGCATCATAAACATACACCAAGCCTTGATCAGAAGTAACTTCATCAAATGATCCTTCGGAAGGTACGGTTACGGCAACTTTTTTGGCAGAGTTTGTCCTTATGGCTTCTCCATTGTTTTCAAAAGCCAGCTCCCAGGTATTGACAGGAACATCAGTTATCAGCGCTTCTGATAAATTGACATAAACCTGTGTAGAAAGATCGGACCCCATAGATGCGGTAAGGGTTGCTCCCAATTCAATGGTTTTAATATCAGACTCAGGTTCGTCTTCCACGCAATTGGTAAATAAAAGGCTAGTCATAATAGCCAAAGCAAATAATTGTAAGAACTTCATTTTTAATTAATTAAATAGTTGATTTTAATGAATATTGTACGCCCCCAACTTATGGGGTAAAAGGCTTCTCTTCCCGTTTGCAGAACCAGCCCTTTGGATCCTTCTCCAGACAGGCCGATGTCGGTAACATCAAATAGGTTTTTAGCTCCCATGGTGGTGAATAACCGCCCGTTTAAGAAGGGCTTTGAAAGGCTAAGGTCCATGGTGTGGTAAGTGTCCAAAGTAAGCACTCCTATACTCCCATCCTGGTTGCGGGAGAATTCAGATATTGCTCCATTGTATTTGTAGAAAAGATTTATTTTGGTATCCCAGTTTTTTAGGTAGTGGCTGGCATTTACATTGGCTTCTATGCTATTGTAAAATCGATCATCGGCCTCACTACCTGATCGAGCAAGCAATCCCAAGCCAGGATTCAAACGAAAGCCATTGGACCAGGCCATTTCTGCTGTCAGGTTAATGCCATAAGATTTGAAATTGGGTATGTTTTCATATACCCTGGCCACTGGGACGGTTTTGGGAACTTCATCAGGTAGGTCTTCCCTATCTGCTATTTGAATAAGGTCGATTTTATTGTCTATTTTGGAAAAAAACAGCGAAGTGGTAAATGCAGCCTTTGCACCTAGAAAATCTTTTCTTAAGGTTCCAGAGGCATTGAGATTGCTACCTACTTCAGGCTTTAGTGCTTTGTTTCCGACGATATAATGATTGGCATCAATAAATTCATAATACAATTCACGAACGGAGGGTGTCCGGTATCCTTGTCCATAAGAAAATCGAAAATCAAGATTTTCTCCACTCTTGTACATTACATTCAAGGAAGGAAGTAAAGGAAGACCGGCATTTAAAAAATCAATTTCCCGGGTATCGTAACTATTGCTATAAGTATAGCGAAATGAAGGTTGTATTTTAAACTTTGGACTCAATGGAATTTCTAAGGCAGAAAACAAGCCATATTCATTGACGTTCCCTTTGGCATTGGCACTTATCCTTCCTCCGGTGGCATAATTTAGGGAAGCTTCATAACCTGTGGTCAGGTAAATTCCTTGTTTGTTTTCAGTATCTCCATAAACATAAGTTCCCCTAAAAGTCCATGTATCAAAGCGGGTGGTATCATGGTCTTCTGGATCTGAACTCAACCATTTAATATCGTCAATAATATCCTGAAGGTATTTTCTGCTGGATTGTTCAAATAAAGAAACTCCGTTTACCAGGTTAAGATAACCCTTATCAGAAAGTTTTCCTTCCAGCACCAAGGATGCATTCAGCCGTTCGGTATTGTTATAATTATCATTGGCAATGTCTGATATTTTATTGGTTCTGTTGTTAAAGGCACGGGTGGCGTTTCCATGACTTGTGGAATTTTGCCATAATTTGTCCACTGCTGTTGTCAGGTTAAGCCTTTTAACTTTGGTTTTCAGCTTTACGTTTGCGAGGTATTGGGTTCTGGGAATCCAATTTTCTTTGCGCTCTTCTGTTGAAGAGAAACCATTGAATTGATTCCTTGATCCCCCCATACTAATGGAAGTATTTTTCCAACCTCTGGCCAGGCTAAGGTCTGCATTGTATTGACCAACACTTTCATAATAAACACTGCTGTTTATGTTCAGCGTTTCTTCCGTAGGATCTTTTGTAATTACGTTAATGGTACCTGCAAGTGCATTGGTGCCATATTGCACGGAAAGGGGGCCTTCCACAATTTCGACCCTTTCCACATTGTTCATATTGATCTGGCTAAGGTCAAATTCACCTCCGGATCCATTCACAAGGGGTATGCCGTCTATCAGGATCTTAACATTTGGGCCGGAAATTCCCTGCATTACAATCCGTGTTCCTAACACGTCATCCTGAATTGTTTTGAGGTTTAACTGGGTTTGCAGTACATCACTAAGGTTCACTGCTCCTCTGGCTTCTATCAAAGCAGCATCAAACTTTTTCACCTGATAAAGTGAATTCTTCATGGTTGTTGGGGCAAAAGCTCCTGTCACCACCACTTCATTTAAGCCAAGTAGATCTTCTTCCAGGGATATGGTGATTTTCGATCCCGGTTTTACAATTCTATTTACTTCAATGAAGCCCAAATAATTGATGTTGACTTCTGAGTTTTCTAATAATGGAAAGACCGCAGTACCTGCAGCATCCGTTACCCATCCTTTAGGAGATTCCTGTCCAGTAAGTTGAATGGTGGCCCCAATAATAGGCAATTGGTCACTTGCCGCTATCACTTTTATTGAAGTGGGTGTCCCCTGACCAAAAAGGTCTGGGGGAGCCAAATGGGCGAAGAGCAATAAGCTGTATAATAGCTTGATGATAAAGGTTTTATTCATACTGTTTTAAATTAATTTGTTAGGTGGTTAAAATTATTCCCTGCTTAATGTCCGCATTATTCATAGCTATTGTAAAAGCCTTGTCTTGGTTATTTGTAGGCTCATATAGGCCAGTTATCTGTATTATGAACACCCGACTTCATTTCGGCTATTTCCAAATCGGTTAGCAGGCAATTGTCCAGGTCAGCGGTAATTTGTTTGATGTCTAATTCCTGTCCGATAAAGACAAGTTCAATCAGCCGATCTCCCCATTTACTGTCCCATTTTTCCTTTATAAAAGCTTGATTTTCTATATACATTGGATTGGATTCTCTCTCTAAGGTTGGGAGAGCAGCCCACCACCTGCCATATATTTCAGCTTTAAGTGAGCCTCCTGCCTGACTCCACAAAATGGCTTGATCGGGACGAGAACTCATCCAAAAAATACCTTTGCTGCGGATAATACTGGTAGGAAAATCCTGTCCTATATAATCTAGAAATCTTTGGGGATGAAAGGGCCTGGCCTTTCTATACACAAAAGAGCCTATGCCATATTCTTCCGTTTCAGGCTGATGAGTAATTCCTTCTTTTGCAAGATCCAGTTCCACCTGCCAGCCTGCAGCCTGTTCCGCAGATTCATAGTCAAAGAGGCCCGTATTCAGGATTTCTTTTGGCGGAATTTTTCCAAATGTTGTTCGGATAATCTTAGCTGATGGATTAAGTTTATGCAGCGCATGTTCCAACAAGCCCAATTGACTTTCTTCCACGAGGTCTGTCTTATTAATGACCAGCACATTGGCAAATTCTACCTGATCGGTAAGGAGATTAACAATAGATCTGGTGTCCTCATCATCACCTGTCATCTCTCGCTGATAAATGGTTTCTGCACTACCAAAATCTTTAAAAAAATTGTAGGCATCCACCACTGTAACCATGGTATCCAACCGACTAAATGCAGTAAGGTCCAATAGTTCTTCACCACTGGCAAAAGAAAATGTTTGCGCTACCGGAATGGGTTCAGAAATACCGGTACTTTCAATAAGCAAATAATCGAACTTGTTCATCTTTGCCAGTTTTTCTACCTCTATCATCAGGTCTTCTCGCAGTGTACAACAAATACAGCCATTGCTCATTTCTACAAGTTTTTCCTCTGTTCGGGATAGTTTAGCACCATTTGCTATTAGCTTTTCGTCAATGTTCACTTCACTCATGTCATTGACGATGACGGCTACTTTTAAGCCTTCCCGATTGTTTAGGATATAATTGAGTAAGGTGGTCTTTCCTGCACCTAGAAAGCCACTAAGTACAGTTACTGGAAGTTTTTTATATTGATTTGAAGGGTTTGGCATGTTTAATATTTTTGTATTATTGAAATAATGGGGGCCAATAATCATCGAAGTCTAAATGGTTATCAATATTGATTTTAACCAAAGAATGGTATATCCATCACTCATTTTCAGCAGGGTTATGCCTAAAAGGAATAACCCTGTTAATCCATGGTTTAATCGGATAACTCGTCTTGAAGTAAGTGCTGGTTTTCCTGAATGATACCTAAAGACATTGGGTTTTCTACTTTAGGTGCATAAGAAAATAGCCTATTTCAGATATTATAAGGGTGATTACCAATAGGGCAGATAGGCAATGAACACTGTAACAGGTAGGCAAACAATTACCCTTATAACCCATCCATAGAAATAGGTTAAAACCCATAAAGAAGTTGTAGATTGATTACCTAGATGAATACAACAAGGCACAGTTTTAAAGCTGAATAAAGCCTAAACTGTAATTAATTGAAGTTTTGAAAAGAGGTGCAAGAGCCTTTGTTGAGAAAGGATGCTGGTCAATTTTTATTGACCTAAATTATTGAAGGGGGCCCTCTGAGGTAATTAAAATGTCCAGAAATGCTTATTAAATTTATTGCATCGACTGAATAAAAAGGAGGATTTGATAATTTAATTACTTGAAATAAAGCAGTAAAAATAACAGCCGTTTGGCTTTCATATACATCACAAAGTGAACAATCCACAGATGATACAATTTCTATTGCATCTTCCCTATCGTTCAATGTGTAATGTATGTGGCCATAAGAAAGCAGCCCAAATAGGATAGGAAGCACAGTAAAATATGCTGCCAGGTATTTGGATACGATATGCTTGTTTATTTTCACATCGGTAAAAGTAGGATAAAATTAATTTTAATGCAACATCATTGCATTATCTAATTGAAAAAAGTTTTACCTATGGATTTATAAATTCTTTGTAAGATTGGAATAGATAGAAACTATGGATTAAATGCAACTTCCCCATTAAACTTTCATTTAAGCTTTTACAATAAATATTTCGTAAATTTAAAATCTAAAAAACGCAATCATGAAAAAGAATATTTTAATTGGTGTCGGAGTGGTATTTTTACTCTTTGTTATCTGGGTGGTTTATGGTTTATTTATCGCTACCCCTGCTAGTCCTCCTACTACTAGCACCTACAGCGAAGGTGGATTGGAAATCACTGTTGATTATAGTCAACCTTCAAAAAAGGGAAGACTAATATTTGGTGAGGAAGCGGATGATGCCCTTCAACCTTATGGTAAGTACTGGAGATTAGGTGCCAATGCTGCTACCGAAATCACTTTTAATAAAGACGTTACTTTTGGTGGGAAACCTGTAAAAGCAGGAAGCTACAGCATGTATGCTGTTCCCGGAGCCAATGCCTTCAAGGTTACATTAAACAGTGAAACAAATATTTTCTTTGGCATAGCAGAACCTGATCATGAATTAGATGTTGTCATAGTTGAAGCTCCTGTAGAGCAAACAGCTACTGTTGTAGAGACCTTTAATATAGCCATTGAATCCTTAGGACAAGGAGCAGTAATTAATTTTAAATGGGACGAAACTGTGTTTACTGTACCTGTAGCACTACAATAACCAATGGCATCCTCTAAAAAGAAATGGGTGTTGTTACCCCTATCTGTTTTGTTATTCTTGGGTATTGCCTATTGGTTAATAGGTAAAATCCAATACCGCAATAACGTAATGGATGTAGAAGAATATGCACCCATTTCTACCCTTAAGGTTCAGGAACACCTGCTAACCAAGGCCAAATTCCCTTTTATTGATGTTCACAATCACCAGTTTACCATGCCGGTTCAAAATCTGGATGATTTGGTAGAGGAGATGGATGAATTGAACATGGCGGTAATGGTCAATTTAAGTGGATTTAGAGGGAAGTACCTGGAATGGTCGCTAGACAATGTCAATGAAAAGTACAGCAATCGATTCACCCTTTTTATGAACATCGACTTTGAAAAAGTTGATGATGAAGGTTGGCCCAATGAAACGCTTGCCATGATGGAGGATGCCGTGAAATTGGGGGTAAAAGGCCTAAAAGTATACAAAAGTCTGGGCCTTACTGATACTGATGATGAAGGGAATAGACTAAAAGTGGACGATCCTCGCCTGGACCCTATCTGGGCCAAATGTGGGGAGTTGGGTATCCCTGTTTTGATACATACAGGCGAGCCGGCAGCTTTCTGGTTGCCAAAAGACAAAAACAATGAGCGTTGGCTGGAGCTCAAACAGTATCCCAGCAGGTACAAAGACCCGGAAAAGAATCCTTCTTTTGAGGATGTGATGGCCGAACAGCACAATGTCTTTAAGAAACATCCTAATACTAAGTTTATTTCTGCCCATCTGGGTTGGTTTGGCAATGACCTGGCACGTCTTGGTGCCTTGCTTGATGAAATGCCCAATATGTACACGGAATTGGGAGCAGTTATAGCCGAATTGGGTAGACAACCCATTACCGCTAGGGCTTGGTTGATTGATTACCAAGACAGGGTGTTAATGGGAAAGGACAGTTACAAAAAAGAAGAGTACTACACCTATTTCAGGATCCTGGAAACCAACGATGAGTATTTCGATTACTACAGAAAACGACACGCCCATTGGAAAATGTACGGCCTGGCCCTCCCCGATTCAGTCCTGCAGAAAATCTACTATAAAAACGCCATTCATTTGATTCCAGGAATTGACGCCTCTTTGTTTGAGATGGGGGTTGTCGATTAATATACCGTTGGAATCACGGATTTAATTTGATTACACGGATTTCACGGATTTTTAATCGGTGAAATCCGTGGTTCAACCTTTATATACTTTTTCACGTCGGAATCACAGATTTTTAGGGGATTACACAGATTACACGGATTTTTTTAATCTGTGAAATCCTTTAATCCGTTTAATCCGTGGTTCATCCCTTTAATCCGTGATTCAAACGTCTATTCCGTGATTCAACGATCATTTACAACACCAACCGTTTAAATGTGAGACTTTTACTTCCGAAGTTAATTAGGAGGCCAACTTTCAATTTATAGGCTTTTAAATAGTTGAGCACTTGGGCTAAATGAACGTCTTCTAGAATTATTTTGGCTTTAAGTTCAACCAGTACTTTTCCTTCCACTACAAAGTCGGCTCTTCGGGTACCAATTGGTCTGGGTAAGTCTTTGTAAAAAATGTCTTGTTCTATTTCTCGGGCAAATTCCAGATTCGCTTGCCTCATTTCCCATGCCAATGCACGCTGGTAAATGACCTCTTGAAAGCCATTACCTAAAAATTTATGCACCTCAAATGAAGCTCCGATAATTTTTTCTGTGATGTCTTTATGTTTTAACTCCATACAAAAACCAGGGAAATTTTTCAATCATCTAATACTAAGATAATAAAAAAATGAAATACCTGGAAATAAAGTCTTGTATTCTAGGTCAATACTGTATTCTTTACAATCCTTAATTAAACGAATTACCATTGACAAATTCCAAAAATTTCGGTTTGTATTGGTCAGATACCGTGATACGCTGATCGTTGATTAATATTTGGCTACGTTCAATAACGTTAATATTATTTAGGGAGACAATAAATGAACGATGAACCCGCATGAATTGTGTTTTGGGCAACTCATCTTCAAGGGATTTTAAACTCATAAGGGTTAAAATAGGCCTGGGATTGTCTTTGAGCCAGATTTTAATATAGTCCTTCAGCCCTTCAAAATACAATACATCAGCCAATTTTATCCGTACTTGTTTGTATTCAGACTTTACAAACAGAAACTCTTTTTCTTCTGTTACCGGAGTCGCTTGTTTTCCTTTAACAAGGTTAAACCAAGTGCTTGCTTTGTTGGCGGCGGCTAAAAATTCAGCATAATCAAAAGGTTTCAGCAGGTAATCAAGGGCTTCTACTTTAAAGCCTTCCAGCGCATATTCATCAAAAGCGGTAGTGAAAATTACCCGTGTGTCTTTAGGTAGCATTTTAGAAAACTCAATCCCTGTCAAATCCGGCATTTGTATGTCCAGGAAAAGTAAATCAACAGGTGTGGATTTTAAAAACTCCATGGCTTCTATGGCACTGCTACATTTCTTTTTTAGTTCCAGAAAAGGTGTTTTTTCCACATAACTCTCCACCAAATTTAGCGCCATGGGTTCATCGTCTACTATCACGCAGGAAATTTTCAAGTTGTTCATGGGCTTAGGCTGTTTCTATAGCTAAAGTTACAAAAAACCGGTTGTCGATTACTTTATTGGTGAAAGTATATTTATCTGGATACAACAATGCCAAGCGCTTTTCGAGGTTTTGAAGGCCTATTCCAGAACCGCTTTTATCCGCCACCTTTTTAGGGAAATTATCATTTGAAATGTTAAACAAAACTGTTTTACCATCACAGCTCATGGCAATGTCTATCTGGCTTTCTTTGCTAGCAGAAACCCCATGTTTAAAAGCATTCTCAATCAAAGAAATAAACAACAAGGGAGCAATTTGAATGCCTGTGTTATCAGAAGGGAAACTATATTTAACTGATGTCTTATCAGATACCCTCAGCTTCATTAAATCGATATATTTTTTCATGAAATCAATTTCTTTTGATAAAGTAACCTTTTCCATATTGGTTTCATAAAGCATATACCGCATGAGTTTACTCAAGCTATGAATGGAGGATTTTGCTTGTTCTGGAGAAATATCAACCAATGAATAGATATTGTTCAGCGAATTAAAGAAGAAATGTGGCTGCAGCTGGTAGTGCAAGTGCTGTAACTCTGATTTCAACTTAAAATTAGCCGCTTCTTTACTTTCTGCTTCTGTTTTTACCCATCGTTGTGTGGTTTTGATGGCAATGGCAAACAGCAATGGCGCCATATAGGAGAGCATTTGAACATAGATAAACATTTGAAAAGGTGGTCCACTTCCCTCACTATTTTTTGGAACTTTCCTAACCAGCTCCTGGAAGAAAGTGCTTTCCAATTCCTCTCTTAGCAGTAAAAAGAATGAAATAAGAACAATATTAATTCCAACAAATGCAATTGTATTTTTTCTAAATAAATACCGATCTATCAGGAGGATATAGTTTAGGTAAAATACAATTGCATAAAAAACCAATGGAATCCAAAAATGGGCAAACACTCTCATTATTTCCTGATCTTGTCCATAGGACAAAACATAGGGCATGCTAAACAGCACAAACCAAACCAGTAAATGTGAAAAGACCGTTATTTTTTTATTGTGGTACATGTGATTATTCGTAACGTAAAGCCGTAATAGGATCAAGTGATGATGCTTTTCTAGCGGGATACCATCCGAAAAAGATACCTGTTACCGCACAAACTGCAAAAGAGATTACAATTGAATAAAGCGCCACACTCGTTGGCCAATTTAAGAACTTTTCGATGAAAACAGTAGCTCCCAGACCTAAGGTTACGCCTAAAAGCCCACCAGTAATGCTAATTAATATGGCCTCTATTAGAAATTGCATCAATATATCGGAGCCTTTCCCTCCCACTGCCATGCGCAACCCTATTTCTCGAGTACGTTCTTTTACAGAAACATACATGATGTTCATAATCCCAATCCCACCAATTAGTAAGGAAATACTTGCTACAGCTACCAATAATATGGTTAACATTTCAGTGGTAGAACTAAAGGTAGAAATAAGTTCTTCCATAGAGCGAACACTAAAATTGTCTTCCGCACTTTCACTAAGTTTGTGTTGGGTACGCAAAATTTCTGTCACCTGGGTAACTGCCTCTGGCGCATCTTCTTCACTTACAGCAGATGCCATTACCTGATTTAAATAGTCTATGGCAAGGATCCTTTTTTGTACCGTCGTATAAGGCGCAATGACCACATCATCCTGGTCTTGTCCAAAGGTGTTTTCACCTTTTTCTTCCAAAACACCAATGACTTTAAATGGAATGTTATTGAAGCGAATCATTTGACCCACCGGTTCTTTACCATCTGGAAATACATTGTCCACAACTGTTTGGCCAATTAAAGCTACTTTTGCAGCCGATTGAACTTCAGCATCTGTAAACATGCTTCCACTTTGTAAATCCACTACTTTTATTTTCAAGTAATCTGGATTAACCCCGTAAATAGTAGATGGCCAGTTACTAGATCCATTGATGACCTGTCCGCCACCATTGACCATAGGCGATATATAGCTCAATAAGGTGGATTGTTCTTTGATGGCCTCGTAATCTTTAAATGTTAGCGTTTGCATCTCGCTAGCACTGCCCCTAACACCACCTCGCACATCTGCTCCAGGTCGGATGGTGATGATATTTGAACCCATACTGGATATATTACTTCTAATACTCTCCTTGGACCCCTCCCCAATAGCGAGCATGGCGATGACAGAAGCCACCCCAATAATAATTCCTAACATGGTGAGCAAGGTTCTCATTTTGTTAAGAACAATGGCTTTAAAAGCTATTTTCAATAGATTTAATAGTCTCATAATTAGTCCTCTTCTATAGGTAATTTCGCCAATTCTCTATCAGCAGATAAAATATTTTCATTCATATAATCCTTGATAATATTTCCGTCTTTCAATACAACCGTTCTATTGCTAAATGCGGCTATATCTGGTTCGTGGGTTACAAAGGTTATCGTAATTCCCTTCTTGTTTAACTCTTGAAATAAGGACATGATTTCATAGGAGGTACGGGTATCCAGGTTCCCGGTAGCTTCATCAGCCAAAATCATCACAGGGTTATTTACCAAGGACCTGGCAATTGCGACGCGCTGTTGCTGTCCACCTGAAAGCTGAGAGGGTGTGTGGTGAAACCTGTCTCCTAATCCAACCATTTCCAGGGCTTTAATGGCACGGGATTTTCGCTCTTCAGTAGAAACCTTACTGTTGTATAATAGCGGTAACTCGACATTTTCGATCGCAGTGGTTCTGGGCAGTAAGTTGTAAGATTGAAATATAAATCCAATCTTTTCATTTCTAATGGTGGCCAATTGATTTTTGCTTAGGTCCTTCACCCGCAGCCCATCGATTTCATATGTTCCAGTTGTTGGTTGATCTAAACAACCCAATATATTCAATAAGGTACTTTTACCAGACCCACTTGAGCCCATGATGGTGACAAATTCACCTTTCTTTATGGAAAAGGAAATGCCTTTTAAAGCATGAACCGTTTCGGTTCCCATGGTAAATGAACGCTTTAAATCTTCTATTTTTATAATTTCCTTGCTCATGACTGTTTATTTTTTCTGTCACCACCTGGTCGTTGGGGCATAAATGGACTTTCGCTGCTTTCTTCTTTTACCTCAGATTTACTTGCTTCTTTTAAACTGTAAACAAGCTTCTCTCCCTCATTGATACCATTTAATATTTGCACATTTACCCCATCACTTGCCCCTTTCGTAATGACTTTCGGAACAATTGCCCCATCGGTATTCAATACCCAGGCTATGTTTTTGTCCTCGGGGTTCTGGCTGTTCTTAACTGGCAAATTGTTTTGCAAATTATAGCTTTCAAGAATCTGATCGTCAGGCATGAAGTTGATGGCTTTGGCCTCGGTTGTTAGCACACCATTTAATTCTAAAGTGAAAATAGAAATGGTGGCTGTTAGACCGGGTTTCAATTTTAAATCTGGATTATCAGCACGGATAACAACAGTATAGGTCACAACATTGGAGGTAACCGTGGGGTCTAACCTTACTTGGGTTACTATTCCCTCAAAAGTTTGACCAATATAGGCATCCACTGTAAACTCCACTCTTTGCCCCTCTTTTACCTGACCAATATCCGCTTCATCAACATCTGCTTCTACCTGCATTTCTTTTAAATCCTGCGCAATTGTAAATAAGGTAGGTGTACTGTAACTTGCCGCAACAGTTTGTCCTTCATCAATGTCTCTGGACAATACTACCCCATCTATCGGAGAATATATATTGGCATATCCCAAGTTGGTTCTTGCTGCTTGAAGGTCAGATAAACGCTGTGTTACCGTTCCTTTGGCCGTTTGGTAATTGTAAAAAGCTTCATCATAATCTGATTTACTGATGACCTTGTTATCGTATAAGGTCTTTTGTCTGTCGTAGATGGTTTTCAAATAATCCCTTTGGCTTACCGCATTGTCATAAGCTGCCTGAGTCTGCGTAAGTGATGCTTTAAGGTTGGTTTTATCCAACTCTGCAATGAGTTGCCCCTCTTTTACCTCACTGTTATAATCCACATATATTTTTTCGACCACACCAGACACCTGGGTACCGACTTCAACCTGAGTAATGGGTTCAATGGTACCTGTTGCAGTTACCAAAGTAGTAACATTTGCTTTTTTTGCAGTTACTGTTTTGGCTTCTATTACCACAGCATCGTCACCTTTTACAAAACTGTAAGTGGCAAAGGCAAGAACTACCACTACGATGCTGCCTATGATGACATTCTTTTTAGTTTTCATGTTAAAATTAATTATAGTTTGATGTCGTTTCCTTGATAAAATTGTAACAATTGATGGTATAAAATATTTAAATACTTTGCCTGCAAATAGTTTTGTTGGGCATTGGTATAAGTATTCTGGCTAATCACCAGGTCTGTGGTACTTAAGTCCTCCAGCTCGTATTTCTTTTGAGCAAGTCTATACGATTGTTCGGCAGCTTCCTGAGAGGCTTTTGCAGCAAACAATTGTTCTTGGGCCGAAACCGCATTTTGGTAGGCTGTTTCTACCTTTTTATACACCACTTTCTCTGTTCCTTGTTTCTGTATTTGTGCTTTTTCAATATTTATTGAAGCCGTTCTTACTGCTGATTTGGTCTGATTTCTATTGAAAATAGGAATGGATAAGGTAAGGCCGAGTCTTTGGTTAAAATTGGTATTGTACTGATCAGAAAATGAGTTGTAATTGATACTTGTGTACCCTGAACCGACGCTTCCAGACAAGGCCAATGTTGGCAAATAAGCGCCTTTGGCTATTTCTAGTTCTTTCTCGTTTACTGCTATATTTAAGTTACTGACTTCAATCTCTGGCATGAATTCCAGGGCCTTATAATAAATGGCTGTCTTGTTGAGTTCAAGGTTAATTAAATCCATGTTTTCATCAATGGTTTCAATGTCCATGTCCTCCATTGGGGACAGTTCTAACAATTGTTTAAGGTCAATAATGTATTGTTCGTAGGTATTTTTAGCTGAAATCACATTGTATTTGTTGGTAGCTGCCTGACTTTGGGCCTCCGTCAAGTCGCTTAATGCAATTGTTCCAGCATCCAATCGGGCTTTTGCTCTTAATACTTCCTTCTCCGAAGCCTCTAAATTATTTTCAGCCATTGTAATGCTCTCTTTGCTGAACAAGGCTTGTAAATAGGTTTCTAAAATGTTCAAGGCGATGTTGTTCTTTTCAATTTCTCCTTGGAAGAAACTTTGTTCCATCAACAACTTATTTTGGGCAATCTGATTGTTAAGTTGATTGCCTTGAAACAAGGTAATGGAGCTATTGATCCCAACATTATTACTATTGATTTGCTCGGTTACGAAATCGCTGGTAATAGGGTCAATGGTATTTCCGCTAGAAAAGCTTTGAGAGACATTGCCAAATAAAT
This sequence comes from Cyclobacterium qasimii M12-11B, assembly GCF_000427295.1. GTDB lineage: Bacteria > Bacteroidota > Bacteroidia > Cytophagales > Cyclobacteriaceae > Cyclobacterium > Cyclobacterium qasimii. The sequence continues at coordinate 6,371 of NZ_ATNM01000193.1, read as the reverse complement.
TGGGCAATTTGGATGATTTGGCCCTGTCATAATCGACTGCTGCGATGTCCGAATTAAGGATAGCCTCCTTAACGGTAATGTTATTTTCCAGTGCGTAGTTAATACAATCTTCTAAAGACCATACTTCCTTTATTGGTGTATTGGCTACTTCCTGGGCGTAGGAGAATTGCGCGAAAAAGAAGCTTGCTAGGATGAGATACAGTTTCATTTTTTAAAGTGTTTTAGATTAACACTTCAAATGTGGGACTATAGGATATTATATTAAAGAGCAATAGACGTTTGCCACTTTTGCCTATACAAACACCCGTTTTTTATCGATGGGAGATTTTGGTATCTAACTGTCCAATTCAAAACTGGCATACATTCTGCTGAATATTTCTGATGTTTAATCCTAATACAATTTAATATGGATTGGAATCTGAATCTAAACTTTTTAGCTGCAATGTTGGCCATGGTAAATCCCATTGGCCTTATACCCATTTGGTATGAAATGACCGGAGACGCCACACCAAAGGTAAGAAGAAAAATCGCCCTTATGGTTACCGGTACTTCCTTCTTGACCTTACTTTTATTTTAATTTTAGGAGAATATATTTTGGTTTTTTAATATCGATATAGAAGTTTTTAAGATTGCCGGTGGGTTCCTTTTGATGTTCACAGCATTGTCTATGATAAATGGATCTGCTACCAAACTAGAAGAGTTAAAAGAAGAGGCAGATACCAATTTTGGGTTGGCCAAGCTTAGGTTTGAAAAAGTAATGGTTCCGCTTGTCATTCCGATGTTGGCCGGGCCCGGATCAATAACTACAGTATTATTATACAGTTTCCGAGCAAGCGGTTCGACTACTTATTTAGGACTATCCGGTGTTTTATTGCTCAGTTATTTTTACTTTTCTTGTTTTCAGTTTTTCTTATAAAGTGGAAAACAAGGTGGATGACATCATTTTTGTAGGGTTTACTCGTTTATTTGGTTTAATAGTTGCTGCAATTGCCGTTCAGTTTATGGTCGAAGGATTAGGAGAGGTTTTCCCGAATTGGATGGAAGGTGGCTCTGCTGTAGAATTAGAAGATAAATAAGGATACTAATGCCATCCTAAACATTTAGCCATTAATAGTGATAAAATAATGCTCATTAGTTAAGAATTGAAGGTTATTTAGCGGAAGAATAATTTATATATTTCTCCCCTTTCATCATAAACCTCTCCCTTAAAGTCGTTTATATCAAACACAAAGGTACTTTCTAAAGATATTTTTTTTCATGGTTTTACCTATTGCATTGTTGCAACAAACTACAAATTTTCAATTTAAAAGTAATAAATTATAAACCATTCGATTGACCACAAGGAAGCGCTATTAGAGAAGTCTGATTTGGCGTTTAGTTTAAATTGGTGAATATTGCAATTGTCCTTTCATTTAGCCTGGTTAAGTGGATTCAGATTTGATGAATTCCTCAATTTCTTTTACTACACTTTACGCCTACTCCCTATAGCATACCATGAGCATCTTCAATATTATAACCATCCTTATAATCCTATCGGCCGTCTTTTCCTTTATCAATACTAAGTTTCTGAAACTTCCCTTTACCATTGGATTGATGATCATTGCCAATGTCTTCACGATTGGAATCACCATTTTGGGTAGTTATAACCATTATATCATGGATGAAGCCAAGCTGCTGATCCAGTCGGTAGATTTTGAAACGGCATTGCTAGATATAATGCTAAGTTTCCTGCTCTTTGCAGGGGCTTTACATACCAAACTTGATGCACTTAAGAAGCAAAAAGGACCAATTGCAATGTTTGCCACCATGGGCATTGTAGTTTCCACTTTCCTGATAGGAAGCATGATGTATTATTTATTCCTTGCTTTTAATTACCCGATCGATTATGTCTATTGTTTGCTTTTCGGAGCACTTATATCCCCTACCGATCCCATTGCCGTATTAGGCATTTTGAAAGATGCCAACGCTCCTAAAAGGCTGGAAACCAAAATTGTGGGTGAGTCTCTTTTTAATGATGGCGTAGGTGTGGTGGTTTTCATTGTCCTTTTCAAAATTGCTGAACAAGGAATAGATGCCATGAGTTTTGCTGATGTAACCTTGTTATTCATTACGGAAGTAGCTGGAGGCTTAGTACTAGGTTTACTAGGTGGTTGGGGAGCGTTCCGTTTGATGAAGGTCATTGACAACTATGAAACCGAGGTGATCATTACCCTGGCACTTGTCATGGGGATTTCCGCTTTGGCCCATTACCTACACGTCTCCGGACCGCTTGCCGTCGTGGTGGCTGGAATTTTTCTGGGCAACAAAGCCCCAACAATAGCCTGGTCCACCAACACACATACCTATGTGGAAAAATTCTGGGAGTTAATCGATGTCCTACTCAATGCCGTCCTCTTTGTCCTGATTGGACTTGAATTGCTGGTTATTTCAATGAATGTACAATACCTTATATTTGGCATAATGGCCATCCCAATTGCGTTATTGGCCAGATACATCGCCCTTTCCGGGCCTATAGCCATCTTTAAAAATAAACTGGACTTTATCCCCAAAACAAACATGATCATGACCTGGGGAGGAATCAGAGGAGGCATTTCCATTGCTTTGGCATTGTCCCTAGCCCCACAGATGAATCGTGAGCTTTTCCTTACCATCACCTACGTGATCGTCGTCTTCTCCATTATCGTACAGGGATTAAGTTTAGGCCCATTGGTCAAGAAAGTGTTGAAGGATTCGAAAGGGGGATGATTGGGTTTAGAGTATGGGCTGGGCTGATTTTTGATAACAGGTTATCCTAAAACCAACTTCCATTTATCGGATTCAGCAAATTCTCTAATCGTTTCATTTCTTTTGATCAAAAATTCTTTCATGTATTTCTTTAGAAAAATAGCATTGGCCCATCTACCAATAATTCCCATTGGCGCTATAAATTCAAAACGATCGGTCATAACAGTACCATTTTCGGTTGCCTCAAAATAGTGGTAATGTTTAAAACTTTTGAAAGAACCGTGGACCATCTCATCCATAAAATAGGATGGGCTATGGAATTCAGTGATTTTGGTCGTAAGCTTTTGGCTTATTCCAAAATGCACTGCTTTCCAGGTTACATACTCGTCCAGATTGATTAAGCCTGTTATAACACCATCAATCGCCTCTTCCTTGGTATGTGCTGTGGATACCTTATGCAGGTCAATACTCCTTGACAAATCAAAGCACCTTTCAATCGGAGCCTTTATTATTGTTTGTAAAACGATGACTTCCATTAATTTCTATTGTTGTTTATTTGGTGAATTAAAAAGGGGAGATCTAATTTTACATGCTCTTAATTTAGAAGTAGCAAAGTTAATTATTATGCCCTCTTTACAAGCTGGAAAACACCAGGTAGGAAACCAAATTATGTTTTTAGGTTAAAAACCACAAAAAAACACCAGCGCTTGAAGAAGTTTTTCCATAAGAAAAACAATCTCCCAGCACTGGTGCAAACAAACAACCCAAACTTAATTTTTTCTGGTAGGTTTTTAAAAACCTAGTCAAACTATATTATAAATGGTATTTAGTTGTTGAGGTAACTGCTAACAGCATTGGCTCTCGATGTGGCATGTGACATCAAGGTATTGACTGCACTTTGAAAGTCTCCGCCATTATTTAAAAAGGTGTAGCCATTTAATTCTGTTGTCGCATAAGGCTCTACCAGGGCTGAATAAGCACTGTATTTTGCCTGGACGATACTTGTGCTAAAAGGACCTGAGATCACTTCCGCAACATAAGCGTCATATTTTGCTTTGTATACCTCATCTGCGTATAAATACCCTATCAAAGGCCAGCTGGATGAACTTAATCCTGAGAAATTTAAAGGCAGACTACCTTGCTGATTTCCAGTTTGTAAGGCTTCATTATTGTCCCAGGGAATCCAGGTCAATTTATCTGTATCTGGATTGTTGTACAAGAAGTAGTTGTGTGTCATTCTACCATAAGTGTCCCAGTTTTGAATGATGGTATTTACAGCCAGGTATTTCAAAAATACATCCGTATCTAAGATTTCTTCAAGGTTTGATCTCCAGGTCGCTGGATCACTTGTTCTTGATCCATCATGCAATATGGCAAGGAGGCTTTCTACATCAGAGAAATCAGCTTCATCCTCGTTGTTTTTCTTCACATATTCATCCTCATCATAAGTTCCTGCAGCAAAGCTGGCAGCATCACCATCTGGTTTGTACAGGTTCCCATCATCATCAGAAAATTGGGTATCCAATACGGTATCGTCTACTTCTTCAACCAATGTGTACAATCCAAAATAGACTGGTCCATCTCCATGATCTACATACACGGTATAAAAAGCGGTATGTGAAGCAGCCAAGCCAGCATCTCTGAAAATTTCAGTGGCTACTTTTTCTCTCAACATGGACTTGTCATTGTAATTGTTTTTGAGGCTTAACTTCTTAAAACCATAAAACCTTTGGTTTTTATTTGTGGGTAATCGTCCTCAAATTCATCAAAATCAAGTTTAAATGACAACTTTAAAATACCTGATTGCCAGCTACTTTGTAAACTTGAGTTTCCTTTAAAGCGAACACCTACTCTGTACCATTCTTTGTCTTCGTAAAATACCTCCGCAGGTACAAATACAGGATCCTCATCGGAAAAGTTACTCACTCCTCCTCCGCCTCCGCCTCCAAATCCACCACCTGGACCACCGCCGCCTCCGCCACCGCTAGCACCGAAGCTGCCATACAAGTCAGTCATATCGTCAAGCATTGTCTGCCAACGGTCTTCCGTGATCACAATATCAAATCTTTTTACTGCCAGGTCTTCAAAAACGACATCGAAATCAGGATCAGCATCGTTGCTATGAGTAGCCTCTGTCCAATCAGTGGCCTCAAAATCAGTATCATCAAAGATTACCTGCTCTTCATCGTCTTCTTCTTCTATTATATCTTCTACCTCATCGACGCAGGACACTATTGTGAAAATAAAAATAATACGTACAGGTATTTGGAATACCTTAGAAGTGAATTTTTGTTGTTTTTTTCATAATGGTAATGTTTGGGAATTAATTCTAAAAAATTTTAAGGAATTGAAAAGAAAGCTTGAATCCAAACTCTCTCTTTCAACTCTCCTTAAATAGTATTAATCAATTTCTTGGTTTCCTTGCTGGCCTGCTACTTTCACGTTTTTCTTGCTTTCAATGTATGTTTCCAATTGATTTTCGGTCAAAGTTGCCTGCAATTCAGCATCCATCTTTTCTCTTGCGTCTTTAGCTGTAGACCGATCTTTCATCTCATCAGCATATTTTTCATGGATGGTTGTCCATTCAGTCGCTTGCTCCTCAGACAATCCCAATTCCTTGGTAGCTGTTTTAATTATTTCTGCTGTAGTAGGAGGTTCAGGTCTCTGACCTCTTTGTCCTTGGGCATAAGTCAAAGAAGTTACAGCAACCATGGCAATCATTATCAATATCTTTTTCATAAAATTGTTGTTTTCGTTTTCCCTTTAGACGCAGGTATTGCAACGATCCCTCTATGGGGGAGTAAAATATTTTTTAATCGACTACAATCTTCAAGAAAAAGGGGTTGTGAAATACCCAATAAAAGACTGATTATGTTTATGATACCTTCATAATGGGGCAGATAAAAATAATTTAAGAAAGGCTAAAAAAATATAGCGGGTGTTCTGTGAAGGTGTATTCTATTTAAAATCTCTTCAATTTTACTGCATAATTGAAGGTATCGTTCAACCCCATCCGGGGTTGGGAGATTAAGGTTTGATGCCTGCCATGGGTAAACCCATGGTTATTATTGTTCAGGCCCTTTAGGCCTGTGGCAATTGTATTTTGATCCTGATTATGCACTGGGATTTCCCTTCTTCCATAGGGAAATGTTGTGAACATATGGAGATTAGGATGTTTTGAGATTAGGGTTCGGAAACTTAGGTTTGGATATAAGCCGTAGGTTTAACCAATGGTTGGTGTTGCTCAGATCCTTTAGGCCTTCGGTAATTGTATATTTGATCCTGATTATGCATTGGGGATTTCCCTACTTTCATAGGGAAGTGTTGCGATCATATGAAGATTAGGATGTTTTGAGATTGGGGGTTCCAAACTAAGATTTGGATATGCCTCGTAGGTTTGACCAATGGTTATTATTGTGTTCAGGCCCTTCAGTACCTGCGGTAATTGTATATTTGATCCTGATTATGCATTGGGATTTCCCTCTTCCATAGGGAAATGTTGTGAACATATGGAGATTAGGGATGTTTTGAGATTGGGGTTCCAAACTAAGGTTTGGATATGCCTCGTAGGTTTGACCAATGGTTGTTGTTTTCAGGTTCTTTTGCCCGTGGTAATTGTTGTTAATCCTGATTATGTATTGGGATTT
>NZ_ATNM01000192.1 GCF_000427295.1 Cyclobacterium qasimii M12-11B | reverse complement strand
AGATTCCTTCGACTTTTTCTACGCAAAGCCCCAGCAAAGTCTCGGAATGACGAATAATTCTTAAAACTGAATTGGGTTCAAGTCATATGGTAAATTCATTTTCGCCTTGTAGCTTTTTGGCGTTAAGAAATTTAAGCAGGGATTGGCAAGGGCACAGGCATCGTTAGCCTTTCCATTATGGGATTGAATACTGGAAAAGCAATCGAAATAAATAAACCCTAAACTAACCTAGTTTGCCTGTGTGCAGTAGGCCTTAAATTTTAGCCAAAAAGATACTCAGCGGCGGGGTTTTCCCTGAGTTGCTTCGCTTCAGGACAGGTTGGTTACTTTTTGGGCCTGTAGCAAAAAAGTAACAATGGTCATAACCAATGACTTGGTATTGAAATAACGGAAATGTAATATAAAAGTCACCACTGGTAAATTCATGTCTTTTCTAATAAGAAAGTAAAAGTATTAATAGAACCATTGCTGGTTAAACGTTTCATGGTGAATTTGGCTTTCTAAAGTGATTTTATCCCTGAAACCAGAGGTTTTCGTTCATTTCTTTCCCCCTGAGTTACTGTGCTCCACTTCAGGGCAGGCCTGCTGAAAAAAAGTAACAATAAAGGATAAAATGACTCCTAAAACACTTATAATCACCCTACAATATTCAATTTTACTATCAAATAAAACAAAAATCTTTAATAATGCGGTGTTTGTTTTTAACTTTATATGCCAAGCTAAAATAATGTTGGTGTTGGGTAATAATTAAAATTTAATTCTGAAATAAAAACATTATGAAATACATTATAGTAGTAATATTTTTAGTGACAGTAATTATTAATCCTGCTGTAAGTCAGGAATTGGATTCAATTCCTGACCTCAAATCCGTACCCTACCACTCACCTTCTCCACCTCCGGAATGGGCTTTGCTACAAAGGCAAATGATGGAAGCACTCTATCCTGCTGCCATGGAGTTTGTTGAAAAATACACCAATCCTGACGGTACTTTAATCTGGAGAGATGAATGGCCTGGAATGGATGGATCAGATGACGGTTATGAGAGCTTTTATAATTTCCCCTTGTATTATGCGCTAGGCGGACCAAAAGAAATAGATCTGCTTTCCAGAAAATTATGGGAAGGGGTTACCAGGCAGTTTACAGGTTATGGGCAGATTGTAGATGAATTTGATGCAGGGTATGATTGGATGCATCATGGAGAGTCCTATACTTATTTTTACTTTTTCGGCTTGGCAGATCCTACAGATAAAAAAATGCGGAACAGGGCCATTAAATTTGCAAAATTATATTTTGATGATGGTACCGAAAATTCCAATTTTGACAGTACCCTGAAGCTTATTCGTTCCCCCCTTACTGGAAGCCTTGGCCCTAGGTTTGTAAATACTGCTGAAGATTGGGTTACCCATAGACCCATTTTAAGCAATTATCCCCTTCCTTATGACGACATTCCCAATGTCACTTCTGGAAAAGACTGGAACAATGACAAAAAATTTCACTTTATTCTGGAAGCTTTAAATAACCGCATGATGAAGGGGGATGTGCCTTTAAATTTGGCTTCAACCAGTATGATGGTCAATGCCTATATGTACACTGGGGAGGACCAATATAAGGAATGGGTAACCTCATATGTCAAAGCCTGGAGGGAAAGGACTGAAAAAAATAATGGAATAATTCCAGATAATGTGGGCCTTACCGGAGAAATTGGAGAGTATATGGATGGCAATTGGTGGGGAGGGTATTATGGGTGGAAATGGCCTCATGGCGTCAAAAATAAGCTGGAAGCCACAACAATTGGTGCGTCTAATGCATATCTGGTTTCCGGAGATGAAAATTACCTGGCTTTACCTAATGCGGTTATAGCATCTGTTTCGAATGAAGCAAAGGAAGAAAATGGTAAAAAATTGGTTCCACACCGATATGATGATAGGGGATGGTACGACTTCCGTCCTATGGAACCCATGTATCCTACGCATTTATGGTACATGTCCCGAAAAAGTAATGATTGGGAAAGGGTAAAAGACTTGTTGGATCCTGAGGAAATGGGAAAACTGAATTATAGAAAAGGCAAAGGAGATGAAATTAACACGGCAACATGGTTAGGTTATTTAGAAGGGAAGGTTCCCACTTATCCTGTTGATATTTTAAAGGCAACATATAATGAAATGCTTTCCCGACTGGATAGGATCAGAAAAGATTCTTCTACACCGGATTTTCAGGATGTCCATCATTGGTTGAACCTGAACCCAGTTGTTTTAGAAGGAATTGTTCAGACCATGCTTGGTGCCCCTAACCACATATACCACGGAGGATTATTACATACTTCAGTTCGCTATTTTGATCCTGAAAATAGGAGGACTGGAATTCCTTCGGATATGGCAGCATTGGTTGAACAAATCACAGATGCCGGTATTTCCCTTACATTGGTTAATCTTCATCCAACCGAAACAAGAAAAGTTATCGTTCAAGGTGGGATGTTTGGAGAGCACCAAATCAAACGGGTAAATATGATCGACAAATATCCTTACCAATTTGATACAATCGATCACAAATTTTTTCAAGCTGAGATATCACCGGGATCGGTTGTGAAACTGGAAATTGAAATGATCCGATTTCAAAATCCTCCGACATATGCTTTCCCATGGCATGGTGAAAATATACCGGAAAAGGATATAAATTATTAGTAGGGTTCGTAGACAGCGGGGCCTCTGATTATCGTCATTGCGAACCCTTTTTTAGGAAGGTGTTGTGGAGGGAAAGGGCATGGCAATCTCATTACATTGGAGATTCCTTCGACTTTCTCTACACCAAGCCCTAGCAATGTCTCGGAATGACGTTTTTCGGTCACTGAGCTTGTCGAAGTGTACCGAATTAGCCATATACCATTTCGTCATTGCGAACCCTTTTTTGGGGAGGTGAAGTGAAGGAAAGGGTGTGGCAATCTTATAACGATAGATATTCCTTCGAATTACTCTGAGCAAAACTTCAGGAAAGTCTACTGATGACAGAAATAATGACTTACGGGTAAGGTGTCACTGGCATTAGCGGAAAGCCACTTTCACTGTTGAGCTAACGGAAGGCTAATGCCCTAAAAAGCCAACCCAATAACACCCCGGGTGGCACCTCCTGCGTCGGCTTACCCGGGGCTACAAAGATTGCACTCCGCTGGAGTGCTGCATTGAATACTGTCATCTTAATTCTGAGCTTTTAAAATGTTAAGTCTCGGAATGACGTCTTTCGGTCACTGAGCTTGTCGAAGTGTACCGAATTAGCAATATACCATTTCGTCATTGCAAACCCTTTTTTGGGGTGCTGTTGAGTAGGGAAAGGATGTGGCAATCTCAACACGTTGGACATTCCTTCGACTTTCTCTACTCAAAGTCTCTGAATGACGCATTTTAAATAAACCTGATTAGGGTTCAGTTCATATGATAAATTAATTTCCGCCTTGTAGATTTTCGACGTTAAGAAATTTAAGAAGCGATGGAAAGGACACAGGCATGGTTGGAATAGAATTTAGAGGATGAGCCTCTAGAAATAGCAATTGTTAAAAGCGAAACCATAGATACCGGAGTTTGCCTGTGTGCGGAAGGCCTTAAATTTTAGTCGAAAAGATACTCAGCGGCGGGGTTTTTTCGTTACTTTTTGACCACTGATTCACCTCAGGGCAGGCCTGCAGCAAAAAAGTGACAATGGTTATTTTATATAACTTGGTTTAGTAAAAAACTGGTTTGTAATTTAAAAATAATCACTGGCAAATTTCAACTAATAGGAAAGTAAAAGAATTAATAGAACCGTTTCTGGTTAAACGCTACATGATAAGTTTGGCTTTCTTAGTAATTTCATCCCTGAAAGCAGAGGTTTTCCGTTCATTTCTTTTCCATTGATGAAAAGAAACGAACCAAAGAAAAATCTAGCCAAACTAAACTTCCCCCCGCCAGGCCCAACCCCGCCTCGTAGTTTTGGCCCGGCCACCCCGCCCTGAGTTTGGCGAATGCGTTAAAAATCGTCCAATATTAATCAAATGATATATTAATTTCCGCCTTGTAGCTTTTCGGCGTTAAGAAATTTAAGCGGAGTTGGCAAAGGCACAGGCATACTTAGCCTATTAAAATTGGATTGAATTCCGAAAAAGTAATCCAAATAAATTTACCCTAAACTAACCTAGTTTGCCTGTGTGCGAAAGGCCTTAAATTTTAGTCGAAAAGATACTCAGCGGCGGGGTTTTTGGGTTACTTTTTTGACCACTGATTCACCTCAGGACAGGCCTGCAGCAAAAAAGTGACATTGGTCATAATCAATGACTTGGTAAAGTAGAAATAGTAATGCTTTTATGCATTGAACGGCTTTTAAATTTATACATTTAACTGATAGTAAAGCGTTCATTTCTTTTCCATTGATGAAAAGAAACGAACCAAAGAAAAATCTAGCCAAAACTAATCTTCCCCCCGCAAGGCCCAACGCCGCCTCGTAGTTTTGGCCCGGCCACCCCGCCCTTAGTTCAGCGATTGCGTTAAAAATCGCCCATCATTAATCAAATGATTATATTATATTCCGCCTTGTAGCTTTTCGGCGTTAAGAAATTTAAGCAGGGATTGGCAAGGGCACAGGCACCGTTTGGCGAAGTTTTTGGTTCAAGTAACATCCAGTAAGCAATGAAACAATAAAACCAAAACAAGGAGTTTGCCTGTGCGCTGGAGGCCTTTAATTTTAGCTGAAAAGATACTCAGTGGCGGGGTTTTCCCTTTAGTTGCTACACTTCAGAACAGTCACTAATAAAAAGAATCGAACCAAAGAAGATGCTAGCTAAAACTAATCTACAAAAACACATCTAACCTTTTCAATACCTTACCCGATCCTTTTTGTTAAAAAGTAAACCTTCATCCTGTAGCAATTGATAAACAGTGACTTTTCCCTGAATGTCATTGTTGATAAAGGAGCTAATCAGTTTATTGTGCAACATGGAACCACCTAATTTTCCAAAGGAATGCCCGTCTCGAATAAGCAATAAGGTGGAATTTGAATAAAACTCTGCCAACACATCATAACAAAATCTGGAAAGCAATTTGTCATGTACCGCACCTACAATCAATACCTTACCACTAAAATCCAGTCCCCGGTCATAATTCACCCCATAAACAGTGAAAGGTTGGTGCTCAAACTGCGTCCAGATTTCATGGCTTTCCAGAATCATCCACTTCGCCACCTTTGCGTCTGGTGAATGGGAAGCTGCATTATAAGTCAATCCATAACTGTGCTCGAAAAGCCTTACTTTCAGAGCTATATCCGCTTTTCCTATAGACGGTAACAGGAACTGCCATTTTAAATAAGTATAAAAGGCAAGGTCAATGTCTTCATTCCCGGTTTGTTCGTCACAAAGGTTTTCGGTTTTGTTGTACCATAAAAAATCAAGGTAGGAAGCTTTTTCAAGTGGTATTGCTTCCAAGCACTGTGAAGGGTTGGTAAGGTTTAGGTTTTTTTGAAGGTCAAACAATAAGGGATTGAATGAAATCAAGGATTTGACGTTTTCAGGGTAAAGGCCAAGGTAATAATGCAAGTAGGCAGCTGTACCGGAAAAGCCTATTAAATGTACTGGCCGATCTCCAAGCAAGTCTTTACGGATCCACTCTATGTCCCCTGCCTGTTGGTCCATATTCAGCAATTGATAAGCTTTTGCCCAATCAATTTCCCCTGTAGAATTGACAATTTTCAAAATTGCATCAGCATCATTCCTACCTTTGATATGAACGATATTAAATTCATCCGACAGTGGCTGGAGGTCTATGCTTTCCTGAAAATACTTGTCCAAAGGATCCTCAATAAGCAGAATGGTTTCCTTTTGCTTATCGTAGGGATGCACTAGTGTATAGCTAATTTTTATTTTCTTAGCATCCTTTGTATGATGATCCAGTGGTACAAAAAGGAAGTGAGTTGTATCTGAAGGAGGTAGGTTAAAACCTGTGAGTGCACTAAGAAACAGTAGAAAAGCTATCAAAATACTGTTTGTTTTTAGTTGACTATAGGAGGCCTTAAATATTTTTATTTAATCTCCAATATGCAGAAGATCAGTACTTAAAAATAACTTGTTTAAAATCTTAATCCAATTATGGATATAGTTTGGAGCGTTAAATCATCTTAAATAGGCTCTTTTGGTTCCTGGAGGGAGGGTAAGTCAAAAATAACAAATGTAGGGTCTTCTTGGAGGGGTGATTTATTGATCTTGTGATGGGGTGATTTGGTGATGTAGTGATGTAGTGATGGGGTGAGTTGGTGATCTTGTGATGGGGGGATTGAGCTTTAGGTATGGGGGGGGTATTTGGCAATGGTGCGCAGGCAGGTAGGGCCGCAGTCTATAGCATCGGGTTGTTTGTAGAAGGGAAATTTTGATTTCAAGTACAGGAGTATTTAAATCTAATCAATTATTTTCATCTTCAAACGGACAAAATCCCCATCTCATCATTTATATTTTCATAAATCCAAAATTTGACCGTCCTTGGCGAAATGTTTAGCAGGTTTCTTGATCAATTGCGGAACAAGGGATTCTCCAATCTGATTTAATTCTCCGTCGTAGGCTGTTAAATACACCTTGGTTTTCTTTTCATTCTCCTCAAATGAAAACCGATAAAAGACTTTGTTTTTCTCATCCCAAAAAGGGGGCAAAAAATTAATTTCCTACTTATATCTTCGATATTCTATCTGAAACGATTCTGAGGTTTCATGTTTCTTTATATATTCTTTCTCTTTTTGATTCGCAGTAAGTTGACTATTATATGTTTTCATAAATAGAGAGTCGACCTCAGTATCATACCACATTAAGGTGCTTATGATTTCGTTGGATAAAATCACTTTGTTACCGAATCTTTCTATGCCTACTTTTGGCCCCTGAGTCATATGAGCAATGGCTTTACCTGTATAAGTATATTTAAAACTATAATCAGGAATTTTCTCAAAACTCTTCAGCTCAATTTTAGAAATCTCATAGTCCTTCAGATACAGGATCCCCAACACATAATTTTTGTCCTTGTACCGATAACTTAATCCATATAGCCTCTCTGCGTTTGTATCAAGTATAACTCTTGGCCCAAATTGTTCACCACCTTCCATGGGATGCCCACCTAAGGAAAAGTTTTCAAAATAAACGGTATTTAGCTTTTCCCCGTCCAAGGAAAACAAGGAGGTTTGATTCATGCCAGTTAGTGTAATTTGGTCTTCGTTATATATTTTTATTACTGCCACATTACTCCCTATACCATTCGGGCCCTCTCTTTCAAAAGGGAACTTCTCTTCCAGACGCAACTCATCCAGGTTTATTTTCTCAATGGCAACATCGTTCTCATTAAAATTAAAAAGGTGTTTACCATCTTTGCTTAAATCAGAACTGAACAGCTGATATTGTAAAAATATAATTTCGTCACTAGAATCAATGAGAACCGTATCTAAGGAAAATTGCAGATTGGAAAAATAATCGGAGCGATTTTCAACAATATTTTCTTTACAGGAAATTAAGATTACAAGAATCAAATAGAATAAATACCGCATATATTTTTTCTTTAACATTTTCTAATTATTGGATAGAGGTAGCATTTGAGATAATTAAACACATTTTCTCTCAGAGAAAAATGTATGGTCCATCTTTCATTTCCGAGTAAGAGAACTCTAAATAGGCCATACCTTTTTAGTATATGGCCCATTAACATTAATTGAAGCAAATCACGGAATCTATAGACTATATGCTCCTAATTGGCTTGTGCAATTTCTGTCAATAACGTTATTCATCTCTGATTCAGAACAGTAGTTTCCCGTCCAGTATCCTATACGATCTATGCAATGGCAAGAACGATAATTGGATCCATCGGCGGAGCCTCCTTAAATCGTTGTCATTTGTTTTTGCTGCAACCCATCTTCTGCTGCCAGCTTAATTGGGTTAAATATAATAATTTATTTTTAATTCTTTAGTTGAAAGAGTTTTGAGGGGTAAATTTGGTGATGTGGTGATAAAGTGATCTTGTGATGTAATGATAGGGTGATGTGGTGATCTTGTGATGGGATAATGTGGTTTTAGGTTTTGGGGCCTTTATATTCTGTTTTATGTTTAGCTAGGATTTATCTACCAAAATCAGATTGAGCTTTACCAGTCTTCAGGCAAGTACAGCGACCAAACGTCATTGACTAGGGGAGGGAGCATGCCTCCGGCAACAAATATTTTGTCTTGGAAAACAAAAGCGGAATGTTCGTGTCGGCCGGGCCAGGAAATTTTCGGCTTGTATTCGATCCAGTTTATGCCATCCCGGCTGTACCAGGCGTCTCCCCAGTTTTTGTAAGGGTTGTTGGACCAGCTGCCCATTATCCAGATGCAGTCCCTGTAAACAACAGAAGAAAACCATATCCGCTCATTCCAGGGGGCAGCTTCGGTTACCTGTTCCCAATTGATGCCGTCTTCAGTGACCCAAACATCGTTTTTTGCATGGTATTCAGGGGTGTAATTGCCTCCGCCGAAAACATACATCTTTCCGTCAAGAACTGCGGATTGGTGGTAAGCTCTCGGAGACCAGCCAGCATCGGCAGTGGCCAATTCCCAATCCTTACCGTTTCCGGAGACCCAAACATCATTTTTAAGGCTTTTTTGATCTCCAAAATAGTAATTCTCTATACCACCCATTAACCATAACTTGCCTTTGAATTCCACTACGGTTGAAGCAATTCTTGGTGTCCAGGAGGCTGCCTTCTTTTCCAATTCCCAATCTTTTCCATTTGTGGAAGACCAGATACTATTGCTGGCAGAATGGCCTTCCAGCCGACCATTGTACCAACCTCCCATGACCCACATTTTGTCATCATAAACAACAGTCATGGGCAGATCACTGTGGATCCATGGTGCATTTGATGCTACTTTGTCCCAGTCCTTTCCATTAGGGGATGACCATACATCTCTTGGTGGCGCATGGTGGGAATCGAACCAGCCACCTAAAATCCAGAGTTTGTCTTTGTAAACCATTTCTCCTTGCGAATCCCTGGCTTGCCAGTCAGCTTTTTCGCTCACCTTTTCCCAATTGGGCAAAGGGTTTTGGGCTTTCAGGTCATTCACCAAAAGGCTAAGAAAAAGTATAGTGAGGAGGTAATTTCTCTTGTTCATTTTAGAAAGCATTTTACTAATTTACTCTTTTTCCAAAGCCCAATGAATACTATTGATCACCAATTGAATAAAGGGTGCTTGTTTGAAATCCGTAGGATATCCCAGTGAGGTGTAAAAAACCTTTCCACCATAAGCTGTATTTCTTGTCCACGCTATAGGTTCGATGTCGGATTTTCCTCTTGGCTTTCCATTCAGTAAAACTACCGCATTTGGATCTATAATTGGCTTTACTTTATATACCTGCCCCTTGCTCTTCCAATTTTTCAAATCGATGTCGGCTAAAATTGGATGGCCTTCAGCATCGGGGAAAGCAGTCACAATTGTCCCTAATTTCTCAGGGAAATAACCATTGTTTTCACAACCCAAGATGTCCGGTACAAAACCCCACCAACCCTCGAAACCGGGCTCCACTTCGTCTCTAACCGAAAACCCATGATTGGCTGTTCGCAAACCCACCAATGGTTTACCCGACCTCAGGTAATTTTTGATGCTTGTCATTTGGTCAAAAGGCAGGGCCAATCTTCTGCAAAAGACAACCAATAGGTCCGCTTCTTTTAGTATCTCAAGATTAGGAAAGCGATAGGCGCCATGTGTGCCCTCACCCTTTAGCACTGTAATTTTTAAGTTTTCATATTTTTCATCAAGCATCTCCGCAAAAGGAGGGACGGTAAGGTGTGCTTCATAGTTTAAAGGGTCCTCACTGATCAGAAACACCACATGCTTTTGTTCGAATCCCTTTTCCGGTGGAAAGGCTTCTGCATGCAAAGTTGTCGTTGAAAAGAGTAGGCAGAAGATATAAAGTGAGGTCAAAAGGTGTAGCGTGGTTTTCATTTTTTTAATAGATGTTTTACAAGTGTTTATAGGTGCTTTTCCCCGGATTAGCTGAGGTAAATACCCTTTAAGTATTTTGTTTATAGTAAATGATTTAAGGCAAATATTTATATAAGGACGATAGGATCTATATCCTATTTAAATTTTATCGGTTACGTTACCTAAATATGGTTTAAATTTTTAAAGTATTAAAATATTATCTTATAAAATATGGCTTAAGTAATAAATTTTACCGGACCCTGAGCGAAGTCGAAGGGGTAGGTTTAACGTTCAGTCCACCCTAAGGCTTCGGCTCCGCTC
Source organism: Cyclobacterium qasimii M12-11B (assembly GCF_000427295.1). GTDB lineage: Bacteria > Bacteroidota > Bacteroidia > Cytophagales > Cyclobacteriaceae > Cyclobacterium > Cyclobacterium qasimii. The sequence goes on along the minus strand of NZ_ATNM01000192.1, from coordinate 159 downwards.
AGCCACCGGGAAAGGGTGATTTTGATCCGTTCGGATTATCGGATACGGTTTAACGCATAATCCTTATCATCCCCATAAATAATCAAAAAATCAACATTAAATCATCATTTCCGCAAATCCCCCTTTTTTCAAAGGGGGCAAGGGGGATTTCTACGAGAT
>NZ_ATNM01000191.1 GCF_000427295.1 Cyclobacterium qasimii M12-11B | reverse complement strand
GAATTATTTTATTCATTTAATGGGCATTACTTTTAAACGCATAGCTTTGACTTTTTATCAAAAGATATTCTTTTTAATTAAAGTTATGCCTGCACTTAAAACTTTGAATTATTTTGCACCAATTATACCTAACGAATTTTCAATTATTAAAGACAAGTATCCTTCTTTAAAATTTGATTATTTAGACTTTACTTTTGGTGATGTTAGTTTTCTTATTCAAAATAGTAATTTTCAAAATGGTGAGAATATTCTATTAGGAAATAGTGCCACTTTTTCCTGTAATCATTTAGATATATTAGAATCCATTAATCATTTAAAATTTTCAAATAAAATTGTAATTCCTCTTAGTTACGGCAATGGTAAATATAGGGACTTTCTAATTGATTATATTCCTAAAAATTACAATAATCTAAATTTTGAAATTCTCGGGAAATTCCTTCCCTTAAATGAGTACAACCAAATACTTAATCAATGTGGTTTCGCTATCATGCCTCATTTACGTCAACAAGGAATGGGTAATATTTATTCATTATTGTATTCAGGAACCAAATTATTTCTATTTAAAAAGAATCCAGTATATAATTTTTTGAAAGATATGGGTGTTTATTTTCACTCTATAGAGGAATTAATGTCCAACACTCGACTTTTAGAGTCCCCTTTAACACAAGATGAAATGGAGAAAAATCGAATAATTATTAATATCCATTATTCCAAAGAAAAGTCATTTGATAGGATTCAAAAGATTATTAACCTTTGAAAATTTGTAGAATAGTCAGTCAATTGAATTTTGGAGGAGTTGAACAAAGACTGAAATTAACCTCTAGCTTTTTCATTGACAATACCGATCATGAATTAATCATTCTTGTTTTAGGAAATGGTGGAAAGGTTTGTCGAGAAATTGAGTTTATGGGTATTTATGTAAAAGTATTAAATGAAAAGGTTAAAATTCCAAATGTTAAATTGATTTCTAAGATATGTAAATTTTTGCGGTTTCATAATCCCGACGTCATTCATACTTCTGGTGCTGAGGCCAATTTTCATGGGTTATTTGCTGGTTTTTTGGTTCAAATACCTGTTAGAATTGGTGAGGAAATTGGTTTTCCTAATCATGGATTTATTTTCCGTAAAATTTTCAAGTTTACTTATATTAGTTCTCACCAAGTAATTGCTATTTCCAAAGCGGTTGCAAAGCGATTAATTGAATTAAAGGAGGTGAATAATAAAAAATTACGCTTATTTATAATCCTGTTTCTATTTCTAATTATGACAAGGATTTAATTAATGAAGATTTATCTAGTAAGTTTTTATTGAAACCATTAAATAGCACAATATTTGTTACAACTTGCCGACTTGTCCCAATCAAAAATATTCAACTTTTAATCCAGGTTTTTCATAAATTCTTAAATGTTCAAGGCAACGGAAATTCTGTTCTTTGGATTATTGGCGAAGGACCTGAAAGGGATGAATTAGTAAAATTAGCTGAACAGTATGAAATTTCTGAAAAGGTTGTGTTTTTGGTTTTATAAAAATGTCATCCCTTTTTAATGAAATCCGATATTTTTATTTTACCCTCTTTGTCTGAAGGGTTTTCAATATCTTTGGTTGAGGCCATGCTTTGTGGTTTACCCGTTATTTCTACCCAAATAGGAGGACCTTCAGAAATTATTACTTCTGAAAAAAATGGATTTTTGTTTGATCCAAAAGATGGTTCCCAATTACTTTTTTTAATGCAGCTGGTTTGTCATATGACGCAAGAGAATAAGGATAGATTAAAGAAAAATGCAATTGAAAGAGGTTCTGATTTTACAGTTTCAAAATATGGAAATAGTTTATTGAAACTATATTTTAAATTACATCCTTGTCCAGTTAAGCAAAAGAAATTTTGAAAAGAATAAAAATATTGCATTGCATTGAAACAATTTCATCTGGTGGGGTAGAGGTATTGCGTCTAGGCTTTGCAAGACATTATAATAAAGATCGTTTTGATTTACGGATTGTCTGTACCAATGCAAAAGGGCCGATTAAATCTGCTTTAGAAAAAGAAGGTATTCAGGTATATCAGGTTGGGTCTTTTAAAAGTCCTTTTGAAATTGGGAAATATAGAAAGGTATTAACCGTTATTAAGGAGTACTCCCCAGATATTATCCATGGAGCGGTTTTTGAAGGTATGTGTATGGCAAGTATCTGTGGTTTTCTTGGGAAAGTTCCAGTTATCATTTTAGAGGAAACTTCAGATCCTCAAATACGATCCCTTAAGGCCATTTGGCTTCAAAGGCAATTAGCAAAATTAGCGGACCTTGTTATTGGTATTTCTCCTTCGGTTACTCAGTATTTGATAAAGAAAGCAAGAATACCTGCCGACAAGGTGTACCTGCTAAATAATGCAGTTGATAACCAGAATTTTATATCTAAAGGGGGAAATTTTAAAAGGGAGGATATCGGCCTTAGTGGGTCAGATTACATATTGGGTTCGGTGGGACGGGTACATGACCATGTTAAAAAGTATTCTGATATTATAAAGGCAATAAAAATCCTGAACTATTCTCATATAAAGTTTTTACTGATTGGCGATGGACCAGATCTAGTTTATTTGAAAGGTCTTGCTTTAGAGTTGGGTATTGAAAAACAATTCATATCGTTAGGGTTTAAAGAGGATACAGCAACCTACTATAAGCTAATGGACTGCTTCTGTATTCCAAGTGCCCAAGAGGGATTTGGATTGGTAGCCGTTGAAGCTATGTTCCATCAATTGCCAGTTATTGCAACTGCAGTAGGTGGATTGAAAGATGTAGTTCAAAATGAGGTAACTGGTATTTTGGTTCCTCCATCCGATCCTCAAAGCATCGCAAATAGCATAAATTTTTTATTTAATAATCCTGAAAGTAGTTTGAATATGGGGAAAGAAGGTTATTTAAGGGCTTTAAAATTGTATGGTATTGGAACTTACACCAGTTCGCTTGAGAAGCTTTATCTTACTCTTTTAACAAAAAATGTTAATTAATATAAGAATTTGTTAGACGTTTTCATCATATTATTACTGCTAATATTGATATATAAATCCAATATTACTTTTAGTTCAAAATACAATCTGCCCAAAAAATATTTGTTCCATTTACATTACCTTTTTGTTTATCATATTATTTTTAGTCTGGTTTATGGTTGGTATATTTTAAATTTTGGAGGTGATTCACATGGTTATTGGTTATTAACCATGGAACAAGTGAAAATATTGGATCCCACCTGGATGAAATATTTTGGAGAGGGAACAACCTTTATACTTTGGTTAACCTACTTTCCCAGTAAGATACTTGGATTATCTTATACTACTGGAAATCTTTTGTTTGGTTTTTTGGGATTTATTGGAATCCGTTATATTTTCCTATTGGTCTATAATTACTTCCCGACTAATCATGATATTTTAGGGATTCCACTTTTTCCTACGGTTTTTTATATAAGCAATTTACACTTTTGGACTTCAGGTGTAGGTAAAGATTCCATAACTTTTTGGGCCATTTCCTGGTTTTTATTTTCCATACAGCAATACAAAGAAAAATGGTGGCAAGCTACCATTGCCTTCTTTTTTGTTTATATGGCTAGACCACATATGGGGCAGGCCCTTATAGGAGGGGCAGCGGTTGCCATTCTGATGGGGACTGATATTAAAAGATCCTATAAATTTGGTTTGGCAACATTGGCAGTTATCGGCTCCATCTTCATGAGCTCTTATACCTTGGACGCACTTAAATTGGAAGATTTTGATTTGGCAACTTTGGAAGCTTTTTCTTCAAGTAAATCAGGAAATTTAAATACAGTTAACGTTGGGTCTGGTGTAAATATTTCTTCCTATTCAATTCCTATGAAATTATTTACTTATCTATTTAGACCTTTGTTCTTTGATGCCCATAATATTGTTAGTTTTATCAGTTCTTTTGAGAACTTACTTTATTTGTGGTTAAGTCTCTTTATTTATAAAAACTGGTCCGTTGAAGCTTTGAGGGATATGCCCCTATTCTTGAAAGCGGCCATGGTGACTTTTATTCCGGTGACTTTTGCCTTTATGAATGCTTTAAGCAACTTGGGAATAGCTATGCGCATGAAAAACATGCTTATGATTTATTTTTACTTTTTGTTTGTATTTAATTGTACATAAAAAATATACGCTTCATCTAAGAAGTTTGGACAGAAAAAAATTCTTTCAGCGAAGACAAGCAATTATTGATGCGAAAAAGAAAAATGTTGAATAAGTTGATAATGGCTAGGCTATTTTAAATTGAGTAAAAAGAAACTTTTATTTCTCCCGAAATACCCCAGAAAAGGAGCAAGTAGTCGTCTGAGGACTTTTCAGTTTTTACCGCTGTGGGAAAAGGAAGGATATGCTGTTTCTGTTATTCCATTTTTCACAGAGGAGTATCTGTATAAAATTTATAGTCACCAGTCTCCTGGTTATCTTCATGTGCTGAAGTGTTATTTCCGGAGATTTTTCGTTCTTTTTACGGTCAGGAAATATGATTTGATAATTATTGAAAAGGAAATTTTTCCTTATTTACCGGCATTTGCTGAATGGTTTCTATCCAAAGTGAATAGGTACTGGGTAGATTATGATGATGCTGTTTTTCATAATTATGATCAAAAAGACAATTTTATGGTAAATCTATTAATGCCTAAAAAAATTGATCATGTAATGAAAATGGCTGATATGGTAATTGCTGGCAATACTTACCTAAAAACCAGGGCTGAATTGGCTGGAGCCCGAAAAATAGAGGTTTTCCCTACAGTTATTGATCCTATAAAATACAAGGCAAGGAATTCAGTTGAAAGCAAAATCATCACAATTGGGTGGATTGGCTCTCCAAGTACGCTAAAATACCTGGATCCAATGGTGCCGATTTTAAATTGGCTCCATGAGCATTATTCAATAAAGTTTTTGTTGGTAAACGGAACCAGTAAAATTAAATTTAAAGGTGATCTTGAATCAATAATCTGGACAGAAGAAGGTGAGGTGGATGCAATATTAAAAATGGATATTGGCATCATGCCTTTGCCAGATAATCCTTGGGAAAGGGGTAAATGTGCCTATAAACTAATTCAATACATGGCCTGTGGCCTACCTGTGGTTGCTTCACCGATAGGAATGAATAATGATGTTGTAATTCATGGGGAAAATGGTTTTTTGGCCAATTCAAATGAAGAATGGATCAGTGCTTTGGGAAAGTTAATTCAGGATCCTAAATTAAGGAAGGGTTTTGGGGAAGCGGGAAGAAAGAAAGTATTAAAGGAGTTTACCTTGGAAGGGAATTTTGAAAGATATAAAAAATTGGTTGACCAAGAATCGACCAAATAAAAACTGTTTTAAAAACGCCTGCTATAATTTTTTTATGAATACCTCCTCAATGAAAATTCTATTTATTTCCTGGGATTCTGACCAAACCAATTATCTTGAAAATCTTTTTTTTCCGATCTTTAAAGGACTGGAAGAGAGATTGGATTGCCAGTTTTATGTCCTTCAATTTTCCTGGGCCAATGCTACTGAAGTTGAAAGAATTTCAAGCTTAGCAATTCAATTGAACATTACATACGAACACCATCTCGTATGTCGTAAACCACATCCTGTTATTGGAAGTATACTGACAACCATAAAAGGGCAAAAAGCCATTAAAAAGTTAGTCAAGAGCTATGGGATTACACACTTAATGCCACGATCTACCATGCCGGCTATGATGGTTAACCCAATTTTAGGATGGCTTAAAGCACGTGATATTAAAACAATCTTTGACGCTGATGGATTTCCATTACAAGAAAGAGTAGATTATGCAGGTTTAAAACAAAACAGTTTGCAGTATAAGTGGTTTAAACATGTTGAAAATAAATTATTACAGCAATCGACCGTTGTATTAGTCCGCTCCGATTTAGCAAAACAAATTCATTTGAAAAACATCGGATTTCAATTCAATAATAAAATTTTTAAAGTAAGTAATGGTCGCAATAAAGCCTTTTTCAAACCCGATTTGGTATTAAGGGAGAGGATCAGGAAGGAACTTTCAATAATGCCATCAACTGTTCTTTGGTTGTATTCCGGTAGTTTGGGGCCACAGTACCTTTTAGACGAAATGTTGCATTTGTTTGAGACCTATCACAATCGGAATAGAGACAGCAAATTTCTTTTTCTTATTAGAAATGAATCGGGTGTAAGATCCGCTGTTCCTGATCATTTGGTGACAGATGTTATAGTTAAATCTGTAGATTACAATTTACTTCCAGCCTATTATGCAGCCGCAGACTTTGGGGTTAGTCTGAGGAAGCGTGCTCCCAGCCTTGCTGGAATAGCTCCCATTAAAGTTAGTGAATATTTACTTTCTGGCTTGCCGATTTTGTTATCTGGTGGGATAGGTGATCTGGAGGAGTCAATTGGTCGCGAAAGTTTTTGCTTTATGCACCATGATTATGAAGAAGACAGCTTTTTTAATTGGTTGACTGCAGCGAAAAATATTTCCAGGGATGAAATTCGGTCCAAAGCCATCCCTATATTTGATTTAGAAAATAGCCTAAAGGAATATGAGTTGGCTATTAAGGCTACTAACTAGTAATCTGATTGGTACAAGACATCGCTTTTATAGGGTTTTTATTAATAGCTTTTTTTTAATTAATAAAAATGGGCTAAGTCTCGTGCTTATTCAGCGTTACAAGTCAAATGGTTATTTGCTTTGTGGGTTTACCACCTGGCGATTTGCCTTGTTTTTTACCGTTATATTATAATATATGGTGGAGATAGTTGGAGGTATTGGAACATTCCTCTAATCGGAGAGGGTACATCTTATCATTGGTTGAACTACTTTGGTACTGGGACTTACTTCATGTATTGGATCAATTATCCTTTGTCTCAAATAGCAGGATTGGGATATTTGTCAGGAACCTTGCTTTATGGTTCTCTTTCTTATATTGGTTTTTTATTGGCTTTTGATTTATTGAATTCAACCTTTGCCAAATCCACTAAGAAATACATCCCACATGTTGCGTTATTAATTTTATTTTTACCAAATGTTCATTTCTGGACTGCAGGAGTTGGAAAAGAGGCTATGTTATGGCTGGGATTAATGTTGGTGCTGCTGGGCGTTCAACAATTTCCTAATAAAATCATTTTTATAGGCATTGGCCTTTTGTTAACCCTTATGGTTAGGCCTATTCAGGGTTTGGTATTGACTATTTCAGCATTGATGGTGCTACCTTTTCATAAAACCTTAATTCCCTACCGTAAGAAAATAATTCCTATTGCTATTTTTTTAATCTTCTCAATATTTGCCTATCGCTTCATCCTGGGAAGTCTAGTTTATGGTTTTAACTTAAAATGGATAGGTGATATTTTGGAATGGCAAAACCAATACCTTGCTTCATTTGGTGGAGCAAGCTCTATAAATATGAATGATTATAATTGGGTTGAAAAGTTTAGTACAATCCTTTTTAGGCCTTTTATTTGGGAAGTTAAAGACTTTTGGACATTCGCAGCTGGAGTAGAAAATATTTTTATACTGGCTTTTTCTATTCTTGGATTTTGGAGCTTATATCAGTTAAAGTTCCAATTTAAAATACCTTTGTATCTTTGGACAGTACTGGTATATGGGATACTTTTATCCTTCCTATTTAGTCTTACCTTAAATAATTTAGGCATCATTATGAGAATGAAGAGTATTTACTTTCCTTTTTTTAGTATTATTGCGCTTCATTTATATTATGAAGTAGCCAAGGTAAAGCTAGAGAAATGAATCGTCCAACTTTAGTTATCTCATTAGATTTTGAACTTCACTGGGGTCGGTTTGATAAAGTTTCTCTTCAGAATTGGGAAACTTACTATCAGATCACAAGAGAGGTGGTTCCTAAATTACTTTCTTTATTTAGCCAATATGAAGTTGAAGTAACATGGGCTACTGTAGGGATGTTAATGGCGGAGAGCCCCGATGAATGGTTACATTATTGCCCCACATCAAAGCCAGAATATAAGGACCCAAGACTGTCTGCCTATAATTGGTTTAATGAAGGACCTAAAAATAAAAGTTGCCTATTTGCACCAGAATTGGTTCAAAATATTCTTGAAACCCCTGGTCAGGAATTAGGCAGTCATACTTTTTCACATTATTACACAATGGAAAAAGGGCATCTTGATCATGTCTTCCGAGAAGATTTGTCGGCATCCAAGAAGATTGCTCATGAAAAGTATGGAGTAGACCTTACTTCCCTTGTTTTTCCTAGAAATCAATACAATTCAAATGCTATACAGGTCGCAAGAGATTTGGGATTTACCGCAGTTAGGACAAATCCTGTAGATTGGTTTTGGAAAACCCCTGAAAAAAGAGAATTACTAAAAAAAATCTGGAGGACTTCGGATTCAGTGCTTTCCTTAGGCAAAAAAACATCTTATCAGCTTGAAAAAGAAATTGTCTCCAATCCTATTTCACTTCCCGCATCACGTTTTTTGAGACCTTTCCATCCAAAGTTAGGTAGATTCAATAAATTAAAAATTGACCGTATAATCAACGAAATTACTACTGCTGCCAAAAACAATGAAGTTTATCATATTTGGTGGCACCCCCACAATCATGGTCACTATCCCGACCAAAGCTTAAATGAAGTGAAACAAATTCTGGAACATTTTTCTGCCTGCAGAGACCAATATGGAATGCAGGCCCAATCCATGAAAGGCATCGCTCATAGCTTAATTCCATCCCATTGATATAGTATAAATTTTTTGCGAACTTTTTAATTATTTAACTATATTTTCTTCGAAATTTGGTAAATTAAAATCTCAACTTGAGTCAGTAAAATCATTGTAATACTTGTAAGTAATGTAGATTATGAGAAAATAATTAAGCATTGCTTTTTCGGTTTATTTATAGGCTCTTGCCTTATGAATTAATCACAGAATTAAATGTCTTTGATTTTTCAAAACTAATACCCTTTCACCGAGTACTACGGGTGGGCTATTACAATTTCTAATTCATAATATGTGTTTAATTAAGCTTATAATTTGTAGGCTTGACTAATATGTATTTATTTTGGCCATCTTTAAAAACAAAGCACTATGAACCTATCAGCATTCAAGACAAGTATCCAAAAAGGTCAAATTCCAGAGGATTTGACTGTGTATTTGCATGCATTGTGGTTGGATGGCAATGGCGACTGGAATAAGGCCCATGCACTAATAGATCAAATGGAAGATGCTGATGCAGCATTTTTGCATGCTTATCTTCACAGGAAGGAAGGAGATTTGGGAAATGCTTCCTATTGGTACAATAGGGCAGGTAAAACAAGACCAAACATAGGCTTAGATGAAGAATGGGAGCAGATGGTTTTGTATTTTTTGGAAAAAAAGGCTAAATAAAGAAGATTAATTTTTTGACGGGTAAACTTTTGTTCGTCTTTTTTTTGTTATTCGCATAATAGAAGCATTCAAATTAGAATTAAAGAATGAAAATAGCATTAATTGCCCACGATGGGAAAAAAGCAGATATGGTTCATTTTATTGGTGGATCAAAAAAAGCGCTGGAAGGAATTACACTTGTTGCCACAGGTACAACGGGATCACATATTGAGAAAGCAGGTTTCGTAGTTGAAAAATTGCTTTCTGGGCCTTTAGGTGGTGATGCACAAATCGGTGCAATGGTGGCACAAAAAGAGTTGGATATGGTGATTTTCTTTAGAGATCCTTTAGGAAAGCATCCCCATGAACCAGATGTTCAAATGTTAATGAGAATTTGTGATGTTCACAATATTCCTTTGGCCACCAACCTAGCCGGGGCTGAGCTAATGATAAAATATTTCGATAGATAAGCGACGAATTCATAGAATAGTAACATGCAAGACCAACCTATCAACATAAAAAAAATTGGAGTACTAACCTCAGGTGGTGATGCTCCAGGGATGAATGCAGCCATTCGTGCCGTGGTACGAGCAGGATTTTATTATAATTTAGAAGTTTATGGTATTTACCGTGGCTATGAAGGTATGATCAATAACGATATCCGGAAGTTGGATAGCCGATCAATTGCTCATGTGCTGGAAAGGGGAGGTACCTTTTTAAAATCTGCGAGAAGTGTGGAATTTCGCACGCCTGAAGGTAGGAAGAAAGCTTACGAAAACCTCAAAAGCCATGGCATTGATGCTTTGGTGGTGATAGGTGGGGATGGCTCGCTTACAGGCGCTCACTTGTTTTACAAAGAGTTTGGGATTCCTGCTGTTGGTCTTCCAGGAACCATAGATAATGATTTGTTTGGAACTGATTTAACAATCGGTTTTGATACTGCCTGTAATACTGCGATCCAAGCAATCGACAAGATTAGGGATACTGCCACCTCTCATGACCGATTGTTCTTCGTAGAAGTAATGGGTAGAGATGCTGGGTTTATCGCCATCAATTCAGGTATAGGTAGCGCAGCAGCAGCTATTTTGATTCCCGAAAAGAAATTCCCTGTTGAGAAATTAATTGACAGACTAAAATTCAGGGAAAAGGCAAAAAAAGAGAGTAATATCGTTATTGTAGCCGAAGGAGGAAAAAGTGGTGGAGCGCAAGAGATTGCAGAGAAGGTGAAAAAAATCTTACCATCCTATGATATCAAAGTGACTATTTTAGGGCACCTCCAACGTGGTGGAGCACCTTCGTCTTTTGACCGCATTTTGTCCAGTAAATTAGGCGTATCTGCCGTTGAAGGGCTTCTACAAGGGAAGTATGATGTGATGGTAGGTATTATAAATAATAAAATTGTCTTTACCCCTATAAAAAGGGCTATTATCGATGATAAAAAGGTTGATGAAGAGGATTTGCGAATTGCGGGGATACTATCTACCTGATTTTAAGTTTATTATATTGTTTAAGCGCCCTTAAGTTAAAATCGTCTTTTCTATTTTAATTGTAGGATAAATAAATATTAGCGATTGAATGATACTAAAATGGCTTATTAAGTAAATTAAATATCTAGCGTAAGTTATTATTGATACACCTTGTAGTACAGGTTTTTATAAGTTAAAACAGCCACTGAATTTTCAGTGGCTGTTTTGGTAGGAGGAAATTTTCATTTTCTATCATTTTTTAGGCATATTGTAAGTTAATATGTAATTATATTTAAACAATACCCAAAATTAACTTATCAAATATGAAAAAAAAGTACCCAACACCTACAGCAACGGTATCATGATGAGAAAAGTGCTAAAATAGGCAGTCCTGAACAGTCTCAGTCATTGTTTGAAGAACCTAAAAATGAGAGACGGTCGTTCTTTAAGAAAGCTGCTTTAGGTGGGTTGAGTTTAGGGGGAATGATGGCTTTACCCATAGAAGATACCCTAGCGCACACCACCTCTAAAGTGAATCGTTCATCCAATCCCTCCGACTTAAGGATTACGGATATGCGCATTGCCCAATATGGCAATGTTCCCCTACTTAAAATCTATACCAATCAGGGTATTCATGGCTTGGGAGATGTAAGGGATGGTGCTGATAAGCGTTATGCGCTGATGTTAAAGAGTAGGATTTTGGGAGAGAATCCCTGTAATATTGAAAAGATATTTAAAAGTATAGAACAGTTTGGCTGGCATGGTAGACAAGGAGGTGGTGTTTCAGGTGTAGAAATGGCCCTTTGGGACCTTGCAGGTAAAGCTTACGGCGTTCCTTTGTATCAATTATTGGGCGGTAAATTTAGGGATAAGGTTAGGATTTATGTGGATACTCCTACAGTACAAGACCCAGACGAATTTGCCAATAAGATGAAAGGTAGGGTTGACATGGGGTACACCATGTTGAAAATGGATATTGGAATAGGCCTGATCAAGGATCAGAAAGATACTTTGACCAATAAATCACCATGGGGCCCAATGAGAGGTTGGTCTGACAAAGATGTAATGAGTTATACCCAAACGCCTCATCAGTTTACGCATGTTCAAATTACCCCCAAAGGATTGGAAAAAATGGTGGAATATGCAGCAAAGGTTCGGGAAAAGGTAGGCTTTGAGATACCTTTAGCAATCGACCACTTTGGCCATATGGGATACAATGAGATGATTAAATTGGCCAAGGCATTTGAACCCTATAATATTGCCTGGCTGGAGGATTTGATACCATGGCAAAATACTGAACAATGGAAAAGAATCACAGAATCCATATCTACGCCCACACTTACAGGTGAAGATGCATATCACAAGAAGAACTTTAAGGACCTCATAGAGACGCGAGCTGTAGATTTGGTTCACCCTGATCCGGGAAGTGCTGGGGGTTATCTTCAAACCAAAAAAATTGGGGATTATGCTGAAGAATTCCAAATTGGAATGGCACTTCATCATGCAGCTTCACCCATTACATTTATGGGGACAGTACATGCGGCTGCGGCAACCTATAATTTCATTGGGCTTGAGCACCATTCAGTGGACAACCCCTGGTGGGAAGATTTAGTTACTGGCGTTGATAAACCATTTGTGAAAGATGGATACGTAACGGTGCCTGAATCACCTGGAATAGGTTTGGAACTTAATGAAGATGAAGTTAAAAAAAGGTTAAGAGAAGGAGAAAAGTTTTTTGCACCCACTGACGATTGGAATGAAATAAAATCGTGGGACAGAACGTGGAGCTAAGACCATAAATAACAACCCGGTAAATTTTACCGGGTTGCTTTTATTTAAGTCATTTGGTTTTTTAATCTCAAATAAGTTTTGCTAAACTTGTATAAAGAAAATTGCTTGTGGATACAATCGTAAACCGTCGACTTTGTTGGGTTTAGTTACTGCTATGTAGTTTGTTGGTATTGAGGTTTTTGAACCGTATAGTACTTGTTTTTAAAAAGTTAAATTTAAATAGTTGATAAAGTAAAATGAGATCAAACCAAATTCTTTCAATACTCTTACAATTGGCCGTTGCTGGTCTGGTAATTATTTTCACGGCCTATTTACTTCCAGGGATAATAGTTGAGGATTTTTTTACAGGGGTTCTAATCGCAGCCCTATTGGCTTTGTTGAATGTTACCGTTAAACCAATCTTGATATTTTTCACAATCCCAATTACTATACTTACTTTAGGCTTGTTTTTATTGGTCATTAACGCCTTAATGGTGATGCTTGCAGCCGATATTGTAAGTGGATTTTCAGTGGGGAACTTCTGGTGGGCACTTCTATTCAGTTTGGTGCTTTCCCTTGTGAATTCTATTCTAGGAATTTCCTTAGGGAGTCGCTTAGGAAAGTGAATTTTAATTACCTCTTGAATTTGCATTAACAAATAATAATTTGCATTTTATAGTTTATTAGCAGTAAGTACTGTCATTTCGAATGATTTTCATGTGAAGTAGGTACTTATTAAGCCCATTGACCGATTTTTTTTGAATGAGAGCATTTTTTTTAAAATGTAAAAGATTGTAAATTATTGAGTAGATACTATGATGTAGTATTTAATTTTATTTTATTGTAACTTAAACACAGCAGAACCAATTTTATTAACCCACCCTTCAAAAAATGAAATACCCAAACGATGGTTTTTTACCTGAAAATATAGATGATCTAAAGCAAGAATTAATTTCTAGCAATAAAAGCTTTAAAATAATCCCAAGTGAGGACAATACAGATGAGTATGTCAATTTTCACTTCATTGGGAAATATGAAGGCAAGGATGTGATTTATGACGCTGTACTTTATACCCTAAAGCTACATTACCAGAGTGAGCTCTACGAATTGGCAGAACATGAGGTAGCTAAAAAATTCCCGAATTATAAAGGAATTAAATATGAGGAGGATGAGAATGGAAACCTTATTCCATTGAAAACCGAGGAAGAAGAAATAGGTTGGTTCATTACAGAAATGATAATGGATATGGAAGAAGAGGGTTCTGTCAGGGTTCAGGAATTTTTAGGTTTGGATACCAATCATGATTTCGGTATTGGCTTGGATGCAGCGCTAAACATAGAATCAATTGACGAGGAGGCCCTCGAAAAATTTATTGTATCATTCAATGACGATACTCTTAAATTAGATGATACCTTTTACACTTTCGAATCCGAGGAAGAAGAAGAGGACTAAGCGTCGCGAATAGGGCATTACCTATTTAAAAACACAATCCGTTTATGTTAAAAGTAGCTTGGTCTACCAAATATGCGCACCATTTTCCAGAGGGGCATAGGTTTCCTATGGAAAAATATGAGTTGCTTCCTGAGCAATTGGTCTATGAGGGTACTTTAACAAGTGAGAATTTCTTCGAGCCGGAGCTTCTTGAAGAGTCTTTCATCACTTCTGTGCACGATCCTGAATATCTTCAAAAATTAAAGCAGCTCACATTAAGCAAAGCAGAGATCAGAAAAACAGGCTTCCCATTGAGCAATGAATTAGTAGAAAGGGAAATTCAGATTATGAACGGCTCAGTGATGGCCGCATTTTATGCCCTTGATGATGGGATTGGGATGAATATTGCTGGAGGAACACACCATGCGTTTAAGGATCGGGGTGAAGGATTTTGCTTGCTTAATGATATTGCGATTACTGCTAAGTGCTTATTATCACAACAGAGGGCAACGAAAATATTGGTGGTTGACCTCGATGTTCATCAAGGCAATGGTACCGCTTCAATATTTAAAAATGACCTAGAAGTTTTCACTTTTAGTATGCATGGAAAACACAATTATCCCATGCACAAAGAACAGTCTAACTTAGATGTTCCTTTGGAGGATAAAATAGATGATAAAAGTTATCTTAACCTATTGGACAATCATCTCAAAAGACTGTTGGACGAGATTGGCCCAGATTTTATGATTTATCAATCAGGGGTAGATGTATTGGCCACAGATAAACTTGGAAGGCTGGGCTTAACCACTCAGGGTTGTAAAGAAAGAGACCGGATGGTTTTGTCCGCTGCACAATCAAATAAAATTCCGGTGATGTGTTGCATGGGTGGTGGCTATTCCCATAAGATAGGGGACATTGTAGAAGCGCATGCCAATACTTTTCGATTGGCGCAGCAGATATTTTTTTAAAGACTAGAAAAGAGTGTTTTTAAATTAATAGCTGAGAAAGGTGTTTGATTTGAATAAGGATTTCAGGATTTAAATTACCTTGTTTATAGAAATTTAGCTATTTTGTATTTATTACTGTCCTTAGAATTTGTAAAAGATTTAGAATTCTTATATTTGCCTCATTCAATTTTAAAATTCATATCAAGTGAGAAAAAATACGACATTATTCAGTGCAATTGCGTTTTTAGGACTCCTTATCGGAGCTTGTAATCCTTCTGCCACCGACGAAACAGTTTCAGGAGGAGAAAGTAAAACAGATATCGCGGATATAAAAATCGCATATATCGTTACAGATAGCGTAATTAATAACTTTGAATATTTTAAAGAAAGGTCTGCTGAAATTGCTGAAAAAGGCAATAAATACCAAAGTGAATTGACCAACAGAGCCAAAGGATTTGAGCAGGAAGTTGCTAGTTTCCAGAGCACTGGTGGTAATATGACTAGAAATCAAGCTCAAGCAAAGCAGGAAGAGTTAATGAAAAAAGAAGAAAATCTAATGACTTACAGACAGAATATAATGGCTGAATTGTCTGCGGATGAAACTACTTTATACAATGAAGTATACGATAAAATCCAGGTTTACCTGAATGATTATGCTGCTGCAAACGATCTTGAAATGATATTGTCCTACACTAGAGGTGGTGGCGTTTGGTATGCAAAGAAAAACTTTGATGTTACCGATGACGTTATATCCGGTATCAATGAGGATTACAAAAATAAAGGAAACAGTAGCTCTGAAGAAAAAGTAGAAGCACCTGCAGAAGAAAAATAAGGGTATTTACACTGATATATTTTAAAAAGCCCGGGTTTCCGGGCTTTTTTATTGAAATTTTGTCCCATTAGCATATAAGAGTACTTTGCTATTCAATGCTGTGATGTTTATATTCGGAATTATTAGTACCTATTTAACGGCCAATTAATTTAATTAAAATGGAAATTACCAATTTTCTAAAGCATCATTTTAGACATTTTAATGCGGCGGCTCTAATTGATGCTGCCGAAGGGTATAAATCTCATTTAGATGACAATGGGAAAATGATGATTACGCTAGCCGGAGCCATGTCTACTGCCGAGCTAGGTATCTCTTTGGCTGAAATGATCCGTCAGGATAAAGTACATATCATAACCTGTACTGGGGCAAATTTGGAGGAAGATGTGTTTAACTTGGTAGCTCATGATTATTATGAGCGAATCCCAAACTATAGGGACTTGTCTCCTCAGCAGGAACAAGACCTGGTTGATAGGCACATGAACAGGGTAACAGATACCTGTATTCCAGAAATGGAAGCCATGAGGAGAATTGAGCATGTAATTCTTGAAGAGTGGCAAAAAGCAGACAAAGCAGGCGAACATTTTTTTCCTCACGAGTTTTTTTATAAAATCTTGTTGTCAGGAAAGCTGGAAAGTGAATACCAAATCGACCCTAAAAATAGCTGGTTGCTAGAGGCTGCAAAGAAAAATATACCCATAGTAGTTCCAGGATGGGAAGATTCAACACTTGGCAATATGTTTGCTGGGCATGTGATAGCGGGAGACATAAATGATGTGCATACTGTAAAAGGAGGTATTCAATACATGATGTACCTGGCAGATTGGTACACAGAGAATGCAAAAGAAGAAAGCACTGTTGGTTTCTTTCAAATAGGTGGAGGAATAGCAGGTGATTTTCCAATCTGTGTAGTACCGATGCTTCATCAGGATTTGCAACGTGATGGTATACCTTTATGGGGTTATTTCTGTCAAATCTCAGATAGTACAACCTCCTATGGTTCCTATTCTGGAGCAGTACCCAATGAGAAAATTACTTGGGGAAAACTTGGCATTGACACCCCAAAATATATAATTGAGTCAGATGCTACTATTGTTGCTCCGCTGATTTTTGCTATTGTATTAGGACAATGAACAGTTTAAGATGAATAAAACCTTTGTTATATTATTAAGAGCAAGCACTATTTTAGTGCTTGCTCTTTTTGTTATCCATAAATCTGAGGGACAAACCACGGAATTAAAACGCATTTTTTCCCTTGAATACGACGAGCAACAACCACTTTTAGCGCCTGATGGAAGCCTATATTTTACCTTGGCCTTTCACCCAAATAATAAAGGAGGTAAAAGAGACTCAGGTGATATTTGGTTTGCACCAAAAAAGGAAGGAGTCTTTATGTCACCTCAGTCAGTTCCTGAGATATCTACTCCATATTATGACTTGCTTATTGGGTTTATAGACGAAAATATTGCGCTTGTTTACCATGCCAATCTTAACAATCAACAGGTAATTCAGCGATACAAATGGAGCGGTGTTCGATGGAGTAGAGATGAGCCAATGCAATTGCCCGGGTTTAAAACCAAAGGCGATTACTTTAGTGCAGCCTTGGATCCAAGTGGATCCTATATGGTTTTATCAATGGACTCCTATGGAAGTTATGGGAATGAAGACATCTATGTTTCTAAGAGAAATGGCAATTCCTGGACTAGACCATTAAACCTTGGAACCACTTTAAATACAGCTAGCCAGGAACTAAGCCCGGCAATTACATTAAATGGTGATACGCTTTATTTTTCTACCAATGCTTCTGATAGCGAAAAAAGCATTGAGATATACTTCAGTAAGCGATTGGATGATTCATGGGGAAATTGGAGTAAACCTGAATTATTAGGGTTTTCAGAAATGGCTGGAATGGATATGTATTACCTTCCTGATAGAAAAAACGGAGGTTTTTTTTACACCAATACCCAAACAAGTGATGGTTTTGGGAATATTTATTTTAATGGAAAAGCTTCCATGCAAAGCACCAATTCCTTCCTCGAACAGCGTAACAATCTGGGCAATGAGCCCGAAACAATAATTATTGATAGTTCCGCTTTTGCTAAAAATGAGGCCGTAATTCCCACTAATAATGGTGTAAATAGCAACACTGAATCACCATTGGAAAAATCTATTGGTGGAACCTTATCGAAGAATTTGGATACCCTCGCGGCAGGGAAAGGGCTTGTATTAGAAGATTTATTGTTTCAAAGAGGTTCCGTTGAGTTGGTTAATAAAGAATCTTTGACGATTTTGGATGAGTTATCTGTCTATTTGATGGAAAATCCTGAAAAGATTATTTCTATAGAAGGGCATACGGATAGTTATGGCAATGAAGGAGTTAATGCGAGATTGTCATTGGCGCGGGCAAATAAAATAAAGGACCTCTTGTTAGAAAAAGGAATTCCTGAGGTCAGGTTGTTAACGAAAGGTTGGGGAGGGAAAAAACCAATTGCAACCAATTCTAATTTGGCTGGTAGAATAAAGAATCGAAGAGTTGAGATATTTGTGCTTACTAAGGATTAGGAAAATGACTGATATTAAAAAAGCTTATTTATCCGCATGGATAGTATTAATTTTTATCTTTACTCTATCCTGCAAGGAGAAGGGGAACAATGATGACATCGCTGCCCACTTGAACACAAAGTCTTGGGAAATGCGACCATTTGTAAAAGCGGATGAAGAAAACCCCGTTCTTAATCCAGGAGACCTGACCTTTACCTGTCCTATTTTAGGAATGCCTGTAAAATGGGAAGAAAAGGATGTTTTCAATCCTGCCGCAGTAGTTAAAGATGGTCTGATTAACCTTCTGTATCGGGCAGAGGACAGTATTGGAAGCAATAATGGAACTTCCAGAATTGGCCTTGCATTAAGTGATGACGGCCTAACCTTTAAAAAATTACCTGAGCCAATTTTTTACCCTGATAACGACAGCCTAAAAGCATTGGAGTGGGATGGTGGAGTAGAAGACCCAAGGATAGTAGAGGCTGAAGACGGTAGGTATATCTTGACTTATACAAGTTATGATGGGGAAGTCGCTCGGCTTATGTTAGCTACTTCGGTAGACTTAAAAAACTGGAAAAAACATGGTCGGGTTTTGAAAGGAAAATGGAAAGATACCTGGAGTAAAGCAGGTGCTATAGTGGCTGAGAGAAAAGGGGACAAGGTAATTGCAAAGAAAATCAATGAGAAGTACTGGATGTATTTTGGGGATACAGACCTTTTTCTGGCCTATTCTGAAGACCTGATCAATTGGAGTCCATTATTAGAAGAAGGCGGTCTCAAATCAGTGCTTAAACCCAGACCTGGATATTTTGATAGCAGATTAGTTGAGGCTGGTCCATATGCGCTACTAAGAGAGGAAGGGATTCTACTCTTGTACAATGGAATGAATCTGGGAGAGAATGAGAAACGAGATACAACACTTGCTCCTGGTACTTATTCAGCAGGCCAGGCTTTGTTTGCAAGTGACAATCCAGGTAAATTAATCGATAGGTCTGAAACTTATTTTTTGACGCCAGAAAAGCCCTATGAAACAGAGGGACAGGTTAATTTGGTATGTTTTATCGAGGGCATGGTTCCTTATCAAGGGAAATGGTTTTTATACTATGGCACGGCAGATTCCAAAATTGCAGTAGCTGTTTATGAGGGAAATTGATCCCTAAAACTCAACGTACTTCATTTTACTTTATTAAAACCATGGTTATTGATTTTATCGCCACATAGAAGGATTATTGCCAATTTCGGTTTTAGTTTTCTGACATTTTTAATCATAAAAAAAGGGAAGGCTTCCTATTGGAAACCCTCCCTTTTTTTATGATTAGTTCTTATTAAAATGAACGTGATTAATTCATCATAGCTGGTGATCCACCTTCACTTTCTTTTAAATCTTCATTGGTAACACCTCTTTTTTTCTTCCTTCCACCATCAACACTCAATTTGCCTATTCGGTAAGAGAAGTTTATTTTGAAATTCATGAATTTCATTCCCGTCACACTGCTTTGGGTGATGGTAGGCGTTACTAACTCATTTCTCATTTTAAACTCAGGAGTGAAGAAGTTTTCAGCTCCAAAACCTATGCTTCCACGCTTTTCGGCAAATTGCTTGTTCAAACTTAAGCTATAGATACCGAAACCCCCTGCTGAACCTTGAAGTTGTACTCTCCTTCCACGGTAAAAACTAAAGGCTTGAATTTGCCAATCTCTCGGCAAGGTGTAATTACCAAACAACCTTCCACTTATTACAAAACCATCATTTTGGGCTCTTAATTGGGGATCTGTTAATCCATTGTCCAATTGAGAAAAATACCCATCAATGGATCCGTTCAAAGAAAATTTACCTGAAATATTAACATTTGAAAAAATGCCCAAACCATAGGCCCTTTCATTACCAATATTATCGTAAGTAGTAAAGATAACGTCATCATCCTGGATCGTCCTTACTGGCTGAATTGAACCTGTAGTATTCCTTAGATAGGAGGTGAAATTGAGTGAAGTCCCTTTGATAAACGTACTGTAGGACAATTCATAATTGTCAGTCATTTCAGGGTCCAATAATGGGTTACCCTGAGTAATTTGCTGTGGGTTGGCAGCTTCTATATTTGGATTAAGGTAATTCAAAGAAGGTCTTTGAATTCTTCTGTTATAGGCGGCTTTTAACATATTGCCATTGTCTAATTTTCTTCCAAAGTTCATGTTAGGTACTACTGTTCCATAGGAAGGAATGTCAGTAGGTGAGTCCGAAGCAAGAAAGTCCGCATCTATATTTGTGTATTCATATCGAATACCGGTTTTCAAGGTATAATGTTCTAAAAATCCCAAGGTATAAGACAGGTATCCAGCAGTAACATTTTGGTTGTAATTAAACTGATTGGATAAGTCAACATCCTCATCTTCTATGTATTCCCCATCAGCACCTTCCGCACGGAAATAAGCAAAATCACTGGTCGCTTTTCTAAGGATGTTTTTAGCACCATATTCAATGATTTGTTCATCTTTTGACCCAAGAGGTGTTACATAATCTACCTGGACTGTAAACTCTTCGTTTAGGTTGTCATTGTCATTTTTTATTCTACTAATGATTTGATCAAAGGAATCATTGTATAGACTATTGACAAAGTCGTTGGTACGATTGCTTCTTGAATAGAGGCCTGAGAAACTAATTTCTTTTCCTTTCTTTTCAAACGATTTAGTGTAATTGTAACTGACATCTACATTGTTTGAAAGGTTGTCTGTTTTTACGTCCCTTAATAAAACATTGTCCAGCATGTCCTCTATATAAGTCTCTGTATAAAGACCATCTTGATTCATTCTCATATTTCTTAGACCGAAACTAACAGATGTGGTCATGAAATTATAGGTGTTGATCTCATAATCCCAGCCAAAATTATACCTTCCAAACATCATGTTATTTCTTGTGTCTGCACCTTGAAGAATTTTGGTGGCAGGACCATCTGTAGAAAGAAGTGTTTGCTCATTTTCGAAGCTACCCAAAATATTGTAACCCATACGGCCAAACCCACCTAATGAAAAACCCATTTTACCTTTTTTCAATGCTGCGTTTAAACCAAGATTTGATCCTCTCAAACCGGCACTAGTGTTGATGTTCAAAGAAGCTCCTTGTAATTTGTTCTTCTTGGTAACTATATTGATTACACCGCCGGTGCCTTCAGCATCATATTTGGCAGATGGAGAAGTAATTACTTCTACAGATTTAATCTCTTCAGCAGGGATTTGTTTTAAAGCATCTGCAATATTGTTGGCGACAATAGCAGACTGCTTGTTGTCAATCAGCACCAAAATATTACTACTACCACGCATGGAGACATTTCCATCCAAATCTACTGTCAGCATTGGTACCCTTCGTAAAACATCGGAAGCATCGCCACCAGCAGTAGTTTTATCATTCTCGGCATTGTAAATGGTTCGATCTACTTTTTCTTCTATCAAATTCCGTTGGCCTTGTACGGTAACTTCTTCAAGAGAAACAGCAGACTCGTTAAGACCAAGATTGCCTAAAAATAAAGATGGTGTATTTGGCCCTACTTCCACATCTCCTCTCACAAAGGAGTCATAGCCAACAAAACTAAGTTCTACCTTATATTTCCCAGCTGTTTTTACATTGAAAAAGAATTCGCCATTGTCATCGGCAACCCCTCCAGCAACTGAAGCATCAGTTGCTGCTTCTTTCAAAAATGCGGTTGCATATGGGATAGGTTCTCCTGTCGCCTTGTCTATGACTTTACCTGAGATTTTAAATTCTTTTTTCTCAGTAGCCTTTTGGCCAAAGCTGTCTAAAGATCCCACAGCCAGGAATATAATCGAAATTAATAATAGTTTGGTTAACCCTTTCATTTGTATATATTTTTCCAATTAGATATAAGTCGTTAAATACCTTAACAAAGAAAATTTTTTCTTATCAAATTAAAAAACGCAATAGATAGGTAAGGTTTTTCCATCGACAAATACCGCATATCATCAGACTAAATTAAATTGGGGTATTTTGTATGTTGTTTATAGATTGATTTACGCTATTGAGCGGTATTCTATCCCATTTGGTAGATTTAAAAATTTCTTTTAATATCTTTCTTTTATGTTTATATCGGATTATTACATTTCGGAGTAGCCAAACTCCAAATTTATTCATTATGACAAATTCAATTAAGCCTAGAAAAATTACGCTACTTATCCACGTTTTGGTCTGGGTATTTATAGCCATTGTGATTTTTGTAGTAAGCCCGCTATCGTGGAAGGTAGACTTACCAATTGAATACTGGTTCAAACAAGGCCTGACGCTCTTTTTTCTTATGGTTGGCTTTTACCTCAACATGTACTTGATGGTGCCCAGGCTGCTTTTTAAGGGGAAAACCTGGGCCTTTGTTGGTGTGGGCATATCAATTACCCTTTTGTTTTTGCTTATAATCATACAATTTGAAAACCTTGTTAATCTGCCTGAATTGATGCACAATTCTTTCAGGCCTGAAAAACCCTATTTGCCTAAGCCAAGGAATTTTAGTTATGATTTGTTTACCATACTACTGATATTGTTTGGTTTAGGAATAAGCACAAGTGTGGTAGTCATTGAAAAATGGCAAATAGATGCCGGTCTTAGAAGACAAATGGAGCAAGAAAAAGTTACCTCTGAGTTGTCCTACTTAAAAGCACAGATAAACCCACATTTCTTTTTTAATACGCTTAACAACATCTACTCATTAACAAATATTGATGTCGAGAGAGCCCAGAAAGCGATTTTAAAGCTTTCCAGAATGATGCGTTATGTGCTCTATGAAACAGACAAGGATACAACGTATTTGAGTAAAGAACTTGATTTTATAAGAGATTACGTGGAGTTGATGCGCTTAAGGTTATCTGATAAAGTGAAGTTGAATTTAGAAATTCAGGAAAAGACGGAAGACATACCAATAGCACCGATGCTTTTACTGCCATTTATAGAGAATTGTTTTAAACATGGTGTCAGTGCCAAATTAGAGAGTAAAATAGAGATTTTTGTAAGCCAAAAAGGAAAAGTTCTTGAACTTAAAACTGTAAATTTGAAATTTCCAGCAAACCCTAAAAGCAAAGAAGAGTTGGGTAGTGGAATAGGACTTACCAATACCAGAAGAAGATTGGATTTGATTTATGGAAATAAATGTAAATTGACGATTGATGAGGACAATCCTGAAAACGAATACCGAACGCAATTAAAAATAGATTTGGCATGAAAATCAAATGTGTTGTCGTAGATGATGAGCCACTGGCATTGGATCTAGTATGCAACTTTGTGAACAAAACCGGATTTTGGTTTTGGAAGAAAAATTTGATAGTGCTTTGGATGCCTTGTCCTATATCAATGGACATGAAGTTGACCTCATGTTTTTAGACATACAGATGGCTGATTTAACAGGGATGGAATTGGCTAGAGTCTTGGAAGGAAGAAAAGGAAAGCAATCTCCTAAAATTATTTTCACCACCGCCTACAATCAATTTGCCATAGAAGGATATAAGGTAGATGCACTGGATTATTTGCTGAAGCCGTTTGGCTATGAAGAGTTTTTAAATGCCAGTCAAAAAGCCCTTAAATATTTTGAAAAACAAACGGTTACCAACCAGACAACGGCAGAAGATTACATTTTTTTAAAGGTCGAATACCAACTGGTGAAAGTAATGTTAAAAGACATTGTACTGGTAGAAGGGTATAAAGATTATGTCAAAGTCCATTTGGTAGGAAAAAATGCACCATTGCTTTCCTTAACGACATTAAAAAGCATGGAAGAATTACTTCCAGAAGGACAGTTTATGCGGGTTCATCGCTCCTTTATTATTTCACTTGACCAAATTATCAGTATTAGTAAAAGTACTGTGAATATGGGTATTATGAATATTAGTGTTAGCGAAGGTTATAAAGAAGGTTTTTTGCAGTTTATTAATAAATGGATCAACTGATAATTGACCAAATATAAATTGTCACTGCTAGACCTTCATTGAGGGCAATTGATGTGGCGAAATGGGTGACAGGCTTCTTGTCCGTGGATTTCAGCAACTAATTCTGCTACAAGTCCCTCCAATGCCTATTGATTACAATTTCATTATGGGATTTGATCGGTATGAGGTTTCAAGAAAGTGTATTTCTATTTCAGTTTAAATTGAAAAAGGCTTGAAATTTATTTTTCAAGCCTTTTTATGGTAGTTGTTGGTTTAGTCTTCTACTTTATTTTCCACATGAATTGCTCGTATCCAGCAGCTTTCATGTCATCCTTAGCAATAAATTTCATTGCGGCAGAATTCATACAATACCTCAAACCTGTAGGATCGGGACCATCGTTGAATACATGCCCAAGGTGGGAATCACCAAATTTACTTCTTACTTCTACTCTTACCATTCCATGGCCTCTATCGGTAGGTTTTTCCAGGTACCTTGCGTCTATAGGTTTAGAAAAGCTTGGCCATCCTGATCCAGATTCATATTTATCAGTTGAACTAAATAGCGGAGCGCCTGAGACAATGCATACATAAATACCAGACTCCTTATTCCCATTGTAAACATTATCAAATGAGCGTTCTGTAGCATCTTCCATGGTAACCTGATATTGTAGCTTGGTTAACCTTTCTTTCAGATCTTTGTTCGAAGGTTTTGGATACTTGCCTTCTTTTGGAATTTCCCAATGATCACTAATAAAACGGTCTCTGCCTGAACCTACCCTGTAAGATTTGTATGCGGCAGGCTCTTTTTTATAGTAGTCCTGGTGGTATTCTTCAGCAGGATAAAAATTGGTAAACTTGACAATAGGAGTAGCTACAGGTTTATCAAAGATTCCAGAATCATCAATTCCCTCTTTTAGTGATTCTGCTACTTTCTTTTGTTTGTTGTCGTGATAAAAAATCGCTGATTGATATTGGCTTCCTCGATCATAAAAACTACCTCCATCATCAGTAGGGTCATATTGTTGCCAGAAGATATCGATAACTTCACTATAACTGATAACATCCGGATCATAAGTTACCTGAACGGCTTCCTTGTGGCTTGTTTTGCCTGAAGAAACCTGCTGGTAGGTAGGGTTTTTCTCTTTGCCACCTGCATATCCGGAAACTACGGAAAGAATACCATCGATGCCTTCAAATGGAGATTCGATACACCAAAAACAGCCACCAGCAAAAGTAGCTTTTTCAGTGTTTCCAGGATAAGAGGCTAAATTAACTGTTTTATTATTTTCATCGGATTTCTCCGAGCCATTACACGAAGTAATAGCGACTAAAAGTAGCGCAAAGGCCGCTACCATTGATTTCATAGGATAATTCATAAATTAATATTTTTTAATCCAGAGTAAAAACGGGATATACACAAGAATTGTTCAATTTAGATTTGCCAGGAAATTAGAGCAGGACTATCGTTTTGATTTTTTTTCACCTTAAATCACCCCTGGCATTCACTTTTTAACATACGTAAATCAATACTATTTAGGTTTAAGCCATCAGATAAATATGCTTTTACGGCTTTATAAGCGCAGTAATTTCTGGTAAGGTATAAATGCTGGCTATTTTAAATTTGATCGAGATCAACTGTTCTTTTGCATTACGGGTAATGGCATCGTTTTTGAACAATTTAAAGCAGTTAACTACTTTGGCTCATTCTAATTGTGGAGAGCTAAAGTAAATATCATTATTGAAATTAAACCAACAACAATTATGAAATTTAATGCAATTTATTTCAGTACCGGAGTAGCGTTATCCTTAATGTTTACCTCATGTAGTGAAAACAAAACTGCTGAGAATCATTTAGAAAACACTAAGAATGAGGTGAAAGAAGAAAGCGCCGAAGCCGATAGAGAATTGAGTGAGACCATGAATTCCTTTAAGGATGAGATTGCTGAAGAGCAAACGGAATTAAAGGAAGAGCTGGAAAATTTGAAGCAGGAGATTCAAGAAAACCAGATTGAACCGGCCAATTCCACGATTAATGAATTTCTGGCAACAGCAGATAAAAATATGAGAAACCTCGAAGTGAAGGCCAGAGAATTCGAAAAAGCTTCAGATAAACGCAAAGTTCAAATTAAATCAGAATTTGAAATGTTAGAAAAAGAGGCAGAAAAAAGCCTTGAAAAATTAAAAGATGAACTTAATGATATATAAGTTTTTGTTGCTTTAAATAACACCTGCTAGGCTATTCTCTTAATATATTTAGGGGAATAGCCTTTTTTATTTAACCATTAAGCTTGTGTTTTCCATGGAGAAATCCCCAAGATATTGTCTATCCTAAAAAGCACGAAAATCAATTTGATCAATGACAGCATCAATAAATAGTAAACTCAATTCGGACTTCTTTAAATCATATAGAAAAAGTGTTAGTGGAATTATATCACAAAAGGTTGTGGAAATGATAACCACTTTCCCCCAATTATTTAGCACTTTCAATAATTGAGCAAAAGTTTCACTTTTTATTTTTTCATGATAGTCATTAAGTATATCAACTCAAGAAAACCAAAAGCTAACGCCTGTCCCAAGAGAGTGAGAATGATTAAAATTACCTTCGGGCCATGTGCCAATATTCAATTTTTACAAAAAATTTGGATTATCTTTAAATTCGAAGAATGTGATAGGGTTTCATGATCTTTCAAAGGAAGTAATTCCATCAAATAATAGATTGGCCATTGCATCTTTCTTATTAAACTTATATCAATATAAGCAATTCAAATCGTTTTCGCAGAAAAATCAGTGTTATGAAAGTAAAGAATGTTTTTAAACTCAAAATTTTATTGGTTTGCACTCTTCTGATGAATTTTATTTCTTGTGGTGGAGAAAAGGATTTTCCCATCTCTGATAACATTACTTTTGAACAGATTTATGTTCCTGTAATACAAGGGAAAACGACGCCTATAGCAAGGCTTAAATTGGAATCAAAAAATGAGGATATTCTAAATAGCCTTGAAATCGCAATACTATCTGATGCCGAATTTACAGATTTGTCAATAGATATGGTCAATAAGGAAGGGATAGAGGAATCACTTCAAGGTGAATTTCTCAAAGGAGAAAATAGGTGGAGGTTATTCGAGGACAAAAGCTTACTGCCTGGAACAATAGAGCTAATTGTTAAAGTGACCATTCCTGAAGATACACCTCTTAAAAGCAGGTTTTCCCTTCAAATACCCATGATTGAAGTTTCTGGGGAAAAAGTAAGACCTGCTGGGCAGCAAAATACATTTGCTTACAGAATAGGTAAAGCACTACGAAATGAAGGGGACGATGGGGTAGCAGCATTTAGAATCCCTGGCCTCGCTACGAGCACGTCTGGGACGATAATGGCTGTTTATGATGTTAGGTATGATGACTCTTCTGATTTGCAGGGTGACATAGATGTAGGTTTGAGTAGAAGTGTAGATGGAGGCAATAATTGGGAACCGATGCAGATTATTATGGATATGGTAGAATGGGGAGGGTTACCACAGAACCAAAATGGTATAGGGGATCCTTCCATTTTAGTAGATGAAGCTAGCGGGGACATTTATGTTGTGGCTCTCTGGCTACATGGTAAGCCTGGGACAGCAGCATGGAGAAGTTCAGAACCTGGTCTGACCCCTAAGGAAACAGGGCAACTGATGATTGTTAAATCTGAAGATGATGGCCTGACTTGGACCAAGCCCTTAAATATTACACAACCGATGAAGGATTCTTCCTGGCAATTGTTTTTCAATGGGCCTGGAAAGGGCATTAGCATGAAAGATGGCACCCTTGTCTTTGCCGCACAATATAAAGACAACGAACAAATACCACATAGTACCATTATCTATAGTCAAGATCAAGGAGAAACCTGGCAGGTAGGGACTGGCGCGAGATCAAAAACCACTGAAGCTCAGGTTGTAGAATTGTTGAATGGCGATTTAATGTTAAATATGAGAGATGACCGAGGTGGTTCAAGAGCAGTTTTAACGACGTCAGACATGGGTAAAACCTGGCAAGAACACCCTTCCAACAGAAGTGCTTTAATTGAGCCAATTTGCATGGCAAGTCTTATCAGGTACAACCAGAATTGGTTGCTTTTTTCTAACCCATCAGCCACCGATGGTAGGTATAATATCACTGTGAAAGCAAGCCATGATGAGGGGCTTACCTGGCCGTATGCCAATCAAGTTTTATTGGATGCTCAAAAGGGTTGGGGTTATAGTTGTATGACCATGATAGATGAGGATAATCTGGGTATAATATATGAAAGTAGTCAAGCACATATGACTTTTCAGATTTTACCGATTTCTGAAATTGTTTCATTAGAACAGCAATAAAAAGTACCTTTAATCCTATCTCATTTTAAAATAACACGTTGTAAATTTTGATAATTTTATTAAACATAAAAACATTGAAAACAGAATTTTTCTAGAATTAATTGTTTTAATTATAGAAAAAAATAAAATTCTGTTTCTTTTTTTTATAAATAGTTATATTTGATAGTCATGCCTTCTTTATGTAAAGGGTAATGATTTAAATTCAATAGGTATTATTTAGGAAATTGTGCAGAACGCAGATTTTTGATTTTAATGTGTTTTTTAATTTATCGCCCGAATTACTTTGCTTGGTGGGGTTTGATGGATGTTTTGTAAAAATTAATCCTGCATTTCAAAAGGTTCTAGGCTATTCAGAGCAGGAATTGGTAAATAAACCGCTTAATGATTTTATTCATATTAATGACAAGGAGTCTACTCATCAAATCAGAGAAAATTTAAAAAAGGCACTTCGTTAAACAATTTTGAAAATCGGTATTTGTCCAAGTCGGGAGAAATATTATGGCTTTCATGGACTTCAAAACTCGTACCTGAAAAAAAGTTAATTTTTGGAATGGCGAGGCTTGTAAATCCCAAAAAGGAGATGGAGGTCAAAAGAAATGAGTTGATCAAAGAGCTTTCTAGTACAAATGAAAAGCTTAAAAGATTGACCATCACTATTTCTCATGATCTGAGGTCTCCTGTCAATAATTTAATGGCTCTTATAGAACTTTTAGACCTTGAGAAAATAAAAGACCAGGAGAATCTAGAAATAGTGGACATGCTCCAGAAATCTACGAAAGGGCTAAAAACCCATCTTGATGAATTTCTTACCTCTCTTAAGAAAGAAGAATTACTGGTTATTAAGGTTGAAACGCTATCTTTTCAAGAGTTGTTGAATCAATCAACAAGCGCCATCAAGTCATTAATTAAAAACTCCAACGCAAATATTATTTCGGATTTTTCTGAAGTACCCACGGTTGATTTCAATAAATCGTATTTAGAAAGTCTTTTTTTAAATCTTATTTCTAATTCCATTAAGTATACCAGACCTGATATAGATCCAGTAATTAAAATATTTTCGTTTTCTAAAGCCGGTATTACCGGTCTTTCAGTGAAAGACAACGGCATAGGGTTCGATATGGAGAAAGTGGAAAAGAGGATTTTTGGATTTGATCAGAAGTTTCATAACAATGAAGAAAGCCAGGGTATAGGATTGTATTTGGTTCACAATTATGTTACTGCCCTTGGTGGTAGAATAGAGGTCAAGAGCAAACCAGATAAAGGAACTGAGTTTGTTATTTATTTTAAAAACCAATAATTGAGACTTCGGTTGGAGAATCAGTTTTCCTATTATATTTGAGACGAGTAATTTTTTTTTTGAATTTATTTGGATCAAAATGATTTTTTTTCTCCTTTGATCCGTTACCTAACTATACTAGAAGGGCAATTTGTATAATATCACCACAATTATGCAAGTGGAAGGGTTATTTTGAAGCAATAGAAAATAGCATCCAAGCAGCTAAGTTTAAACTGGGATTTTGTCATGGAGTTTTCTGAGTCTTCTCAGAAAGTAATTCTATCATGTAATAAAACCAATATTGTTCATTTTGGGGTCAAATGGAAATTTTGTCATAAATTGATTTATGGAAGCATCTAATCAGATTGTTATTGTAGGAAATGGTATTTCAGGAGTTACTTGTGCACGACATATTAGAAAAGTAGACAGTCAAGTGAAAATCACAATTGTTTCTGGTGAAACGGATTATTTTTTCTCACGTACAGCCTTGATGTATATCTACATGGGGCATATGAAGTATGAACATACCAAACCTTATGCGGATGATTTTTGGAGTAAAAACCGAATTGACCTAAAATCTGGCTGGGTGAAACAAGTGGATTTTGACCTTAAGTCTTTATCGTTTGAAAATGGGGAAAAGCTTTCCTATGATAGATTGATTTTAGCTACTGGCTCCAAACCCAATAAATTTGGATGGCCAGGGCAGGATCTTTTGGGAGTTCAGGGATTGTACAGCATGCAAGATTTGAATAGCATGGAAAAGCGTACAAGTGCCATCACCCGAGCTGTAATTGTAGGTGGTGGCCTGATAGGCGTTGAAATGGCTGAAATGTTCGCCACGCGAAAAATACCCGTTACTTTTTTGGTGAGAGGTAAATGTTTTTGGGACAATGTACTGCCTCCAGAAGAGGCTCAATTAGTCGCCAGGCATATTAAAGAACACCATATAGATTTAAGGTTGTCTACCGAATTATCAGAAATTTTAGATGATGGCAATGGAGAGGTCAAAGCTGTGAAAACTTCGACTGGAGAAATTATACCTTGTGAGTTTGTTGGTTTAACTGCTGGAGTCAGTCCAAATATAGATTTTCTGAAAAATTCAGGCTTAAAAACCAATAGAGGTATAGTCGTCAACAAAAAATTTCAAACCAATATTCCTGAAGTTTACTCCATAGGAGATTGTGTTGAATTTACTGAAGCTCCTGGGCCTGATAGAAAAAATATTGAACAAGTGTGGTATACGGGAAGGATGCATGGCGAAACGCTGGCTTACAACCTTACGCATGACAACCAAGTAGATTATAAACCAGGGATTTGGTTTAATTCTGCGAAGTTTTTTGACATTGAGTACCAAACCTATGGGTTTTTACCAACTTCATGGGGCGAAGATAAGTGGTCGTTTTATTGGGAGGATGATAAAGGGAAAATGGCAATAAGATTGTTATTTGACGCAGAAGACCGCATTCTAGCCACCAATGTATTCGGTTGGAGGATGAGACACGAGTTTTTTGATACCGCAATTAAGGAAGGATGGAAAGCCGATAGGCTTATGAAACAACTGCGAGAAGCCAGTTTTAATCCGGAATTCTATAAAGACTACCATATGGAGGTGGTTAATAAATACAATCAAGAGAAGGGCAGAGATGTACAGCTTTCTAAAAAATCTATTTTTCAAAAAATATTTGGATACAACTCATGAAAATTCTACAAAAAATTGGGGTGTTACTTACCATAGTTGGTTTGGTGATTTTCACTGTTACACCTTTTTTGGGCAGCTACCAACTGGATGAAGCAACTACTATTGCAGCCACAAAAGACATTCATAACGAAGCAATGGTTGAAGTGCTTAGACCCATGTTTGGGAAACTGTATACTTCTAACTTTGCTTTTATTTCTTCATTCAAAGATTATTTCAATTCCTACAATGAGACTTTAAAGAGTAACCAGGAATGGGATAAGGTTATCTGGGATGATTATTCCTTCTCAATCACCAAAGCATCTTCCATAGGACCTGTCAAAGAGCATCCCCTAATTTTCTTGTCCTTATCCATTGGGCTTACAATTTTGGGAGGCCTTTTATACATATTGCCTTTGTATCGCGGGGTTCCGGATGGGATAAAGAATGACGGAATATTCTTTTCGTCCATGATGGCCAGGGGATGGCTGGGTATGATTACCGGTGCCTACCTTATCCTTTTTTACATCCTACTATATTGGTTTCCTGAATACCTTACAAATCTGGTTTTAATGGTAGACCCTATAAGCATATTTCTATCAGGAGGGCCTGCCAGCCAATGGTTTTTATATGGTTTTATTTATTCATTTGCTATTGTGGTAATGGGCCTTAGGATGTTCAGGAAATACAAAGGGAATAATTACCAGTTGATTCGAACGACTTCTGTAATGTTTTTCCAATTGTCATTTGCCTTTATCCTACCCGAAATTTTGGTTTTATTTAATAAACCTTGGCATGATTTCAAAAACATTTGGCCACTAGATTATTCTTTTTTCTACGAATACCGGTTGGATGGAATGATTAATTCCGGTGCACTGGGAATGTTTATGCTTATTTTTGGAATTCTACTAATAGTTATAGGTGTACCATTGTTTACCTATTTTTATGGTAAGAGATGGTATTGTAGCTGGGTTTGTGGCTGTGGTGGCCTGGCAGAAACCTTGGGTGACCCTTACCGCCAATTGTCCGATAAGTCTGTAAAATCTTGGCAAATAGAAAGATACCTTATTCATGGTGTCCTGGTTTTTGCTGTTGTAATGACAGGACTGACCATTACGAATTATTTCATGGGCTTTGAGCTATTAGGCCAGGCAACCGATCAATTGCATTCCATTTACGGATTTGCAATAGGTTCTATTTTTGCGGGTGTGGTTGGTACTGGTTTTTATCCATTCATGGGGAACCGAGTATGGTGTAGATTTGGTTGTCCTTTGGCTGCCTATCTTGGATTGGTCCAAAGATTTAAATCAAGGTTTAGGATTACTACCAATGGAGGTCAGTGTATTTCCTGTGGCAATTGCTCCACCTATTGTGAAATGGGAATTGACGTTAGGTGGTATGCCCAAAGAGGCCAAAACATTGTACGTTCTTCTTGCGTAGGTTGTGGGGTCTGTTCTGCAGTTTGCCCAAGAGGAGTATTGAAGTTAGAAAATGGTGACGAGGAAGGCCGAATCAATGATATGCCGATTATTATAGGCAATGACTCAGTTAAAGCAAAATTATAGAAATGTTGATGAATGTGTTTTTAGTAATATATGGCCTTGCCATGTGTTTTATTTTATTTTACAGTTTTGCGCAAGCGAATTTATTATGGCATTTTTTTAGATTTAAAGACAATAAAATGCCCATGGCTACGGTCGAAAACAAAGCACTCCCTTTTGTGACGATCCAGTTGCCTATTTTCAATGAAAAATATGTAGTGGAAAGGCTTATTCATGCCATTGCAAAAATGCAATACCCGATGAACAAGCTTGAGATTCAGCTGTTGGATGATAGCACTGATGAAACTTCAGACATTATTAAAGAATGTTTGAAAACGTATCCCGAGGTTGACTTTAAGTACATTCACAGGGTTGATAGAGCTGGGTTTAAAGCCGGAGCGTTAAAAGAAGGGTTGGAAATTGCGAAAGGAGAGCTTATAGCCATTTTTGATGCAGATTTTGTCCCAGATCCTCAATTCTTGTTAAAAACAGTTTCCCATTTTGAAAATGAAAAAGTAGGTATGGTTCAATCCAGGTGGGGACATCTGAATGAGGATTACTCGCTTTTTACCCGCCTTCAGGCTTTTGCTTTAGATGCCCATTTTATGGTGGAGCAAATGGGGAGGAATGCACAGAAAGCCTTTATAAACTTTAATGGAACGGGGGGCATTTGGAGAAAGTCATGTATCCTTGATGCTGGTAACTGGCATGCAGACACCCTTACAGAAGATCTTGACCTTAGCTACAGGGCACAGCAAAAAGGCTGGGAATTTGTATACAGACCGGATGTGGTTTCTCCAGCTGAGTTGCCACCGGTAATGTCAGCGATAAAATCCCAACAATTTCGCTGGACAAAAGGTGGGGCTGAATGTGCGAAGAAGCATTTGGGCCATGTATTGACGGGGTCTTTTCCTATGACAGTGAAATTACATGCAGCAGCCCACTTACTGAATTCAACGATTTTCATAGCGATACTATTGGTAAGTTTGTCTAGTATTCCAGTTTGGTGGGGCTTTTACAAAGGCATGATTCCATTAGAATACTTTAAGCTTGCCGCTTTTTTTCTCTTTGGTTTTGTGATCATTGCCTCGGTATACTTTTTTGCCAATCTGAATCTAAAGAAATTCACTTTAAGAAGTTTCTTTAGATTTTTATGGGAACTTCCTGTTTTTCTAGCCGTTTCAATGGGACTTTCCGTTCACAATGCACAGGCTGTATGGGAAGGTTTGACAGGAAAAAAAATCTCCTTTTATTCGTACACCCAAATACAACTTAACAGGTAAAGGGAAGAACTGGGTAGGCAATACCTACAATCAATTAAAGATACCACCTACTGCTTACCTGGAAGCTATTCTTGCGATAGTTTTTAGTGCGATGGTCATTTTCTCGCTTTTTTACAGCAACCTATGAAATGCTAGTATTTCACAGTATGCTAGCGGTGGGTTTTACTTTAGTAAGCATCACTTCCTTTAGAAGTTATTTGGCTAGCGCCAGATAGCCTTATTATTAATAAACAGTTTGTTAAAGAAGTCTTAAAATAGATTTTTAGATTCAATTTATGTTGATAGATGTAATCATTCCAGCTTTTAATGAAGCCAATGCCATTGGTAAAGTAATTGCTGATATTCCTGAGTTTGTGAGAAACATCATCGTGGTGAACAACAATTCCAACGATGATACCAGAAAGGTAGGGCTTGATGCAGGAGCTATAGTGTTGGATGAACCTCAAAAAGGGTATGGCAAAGCTTGCCTTAAAGGTTTGTCTTATTTGGAGCAGATGGATACACCTCCCGAACTGGTCGTATTTCTGGATGCCGATTACAGTGACTTTCCTGAAGAAATGGAAAAACTCATTCAACCTATTCTTCACGAAGACATGGACATGGTCATAGGTTCTAGGGCTAAAGGTAGTAGAGAAAATGGGTCGATGACGGTGCCTCAGGTTTTTGGAAACTGGTTGGCAACGAAATTAATGTGTAAGTTATTTGATGCAGAATTTTCGGATTTGGGCCCATTTCGTGCTATTCGTTGGGATAAATTGCAAGCCCTAAACATGCAGGATGTTGATTACGGGTGGACCATAGAGATGCAGATCAAAGCGGTGAAAAGTGGATTTTCTTACACCGAAGTGCCAGTCAATTATAGAAAAAGAATAGGTGTGTCTAAAGTTAGCGGAACGGTTAAGGGCGTTTTTGGTGCTGGGTATAAAATACTTTACACCATATGGAAGTATAGATAATACCTGTGAATAACTTCCTTAAATACAGGTGTCAATTTCGATTATTTTCTTTAAATTAAACATTAAATTAAAGGTTATGAGAAGTTTAATAGGTTTACTTATAGTATTGCTAGGTTTTTCTTGTAATAGGCCTCAAAGGGAAAATGTTGATTTTAAAGAATGGGGCGATTTTTGGTTTCAAGGCAAAGCAGAAATCAACAGCTATGACCTTAGCCAATATCGGTATGGAGAAGAAAGAGAGGGTGAAGCAGTACTTATTTTCGTTACCGAGGATTTTTCCAGAAAAAAGCATTTAAAACTTGATGATCCCGATGGAGCTGGAAGAGATAAAATTTCAGTCCTCAAAATGAATCAAACAAGGGAGTTTGTCACGGGTATTTACCCCTACCACATGATGCTTTCTGCGTTTACCCCTACCAAAGAGGCCACTCAGGGTCTTAAATTCACCTCTACCTCGCAGGAATGGTGTGGACAATCCTTTACCCAACTAAACTTGAAAAGTGGGGATAACTATAGTGGGGAATTGTTTTCTTATTTTGAAGAAGAAGGTGAAAAGTCATTTTCTATAGAGGGTGTCGCAGAAGATGACCTGTGGAATCTAATCAGAATTAACCCTAATCAGGTACCAATTGGCAGCGTAATGATGTGGCCATCCTTAATTCAACAACGTTTTACCCACCAGGATTTTATTGCAGAGGAAGCTTTTATTAGAGCCATTGACATAAGTGAAAACAGAAGCCAACTTGAAGTGACCTATAGCTCCGGTAACCGAATACTACGGATCAATTATGAAAAGGAGTTCCCTTACCAAATATTGGGCTGGGAAGAAGAACAAACAAATAAAAATGGTAAAAAAGAGTTGACCAAAGCTGTGCGTAAAGGAACTAAAGTCATCGATTACTGGGATAGAAAAGCATTGGAAGATGAATTCCTTCGTGATGAACTGAAACTTAACAATTAAGCACAGATTATTGAAAACTTATTTCGGTCTTTTATTATATGCTTTAGCAATAGTGGGGATGGGGTATTTTTTACCTCGTTCTGCATTTATTCCGCAATTGACTTTGTTTTCGCTATGCTTTGGTGCCTATCTGTTTTTAGTTCATTCTTCTAAAAAGCACAAGTATTCTTTTGGCTTTATCGTCCTAAGTGCACTCGTATTGAGATTGCTATTGATGGGAGCTTGGCCGGTTCTCTCGGATGACTTTTACAGGTATTTTTTTGATGGGCAATTAATTGGCAATGGAATTAACCCTTATGCGGCCTTACCAGGAGAAGTGCTAGCAAATGGTGCTATACCCAAAAATGTTTACTGGGAAACATTGCTAAATAAAATGAACTCGCCCAATTATTTTTCAGTATATCCACCTTTACATCAGTTGTTTTTTTGGATCTCTACTTGGGTAGGGGAGGATGTTTTCCTCAATATCGTTTCGTTAAGATGTATTGTACTGATTTTTGAAATGATCAACCTGTGGTTGATCAAAGAGATATTAATCAGTTTAAAACTCCCCAGTTACAGATTGGCTTGGTATGCGTTCAACCCACTCGTTATTATGGAGGTGACGGGAAATCTTCATTTTGAAGGAATAGTATTGACAGGGCTGTTAATTGCCTTATTTTATTATAGTCGGCAAAATGAAAAGAAAACAGCCTTAGGTTGGAGCTTGGCTGTAGGGCTCAAATTAAGCCCATTGCTTACAGCACCTGTCTGGCTAAATACCTGGAAAAAACCTGATTTCATTAAATTCACATTGGTTACGATTTTAGCCCTATTGGTTTTCTTTGCTCCGCTTATAGTTGGGGGTGGATTGACAAATTTCTATTCCAGTTTCCGCCTTTACCAAAGTACTTTTGAGTTCAACGCCTCCATATATTATGAATTAAGATGGCTTTCTGGATTTTTTATAGATTATAATCCCATTGGTTCACTAGGCCCTAGCCTCAACTTTATAGCAGCTGCCTTGCTGTTGGGAATAGGGTTGATTAAAAAGAATAGGAATACTTCCAGTTTGGCGGCAAAAATGGTTTGGATGTATTTGGTTTTTTTGCTGCTTCAGACAACTGTTCATCCATGGTACTTGATTCCAGCCCTGGGGATCAGTCTATTTACTGCCAATTACCTGTTTATTGTTTGGAGTGGTTTGGTTTTTCTGTCCTATCATGCTTATTCTCACCCGGAATTCGTGGAAGATTTTCGAATTATCGCTTTGGAGTACCTCTTGTTATTCATTGCTTTGGTGCTTACTGGATACCGGCATTATAAAAATAAATCAACAGTTTATTCACTACCAACTAAAGTATAACAATTTAGCCTAAGAAAACTGTGTTAGATTCCTTTCATATGTCGAAAGGTTTTTTTCGTTAGATGCGCCTCATTGTATGTTTGAAATAAATCAGTTTAGTTGGTGAAATCATTTAACTAGGTCTCAATATGGTCTTTTAATCCAGGGTCTTCGTCTATTCTTTTGAGAAGCTCAACCACATTATTGACTTTAAGTTTTTTCATAATATTAAAACGATGTGTTTCTATCGTACGAATGCTTTTCCCTAATTTTTCAGCTATTTCTTTATTTCCTATGCCACTAGCAATCATTTTAAGAATTTGTTTTTCTCTTTTGGTAACATCATAATGATTGACAGGTGAGGTTTTTTTAATGTTTTTTCTATCTTTTCCATTTAAATAATTATTCACCAATACCTGGCTAATGTCACCACTAAAATATTTCCCTCCCTGATGTATGGCTTTGATTGCTTTTAAAAACTCCTCCTTACTGGTGTCCTTTAATAAGTATCCAGAAGCACCGCATTCGATAGATTGTAAAATATAATCTTCATCGTCGTGCATCGATAAAATGAGAATCTTTATTGATGTCCCGTTATTTTTTAGTTCTCTAGTGGCCTCCAGTCCATTCATTTCTGGCATGCGGATATCTATAATAAGCATGTCCGGTTTTAGTTTCTCAACAACCTCCAAGGCCTCTTTTCCATTTGAGGCTTCTCCCACTACTACTATATCGCCCTCATTTTCCAAAAGGTTTTTGATGCCGCTTCGAACAACTACGTGGTCATCTGCTAATACAACTTTAATCTTTTCCATTATCTGAAATATAAATCATTTAATCCAAGGGTACATTTATGCTAATGGTGGTGCCTTTGCCTTTCTCAGAGTGAATTTGACAATTCCCATTTATCAAATTTGCTCTCTCACGAATATTGAAAATACCATGTCCAGAAGTAGAGAAATGCCCTTTTTCTTCAAGTTTTTTAATATCGAATCCTTTTCCATTGTCCGCAATTTCCAG
Organism: Cyclobacterium qasimii M12-11B; assembly: GCF_000427295.1. Taxonomy (GTDB): domain Bacteria; phylum Bacteroidota; class Bacteroidia; order Cytophagales; family Cyclobacteriaceae; genus Cyclobacterium; species Cyclobacterium qasimii. The sequence continues at coordinate 170,623 of NZ_ATNM01000191.1, read as the reverse complement.
GTTCAGAAATTGTGAATTGTGAGAAACGGTTATTTTCACTTCTTTTGCTTCCGAGTATTTGATGGCATTGTTTACTGCTTCCTGGCAAATCCGATAAATATTGTTTTCCGTTTTTCCCTCTAATCTGGTAAGAAAGCCGGTTTTATTTTCAAAGGTTACTTCAAGGTTGGAGATTTTTGTGATTTCTCGGGCAAACTTATTAAGTACAGGCACAATCCCATAATCGGAGAGAACACTTGGGGTAAGGTTAAAGGAAATTCGCCTAACCTCTTGAATGACATTTTTTAGTAAATCCTTAACGGTTTTAAGCTTCTCCTTTTCAAATTCTAAACCAACATTATGAATGGCTTCCAAGTTAAATTTCATTGCCGATAGAATTTGACCAACGCCATCGTGCATGTCTCTGGAAATTCTTTTTCGTTCTTCCTCCTGTCCTTCTAGTATTAAAGCGGAACGGAACTGTTGCTCTTTCACCTTTTTTTCTATCTTTTCTTTATTTATTTCATGGGAAATGATCTCGGCTTCTTTTTTCTCGGTCTTGTCGGTTGTAATCATTAGGACGCTGTCTGGTTGGCCCTGTTCATTCTGGGTTGGGATTAAATTTACCTTTAGCCATACAAAGTCACCCGCCTCATTGACTACTTTGATCTCTCCATTCCATGGATTGCCATTCAGAATCATTTTTTTTATGTTTTTTAAATAATCGGCATCATATCCATGGTATTGAATCCAATCAAAAAAGTTTTTGGGCCTGTTATCTTCAAATTCCATCAGTGAGATGAACTTCGGTGAAAAATTTATAAAATCACCGTTTACTTCACATTTTCCATATACTGTGAAATCATCCACTGCTACATCTACCTCTAGAAGATCCTGATAGGCCTGCTCGAGTGAACTGTATAAGGAGCCCAATTCAAGGGTCATTTTTTTGGACTTCTTTTGAGACCGTTCTTGAATTTCAAATGTCTTTTTGATGGTTTTGGCAGATGGAATAAAACAAAAATATTTCAAATAAGATGACCCCTAACGATAGTGCCAAAAAAAAGGCTTCTATGTTCTTAAGGTTCATTACCCTGGTTTTCGCTTCATTATCAAACTGATAAACGATCTGGTCCATTTTCTTCAGAAAACTAGCCTCCTGTGAGATAACTATTTCAGTGCCTTTTAATATCTTGCTTTTAGGTGTGTTAATGTCGTTTTTTAGCAAACGAACAATTTCCTCGGTAGCATTTACTATGATTTCATAGTCTTGTTTGATTGAACTAAAAAGTGCCGTAATTCTTTTACTGTTTTGGGTTTCTTCTCCTAATGAATTGTTCCCCCATTGTAATAAATGATGGACTTCTTTCCATTCCTCTAAGGCCCCATCAAGTTCTTTTAGTGTTGATTTATCTTTTGATGTGTAGGAAGTGTCAGCCAATAATAGAACACATTTGCTGATCTTTTGGCTAAGCATTCGTTGTCGGCCAGAAAGGTTAATAACCCTGGAATCGTTCTCCTGTTCACTAATGAATTTTTGAATCAGAATTTGACTTAAGATGATACTTAGGGCAATAGCACATAACGCTACAAGATAATACTTGCCCAGCTTATTGAATTTAGGTTTTTTTGACAATAATTGACTTTCCATTCGTGGTTTTGGCTGGTTAAAAATACGTAAAACCACTTAATATTCCCATCTGAGGAAGAATAAATAAAAATAGGTAAGCAGGATTTATTGTTTAAACCCTGCTTACCTATTTCTTTATGACATGCTAAAGATGCTTTATTCTTCAAAGCCTATGTAAACATACCCATCCTCAACCTTGATGGGGTAGGTGGCGATATCACAACTGTCGCCATTTAAATTTTTCCCAGATCGCAATGAAAATGTTTTTTTATGGAAAGGACATGCTACTTTTGGCTCATCTCCATCAGACCCAATCATGCCTCTAGACAGTGCCATTTGCATTTTATGTGGACACAGGTTTTGACATGCATACCATTCTTTTCTTCTCGTAAAATTGTAAATGGCAATCTGCAGATCTTTGTATTTCACACATGCACCACCATTTTCGGGAAGAGCGGATACAGGGGCGGCTTTGAACCATGTGGTGATCTTGGAATGGTCTGCTGTTTTGTACATTTCCTGTAATGTTGTCATCTTATTAGTGTTTAAAATGAAAGAAATAGGTGATATGGTATGCCTATATCCGGTTTAATATTAGTATAAGTAATGAATGGATTGTCTAAAATTTATGCAAGAAGTATTTGCGCACAATAATAGCTTTTTCATTACATGTGTTTTTGGCTCAATCACTATCCCCATGTAGCAGGGATTTTTTGATCTCGCATGGTTTTGAATTTCACCTGTGGATCCCCATGATCATCATTTAAGAAATGTTTGAATTTAGCCCTTAATTTAGGGTTGTTTACTACTTCTTTCCATTCACAGGAATAGGTTTGAATCGTAAATTCCATCTCTTTTTCCAGTTCTTCTCCGATATTGAGACAATCATTCACCACGACATCTCGAAGGTAGTCTACACCACCTTCCAGTTTGTTGAGCCAGGTTGAAGTTCTTGTTAAAGGGTCTGCTGTTCGGATATAAAACATTAGGTAACGGTCTATGTATTTCAAACAGGTGGCACTGTCTATATCATTGATAAGTAATTTGGCATGCTGAGGTTTTGAGCCTCCATTGCCTCCTACATATAGGTTCCAGCCTTTTTCAGTGGCGATGATACCAAAGTCTTTGCTTTGTGCTTCAGCACATTCACGGATACAGCCGGATACGGCTCCTTTTAATTTATGGGGAGAACGTAAGCCCCGGTACCTTTCTTCTACCTGGATGGCAAAGGAAACAGCATCCTGTACGCCGTAACGACACCATGTTGACCCCACGCAGCTTTTAACAGTTCTAAGGGATTTACCGTAGGCATGGCCACTTTCAAAGCCCTCAAGAATTAATTCTTCCCAAATATCAGGAAGCTGGTCTACTCTTGCGCCGAACATATCTATTCTTTGCCCTCCTGTGATCTTTGTATATAGGCCGTATTTTTCAGCTACCTGAGCGATAACAATTAATTTTGAAGGGCTGATTTCTCCTCCAGGTATTCGTGGAACGACCGAATAGGTTCCTCCTTTTTGAATATTGGCCAAATATCGGTCATTGGAGTCTTGAATGGTATCCTGTTTGGTAATGAGCTCATTCCAGGTACTGGAAAGAATAGAGGCTACCGCAGGTTTGCATATTTCGCAGCCATCCCCATTGCCATATTGGTTAAGTAGTTCATCGTATGTTTTGATGCTTTTTATTTTTACCAGGTCCAAAAGCTCTTGTCGGGAATAAAGAAAATGCTCGCAAAGGTTGTTTTTGACCTGTTTTCCCATGGCTTTGAGTTGACTTTTCAACAAGTCGTTGACCATAGGTATACAGCCACCACATCCAGTCCCTGCTTTAGTACAGGTTTTTATTTCATCTAATTTGGTAACGCCATCCTCTTCAATAATTTTACAAATTGCTCCTTTGCTTACATTTTCGCAGGAACAGATTTGTGCCTCTGATGGAAGGTCATCCACTCCTGCGCCAGAAGATTCTTTACCACCTCTTGCACCAAGGATCAGGTCTTCAGGATTAGGAGGTAAGGGCATTTTGTTTTGCGTCATCTGCAAAAGCATGCCATAGGCGGAAGCATCTCCTACCAATATTCCTCCCAATAGACGTTTGCCGTCCATTGATATATTTATTCTTTTGTATTGTCCTGAATTTTTGTTTTGATAAACTATTGGAATTGATGGTTCCAGGGTTCCAAAGGAATCACCAAAGCTGGCTACATCTACTCCTATAAGTTTTAATTTCGTAGACATGTCATACCCGAGGAATGGCCTAACTTCCTTTCCAGTAAGTTGATTTACCACTTGGGTAGCCATCTCATAACCTGGTGCTACAAGCCCGTAAACCATGCTTTGGTAGGATGCTACTTCACCAATGGCAAAGATATCTTTGTCCTCCATAGTTTGAAGAAATTCATTCACAACCACCCCTCCACGGGCAGCATATGAAAGTCCGCTGCTTTTTGCCAGTTCGTCCCGGGGTTTTATTCCGGCAGAAATAACCAACATGTCCACAGGTAAATCAGAGCCATCTTTAAAGTCCAATCCACTTAGCTTTCCGTTTCCTTTAATTCTTTGGGTGTTCTTGTTGAGGTGGATGGAAAGTCCTAAATCTTCCAATTTTGATTTAAGAATTGAAGAACCTTCTTCATCCAACTGCCTTGGCATCAATCTTGGGGCAAATTCAACTACATGGGTTTTTAGCCCCAAGTCACGAACAGCTTTCGCCGCCTCAAGCCCAAGAAGCCCACCTCCAATTACTGCCGCTGATTTAACATTTTTACCAAAATTAATTATCGCATCCAGGTCTTCTAAAGTCCTGTACACAAAAACACCCTTTTTTTCAACCCCTTCGATAGGAGGCACCATAGCCGCCGATCCAGTTGCTAGAATCAACTTGTCGTAGTGTACCTCCCTACCAGTATGACTAATGACCTTTTTTTGCTCTCGGTTGATCTCTATTACGAGTTCATTTCTTCTCAGGTCAATTTTGTTTTCATCATACCAGGTAAGGGGAGCCATAATCAAATCATCAGCAGTGGACCCTGTAAAATAATCACTTAAATGAACCCTGTCATAAGCAGGCCAAGGTTCTTCTCCAAAAACAGTGATTTCAAAGTCACTTATAGGAGAGGCTTGTCGTAGTTTTTCACAAAATTTGTAACCTACCATTCCATTTCCGATTACTACTATCTTTGTCATACTGAGTTTTATTATGGTTGGATGATTGCCTTTCTAAGTATTCTGTTTAATAATTGTCCTTTAAATCGAGTGCTAAGTTAAAATATAATTTTTAAAATACGTATAAATACGTAAAAAATTACTTAAATTTGTTTTGAAAATAAGTAATATGACGGAATGAAAAGTACAGCAGCAAGATTATCCATAGTAGGAGCAGGCCCTGGAGATCCCGAGTTGATCACCCTTAAGGCTATTAAAGCACTGGAAAGTGCTGACATTGTTTTATATGATGCCTTGGCAAATGAGGTATTGTTAGATTATGCTCCCGCAACTTCCTTAAAGATCTTTGTAGGCAAAAGGGCCGGTTCACATTCCTTTCGCCAGGATGAGATTAATGAGATGATTGTAAATTGGGCCAATACCTGTGGTCATGTCGTCCGTCTTAAAGGAGGAGATCCCTACGTATTTGGTCGTGGCCATGAAGAATTAGAATATGCGGAAAAGCATGGTGTCCCAACTACTTACATTCCAGGGATAAGTAGTGCCATGTCAGTCCCAGGTATATGCGGCGTTCCTTTAACAAAAAGAGGTGTAAATGAGAGTTTTTGGGTTGTGACAGGTACTTTAAAAGACCATAGTTCAGCCAGAGATTTATATTTTGCTGCTCAATCTTCTGCAACCGTGGTGATCCTTATGGGAATGAATAAGCTTTCTGAAATTGTAAGTTTATTCACAAAGTATCGTGGAGAAAAGGAGTCAATTTGTATGATCCAAAATGGGAGTAAAGCAAATGAACGATTCATTTCCGGTGATTTAAATAGTATTCTACCTTTACAAGAGAAGGCTGCACTTTCCTCTCCTGCTGTAATCGTTATAGGAAAAGTGGTAAGGGAAAAGCAAGTAAAGGAGTTTTTGCAAGAGGATGAAAGAATGAATAGTGCGAAAAGTCTTCAGTGATTTAACCTAAAATGAGGCAACACAAATGCCATTAACCTGATTTTAAAATAAAATCATCTTAATAGCCTACCAAAATCATCACTTCGAATAATGTGAAGAAGTGATGCCGTTGAAGAGAGGTGGGCAGTAACAATTTGCAGAGAAGCCTTATTTTTTTTACCTATCACAACCATTATTAAACTTAAGAACGAAGATTGTGATAGGCAACTCGACCAAACTGTTCAGTTTTTGAAAATAGGTTACTACCGGAATTATTCATATTGTCTTTTATAAGTAGTTAACTCAATTTTCAATTAATTTATAAGCTGATTTAGGACTCTCGCACACGGGGCAGGAATAGCTTTCAGGGAGTTTTATAAAAGAGGTGTAAGGTTCAATATTCGATTCAGGATCACCATATTTTTCATCAAATACGGTGAGACAACTGGTACATTGGTATTTCTTGTGATTTTTCTTAACATCAGTAGTTTTAAAATCAGAATTTTCTGGCGTTTTTTCTGACTCCAGTTGATCGTAATATTTATAACTTAATTCGATTAATAAAGGCGGAATTGTTTCTAAAGGTACTTTCTTCACGAAGTAAAAATACTCAGAAAGGTTTGGGTTAAAATCCTTTGAATAAAGAATATTAAAAGAATCAGGATCATCTTCTTTGTCTTTTTCCGCTCGTTCTATGGCTACAGTAGTGAATAGGGACATGGGCCTGGTTTTGACAGAGAAGCTTAGTCCATAAGTGCTAATGTCTTGCTTGTCAAGTGCCCTTACAAGGTAGTTTTTTAAATCGAGCGCTTCTTCATCCAAGACCGGCAAGTGCCAGTTTAGTTCAATTGAACTGTGCCTGATATTGATACCGTATTTGCCAAGAAGTTTCTCCCAACTAAGCCGGTCCTTTTCTGCAATTCCCTTGACAATTATAGATTTCCACGGAGTTAAGCATATTTTCCCGATATTGGTCTTGATACAAAGTTCACACAAGGCGATTAAAAATGTAATGGAAAACTTGTTGTTTCGCCAATAAAGTCCCAGCCAATATTTTCCCCCAACGATACGGTTCATGCCTTCATAGTACGGGGTTGTGCCTTCAGGATAATCCAGTTCTTGCTCTACTTTTTGAATATTGGGGGATATTGTTTCGAGAACTTTTTGATAAATCTCATTGTATTTTAGGCCGCATTTTATAGGGTTAATTTCCTCTATTTCTTTTGCGATTTTGGATAAATCATAGCTGTAGATGAGGTCAGGAGCACACCATGGCTTCGTATCAATTTCTGGAAAACTTAAATACAGGTACCAATAGTTTTCGATGGAGGAAGCTACAAAGTTAATGTTACCTGTAAATAGAGGTACCAAGCTTTGAACTGGGTCGGTAATGTTGATTTTTAGTTTGGGCCGGTAATCAAATGTGTCCAGGACATAGTGGTAGGTATGAGAAGCCAGCCAATGCGTCGTTGGCATTACATCTATAGTAGGGTAGGAGGAGACGATATTATGAAATTCTTCTCCGTCCGTATCATATGCCGTATCGATACTGTTAAAGGTGTTATTAAGGGATTCAAGGTTTTTATCCTTCAAAGGAAAAAGTACATCTTGACGTGAGCCAAGATGAATATAACTAGTACCTAAAGCCTCAACGGTTTGAACCATTTTTAGAAAATCTCCAGGAGAAATAATTCCTCCTTTGACAAATACCCTGACTAAATCTGCTTTTTTCATGCTTTTTTCTAATTTTTGCGAAATAGTATAGCGGTAATTAGGCCATACAATCACTACACAACTTTCCCACTTAGTAAATTTATTGGGTTTTATCTATTTAACAAGGTTATGACTAATTGCTAAGTCATTCTGATTTTCGAAAATCCCATGTTTAATATTTGTTTATACCTGAAGTATAGAAAGCAGTTCTTCATCCAAAATTTCCTTGACCTCTGGTTTGCAACTTCCACATCCCATTCCTGCACCGGTTTGTTGGCAAAGGGCTCTAAATTCCTTGCATCCAGACTGGATGGCTTTGGTAATGTTTCCCTTACCAACCTGACCACAAGAACAAACCACTTCTCCTATGATCTCTTCTTTCGTTGATTTGCCTCTAAGGAGTTCTTGTCGTTTGCTGGATAATTCGGTCTTTTCTTCGATTAATTTTTTAAATTCTGCAAATTCAGACTTGTCTCCCATTAAAATGGCTCCTACCAAACGATCCTTAAATACGATACATTTTTTATAGTACGTTTGAGCCGAATCTATCAAAAGGATTTCTTCATAACCTTCCGCATGAGCAGGTACCTCTGGTATTCCAATAGAGCATAGATCAAGGTCTGCAATTTTCAAAATATTCATGGGGACACTTCCTTTATAGCTACTAAGCAAATCTCCTGTGATGAATCGGGAAGCTGTATCAGCTTGTATTTCAGCTGCTGCAGTGATCCCATTTAATTTCCCTTTGTGCTCAGCAATTTCTCCCATGGCAAAAATATCAGGGTCACTTGTCTGAAGGTAATCGTTGACTTTAATACCTCGACCACAAACTAATCCAGCGGATTTCCCCAATTCAATATTTGGGCGTGTTCCAATGGCATAAACTACTGCATTACAATTAATACTTTGCCCACTTTTAAGGCTGGCGGTGATGTTTTTATTGTCTCCGTGGGATTCCAGCAGGGACAATTGATTGTTCATAAATAATTGTACTCCCATTTCTTCCAGTCTCTCTCTCAGCAGAGAGCTAGCCAAAGGATCCAATTGCCTTTCCATTAATCGTGATCCCAATTGGACAATGGTTACTTTCATGTCAATGTCCCTCAGCGCAGCGGCCAGTTCCAAACCAAGCAAACCGCCTCCAGCTATCAGGACGTGTCCTTTATAGTTTAGGTACTCCTTTAGATCATCTGCATTTTCCCGATTTCGCATGGTAAATACCCCTGGTAGATGCATGGGAGCATCTCCTGGGATAAAAGCCCTGCTACCGGTAGCCAATATAAGGGTGCCATAGTGATGAACTTTCCCATTTTCATCCGTCACAGTCTTATTGGAGCGGTCAATTGATTCTATTCCATTTTCAACAAACAGCCTTATATTTAGCTTATTCATTGCTGCTGGTGATTTGAATTTTAACAAGTCTTCCCAGCTCTTATGCGCATTAACATAATCTGGTAGCAATACCCGATTATAAAAAGGGTACTTTTCTTTAGAAAAAACATGAATTTCATCTTCTTGGTTGAATTCGCGGTAAGAATTAATAAATCGATAGGCGGCTGCTCCTGCACCCACAATTACTATTTTCTGCTTTGGGTTTTTGTATAGGGCAACTTGTACAACAGAATACTTGAAATCGGGTTGTTTAGAAACCGGATCGATCGTATTGCCAGTAAGGTTATTGGCTCGGGCGAAATCATTTCCTAAGATTTTGCCCCAATGCATGGGCATAAAAACAGTGCCTTTTTTAATTTTATCTGTTACTTGTGCATGAAGCCTAACTTCTCCTCTAATGCCGGAAACCAGCACCGTTTTGCCTTGTATTATTCCTCTTTCCAAAGCATCCTCGGGATGGATTTCTAAAAATGGTGTTGGAATGTGAGTGTTGAGTTTATTGACTTTACCTGTACGGGTCATGGTGTGCCATTGGTCCCTTATTCTTCCTGTCGTTAGAACAAGTGGGAAATCTGCCGATGTTTTTTCATAATCGCTCTTTAGACCTGAAGCCATAATTTGCGCCTTACCATTTGCGGTATAAAATTTATGATCTGTAAATAACCGTTTTGTACCTCCTTGATCTTTATTGAGAAAAGGCCATTGCACTGATCCATGGTTTTTTAAATAGTCATAATCCAAGCCGGAAATGTCAATGTTTGTGTTTTTGGTCAATTGACAATATTCTGAATAAACTTCAGCCATATTGTTGAAATTAAAACCTGAAAATTGCATTTTTTTGGCAAAACGCATCAGAATTTCAGCATCAGATAAAGCCTCTCCCGGGGCAGGTTTAAATTGATCCAGGTAACTAATTCTCCGTTCTGAATTGGTCATCGTTCCTTCCTTTTCGCCCCAACCGGCAGCAGGAAGCACCAGATCGGCATAAGGAATGGTTTCATTTTTATTGGAAATATCCTGAACGACTACAAATCTTGCCTTTTTAAGTGCCGCTTCTACCTTTCGGGCGTCTGGCATACTTACCAGGGGATTGGTGCAAATGACCCAGATGGCTTTAATTGAACCTTCCTCAATCCCTTCAAAAATTTGAGTAGCTGTTTTACCGGGGGTAGCTGAAATTTCATCAACTCCCCAAAAATCAGCAACTTCTGAGCGGTGTTCAGGATTGTTTAAGTTTCGATGGCAGGCCAACAAAGTAGCCATGCCTCCCACTTCACGACCACCCATGGCATTCGGCTGACCAGTCAGGCTAAAAGGACCTGAGCCAGGTTTTCCTATGTGTCCTGTGATCAAGTTAAGGTCTATTAAAGCCAGGTTTTTATTGACACCATCAGCACTTTGGTTAAGGCCCATGGTCCAAAGCGATAAAAACCCTTTAGCATTGCCTATAAAAGAAGCAGCAGTTTTTATATCTTCCTCAGATAGCCCACATATTTCGGCAGCTTCCTGCAAGGTGGTTTTCATAACCAATTCCTTATAGGCTTCAAATCCGTCAGTGTGTTTTTTTATGAATGGCAGATCGATATCACCTTGCTCAATAAGGCATCTGCCCATAGCAAGAAAAAGAACTTCATCGGTGCCAGGATGCAGTTGCAGGTGGAGGTCAGCAATGGAACAACTTTGAGTGGCACGGGGATCTACTACTATGATCTTTACATGAGGGTTTTCTTCTTTGTGCTTTTCTATTCTTCTCCAAAGGATGGGATGGCACCAGGCAGGATTTGCTCCAGCCACAAAAAAGCAGTCTGCCAGCTCAATGTCATCATAAGAGATAGGAACACTGTCTTCCCCGAGGGTTTTAATATAGCCCATCACTGCAGAACTCATGCAAAGCCTGGAATTGGTATCTACATTATTGGTTTTAAGAAAACCTTTTGTCAACTTATTTACAAGGTAGTATTCTTCAGTCAGGCATTGCCCTGAAACATAAAACGCTACTGAGTCAGGTCCGTGTTTTTCTATAATGGATGAAAAAACGGCGCTAGCTCTATCCAAAGCAGTATCCCAATCCACCCTTTCCAAAGGATGTGTTTTTCCCCAGCGCATTTGAGGATGAAGAAGGCGGTCTGACTTGTCTTCTACTACATAGTGTAAGTTCATGCCTTTGGAGCAGAGCATTCCTTTATTGACAGGATGATCAGGATCTCCTTTAAGACTGATTTTCCCTTTTTTATCTTTACTGACAATAACCCCACAGCCTACGCCACAGTATGAACAGGTGCTTTTATAAGATTTTATATCTGCTGATGACATCGCTATTTTTGATTGAGATTTAACTTTGGTCAGAAATGGGTATTCCTAATCTAGTTTATGCAATAGAAGAGCCATTGCATGGGCTGGGTTTAACTGTTTACCATTTCCGCTTGTAGTGCTGCTTTCTGTACCAGTGACATTTCTAACTCTTCCTGGGCAATTTTTTCATCTACTTTGGAGAACCTGATTAATAGGGTGCAAGCACTCACAGCAGTTACTGCAATTCCCATAATGGAAAGAGATTCACTGTAGCTTAGGCCTTCCATTTTAAACAAAAAACCAGCCATTACTGCTCCCACATTACCACCGGCACCCACAATTCCAGAGACCATCCCTATTGACTTTTTATTGATAAAAGGAACGACTGAAAAGGTGGCTCCTTCTGCCATTTGAACAAAAAGACTAAATAGAATCATGGTGCCTATGGCCAAAGGCAAAATGGTCATTTGAGAAAAAATTACCAAAGCAATACCCTCTATTAGCAATACAATTCCTAGAAATGCTACTCTGCCTCTAAGCCCAAATTTGATACCTGCTTTATCACCAAAAAAACCGCCTAATGACCTTGCAAACAAATTCATCAATCCAAACAACCCAGCAATCAATCCTGCCGTTTTCAAATCAAGATCAAAAAAGTCATGGTAATAGATGGCAGCGATGTTATTTATGGTAAGCTCAATACCGAAACATGCACCATATATTAGGAACAATGCCCAAACTCTTTTGTCTGAAACGGCTTCTTTGAGACTGCCTTTTTGATTGTTTTTCTTTTTAAGATTAAATTCTGGATCCTTTTCTCTTAGGTCCTTAATATTGCCTTCAGGAAAATCTGTTGTCCAATTGTAATAAGCGAAGGCGGTAAGAATCATAAAGAAACCTGGAACCATCATTGCATATCTCCAGGCACTTGCTTCCATAAAGCCAAGGGAAACGAAAAGACCGAAAATGATCGGCATGATTATTTGTGTGACACCTCCGCCCATATTTCCCCATCCCGCGGAGGTGGCATTGGCTGTTCCTACAATATTCGGTGCAAACATCACGGAAGTGTGGTATTGGGTAATGACAAAAGAAGCACCGATGACGCCAATGGCCAATCGAAAAAGCAAAAAGCTTTCATAACTATTGCTCAACCCAATTAAGATCACAGGAATTGCTCCAATTACCAGAAGGTAAGTATAGGTTATTCGTGGCCCAATACGATCTACCAACCAACCTATAAATAACCTTGCTACTACTGTAATTGATACTGAGGCAATAATGATGTTGCCTATTTGGGATTTAGTCAAATTCAATTCATCCCTAACTATGGCCATCAATGGGGCTATACCAAACCATCCAAAAAAACAAAGAAAAAAGGCAAACCAGGAAAGGTGGAATGCACGCATCTGAGGTGTCTTGAAATCTAATAGGTTGATGGATGTTGCTTTATTAGTTTGTGGTTTCATATTTTGTTTTTTAAAAGCCCGGTAATATTGTAGTAGCAGGGTTTATTGACTGTTTATGAGGAACGGAAATAGAAATTGAATTTCCTTACACAAATTGATTTAAACCTTTTGGTTTCTTTAAAGTGAATAACTAAATGCATTGGTGGGATCAAACTTCTGTCTGAATTACTCCAACCTCCCTTTACTTATAATGGAAATTGAAGGCTTTCTAATAAAAAGATGACAATTTCCCTATTTTACGTATAAATACGTGAAATTTATTTTTCTTATTTGCTAATCACAATGCATTAGGGATTATTGATTTAATAATGCCATTAGCACTAATTGCTTCAGATTTCCCCCATAAATTTGAGGTCTTGTTGGTGTCTAAGGTTTGATACATACTTAAATACTTTTGTTTTAGAAAGTACTAAGATAAGTCATGTTTTTTAAATTAAGTATAAATACGTAAAAAAATACGTAAAAAATTTATTACCATTCGAATTTATTTGGTCCAAGCTCAATTAAGGTGGAGCTCAAGAAATTTGTCGAGAACCTTAGCAAAGAGATTGTACTTGTGGAGAATTGTAAATGGAGTGTCTGTAATCCATGGTTAACCACCAACCAGGTCCGAGACTAGCTAATTAAAAAATGATGTAATTTGGCAAGCGAAACTTAAGGGAATTTAAGCACAGGCTAAAGAACTCGCATTCCCGATCGGCGGATTGTTTGTACTGCTTCCATCGCTTAATTATATCTCTGGGTCTGGCATTTCAATTTTGCCATGTATTTAGATAGGGCAAAGATCGGTAGCCACAATTCATTCCTTTATGTGTGGTTTATCAAGAGTGTAAACTTAATAGCTAGCTTTTTCGAGCTTTAAACCTGAAAGATGTCACTTGTATTGTAATGAAAGAATAGGTAATGGTAACAATTCTAATTGCATCACGTTAACCAAAATCACCATTAAAGCCAGGTACCAAACCTTTCTAAAATAAAGAATCGTTATGAAAATTGACCGTAAAAGTTTAATATTAAGATTAATTGCAGGAATTGAAAAAATGAGTTTCCCACCTATGAGAAAATATCTGTATCCACTGCTTTTCATCGCTTTAGTTGTGGGGTGTAGCGCCCCTAATGAATCAGATAAAATCATCAATCAGTCGATTGAAGCGCATGGAGGAGAGCTCTTTAAATCTGCCCAAATAAATTTCACCTTTAGAGAAAGGCAATACGAAATATTCAAATCACCAAATTCATTCAGGTATTCACGCTCTTTTGTAGAAGATGGCGGCAGTGTAATGGATGTTTTAAATCAGGAAGGTTTTTCGCGGACTATAGATGGAGAGAAAGTTAATCTTTCTGAAAAAAATAGCCTCGCTTATACCAATTCAGTAAATTCTGTAGCGTATTTCGCATTTTTGCCATACGGTTTAAATGATGAAGCTGTCATAAAGGAATACATGGGCATGGACGAGCTTGAAGGGAACAATTACCACTTGGTAAAAGTGACATTCAAAAAAAATGGTGGGGGTGAGGATTTTGAGGACGAGTTTTTATATTGGTTCCATGAGGAGACACACCTTATTGGTTACCTGGCTTATTCTTACCACACAGATGGTGGCGGTTTAAGGTTTAGAAAGGCGATCAATACCCACGAAGTTTCAGGTCTAATATTGCAGGATTATGAAAATTATAAACCTGAAGACGAGTCCATTGCTGTTGAGGATTTAGCCGAATTATTTAAAAATGGAAACTTGGAGCTTTTGTCTGAAATTCTATTAGAAGATATCGAGGTTCAATTTGTTAAATGATTTATTTCAAGAATTTAAAGAATGGATAAAAAAAGAGCATTGGTAATATCCGGAGGAGGAAGCAAAGGTGCTTTTGGAGGCGGGATTGCTGAATACCTAATCAGAGAATGCAATTTTGACTATGACATATTTGTAGGAACATCCACCGGTAGTTTACTGGTGCCTTTGCTTTCGATTAATGAGATTGAGAAAATTAGAGCGATATATACCTCTGTAACACAAGACTCCATTTTTAGTACCAATCCTTTTATAGTTTATAAGGATGGCGGTGTGTTTAAGACACGAATCAACCATTTTGGGACGATCAAAATGTTTTTAAAGGGTAAGAAGACTTTTGGAGAGAGTAAAAATCTTTTCAAGTTGATAAAAAAGATCATAACTCCCGCGGATTTTGAAAGAATGCAAAACAACAAAGCAGAAGTTTATGTAACTGTATCCAACTTAAGTACCAATACCGTAGAGTACAAAAGGTTAAAAGATTGCTCTTATATAGATTTTTGTGAATGGATTTGGGCTTCTTCCAATATTGTTCCATTTATGAGTTTGTTGGAGAAGGATGGTTGTGAGTATGCAGATGGAGGCTTTGCAGATTTGGTCCCCATTTCTGAAGCCATTTATCGCGGTGCAACTGAGATAGATGTAATCGTTTTAAAAGCCCGGGCTGGTAGAGAACTTAAAAGACCTGTGCGAAATGCTTTGGAATTAACTACCAGGGCATTTGATTTTATGCTTGATCAGATCAGTAGTGATGACATTAAAATAGGGGAGTTGCTGAGCCATAAGCGGGAAGTGAAATTGAATTTTTATTATCCTCCTGCAGCCCTTACTGAGAACTCACTTATTTTTGACCCCTATCAAATGAAGAAGTGGTGGCGTCAGGGAAAGAATTTTGCCAGAGAGCAAAACCCCGTTTGCAAATGCATTGAAGTGGGGCAGGAAAAGTAAATCCTTTATAATTATGATGTTGTTATCTAAAATTTCTTTCGTTTTAGTATTGGGGCTAGGTCTGTTTTTCAATGGTTTTGAATCTAAGCCTAAGCTATTTGTTGTTGGAGACAGTATTTCTATGCAATATGGCCCCTATCTGGAACAATACCTTAAAGGTAAGTTTTCCTATGATAGGAAAAGGGAAACCGGAGATGATTCTGGGGATGGGGAAAGGCCAAAGTTTGCCAATGGGGGAGATTCTGGTATGGTTTTGGCATATTTGAAAACTAAGCTTAAATCGAAAGAATTTCAGCCAGATATCATGTTAATCAATTGTGGTTTACATGATATCAAAACCGATATAGAAACGGGTAAAAAGCAGGTAGAAATTG
Source organism: Cyclobacterium qasimii M12-11B (assembly GCF_000427295.1). Lineage (GTDB taxonomy): Bacteria > Bacteroidota > Bacteroidia > Cytophagales > Cyclobacteriaceae > Cyclobacterium > Cyclobacterium qasimii. The sequence goes on along the minus strand of NZ_ATNM01000191.1, from coordinate 154,933 downwards.
AAGTCTACAAAGAAAATCTGAAGCAGATTCATCATCTACTCGCCGATAGAGGGATTCCTATGGTTTGGGTAAGAACGACTCCTGTGGACGATGTTCAACACAATTCAAAACAGCAAACCTTTCACAGGTATGCAGCTGATTTGGCCAGCTATAATGAAGTGGCAGACAATGTTTTCGAAGCATTAAATGTTCCCATAATTGATTTACATCAATTTACACTTAATCTTGGTGATGACCTCTTTGCTGACCATGTTCATTTTGGGGAAGCTACGAGAAAGAAACAAGCTGCTTTTATTGGGGGATTTATTCAGGGAATGGCTTCTAAGAATTAAGCAAATTCACATAATTCTTTTAGTCTAATTCAAATAAAGCCTAACTTGTGAAGCATTAATTTCATGCTGTTTCTTTGATTAGGTTTTACCTTCAAAATAGCATGTTTCAAGTTAATCATAAAACTCAAAAATAATTGTACAAGAACCACTCTGTAGCTGAGTTGTATCTTTTTAATAAGAGGTAAGAATACCCCGAAACTACTGAGTGGATTGATTAAGATATATTATTTCAACAATAAATTAATTTTAGTTATTATGGAAAATTATAAGTTGCCCCACACTGATTTTGAAATTTCAAGATTGATTTTTGGTTGTTGGGCCGTAGTTGGAGGTTTTAATTGGGGACATCAGGATAAAAAGGACTCATTGGACGCCATGCGCGAAGCATTTGACAATGGTATTACCACCTTTGACACTGCTGAGGCTTATGGGAACGGAGCTTCGGAAAATCTTTTAGCGGAAGCTTTAGGAGACAAAAGATCAGATATGATTATCGCTTCTAAGGTTGGTCCTCAGGATTTTCTTCCCGACGATGTGATCAAGGCATGCGAAAGAGGATTAAAAAATCTTAAAACAGATTATATTGATCTTTATCAGCTTCATTGGCCAAATCCTGAGATCCCTTTAGAGGATACCATGGGTGCACTTCAAAAATTAAAAGACGATGGAAAAATAAGGGCTTATGGCGTTTCGAATTTCGGAAACAAAAGCCTGGACATTTGCAAGGAGTCTGGCTTTACCATTAGTAGCAATCAGATGGCCTATAATTTGATTTTTAGAGCGATAGAATTTAGCATACTTCCTCAATGTGTAGAAGACAATGTGCCGATTTTATGTTACTCACCAATCATGCAAGGTTTGTTAACCGGTAAATTTGATTCTGCCGAGCAGGTTCCTGATGACAGGGCAAGAACCCGACACTTCAATAAAGGTCGCTCTCAGTCAAGACATCAGGAAGAAGGCTGCGAAGCATTGACTTTCCAAACCATTGATAAAATCAAGAAGTTTGCTGAGGAGTCCAATGTCAATATGGGCAATTTGAGCCTTGCCTGGCTATTGGCACAGAAAGGCGTTGCTGCACCAATTGTTGGTGGTAGAAATGCGGATCAAGTAAGGAAAACTTAAAAACCATGGAGGTTAAGCTTACTGCTGACATGGTAAATCACTTGAATGAAATCACTTTGCCTTTAAAAGAAAAGTTAGGTAGCAATGCTGACTTGTGGCAAACAGGTGGTCGTGTAATCTAATTTCCCGATACAGAATTGAATATTTTAACTGGTCAATAAGAACCCTTTTTGGGTTTTATTGACCAGTTTTTTTTAAGCCCGTTAATTCTTAGTCAAAGGATAGGTCACAACTATCCTTATTTCTTGCAACCTAATTTAGATAAATACATTTTTTAATTGTTCCCGCAAATTGGCGTAAAGATTACCACCCTCTTGCTCATTAAAGGATTCTTTGTGGTACTAAATTAGCCAGTTTCAATATCCGCCATCAAGTCCTTTTGTTTTATGGTGCCATTTAGTTATTAAAATATGACATATTACAAAAGTAATTATGCAATTATATAAAAATGCTGTGCTAATAATTTAACTTATACAATGTATTAGCTATGTTTTCGAGAACGTTATCGCTATTTTATTTGTAATACCACTTTCTAATCCAATTAAAATTAATGAAATAGAGATAAGTTCTACTTTAAGTATCTAAATTTTTATTCACCTTTAATCAATCATGATATGGAAAACACAATTACCAAAAAGATGATCCTCTTACTGTTTGTAATGACCATAATGATTACAGCAGGATTAAGAGCCCAAAGCTCCAGGGGAATTTCTGGAAATGTCACCAACGGCGAAGGAATCACAATGCCTGGAGTGACGATACTGGAAAAAGGAACAACAAATGGTACTGTTACGGATGTAGATGGAAACTATTCATTTACAGTAAGCCAAAATGCAGTGACCTTGGTTTTTTCATTTGTAGGAATGGAAACCAAGGAAGTAACTATTGGCAACTTAAGTAAAATCAACGTTTCCCTTGATGGGGACACCGCTGATTTGGAAGAAGTGGTAGTCGTAGGGTATGGTGAGCAAAGAAAAGCAACTTTAACTGGTGCTATTGCCAGTACTGATGAAAAAATGCTCAAAAAAGCCCCGGTAACCAGTCTTTCCAATTCATTATCAGGTTTATTACCTGGCCTTACTACCTTAAACCGTTCAGGTGAGCCAGGGCAAAACAATGCTCAAATTTTCATAAGAGGCCGTAGTACTACGGGCAATACCAGTCCTTTGATTGTGATTGATGGTGTACCTGATGAAACAGGTGCCTGGCAGAGGATAAACCAAAATGACATTGAACAGGTTTCTATTTTGAAAGATGCCTCGGCCTCAATATATGGAGCAAGGGCCGCTAATGGCGTTATTTTAATCACAACTAAGCGAGGAGCCGTTGGGAAACCTGTTTTCAGTTATACTTTTAATCAGGGAGTCACTCAACCTACCAGACTTCCTGAAATGGCCAATTCATGGGAATTTGCAGATTATGTAAACCAATACAGGACCACCATTCAGAATTTGCCAGCATTATATTCCGATCAGGAAATACAGACCATGAGGGACGGTACAGATCCATTAAATTATCCCAATACCGATTGGGTAGGCACCATATTTAAGGACTTTACACCGCAAAGCATGCACAATCTAAATGTTCGTGGAGGTACAGAAAAGGCCAGATATTCCATGTCTGGATCTTATATTGATGAAAACAGTATTGTAAAAAATGGTGCTCACGATAGCAATGCCTTTACCTTGCGAACCAATGTAGACGTTGATATTACTGATAATTTCCGTTTTGGGCTTGATCTGAACGGAGAGATGGACAATAGAGAAAGACCAGTATTGGGAGGTTTCGGTACAGAAGGAAGTCCTTTGATTCCCGCATTTTATCCCAACGGATTGCCTGCTTCTCTTCCCGGTGATGCAGGTGAAAACCCTGTTATTAATCTTGCAGGCGAAGGTGGGTACTATTCAGATAATATATTCAGGACATTCGTAAAGCCTTCTTTTAATTTAAACATTCCTCAGGTAGAAGGATTAAGCTTGGACGGTTACGTTTCTTATAGACAAGAGTACACAGAAAGTAAGCGATGGAGAGATACTTGGCTGGTTTATAATTATGATGCAGAAAACGATGTGTTTTTGGAGAAGCAGGGAGGTCAGGTTAGTCAGCCAGACTTACAGGAGGTGTTCAATAAGCAAAAGGATTATTTGATGCATTTTAAAATCAAATATTCAAAAGCCTTTGGAGACCATCTGGTAGAAACTTTTGCGGCATTTGAACAAGCGGAAGGGGAATTTAGAACGATGACGGCTTATAGAAGGGGATTTATTTCATCTTCAATAGAGGAACTGTTTGCAGGTAGTGGAGAAAACATGGTGGCTGATGGGACCAGAAGACAGTGGGGGCGACAAAATGTTTTTGGAAGGATCAATTATAATTACAAAGAAAAATACCTTTTCGAAACCAATTTGAGATATGATGGCTCTTATGCCTTTCCACAAAGTGGAAGGTGGGGATTTTTCCCCGGTTTTTCTGCAGGATGGAGAATTTCAGAAGAGGAATTTCTTAAAAGCTCCCCCAATATTGACAATCTAAAATTAAGGGTGTCCTATGGGCAAATGGGAAATGATCAAATCAATCCATTTCAGTTTATGTCCATGTACAACCTCAATCCAATAGGTACTCATTTTGGAGGTGGAACTCAGGCCGTCTTATTGCCTGGCGTGGCACCCAATGAGGCCATTACATGGGAAGTGTCGGAGAATGCTAACATAGGGCTTGATGCCACCTTGTGGCGTGGAGCTTTAGATCTAAGCGTCGATTTTTTCAAACAAAGAAGATCCAATATCTTAACGGCAAGAAGTACAGAGGTTCCCATTTATACAGGACTAGTGCTTCCAGATGAAAACATCGGAATTATAGAGAATCAAGGGTTTGAAGTAATTCTTACGCATGGAAATAATGTTTCCCCTTCCAATGGTTTTTCCTATACCTTGTCAGGAAATATGGGCTATGCCAAAAATACGATTGTTGACATCAGTGAACCACAGGATATGCCAGATTATCAGAAAGCTGAAGGTACCATGATAGGCACCCAATTGCTTTATGAGTCCATTGGAATATTCAGAACCCAGGAAGAGGTAGATTCCAATCCCATCATGGCCAATACCCAGGTGGGCGATTTGCAATACAGGGATGTCAATGAAGATGGCACCATTAACGCCGCCGATAGGGTCAGGCAAAATAGAGGTGTGATTCCGGAAATCACCTTCGGTTTTAACACAACATTTGCCTACAAAAGGTTTTCCTTATTCGCCAATTTTGCTGGCCAAACCAGGGCCTGGACCTATTTTCACAAACATGCCAGAACAACCCAAAATAGTTTGAGAGAATTACTGCTGAATAGGTATACACCAGGAAGTATGGATTCTAAATATCCCATTCTTCCTCAGGAAGATGGCGCAGGTGAAGGTGAGGTCAGTGGAATGCCAAGTACCTTTTGGTTGCAAAATGCTTCCTTTCTTCGCCTGAAAACTTTACAGGTAGATTATTCAGTGCCAGAGGAGTTACTGAGTAAGTTCAAATTGAGCAGCCTTATGCTATTTGTGAATGGAAGTAACCTTTTTACCCTTTCGGACATTAAATGGTTTGACCCTGAAGGTACTCCAGAAGCGAGTTCCCATGCGGGGTTCAGTTACTCTACGGGAAATTTTTACCCACAAACAAGAGTTTTCAATATTGGTCTGAATGTTACTTTTTAAATCTCCTTTGTATTTCTAAATAGAAAAGTTATGAAAAATACCATCCTACCCAGCATCTACAATAGATTAAGAAGGACAATATATTTGACAAGCATTATTTCTGCGGTTATTTTAAGTGCCTGTACTGAAGTCCTTGAAAAGACCCCCATAGACAGCTATTCTGATGCAGCTGTTTGGGACGATGCCGCCTTGATCCAAGCATTTGCCAATGCAGCTTATAAAGACATTCCTTTTGGTTTTCAAAACGTGAATGGTTGGCGGTTTATGCCCTATGCAAACATGACCGACGAGGCCAATTCTAGAAATTCTGCCTCCAATATTCAAATTATAATAAATGGCAATGCCTCATCATCCTATTTAGGGCCGATGGATGTTTGGACCGGACCTAATGATTGGACCTATTGGAAACCCATTAACCAGGCTAATATTTTCCTGGATAAAATCCAGGAGTCTTCCATAAGTGAAGACCTTAAATCCGAATTATCGGCTGAGATGAAGGCGGTAAGGGCTTATGCTTATTTCAAATTCATAAGCCACTATGGCGGAGTACCTTTGATAACTACCCCTTTCAATTTGGGAGATGAATTCAGGGTTGCAAGGAATACCTATGATGAGATAATGGATTTCATTGTCGCTGAATTAGATGAAGCTATTCCGGATTTGCCTCTGGATTATGATGCATCCAATGACGGTAAGGTTACAAAAGGGGCGGCCATGGCCATTAAAGCAAGGGCATTATTGTATGCAGCAAGCCCATTGAATAATCCCGAAAATAACCAACAAAAATGGCAGGCAGCGGCGGATGCTTCTAAGGCCATTATTGACATGGGCATGTATTCATTGCATGATGATTACAAGGCTTTGTTTACAGTTGAAGGCGGGTACAACACGGAGGAGATTATTTGGGGAAGACCCCAAAACATCAACGTGGACATTGAAGCCTTGGTCGAAAGATTGCTGTACCCCAATGGTTGGTTAGGATTTGGACACTCTCATCCTTTGCAAAATCTAATAGATGATTTCGAGATGGAAAATGGGTTAAACATTGAAGAAGAGGGGTCGGGATATGATCCACAGGATCCTTATGTAAACCGTGATCCTCGCTTTTATAATACCATTTTATATGATGGGGCACCCTTTAAAGAACGAACCATAGAAACGTTCACTCCGGGCGGACAAGATTCACCTGATGGTTTCGAATCAGCTTGGAATGCCAGTGAAACCAGTTATTATATCAGGAAATTCATAGATGAGTCGCAATGTGGATGTACCAGCAATGAGGCAGGGAGCAGTTCTCCAACATGGATTTGGTTTAGGTATGGTGAAACATTATTGAACTATGCCGAAACGATGTTTATGTTGGGGGATGAAGCCACTGCCAGAGAATACGTAAATATGGTTAGATCACGACCAGGGGTTGAAATGCCTTTGATCACAGAAAGCGGGAATGAGCTATGGGAGCGAATAATGCAGGAAAGAAGAGTAGAATTGGTTTTTGAAGAGTTTAGGTTTTTTGATGTCCGCCGTTGGAAAACTGCTACAGAGGTTTTAAGTCAAGACAGGATGAGGATGAATGTAACCAGAAATCTTGACACGGGTGAGAAATCCTATTCTGTAGAATTCTTTCAGCCTGCTCAATTCAACGATTGGAACTACCTGGCTCCAATCCCACAGATTGTCATTGATCAAAATTCATTGATTGAACAGAATCCGGGTTACTAGAAGTAGTTTGTATTTTGAATTCAAAGGGAAAAGTACCTTGATCCAATTGTTTTATCCAATTCCCCATAATTCTGGCTAAGTAAATTAAACCAGAATTGTGGGGAATTAATGGTTTATAGCTAGAATGAAACATGATCTGCTTACCTGTAAATAATCAGAATGCTGATAGGGAAAATAGGAAGTTGATTAGCTGTCCTGATTTGTTTTTGATACATGTTCGTAATGAATAGAATAAAAGATTAACCTTGAAAAAGAAGGAGTAAGAGGGGAGCTATTCAAAGTTATCTTCTGTTTATGGCAAATAAAACTTGAAATATTCCGATCATATATTATGATTTTTTTTGGAAAAAAATAAATTAAATTAGGTTTTTATGTTCAAAAAAAGATTTAACCAACTTATATATGACCGGATTCAATGAAAATAATCGGTCTAATAATAAAACTGAAGAAGAGGAATATTGGGTTAGGATAATGGCCGGTGATAAATCAGCTTTAGAAGGATTATTCAGCCTGTTTGCTTACGAGTTAATGGCCTTTGGATTGAGCATTAAGCCAGATAGGGATTTAGTTAAGGATTGTATTCAGGACCTTTTTATTGACATTTGGAAATACAGGGACAATAAGAGAGAGGTAAATCATGTTAAAATGTATATTTTTAGATCTCTATCCAATAAGGTCAGGAAAGAAATAAATAGAACTATTAAAAGAAAGCAAGAGGAACAGTTAATCGGTTTTGATGCATTGTACACTCAGGGCCATGATGATCAAGTTGATGAAGAATTTTTTATTGAGGAAAAAACAGCTCTAGGTTAAAGGCTGCTTTAAATTTGCTTCCTACCAGGCAGAAAGAAGTAATTACACATGTTTTTTTTGAAAACCTTTCTCATAAACAAGTCTCAAAGATTATGGGAATCACGGTGCAATCTGTTTATACACTTACATGGAAGGCCATTGGGAATCTTCGAAAATACTTTGCCCTTCTATTGTTTTTTTTAATGCTTTGATACCCCTTTAATTTATCATTTTATTCCCCATCTGTCCTTATCATTAATCTGTGGAATAAACATTTTTTAAAAAAAACATAAAATTTTTTATTAAAGAAGGATAGAAAAGTGCATTTGCTGACACATGTCTTTGAAAATGTACTGGGATGAACAATTTTAACGAGACCGTAAAAGAATTAATCTTGAATCCTGAATTCAGGGAATGGGTGCTGAAACCTAATCCTGACGCTGATAGGATTTGGAAAAATTACCTTTTTGAAAACCCAACTTTGAGCAAAGGGGTAGATCAGGCCAAAGAAATACTTATAGAATTGTTTTCTGATCGATATCCTCTTCAGTCCTCTGAGTTCAAAGAGATGTGGGACAATATCAATACGCAGAGCAGTTTAGCTGATTTAAATCCATTGGAAGGGAGCAATATACCCGAAAATTCTTCTCTTGCTGAAGACAATTCAAAAAATAAAAACAGGCACCTCACACTGTCAATTCAATTCTTATTTAAAATTGCCGCTATTTTATTGGTCTCAATTGGGGTGGGATTTATTTTGTTTAAGACCATTCTGGTTGATAAGGCTACTGATCCATTAAATGCTATTTCATATAAGACCTATCAGACCCCTCCTGGCGTGAAGTCCAGCATTAAGCTTCATGATGGTACAAAGGTTTTGCTCAATGCGGGTAGTATTTTAAAGTACAAAGAAAACCCTTCTGAAAACAGGCGAGAAGTATACCTGAAAGGAGAAGCATTTTTTGATGTTCATCCAGACCCGGAAAAGCCCTTTACAGTAACCACTAGGGAGATAAGTACCACTGCAATTGGTACCACTTTTAATATTAAGGCTTATGAAGAGGAGGATTTAATTATTTCCTTGATCACCGGAAAAGTAGCGGTAGGGACTCCAATGATAGGTCGAGACAGCATTTTTCTAAATGAAAGGGAGATATTAAGTATCCCACTAAAGGAAGGAGCTATCAATAGAATTGAATTTGACGATGATGAAGTGCTTGGGTGGACCAGAAAAATGATTGTGTTTGATAACACTTCATTACCGGAAGCCATCAGGACATTGGAGAATTGGTACGGGGTATCTTTTAAATTTGAAAATGAACCAGGTCCAGACCTTTATATCTCGGGTAAATTTCAGAACGAGACCCTTAAAAATGTAATGGACGGATTGATGCATACCATGCAACTTGAATACACTATAGCAGGAGAAATTGTAAAAGTTACATTCTAAAATCAATTAAATAATAAAAAAAAATGTGTGATAAAAACAATTACAATTGGAGCTACTCAGAATGTTCCAAATGGGAAAAAAGTAGTGATGTGAAGTAATTTGACCATTATTTCCATTTATCCAAACAATTAACAAAGTCATAATAAACCCAAAAATGTATGAAAAATCTTATACTAAGCCATGTAATTCGCATGACCAAACTATTTGCTTTTGCCTTTCTTTTGCAATGCTTGTCTTTAGGGCTGCTTTCAGCAAGAGAAGGAAGCGCACAAGTTAAAAGTATTGAGGAAGTCAAAGTTCAGTTATCCTTGAATGGGGTTTCTGTAAAGGAAGCATTTTCCAAAATAGAAGCGGCCTCGGAATTTAATTTTGTTTATCTGCATAAAGAAATCAGAAATCTTCCTGAAGTTTTTATCGAGCAATCCAACCAAAGTATTTACGACTTCCTGGTAGGGGTTTCCACCCAGACCGGTTTGGAATTTAAACAGATCAATCAAAATATCCATGTTCAGAAATCAAATAGCAATCAGTTCAGCCATAAAGTAGCGGTAGCTGAGTTATATGCGGAAATTACAGGCAAGGTGACCGATGAAAAAGGACTGCCAATGCCTGGTGTCACTATTCTTATCGAAGGCTCGAGTATTGGTACCGTATCTGATCTCAATGGGGATTATTCTCTGGATGTAGAGGAAGGGTCTGTATTGATTTATTCATTTGTGGGATTTGAAAGTCAGCGCATAACTGTAGGGAATTCAAATGCTATAAATGTGCAGATGAAGGAAGACCAAAGTTCTTTGGAAGAAGTGGTGGTAACTGCATTTGGAATAAAGAAAGAGAAAAAATCGTTGAGTTATGCTGTTCAAGAAATAGAAGGGGATAAACTTTCTGCTGTTGGAAATACCAATCTGGTCAATAGTATTCAAGGAAAAATTGCAGGGGTCATCGTTAAACAAAGTTCTGGCGCACCAGGAAGTACTTCTAAAATCAACATCAGAGGCAGCCGATCATTTGTTGGGAACAATGAACCACTTTATGTAGTAGATGGGCTCCCCATTTCAAGCGGAAGTAGAACCATTGATATCAATCCAAATGATATTAAATCCATGAATGTGCTCAAAGGACCAACAGCAGCGGCATTATACGGATTGAGGGCCTCAAATGGAGTGGTTGTAATCGAGACAAAGAAAGGCGAAGGTGGACTTAAAGGAGTTCCGACGGTCACTCTGGAAAGCAATTTTAATTTTGACCAACTTTCAAGAGTCCCTGATATTCAAAGCACTTATGGGCAAGGTGAGAGAGGTGTATTCAGTCCATTTTCTGCATTTTCCTGGGGCCCTAGAATTGATGAAATGGGAACCTATACAAATCAGTTGGGAGAATTAGAGGAGGCCGCAGTTTATGATAATGTAGGAGATTTGTTCAGAACAGGAGGAACTTCTAATACCAATCTTTCAATTTCCAATGCCTTGGATAAAGGGCATTATGCCATCAATATGGGTATCGCCAACCAAGATGGGATATTGAAAAATACGGGAATGCAAAGGATGAACATAAAAGCGGCTGGTGGATACGACTTGACAGATAAGCTAAAAGTTAGCACTTCTTTTAATTACTCAAACAATTTGATTGAAGGCACAGATTTACCTTGGTGGGGAACCTTTGCCATTCCACCGTCCTATAATTTAAAGGGTAAACCTACTCATGAACCTGGAGATCCTTACAAACAAATCAATTTCAGGGGCCAACATGATAATTTTTATTGGGCTTTGGAAAATAATTATTCTGAAAATAGAACCTCAAGGACTTTTGGTAACCTTAGCTTCAATTACGAACCACTGGATTGGTTATCGATCAATTATAGGGTTGGATTAGATGAGTTTACTACTCAATATAAAAACGTAGTTGAGAAAGGTTCAGGTAGTGGTAGAACCGATCCACCAAGTGGAGGAAGTATCTCAAACAGTATGTCCAACCAAAGGCAGATCAATTCAAATTTAAACCTAAATATTAAAAAGGATTTTGGGAATGATTTTAATATGGATTTCCTGGTAGGGAATGAAATATATGATATTAGAAGTAATTCTATCTCTAGTAACGGTTCTGATTTGGTGATCGGGGGTTTTCATCATATTTCAAATACTGCTGTTCAAACGACCAATGAATACCTGTCCAGAAGCAGGGTAGTTGGTTTTTACGGTAACCTTTCATTATCATGGCTAAACTCGATCTTTTTAAATGCAACAGGTAGGAATGACATAGTCTCCAACATGCCTCGTGGGAATCGTTCCTTTTTCTACCCTTCTATCGGTACAGGAGTAGTGTTTACTGAGTTTATACCAGGCTCGGAGAAAGTCCTCACTTTTGGAAAGTTTCGTGCAAGTGTAGCAGAAGTAGGGCAAGCAGGTCCGATTTTTTCTACCTCTACTCTTTTCGTCCCAGGTTCAGCGACAGGAGGTTTCACCTTTCCTTACCAGGGAATGAATGCTTTTACACTTAGTAACGCCCTAAATAGTTCTGACCTAAAACCAGAGAATACCAGAACATTTGAAATTGGTGTTGATTTGAGGTTTTTCAATGATAGGGTAGGATTGGATTACACCTATTATGATTCCAAATCTGATGGCCAGATTTACAGGGTACCGATTGCTATTTCTACTGGTTATTCCAGTGAATTGAGAAATGCTGGAGAGATGAGTGTAAAGGGCCATGAAATCATGCTTAATATAACGCCTGTTTCCACTGAAAATTTCACCTGGAATTTAACCACGAACTTCACCACATACACCAATAGAGTTGTAAGTTTGGCAGAAGGTATCGACCAGCTAGAATTGGGAGGTTTTAGGGTTACTTCGGTCGCTGTTGAAGGCGAAGAATACCCTTCCCTGAGAGGTTTTGGATATGCTAGGGACCCTGCTAGTGGAGAAATAGTGGTTGATAGCCGACCCACCCTTTCGAATGGAAATGTTAATCCACTTTATGGCATGCCATTAAGGTCTACTAGTCAAATCATTTTGGGGAGTGCGCAGCCAGATTTTGACATGAGTTTCATCAATAGTTTCACCTTTAAAAACTTCTCCGTTTCGGCACAATTGGACTGGAGACAGGGCGGTAAAGTTTCTTCAGGTTATAACCGATTAGGAAAATTATACGGCATTCTCAGTGAGACAGAAAATAGAGAAGCTGACCAAGTGTTTCCTGGTAAAATGGGATATTATGACCAAGGAAACCTTGTTGTAGAAGGGGATAATAATGTGACTATACAAAAAGGTTTCGATTTTTACAGAGTAAACGATGATCCAATAAGCGAAGCGAATGTGTATGATGCAACCTTTGTTCGATTAAGGGAATTAAGATTGGACTACAGGTTACCTGTCAGCTGGTTGGAGAATACCTTTATCCGTAACGCTTCTGTATTTGCAATTGGTAGGAACTTGTTATTGAGTGCAGCCATGCCCCATTTTGATCCGGAGATGTTCAATACTTCAGAAGCTGAATCTTACAATTCATATCCTCAGACCAAGAGTTTCGGTGGTGGTATAAGAGTTGATTTTTAAACCCAAAAAACAGAATTGTCATGAAATATATAAATCAAATTAAATTCACATTAGTTGTTTTGGTTGCAGGACTACTGGTTTCTTGCAGTGAGGATATTTTGGATGAGATCAATACGAATCCGAATGCCTCAGTCGATGTCCCGATCAGCCTACTTTTACCACAGGCTACGATAAGTACCATTCATGGAGTTGCCGGAGATGGAGGGGGAGAATATGCTTGTTTCTTTGTAGAGCACAATACCAATGTGCATTTGAACCCAAGAATGCCCTTCAATGTAAATGACAATGTATGGAACAGTACTTTTTATACACTGAAGGATTTAAAAACCATTATCGCAAAGGGCTCAGTTGGAGGTAATGAGGAAGGTCAATACCAGGCCGTGGGTATAGCAAAAGTATTGTATGCCTATACGCTAAGTGTAGGGACTGATTTTTTTGGTGAGATGCCTCATTCTCAGGCCAATCAGGGAAGCCTGAATCGTTCACCTATTTTTGATGAACAGGAAACCATATATGCGTTTTTGCAAAACTTACTGGATGAGGCCATTGTTGACTTGGATAGGGAATCCATAGGGAATATTTCAAGGTTTGATTTGGTCTATGGTGGAAATGCTGAAATGTGGAAAAAAGCCGCCTATGCCTTGAAAGCTCGTTTTCACAACAGATTGAGTAATATTCAACCTGAAGCTTCTGCACAAGAAGTCTTGAATGCACTGGAAAATGCTTTTGAATCTGAGGATGAAGGGATGATTTTTGACGGTTACCTTTCTGGAAATACGAATGATAATCCTTGGGCAGGTTGGCAAAAATCCGAGCAAACTTATGCTATTAGCCAAACATTTCTTGACTTGGTAAACAGTTTTAACGATCCCGGATTTACTGACCCCAGGGCAAACAGGTGGTTTACCAGAATAAATGGTGAATTTGTTGGTGCTCCAACTGGAGCATCGCAATCAGATCAATCACACGCCGTATATTCAGCACCATCTACGGTTACTGTTCTCTTTGACGAAGCCCCTCAGCCAATGATTACTTATGATGAAATGAAGTTCTTAGAAGCGGAAGCAAAATTAAGATTAGGAATGCAGGATGAAGCCTATGCCGCCTATCAGGAAGCGGTAGAGGCCTCCTGCAGAAGATCAGGTATTTCAGAAGATGAAATTGATTCCTATTTAAGTCAGGGTTCGGTTTTTCCTGGCGCAAGTGATTTAACACTGAACCATATTATTGGACAGAAGAATATTTCCTTTTGGATGTTCCAATCCATCGAAGCTTATAACGATTATAGGAGGACAGGTATTCCTGAAATGAATGACCCAAGAGGAACACCTTTAAGGTTGCCCTATCCACCTTCTGAGGTGAATAGGAATGCAAATACCCCATCAGAAATCAATGATCAGACGATTTATGAATTGCCAGTATGGTGGGCAAAACCTTAAATTATTTTAAACACAGCATTATATTGTATAATTTATTAATAAAAAACACATGAAAAACCCATCAATTTTCCTTTTGATCTTGGTTTCTTTGGTATTTATCCATTGTACGGGACAAAAGAAGATCAAGGCAAATGACCAACAAGAAGAGAAAGACAACGCCAAATTACACACTGATTTGCAACACCATGAAGGTGTATTGATCAATAAAAAAATGGACGGTTACAGAGGTATTTGGTACATGAACCAACCATTAGACAATGAGTATAAATTCAAATACAGTGGTGGACTAGGAACTTATACTGCCAAACATAATCCTATTGCTATTTATCGCAAAGAGGTGGACAAAACCTTCTTTTGTTATGGGGGTACAGATACGGAAAACTCTACCTTATACCATATGATTTCCTATTATGATCATGCAACGGGAGAGATACCCCAACCAACCTTGGTATTGGACAAACAAACAATTGATGCGCATGACAATCCAATAATTTCAATAGATAAGGATGGGTACATCTATTTGTTCTCCACCTCACATGGTACCTCAAGGCCATCTTATATTCATAAAAGCCTGGAGCCTTATAATATTGATGCGTTTGAAGTGGTGGACGCGACTAAGTTAGAGGATGGTAAAAAAGTACCCTTGGATAATTTCTCTTATATGCAAACCTGGAATATTCCTGACAAGGGATTCGTAAGTTTTTTTACGCGCTACAATTATCCAGCTGACCGTACCATTTGTTTTATGTCCAGTCCTGACGGGGAGAATTGGTCAGAATGGAAACGCATTGCAGCCATTAAAAAGGGGCATTACCAAATAAGTGCTGTAGGAGATGGGGTAGTGGGTTCCGCTTTTAACTTCCACCCAGATACAGAGGAGAAAATGGGGTTAAATTGGCGAACCAATCTTTATTATGTGGAATCTCCTGATTTGGGTGAAACGTGGAGGGCAGCAGATGGTACTTCTCTGGACTTACCGCTGACGACAATTGAAAATGCTGCCTTGATTCATAATTATTATGATGAAGACCTTAATGTTTACATGAAGGACATTACGTATGATAAGGACAACAGACCCGTAATTCTATACATTACCTCTAAGGGATTTGAAGCAGGACCTCAGAATGGACCAAGAACCTGGAGAACTGCCAGATGGGATGGTTCAAAATGGCTGATCAATGATGTAACCACTTCTGATAATAATTATGACATGGGTTCTCTATTTATTGAGGAAGATGGTACCTGGCGTTTGATAGCTCCTACAGAAGTTGGTCCGCAACCTTTTAATCCTGGTGGAGAAATTGCTTTATGGAAAAGCGTTGATCAAGGTAAATCATGGACAATGGAAAAACAGCTAACAAAGGATAGCCCTTATAATCATACCTATGCCAGAAGGCCTATAAATGTGCATCCTGATTTCTATGCGATTTGGGCAGATGGTCATGGAAGACAATCTTCAGAATCACGTTTGTTTATTAGTGACAAAGAAGGGAATGTGTCTATGCTACCTCAAAAGATGGACGCAAAAAAGATAAAGTTGGGTAAATAAACCTTTAAAAAGATTACGATAAGGTTTCATTCAGCTATTTCAGAATAGACTAACAAATAAAAATCACCAACCTTTCTATAAGTCAAATGACTTTGGAAAGATTGGTGATTTTTTATTATTAAACTGCTAATATATAAGTGATTGTGAAACTTAATTGGTCTCAGAATTCAAGCCTACTAGATAAGCAGTAAGGTTTGAAATATCTGTTTCGTTCATCTTTAATTCAGAAGGTTTTGGCATGATGCTGGTTGCAAATCTTTTCCTTGAAGCAATATCACTTGCTTGTATATTGTATACTTCATTTTGCAATCCTTCTAATACCACGATTGGCCCATCTGCCTGAAGGAATCCAGAAGCTACTGTGCCATCCTTTAAGGTGATCAACCACATTTCATAACCAAATGCTACTCCAGCACTAGGGTTGGTGATGGCATCAAATAAGCCGTTTTGATCTAATTTTGCGCCAATCATGCTCAAGTTAGGTCCAATGTTTCGGCCTTCCTCGCCAACTTGATGGCAGGTAGCACATTTGCCCATAAAAACCTGTTTCCCTTTGGCAGCATCTCCTTCTATAGCACTAATATCGGACAATGCCAATGGGCTGGATTCAGTAGGATTAGTAAAGTAATCTCCTGCCAACACTCGGATGGCTTGTTCTGGATTTTGGAAAATCACTGTACTGATTTCTGCTGTTAAATCTGCAGAAAGGGCTTCTTTTTCTGCCAGCCCAAGCAACATAAAGCCTCCGGTTTTGTCTTTGGCCATGGCTACGGCAGCTTTGACTTTATCTGCTTTTGAGCTACTCGTATTTTCCAGTGTGGCTTTGAATGCCAACATATCTTTCTGGATTTCCGGACTGAGATTGGCTTTCAATTCAGGGATGTCTATGGCAAATTCATTCCAATCATTGTTTCTTCTGTATCTCAACCACCACAAAGCCTGGTCTTTAACACCTGCGATATCGCTGGCGGCAATTTCTTGCATGGCATTCACGGCCGCTTGGTCATTGATAAACCCAAGTGCAGTTACAGCTTTTTTGCGCTGTGCATCTGTTAACTGTTGAGATATAGCCCTGTCTTTTAAACCATTAATCGCTTGATTTGGATGCAAACGCCAGGTAAGGTCTTCAAATCCTGCGCTCCAGTCTAGTGGTTCTGCTCCCAATTCCTGACTAAGGACAGTATAGATTTCTTCTTCTTTTCCATCCATGGCTAAACCAAGCGCTTCAACATAAAAACGATCCTCGCCTTTATGCTGAGATGCCAATTCAATTAAAATGTCTTTCACCTCATTCATAGGCATGTCCCGCATGGCCACAGCCACCTCCCGACGTACCGCTGCAGAGGGGTCAGAACTCAATTTGCTAGCATAAGGTAAGATATCCGTTTTAACCTGTCTCAATGCCCTGAAAGCGGTTAATCGCAAGTCAGGATTGTTTGCTTCCAATTGGTCTTCTACAGCTTGAATGCCTTCAGTACCCATATTGGACAACAGCCAGATGGCTCTTGCCTGATGGTAAGGGTTTTTATCATTCAATACTTCTTTCACTTCTTCAACGGCCTGGCTGCCTTGTTTTGCCAGTAAGGCAAAGCCCGCATTACGTATATTGACAGCAGGGTTTATCAAAGCAGCTATTTGTCCCTGTGTAGTGGATAGGTCGATGGTAGGTTTAGGTAAATTCTTTCCTTTAGGAGTAATTCTGTAAATTCTTCCATATCCAGTACTGTCGATCATTCGATGGCCACCCACCATACCATCGTACCAATCTGCAACATAGATGGCACCATCTGTTCCTACTAGCACATCACTAGGGCGAAACCATTTGGTTTTGTCCTCGTCTGTAGCCCTGCTTTTTGCATCTTCTACATCCTCTTCCTTTAGAGAAGTGATTAAATTATGTCGGTTCATGGCAAAGCCAGCACCCGTAGGTTCTGGTTTGTAAGCCAGTATTACATTTCTACCTGCTTCACTTGCCAGGAGTGTTCCCTGGTATTTTTCTCCCATTAAATCACTTTCATAAAAGGTGATTCCTGTTGGAGAACCTGAACCTGTATTGTCCCCAAAAGGTATTACTCCCGGGTCCTCTTGATGCCAATGGGCCATTGCAGTAGTTTGACCAGGACGACGATCTGCTTGCCATTTTCTTGATCCATCAGGATTGAAGTAACCCATATTTCCACCTTCCATTAGCCAAGAAACCCTGACGCCTTTGTTGCCATCGTCATCATTGTCATTCTGCCACATATTCCCGTAAGAGTCCAGTGCCAATTCGTAAGAATTCCTAAAGTTATGACCCAATACTTTGAGGCCGGTGCCATCAGGATTAATCCGCATGGCAATTCCGCCAACCCATACTTTGCCATCATCACTGACCATGCCCGGTTCGTTGTCAATCATATGGGGAGAACCTCCATTGTAAAGACTACCCGAACGCAAGGTCCAGCCACTTTTGTCGGTTACTATATGCGGTCCAGCATTTCCTGCGTTAAAATAATATTTTCCATCGGGTCCTGCTATCATAGCATGCAAACCATGGTCATGGTCAAATCCACCAAAACCTGTTAAAAACACCTCTTTGTTATCTGGCTTGTCGTCTCCGTCCTCATCCGTATAAATGATTACGGAAGGGCCACTTGAAACGATTACCTTGTTTCCAATCACTGAAATACCAAGAGGCGCAGTCAAATCCTTGTCTTGAACAAAAACCTTGGAGCTTTCTGCCACGCCATCTCCGTCTTTGTCCTCCAGTATCATTACTCTATCACCTTCTTCGTGGTGTTTGAATATGTTCGGGTCATTCCGAAACATTCGGTAATTAAGTGCTTCAGTTACCCAAATTCTCCCTTTTGCATCCACATCCATATTGGTAGGATTGAAAAATTGAGGAGATTCCGCCCATAGCGTTGCTTCCAAATCATTGGGTAAATAAAGCTGGGTGCTTTCTGAGAAATATTTCTCACCAAGAGAAAATGGTTCTTCCTTTACCTCTTCTTTACAAGCTATTGTAAACAAAGAGAGGCTGAGGATTGTCATACCAAAAAGTCCTTTTCGTAAAATGACAGGAGTTAGATTTAACAATATTTTTTGCATTTTAATTTAAAATTATGGGTTATTTTGTTACTTCTATTGATGTATTCTTTTGATTATATGATATTTTACAGAATACACTAAAAGTATAAAAAAAAGTTATCAATCGAAAGTTTTGTCAAGCTACATAAAACATATTTTAATTTTTGTTGATGAACGGAAATAGATGAAGCTTAAATGGTTTGAGAGAAAAATTAATCCATTAATTGGGTAAAATCAGATGAAGAAACAGCTTTTTTAGTAGCCTATCCTGGCATTTTTCAAGAAGTGAACCCCTAATGAAATAGAAGATAATTGCCTATTTTGATCTTTTTTCTAAAATACCACTGCAACTAATGAAACCTGCTTTTTGAGTCCAGTAGAAGAGTTGTTTTCTCTCGAATTATTCTGTATTTAATTCCCAAATATTGATTTAAAACCATAAATAAGACTTGGGTGAATGCTAAAAAATATCAGTTTAAATTTTATTTAATTAGAATTAATGGTTATTATTCTAATTACCCAATTATCACATAAAACAATATGACTAAAAGAAGAGATTTTATTAAAAAAGCAGCTTTAGGCTCTGCTGGAATAGCTGTAGGAGGTATGGCGTTCAGTGCCAAAAGTTATGGATCAATCATAGGTTCAAATGAACGTATAAACCTTGCTCAAATTGGTATAAGAAATCAAGGTACCGTACACATAAATAATTATTGTGATATCAAGAACAGCCATAACGTTGTCTTGAAAGTTCTTTGCGACACAGATGAAAATCTTTTTGATGCCAAATCCAAAATAGTAAGTGACAAAACGGGTGTAAAACCGGAATTGGAATGGGATTTAAGAAAAGTGCTGGACAATAAAGAAATAGATGCAGTTTCAATTGCAACGCCAAACCATTGGCATGCCTTGGCTTCAATTTGGGCTTGCCAGGCAGGTAAGCACGTTTACGTTGAGAAACCAGCTTCACATAATATATGGGAAGGAAGGAAAATGATTCAGGCGGCGCAGAAAAGTGGGTTGACGGTGCAAGTTGGTTTAACAAACCGTGCCTTCAATAACGTCAGAGATGCGATGCAATTTTTACATGAAGGTGGAATAGGCAAGCTTTACATGGCCAAGGCTCTTACCTATAAATTTAGAAACTCTTATGGTACAGCAGAAAATGGTACACCACCAGCGGGTTTCCACTACAACCAATGGTTAGGTCCAGCAGGTTACCGTCCTTACAATGAGAAGAGAAGTCACTACAATTGGCATTGGTACTGGGATACTGGAAATGGTGACTCAGGTAATACTGGATCCCATCAATTGGATATTGCCCGTTGGGGACTTCAGAAGAACGAACACCCTGAAACCATTTACTCTATGGGAGGAATTTATGGCTTCAAACAGGATGATTGCCAAACTGAAAACTGTACCCCAGGCACCATGGTTTATGGAGATGTAAACACTTATGGTCATGACAAGTCAGGTCAGGAAACCCCTAATATTCAATCTGGCTTATTTAAATATGCCGATGGAACCATGCTTGAATATGAAGCCCGTGGAAGGTATACCAACCATGAAGGGAGTGATGGCAAGGAAGTAGGCAATTTGTTTTATGGTGAAGATGGATGGTTAGAGATTAGCGGCACTACCTGGAGGGCTTTTCATCATCGGGATACGAAACCTTTTGCAAGTTCCGAAGAGGGTGGAGCGGAACAAAAAGCCACGCTCTTTTCTAATTTTATCGAAACAATTCGTTCCGGTGACCATACCATGCTCCAATGTGATATGCGAGATGGCTTTTACTCTTCAGCCTTACCTTTATTGGCCAATATTTCCTACCGTGTCAAACGGGAACTGAAGTTTATGGGAGATTATGAGAAATTCGCCAACGATCCTGAAGCGGATACCATGCTTTCAAGGGTTTATAGAGAGCCTTTTGCTGTTCCAGATCAAATATAAAAGAAAGAAATTTTCCTTATCAAATGCATTGGTTGAGAAAGATAATGGGAACAAGTCTATGTGGTTTACAATACATGGCTTGTTCCTTTTTTATTAATTCATTGAAGTCTATTGCCAGCAGTACTGTTTTCTTCCAGGATTAATTTATTCGCTATAAGAATACAATGAGGCCGTACAATTTTTTTTAAGGTTTGCTTTCGAGCGCTTGTCCTCCGTCATACTTTAAAACTTAGTATATAAAGTACACTCAAGCATTTTATAAAACCTCCAGATTACCATATTGAAAAATAAGGTTGTCAACATGGTATTTATAATATGGATTATTCATTGCAACTAAGGAAGGCTCAATAGAAATAGCTTCACATATGCATAAAGCCTTAATAAATGAATGATCACTACTTTAATGATAGTGTGAATAGTCAGGATTTCCTGTTTGTCAATATAGTTTTTTGCCAAAAATAGGATAGATTTGGTAAATGTAAAGTTTAGGTGAAGGTGCCGGAAATTATAGGTGCCATTAGGCGTATGATAAAAATATTATTGTTAGAAAAATGAGAACACTTGCGATTTCAATTGGCTTCCTCCTTACATTATTCTCTTGCAGTGAAAAGTCAAATAAAAATAAAGTATACATAAGTGATACTACAGAAAAAATTAAAGGGGAGAGAATAAGTGCAATAAATGATGACAACGGACTTGTTGAAATATATTCTATAGATTCTATGGTCGTTCTTCATGATCGGACAGCTGAGGGAATCTTTCAATTTTACAGCAATAAAGGCTTTAAAAAGACATTCAGTTTTGGCAAATTCGGAGAGGGGCCAGAAGAATTCGGAAGCATGCCGGATATAATTCCCAGCAGTATCAAAAATTATGGGAAGGATGGGTTTGGATTTACAGTGCATGATGTAAATAAAAGGGTTATAAAGGAGTATTCACTAAAGGATATATTTCAAAATAATGATGTTCCAAAAGAAACCTATCGTGTAAATGAAAAAATATTGGGAGGATTTGAACTGTCTTTTTTACCAAACAATACTATTATTGGAAAAGACCATATAAATGGAGAAGGTAATTTTTTCATTTTTAATGAAGATTCCCAAACAAAACATTGGACTAATTATTTTCCAGACCTGCCAGATGTCAATTTTAATACAAAGAAACCCATAGCCTATGACAGCTTTTTAAGCATAAATGAAGAAGTCGGTGTAATTGTTCAATCCATGAAATATTTTAATAGATTGAATTTTTATGATTTGGAGGGAGTGTTCAGGAATTCCATATTGATTGGTGATGAAGTAATGCCGGATTTTTCGACTGATACCAATTTGTTGATACCCGGTGGGGTGATCACCTTTACTGTGGATATGTTTCTAAGCGATAATTTTATTTACCTTCTGTATGCAAATGTGGAAACAGGTAAAATGTTTCAGGAAGAGGCTGATGAAAATAACTCCTTTAAAGTGCTGCAATTCGATTTTGAAGGCCAGTTAATAAATGAGTTTAATTTAGATAGACAGTTGTTTTCTTTTGTTATTGATGATCAGGAGAATCTAATGGGCTTAAGTTTTGAAGAGGGAGTTATAAGGCTGATTAAATATAGCCTATAATGATTTCATCTAACTTTTATAACTGAACAATACTTAATATGTTGATGGTTGGAAATTTTTAAGAATCCAAAAAAACCTCGAAAGGGTTAAATTTTAGTGGCCTATATCACTGAATTTTCCTTATATTTCCTAAAACGTTAACCATGAAACTTTTCCAATGTGGCCATTGCCGTCAGCTGACATTTTTTGAAAATACCCATTGTAGCCATTGCCAGTCCTCATTGGGTTTTGACCCAAATAGTCTTGACCTGCTGGCTCTTGAAAAATCCAATGGCTATTTTATTACAAAGGATGAAGCCAAAGTTGCCTTTCGCTTTTGCGAAAACAATAAGCTTGACGCCTGCAACTGGTTGATACCCCATGCATCCACCGAAAAGTACTGTAAGGCCTGTTCCTTAAATCGGATTATACCGGATTTGGTTAACCCTGCTTATAGGAAAAGGTGGATAAAAATCGAACAAGCCAAACACAGGCTGGTTTATGCGCTTTTGAGATGGAAACTCCCTTTTTTTCCATGGGATGAATCTTCTGGTAAAGGACTGGGCTTTGAGTTTAAGGCCAGCCAAAATCAGAAAAAGGTATTGACTGGACATGCTTCCGGAATTATTACCATGAACATAGCAGAGGCGGACGATGTAGAACGGGCCATGGCTAGAAAACAAATGGACGAAGTCTACAGAACTGTCTTGGGACATTTCAGGCATGAAATCGGTCATTATTATTGGGAAGTATTGATCGCAGAAACGGAATGGCTAGCAAAATTCCGGTCTGTTTTTGGAGATGAAAGCATGTCCTACTCTGATGCGCTTGACAAACATTACAGTAATGGGGCACCAGACAACTGGCAGGAGAACTATATTTCTTCTTATTCCAGTGCACATCCATGGGAAGACTGGGCGGAGTCATGGGCACATTACCTTCACATGGTGGACACTTTGGAGACTGCATATGCTTTTGGCTTGTCTATAAACCCAAAACTTACTGGAGTTACAGATAATGTTTCCACTCAGTTTTCGGAGGATGCCTATAGTTATGTTGATTTTTCAATGCTCCTCAATCAATGGACTTCTTTGTCTTTGGCGTTGAACAGCTTGAATAGGAGCATGGGCCTTCCAGATACTTATCCTTTTGTCATTTCATCACCAGTTAGCAAAAAGCTTGCATTTATTCATGAACTCATTCATAGTTTGGATTTGAATACTCAATAAAAGTCTTAAGCCATTTTTCGCTACAATGGTACCAGAAATAATTCCACCTATTTCTGAGGCCAATGGGGAGAAGCTTCATCTTAATTTATTTCTGTGTTTTTAAGTTTTTCAATATCAACAAAGGGCCATTTAGCTTTTTAAGTTTTTCTGAAGGATTTGCTTTATTGTCGTATTTGCCATTAGATCCAAGTAGCAAATCCAAGTCGCCATCTTTGTCTATATCTCCGATTTCAAAAGTAATCCACCGTGCATCTAGTTTTGTTTTTAAAACCTGGGGCTGATAAGCATAGGGGGCTTCCTGCTTCAGGTAAACAAAATCCTGCCTGCCTGGTAAATCAAAATCAGGAAAATAGGCTACCGCAACAATTTCAAGTTGGCCATCCTGGTCAAAATCTGCAGCGGCACATTTATTGACTCCATTCATAGGGAAAAAATAAACCTGCTTAAAGTTATTTTCTCCATCATTTTCAAATATTCTTAGCCCATGGTAGGGTTTTGAAATGGGTGGATAATCCCCATTGTCTCCATTCCCATAAAGGATGTCCAGATGTCCATCCTGGTTGAAATCCACCAAATCAAAAGATACGGAACCGTAAGTAGGAGGAAACCTCAATACTCTTTCTTCTTTAAATTGACCTTCTCCCTCATTGTAAAAGATAGATATTCCTTCATCCCCTTGAGCAAAAAGCGTGATGATGTCCTTTTTTCCATCTCCGTTCATGTCCTGAACATCGGTATGAATTGCCCCTGAGACATTTTTCAAGGTAGTTTTTTTATAAGGTTGTTCCGGTTTTCCTGTGTTTTGAAACAAAGTAAGGGCTCCGGTATAATACCCAAATTCTGCTATCAGAATATCGGTTAGCCCATTGCCATTTATATCTTCAAAAACTGTTTGAACAGGACGGTTCAATTGACTCAAAAACTTCCTGAAAGACGAATATTGAAGGTCTCCAGGATTTCTGAACAAGGTGATCAAATCTCCAAATTTGTTTTTCCCTGGGGAAAGCCTGAGCGAACCAGCCAGTGTGATGGAGAGCTCGTCCTTTCCAAACGCTACATCTGTCGGGGCAGAAGGAAGAGGGATCATTTGAGAAATCCTGTTGTCATTATTTAAAATGGCCAGAGAACCCCGCTCCCCAGAAGCACCACCTACATAGATGCCCTTAAGATTGGAATCTGTTTTTAAGAACGTTATGTTCTGAAGCTTCCCATTTTCTTTAGGCTCCACCATTTCAAAACCTTCCAAATGGCCAATTTTACTTTCTTCCCAAAGGGTTTGGTCTAACGCCTCAGGTGCTTCCGCTAAATAAAAAGCTTTTATCTTTTCCCAGTGGACAGCAGAAATGCTGGGTTTTTCAGGAAACATATGAAGCTCCTCAACGGCCTTTTTGTTAATAGCGCCTTCTAGGATTTTAATTCTTGGCACCTCTGCTTCATAAATTCCAAACAACCTTCCCATCAGCGGCAATACCGACCGTTCCCAGGTTTTTTTATCCAGTTCAGATGGATCTGGATACAAATGACAGCTTTGGCAATGGTTTTCTGACAGTTCCTTCCCGGAGATGGCATTTTCAGACTCAAGCTTTTGGATAACTTTCTTTTCCCCAGAACCATTGCAGGAAAAGTTGAGCAAGAGGCAAAAGAAAATAAACTTCAGTGGTAGGATGCTTTTATTGTTCATGAAAATTCACTTTCCAACCCTTAAATTAAATTGGTTGTGCCACCTTCTTTTAAATCAATGTCCATTCCTCTTTTATTTGTTTTCCATGCACCAGAAGTAAAGTCAGGAACCTTCATTGTTTTGCCTTGTTGGGCTACTGATTGTTCACTCAAAGGAGTAACGGCTGTCCACAAGGCAGCATCGTACACATCCATTTCCAAAGGCAATCCATTTCTGAGGCAATCAATCAGGCGCCAATCACTTGCTGTAACCCTTTCGTAGGATCTGCTTCCCTTAATTCCTCCAGCTTGTGATACCTTCTCTTGGAACGTTCTCGTCATCTTTGGGGTGTATTTTTCCACAAGTGCTTTGAATTCACTTTCTTCCATATAATCCTCACTAATCGCTATTCTTGGTGGTCGGGCTTCATAGATGCCTTTGGAGCCACTGATCATTTGGAACCTGGAACCAGGTCTAGGTGAGCTTATGTCATGTTGCAACATGATGGTTCTCCCTTTAAAAGTACGAATAAGGGTAGTATTCATGTTTCCACGGAATTTAAGTCCATCATAAGGTTCGAAATAAGGGTCTTTTTCAGCCAGCTCTTTCATTTTAGGCGCCATGGTAAAATCACCACTAGAAATGGAAACCAAATATTCCATTTGATCTCCATAATTGAGATCCATCATCTGGGCAGCTGGTCCCAGACCATGTTGCGGGTAAAGGTTGCCATTCCTACCAACATTTTCTTTTAAGCGCCAAGGTCGGTAACCGAACCAATTGTCGGCATCTCTTTCCCACCTATCTGGACCATTTACCCTATCATGAACATAGTTTCCTTCTCCATGAATCAATTCACCAAAAAAGCCATCTCTAGCCATATTCAAAACGGTAGCCGACATGGGGTCATGACATGAGCCACATCCCATAAAGCAATGCTTTTTTGTCCTTTCGGAAGTTTCCACCACCTGCCAGCATTCCTCGAGGGTAATACCTACAGGTAATTCAGTATAGACGTGTTTGTCTCTTTCCATGGCATAAACAGCGATGGGAGCATGGAATTTCCAAGGGGTAGCAATGTAAATCAAGTCTATGTCATTGCGGTCACAAAGCGCTTTGTAAGCTTCTTCCCCGTCTGAATAGGTGTCAGGGTTGTGTCCATAACCTTCTATTGTTTTAAGTGCTTTTTCAATATTGCCTGGGAGGATATCACACAAAGCCATAATATCCACATTATCTATACTTGCAAAACGGTTTAATGTTCCTGAACCACGACTACCCACTCCAATCAATCCAATCCGTACCCTGTCCATTTTTGGAGCGGCATAACCATGCATGTTAAAAGATTGCTTGTGTAACTGCTTCTTTTGGGTTTCAGCCTGAGATCTTCCCGATCCTACAACTATCCCTGCACCTGCCATTCCGGCAATTTTGATGAATTCTCTGCGGTTATTTTTCATTCTTTAAAGTTTTAATGGTCAAAAATAAGGTTAGAAAAATTGAAGGGTTAATGTTGGTTACTTGGTTCGTCGAAATTTCAATGGTTACATTATTCCTTTTACTATATAGTCAATACAGAAAGAATAATGAAATGAAAATCTAATAATAATACCGGAAACGTTATCGAAACCATTTTTTTTCACAAAACTTCATTATTTCATGATTAAATTTCCCCTGAGTACTACAAGCTTTGGTTAAGAGCAATTGCTAATTGTTTGAATAATTAAGAAATACTGCCATTAGAATAGAATGCTATTAGGAACAACAAACTCTAAATTAATAGACTTTTCGTTTAAGCGTTTTGATTTACATTTAACTTGGCTTTTCTGTAGAGTTGATACAATGCCATGCTCGCTTCACCTCTCAATACAAAAGAATTGGTATCCCTTTTTTCATACAGCCAGGAATCCGGCTTAAGGCCTGCTTCATCTGCCATATTTAGGGTTTGAATGATTTCATTAATGGCTGTAATCTTAACAGTATGACCGGTAGTCTTCAAATTGGTTTCAGAGATAATTCCTGTAGTGTCCGTCAATTCTTTAAAAATGCTAAGCCAAAGTTTATAATCCTCGGTGGAGAGATCTTCCTGTGGCCTTGCCGAATAGGAATCAAAAAATCCTTTGGTACCCCAAAACTGTACGGCATCAAAAGCCTTGTCGGCTCTGTCTAGGTCCTTAAAGTACGTCAAAATCTGACGGTTCTCGATAAGAATGTTCTGGAGTTGTAGCACAGGAACATCCTTAATTTCGACCTGCATTTCTCTGGACAAGTGAGCGGCGATGCCTGCAACCTGGCCAATTCCCATCCATAAGGGTTCCATTCTTACGGTAGAATAGGCAACATGTGTAGTGGATGCCGCCACCGGAACAATCAATCCCAGGACTTTTTCAGGAACCAGAATCCTGTATGGAATCTGGTAAGGAGATATTTCATACATCCCTATATAGCCTTCCAATACCTTATTGTCCTTTGATGGAACTTTGGAAACAGGGAAGCTATCAATTGGAAATTCACCTGTAATAATAGTGTCTTCAAAAACAGTGGTTCTTTGGGCATCCTCGCGCAGGGTAACATCATTTTCGGTGAGGGTGTACATCCCTTTTAGTCGCCTTGCCTCGCGGATATACAATTGCCATGGGAAATGTTCGTTGTCTGTAAATTCATCCTTCGGCAAGTGGTATTTCATGGCCAGATTTCTGTGAGCTTCCGGGATTTCCGGATCATTTTGAACAAAATAAATCAGGCCTAAGGTCAGTTCTCTATGCTTCTGGAATATTCTTTCTCGAGCAGCCCAATCGGATTCAGGATAGGAGTAGTTTTCTCCCACAAATGGAAATCCCAATGGTCTTGGGTTGATGTTGACATCATACTTTCGGTTTGGTATTTCGGTGAAGGAAAAAACCCTAACCATTGTATCAAAGTGATCTGAATAATAACCATGCCCTTCCTTAAACACCTTGGGAGCACTTAATCTTCCGTCCTTTAAATCGTTAAAATATTCCAAATAGTTGTTCCTATCATAGCCATGAGGAGGTTCAGAAAGTACATAACTATTTTCGGGGTCATCTGTCATACACAGCCGGTAAGTATAGGCAGGCAACCTGTCATCCCCTTTTCCGCTGCCTCCTTCCAGAAACGCCTTTTCATTGAAATCAAAGAATATTTGACCTGCATGCGCTTCATCAAATTCCTCTTTTCCTTCCCTTCCCAATCGGAATGCGGCACCAGCAAGTGCAAAAACATCCCCTTCATAGGTAGCATCTACAAATACTTCAGCTTTTAGGGATTTATCGGCTCCACTGCTACGGTCTTTAAATCTTAACTTAGAAATCTTTCCGGCTTCCAGCTCGGCTTCCTCTATTTGGTAATTGAATAACACCTTGATGTTTTTCTCTTCCGCTATCATTTGGTTAAATACCAGTTCGGCAACCGACGGTTCATAATAATAGCCTTCTTTGCAAAGGAGGACCTCTTTGGAGTTATCTCCGTATTTCTCTGTATAGTATTGCAGCACCTTTTCGGTGAATTCCTTAAAAAGACCTGCAATGGCCTCTTTGTTTTCTATATCACTTTTACCTAATCCACTTGTGGTCATCCCGCCTAAGTGAGAATGGTATTCTGTGAGAATTACTTTAGATCCCATTCTTGCCGCTGCAATTGCCGCCATTATTCCTGCTGGCGTTCCACCTACCACAACAATATCAGCATAATCTTCCCCCTCCGAATCAGCGTTTTTATTTACGCATGAAGCAGCTATTCCACTACCCGTAATTAAGGTTCCTAATGAACTTATTCTTATGAAATTTCTTCTATTCATTTTTAAATCAATGTTTTAACAAGCAGCGAAACTTGATGTGTTCATTAGAGGCATTTTTGGTTCAAGTTTGAATCTGCAATAAGGATTCGAATAATTCGATCCAGGCCAAGAATTAAAACGAGGCAATCCAGGTTATTTGTTTAATTTCCGTTTATTCATACACATGCACTGAATAACCTTTTACTTTTTCAAAGGAGGCATTTCCAGCTTATCCAAATCGGAAATTTTTACCTTTAAAACTTCGATTTTTTGCTTTACAGAACCAGCAAAGGCAATCAGTAAATGGCCATCCTGCTCTATCACATGCGGATAATCGATGTGTCGGCCACCAGTCAGGTAACCCATCTTGGTAAATACCATTCCATCATCGCTAATGGCCAATGTGAGCGGATCCCGTCGTTCAGGGTGAGGGTTAGAAACCAGCACATACCTGCCATCACTCATTCTTAAACCATTAAATTTTGACCTGGCATCAGGGAAATTTGTTTTCACAGGATTGCTCCATGTCCGGCCATTATCAATGGAGAATGCCCTGTAGAGGTAACCACTTTTCCTGTTGTCTCTAAAGAGTGCCATCAGGTTTTTTCCGTCAGGAAGCACCCACCAGTAGGGCTCTTCAGGATCCATTTCAGTGGTAGAACCTGTTACGGGATAGGATTCCCATTGGTCAAAGCCCTTAATTCCACCGAGCAAAAATTCAATGCCAG
This sequence comes from Cyclobacterium qasimii M12-11B, assembly GCF_000427295.1. GTDB lineage: Bacteria > Bacteroidota > Bacteroidia > Cytophagales > Cyclobacteriaceae > Cyclobacterium > Cyclobacterium qasimii. The sequence continues at coordinate 125,251 of NZ_ATNM01000191.1, read as the reverse complement.
ATTCTTTATAATCATAAGCTCTCCTGGACATTAGCCACTCTCCTGATGGCAGAAGTTTTGGAGGGAAATTGTTGATGGCATTTTTATAAACAACTCCTTTTTCTTCCCAGGAATTGGATGTGCCATTCCATTTATAAGCCCAAAGTTCCAGACTCGGTCCAAAAAAACCTGCGGCTTCATCAAGGGATGCCAGGGCCAGTAGTTCTCCATCCCTTTGCCAGAAACCGCGGGAAATCCAACGCTTCCCTTTTTCAGTTCGGGTATTGTAATGTTCTGATTCTGGACCGGATCCTTCTGGGTAGGAAGTGAGAAAATCAGGTTCAGACCAGTTGAGTCCATCCGTACTTGTCGCATATTTCACTACCTGCCCAACCCTGTCTTCGACACCAGGGCCATCACTCCACATCAGCCAGTACTTGTCATTGTAAAAAGTGATATAGGAATGTTGGTTGACACCACCACTTGTTTTTGCTTCCGAGAAAGTAGGGTGGTTTACTCCTTCAGCCGTCACATCACTTACGAGCGCATGTTCGGATGGGATTTTTGGGAGCTTATCAAAATCAATATCGTGGGGATGCTCAAACCAGTCTCCCATCAACATTAGATGGGACGTTGGGTTGCTTTCCGGGTCAGGGTAATCCGCTGGTTTAATGTTTTCATTTTTCTGAGAACAGCCAATAATTTGGAAAAAAAACAATACAATAAATACTTTCAAATAATGCTTTTTTATGCTTTTCATGTTTAACGTTGTTACTTTAATATTTTTCACGAATGAGCGCTTTGGGGTAAACATTATTGGTATAGATGTCAAAGTTTTACCAATAATATTATTGCTATTTTGTGTTTGGAGGTCACAAAATAGCTAATCTATATAGAAATTACAATACAATATTTCTTCCGGGTTATTTGATGATAGCACCAGGAGCAGTAGATTGGTTTTCGCCTATACCTTGTCAAAAGGTATAAGTCATTGTGGTCATCAATTAGTTGACATCAAGGGCTTTCGTGACGACAACTTATAGCTTTTTACTACCACAACTCAATAGTTTTGGTAGATTAGAGTGGTGGTTTCTTTTAATCATTATTTACGATTTCCCAGGAGGTTTAAATTTAATCGACTTCATGAATTATAATTTTAATATCTCGAATAAATCAGTGTATAATTCTGAAATAAATGTTTTATGACAAATTTTATGTTTTTTATTGAGCTATTATTAAAAAATATAATTTATTGTGGGGGTATATTTCATCTTTTGTCACTCTTCTTTCATAGGGGGCGTGGTAATGATATATCCTTGCAACAACTTGATTCGAGTCAAGTCATCGGTGGTTATGAAAATGAAAAATATTGTAAAACTTATCTCAATTTTAAAAATTTAACACTTATACTATAATGATGAAAAGAAATATCATCCTTATTTTAATCATTGGAGGGATATACTTAAAGGCTCAAGGTCAGTCGGCGAATAAATCTTTAAAACCACCTAATATCTTGTTTATAATGGTTGACGATCTCAGGCCAGAACTGGGCTGTTATGATCAACCGCATATTAAATCACCAAACATTGACAGACTGGCCAGAATGGGGCAATTATTTACCCAAGCCTATGTCAACTATCCAGTTTGTGGTCCCAGTAGGGCCATTCTTCTTTCTGGTTTATATGGGAGTACCAATCGTTTCAATGGCTGGAACTGTTCTCAGGACAAAGATGTGCCAGGACTGGTAAGTTTACCCATGCATTTCAAAAACAACAATTATTCTACTGTTTCCTTAGGGAAAGTTTATAACAATTTTGAAGATGGAAAAGGTAGTTGGGATGATATATGGAGACCTGCCTTGACCACCACGGCATGGGATTACCAATCCGAGGAGGGGATTAGTATTTTTAAAAGTCTGAATGAAGACAGGCAATACAATACCAAACCCAGGAACAATCAAAACCTGCCAAACAGAGGGCCAGCTTTTGAAAACCCGGAAATAGAAGATGTGGCTTACGAAGATGGTAGAATAGCCACCAAAGCCATGGAGAAATTGCAAAAATTTAAGAGCACTGGAGAAGCGTTCTTTATGGCTGTTGGCTTTAAAAAACCCCATTTACCATTCAATGCGCCCAAAAGGTATTGGGACCTTTATGATAGGGAAGCCATTGAATTACCGGCTAATTTTTATCCTCCTAAAAACGCCCCAAAAGAATCCCTTCATAACTACAGTGAACTCCGGGCTTATTCCAATATCCCAAATGAAGGCCCATTTTCTGAGGAACTTTCCAAAGCTCTCATTCATGGATATTATGCCAGTGTGAGCTATGTAGATTCCCAGGTGGGAAGGGTTTTAGATGAATTGGAGAACCTGGGTCTGGATGAAAATACCATTGTGGTTTTATGGGGGGACCATGGTTGGCAACTAGGGGAACATGAACTTTGGTGTAAACACTCCAATTTTAATACCTCTACGCGTATCCCGCTTATTTTCAAAATACCGGGTAAAATATCCGATGTGAAACAGCAGTCCTTGGTCGAGACGGTTGACATTTATCCTACACTTTGTGAATTGGCTGGCATCAATACACCGATTCATGCACAAGGAAAAAGTTTTGCTGCAATATTGGACGACCCAATGGCAGAAGGCAAAAAAGCAATATTCAGTAGGTCAAACCTAGGAGGCGAAACAGTTATCACTAAAACACATGCTTACACTGAGTTTTATGACAAAGACGGTCAATTAAAATCAAATATGTTATTTGATCTAGTCAATGATCCTGATGAAAATGAAAATACAGTGGACAAGCCCAAAAACAAAGCTGTTGTAGCCGAAATGACTGAGTTATTGAGAAATCACATGGTGAATAGAAATAGCATCTCTTTACCTTAAAGCGCTACAAAATGAATCGCCACCATTTGAATTATAGAACATCAATGATTAAATTTTACTCTTTTAGTGTCCTATTGCTAATGCTTTTTGGCTGTAAAGTTGAAGATAAGAGCGAATTGGTAAATCAGCCTCCCAATATTGTCGTGGTTTTGGTGGATGATTTACGATGGGATGAATTTGGGTTGGCCGGCCACAATTACATCAAAACGCCCAATATTGATCGTTTAGTAGAAAAGGCTGCTTATTTTAAAAATGCTTTTGCTACTACACCACTTTGCTCACCTAGTAGGGCCAGTTTTTTGACGGGAAAATATGCTTATTCCCATGGTATCATAGACAATACAGATAGAAGTGCTTTAAGCCACCAATTGAAAACATTCCCCGCAAAACTGCAAGCAGAGGGGTATGAAACCGCATTTATTGGAAAATGGCACATGGGAAATGACAATACGCCAAGACCAGGTTTTGACCAATGGGTAGCTTTAAAAGGACAGGGGAAAGCCAATGATCCAGACTTTAATGCGAATGGAGAAGAAATTCAAAAAGAGGGTTATGTAACCGATATTTTAACCCAATACTCCCTTGATTTCATAAGTAAAGAAAGAACTAAACCTTTTTTATTGTACCTCTCTCATAAAGGATTGCACCCCAACTTGCATCAGGATGCGACTGGTAAGGTGACCACTATTGGAGGTGGAGGTTTTGTACCAGCAGAAAGGCATAAGGGCAAGTATGAAAAAGACACATTCAATCGCCGCCCCAATGCCTTTGTCACCCCGAAAGACAAGCCTGCTTTAATGCGAGAGATTAATGATTTACCAGAATTGGGGAAAGAAACGGGTACGCCGGAAAGGGTGATAAGGGACCGTGCAGCAATGTTAATGGCTATTGATGAAGGCCTGGGAGAGATTCTTAATAGGCTGGAAAATAAAAAATTGGTCAACAATACCGTTGTGGTCTTTGCCAGTGATCATGGGTATTTTTATGGAGAACATGGTTTGAATGAAGAAAGGAGGCTGGCTTATGAAGAGTCCTTACGGATCCCGTTACTTATACAGTATCCACCACTTACAAATAAAGGTTTTGAAATTGACCAAATGACACTTAATATAGATTTGGCACCCACCTTACTTGAATTTGCAGGGCTAAGAAAGGACAGTTTGATGGACGGAGAATCTTTATTGCCTTTGATTAAGAGGGAGGATCCAATAGGATGGAGGACCTCTTTTTTCATGGAATACTATTCCGATAAGGTATGGCCTAGAATGGTCAATATGGGTTATCAGGGAATTAGGTCAACTCGCTATAAATACATTCAATACACAGACCTTGAAAACATGGATGAATTGTACGACTTGGAAGTGGATCCATTTGAAATGAAAAATATTATAAATCATCCTGACTACCAAGTAGTGTTGGAAGAAATGAAACTCAATCTAAAAAACCATTAAATATGACTAGAATTGCCTTTATGCTAATGGCCCTTTGGACCATTGCTTTTTATAATCCAATACTCACTAAAGCACAATCTGAGGGACTTAAAATAGGAGCTGCCACTAAAATTATCACACCTGAATTAGACAGTTGGGTTCAAGGGGCAGGAGTTCCTAAAAAGGCTTCTTCCGTCAGAGATGAACTTGAAGCCAACGGGCTCTATTTTTCAAAAGGCGATTTTCAATTGCTTATGGTGAGTTGTGATTTTGCAGGAATTGAGCCTGATCTTAATGTGCGTTTGCGTGAAGCCATGGGAGCTGCGACGGGAATTTTGCCAAGAGATATCCTGATTTCATCTACCCATACACATGGTGGTCCCTCTTTGCTTAAGACCAATTACCTTATGCCTCTGGATACGGCTTATATGAAAGACTTGTTGCCCTGGATGGTAGCACTGGCCAAAGAAGCCGTTGCTGCAGCACAACCGGGAAAAATTGGCTGGGCGGAAGGGGAGACCCAAATAGGCTATAATCGCCGTTTGACTTGGGCAGATGGTAGCCATTCTATGCATGGAGATGCAAGCAGAAAAGACTTTGCAGGCCTGGAAGGCCCTGATGATCCGCAACATTTGGCTATGTTTGCCGCTGATTTTAAAGGGAAACCTTTTGTCTATACTTTACCACAATACTACCCATCCCACAATTTTTTATGCAGATGGTGTTTTTTCAGCTGATTTTCCTGGAGAAGTAAGAAAAACCTTTCGAAAGGAATTTAAGAAAAGTCTTCCAGTGCTTTTTTTAAATGGGGCCCAGGGCGATATCAGTATGGAAAATATGCTGGATAGAAAATCCGAATCTGATGAAGAAAAGATGAAGAAAATCACGAATTTGGTTGTTGGGGAGACGATGAGACTTTATAAAAACATTGAATACCAGACGGACCCAGTATTGGAACATCAATACCATGATTTAAAAGTGAAAGTTCGATTACCTGAAACTGGAACCCTGATCAGGTCCAAAGAAATCTTAAAGAGAATCGATGAAGGGGAGAATATTCGGGGAATGGAGATGATCATGGCTTTCGGGTCTGTGCATCTGCAAGAAACATTTGGAGAGAACCCTTTTGATATTTTACCGGTGCATGGCATCAGGATAGGAGATCTTGCCATAGTTACTCAGCCATGTGAATTGTTTAGCCAATTCGGCTTGGATATCAAAAGGAGAAGCCCTGGTAAAAGCACCATTGTAGTGGGAATGACTGATGGATACAATGGCTATTGCCCCACAATTTATGGACTTTTAGGAGGTGGTTATTCCGGATCTCCTATCAGTTGGACACGATTGGAGCCCGAGGCTGGATATAAAATTGTAGAAACCTCAGCGATATTACTCAACAAGGTTTGGGCAAAATAGATAAGGTTCGTAAAATGAAAATCAAAATCAAAGGGTTACGGTATTGATTTAAGGATTGCCTATGAGCAAGACTAAATAATAAATTCTGTACTTTCTCTGGGTGTGGATACTTCAAATTGGCCAATAGTTAGACAAACACCTAACTGATAAATTACCAAGAACTTCGATAGACCAGATACCTTATCCGAACAGGAAATGTTAATTGGATTATGTTAAAAAAGAATTATCTGAGAAGAAAATAAAAAATCATGATTTCTGTGGGAGTAGTCTTAGGAAAGATTCAAGTTTAATTCACAAAATCAATCACGCTACTATATACAATTTTGAAACCCAAGAAAATATGATCAGCGTAAAATACTTAATAGCTAGTTTAATTTTTATGTTTTTGTTTATTGGCTCAAAATTCGGTAGCGCTGAAGAACTACCCGAAAAGCCTAACTTCATTGTGTTTTATGTGGATAATTTGGGGTATGGTGATATTGGTCCATTTGGATCGGTATTAAATCGAACGCCTAACCTGGATCAATTGGGCAAAGAAGGAACCTTATTTACCCACTTTTACTCCACCTCAGGTGTCTGTTCACCTAGCAGATCCAGTTTAATGACTGGATGCTATCCCAGGAGGGTCAATCTGCACCTTTCAGGAAATGGAGGAAGAGTGTTGAGGCCTGTAGAGCCTGTGGGGTTAAATCCTGATGAAATTTCCATTGCACGATCGCTTAAGAATTTAGGATACGTAACAGGAATCATAGGAAAATGGCATTTGGGAGATCAAAAACCATTTTTACCAACCAGTCATGGCTTTGATTTTTATTTTGGAATTCCCTATTCGGATGACATGACCCAGGAACACGAAAAAGAGCGGATTCCAAATGCTCCTAAATTGCCTCTTATGAGGAACGATAAAGTCATTGAGGCTCCTGTTGACCGAGATTATATGACTCAAAGAGAAACTGGAGAAGCCATTAAATTTATTCAAGATAACAAAAGTCAACCCTTCTTCTTGTACCTACCTCAATCCATGCCAGGTTCGACTTTAGCCCCTTTTTCAAGCCCTGGGTTTAAAGGAAAAAGTAAAAATGCAGCATGGGGGGATGCTGTGGAAGAACTGGATTGGAGTGCAGGAGAAATCATCAATACCCTGAAGCAGTTGGGTTTGGATGAAAAAACGATAGTTATTTGGACAAGTGACAATGGAGCACCTAAAAGGGATCCAGTTCAGGGAAGTAATTTACCATTGGGAGGCTGGGGATATACGACAGCCGAAGGAGGACAAAGGGTTCCTATGATTGCCTGGTGCCCAGGGGTAATACCTCAGGGGCGAGTGAATAAGGAATTGGCCACTACCATGGATTTGTATGTTACGTTTACCAAATGGGCTGGTGGAGACATTCCAAATGACCGAATTATTGACGGTAAAGACATCAAAGAACTTTTGCTGGGATCAAGGGATGCCAAATCACTTTATGAAGCCTTTTATTATTATGATGGTCCACAATTACAAGCCGTACGGAAAGGCCCATGGAAACTTTACTTACCCTTAGAGAAGAAAATCTTCACCAAAGGAGGGCAGGATATACAACTTTTCAATGTAGAAAATGATCCAGGAGAAACAAATAATGTGATTGTATCCCATTCTCACCTCAAATCTGAAATGATGGCCTATGCAGAAAAGGCAAGGATAGATTTGGGAGATAGCGATGGAATTGAAAATCGTATTGGTGCCGGGCAAAGGCCAGTAGGAAGGGTGGATCATCCGGTTCCTCAGGAGATGATTTTACAATAATTCTTTTATAAGGAAAGCAGCGCTCTTATAAAAGAATTATGGATTGTTGTTAATCTCAGGTCTCTAGTGTTGTTTAAAACCATGGGTTTATTAACAACTGCTGTGTTGTAGTCCGGTGTATAATTGTTGAAAACGTACTCTTTTTGAAATTACTTATTCCCAAAACCGGTTTTTAGGACTTAATACTTTTTAGCAATATGTCAAGTTTTATTTATTTTTTACCAATAACTTTATAGTTAACATAAAATTTTTCGGGCACGTACCCTATAATATTTCATTATTTTACGTAAAATTATATAAAATTTGGCTATTTTAAATTTAGCATGGGTAATGTACTTATTTTATTCATTTATGAAAAAAATAATTTTTCAATGGGGTTGTTTTTAGCGTTTTAATGCTCTTCTTTTATAGAGGACTATGATCAACCTTTACCACTAACTAGAAATGAAATCAATAGTTAATAAAAATAATTATTCCGTTCAGCCTAAGTTACCCGCTAATCATCTAGAACCTCTCGAAGCCATAAAAGGAAAACCTGACAGAGAGATATGGATGGCTTTTGATAAGGGGGATGAATTGGCTTTTAATTTTATTTATCGCACTTATGTCAAGAGGATGTTTCATTACGGTTCACAGATAACCAAAGATGGTGAATTGATAAAAGATTGCGTTCAGAATATCTTTATATACCTAAGGCGTAGAAGGGGTTCTTTGGGAGAGATATTGTGTATTAAAGCTTATTTGTTTAAAATTTTAACAAGAGAAATTGTTAAAAATTTAAAAGTTGAAAAACTTTCTGAAGCGAGGTATGATGATATTAATGAGCAATTTTTCCCCATTTCAATTTGCCCTGAATCTATTTTAATTCAGAGAGAAAGTGAGTTAGCTAATAAGGAAATGGTTAGAGAAGCGCTCCAAAAATTAACGGCAAGGCAACGTCAAGCCATATTATTATTATATGAAGAGGGGATGAGCTATAAAGAAGTGGCTGAAACGATGGAGTTTACAGACGTTAAATCTGCCAGAAAAATTGTTTATAGGGCAATGGCGACTTTAAAAGAGATCTTTGTTGATCAAAAATAATTCGGAAGAGCGATAGTAATAGGATGAGGTATAAAGACTTTGAGTTAGTAGATTTTCTTACAGATGAATTTTTTATCCTTTGGGTAAAAAACCCTGATAAGAATACCCAACATTTTTGGGAAAAATGGCTTTCAGAACATCCTGAGAAGCGAGCCATTGTATTAAAAGCAATTGCCATAATTAGGGCAGTAGGTTACGAGGAAGGTGAAAATATGAGTGATAGCACCTATATAGATGTTTTCGAGAATGTAATGAATGCGGATATAGACCACTCGCAAAAAAGTAGAACGTTTATACATCCAAAAAAAAATAACTTTTTAAAAAATATTGCAGCCATTTTCATCTTTGGCTTTTGTGCCTGGATGGGGTATTACCATGCTTTCATTTATTCATTACCTACTACTGAATTGAACGAGGCTTTTATAATTAAAAGGGGTACGAGCTTAGGGAATCGTTCAGTCATTACTTTGGCAGACAGTAGCAAGGTTTATCTCAATTCTTCCAGTGAAATCACTTACTCATCCAACCTTGCTACTGCAGATCGATGGGTAAAATTAAAAGGGGAAGGATTTTTTGAAATAAAGAAAAATGGAAAACCATTTACTGTTTTAATAGAGAATACCAAAATAGAAGTTCTGGGAACTTCCTTTAATGTAAAGGTAGAAGAGGATAAACTGTCAGTAGCCTTATTGACGGGGAAAGTAATGGTAAAAGATGAAAAGGGGAATCAAGTGGCTTTACATCCAGAGGAGATGCTGATCATGGAAAAAAGTGGAGACTTATATAAAAGCGAATTTGACAACCTTGAGGTGACAGGATGGAAAAACAATGTACTCGTTTTTAATTCCGACAATTTTGAGATTTGCAGAAAAAAAATTGAAAACTGGTTTGGTGTAGAATTAATATTATCGGGGAAGATTCGAAAAAGTTGGGTCTATTCTGGCACCTATCAAAATGAATCCCTTGAAAATGTATTGAGGGGAGTAAACCTTACTTCAGGTCTGAATTTCAGGATCGAAAATAGAAAAGTTGAACTGTACAATTAAAACGAATAACATGGCAAACATTGATTCAAGTTAGCAGTGCCAATTGCAGGGCCCATTCTGGGGGGAATGAGACCCTGCTTTGAACAGCCTTCCACCAAAAGAGGAAGGCAATAGTTAAGTCGTCTAAAACTTAAACCATACAATATTATGAATAAATATATACTGAGACAACTTATTATGGTGTCCAAGAGATTGTTTTATGGCTTTGCCATCCAATTGATTTTCTGTACTGTACTGCTAGCCAATACCGGTAATGCACAAAGGAAAACAATTGATGAGGTCAAGGTGTCACTTGATTTAAAAGAAAAGACATTGTTACGGTTTTTCAAAAACATAGAATCAAAAACTGATTTTAAGTTTACCTACAATGATGATAAGATCATGCTAAACCAAAGAATTTCCATCAGTCAGGAAAATATTTCGGTTTACAAAGTGCTTGAAAATGTTGCAAGACAAACACAACTGAGTTTCACGCAGGTGAATGGCAATATTCATGTCCGTACCAACCCACGGGAAACAAGGACCGAAAGGGTGGGCATTGCAGAGCTTGCCGATGTACAAGTTACTGGTAAAGTAGTAGACCAAACAGGAGAACCTCTACCTGGAGTTACTATCGCTATTCCGGGTACAACCATAGGAACTGCCTCGGACATTGATGGAAATTATTCCCTTACTGTTCCTGAAGGATCCACATTGGTATATTCCTTTATAGGTTTTCAGTCCCAGCGTATAGTGGTAGGCCAACAAACAATTATCAATATTACCCTGGAAGAAGAAATTGGTGCCCTGGACGAGGTAGTCGTTACAGGCTTTGGTACACAGAAGAAAGAAAACCTTACTGGAGCCGTTTCCAGTGTGAGTAAAGAAGTACTTGAAAATCGACCCATCACCAATATTGGTCAAGGCCTTCAAGGACAAATCTCCAACCTGAATATCACTCAAAATACAGGAACCCCAGGCGGTGGAGCTACTTTTAATGTTCGTGGATTTACTTCTATAAATGGTGGCTCACCACTTATTTTGGTAAACAATGTGCCAATGGATGTAAACCTGATTAACCCCAATGACATCGAAAGTATATCTGTACTAAAAGATGCTGCTTCAGCCGCTATCTATGGTGCAAGAGCAGCCTACGGGGTTATTTTGATTACAACAAAATCAGGAAGTAAAAGTGACAAGCCCTCCATTTCACTTTCTTTCAATACTGCAGTAAATACACCGGTTGTTCAATTCGAGGGAATGGACGCCTTGGAGCGAATGAATTACATGAACACGGCTAACATTGCTAGAAACGGTGTGCCTTATTACCAATTTACAGACGTTTATCAAGACAAGATCATTGCACATTATAATGATCCCACCCAACCTTCAGCCTTTCCAGATCCACAAAATTCAAATATTTGGTTGATGAGTGGCAACACCAACTGGGCCAAAGAATTAATGAGAGACAGTTATCCTATGAGTCAATATACCGCCAGTATTACTGGAGGAGACGATAGGTTTGATTACTATACATCGCTAAATTACCTGTATCAGGAAGGGATAAATAAGCAGTTTGATGAGAAATATAAGCGTTACAATTTCATGACGAATCTGAATTATAAGATTACGGATTGGGCTAAAATTGGAACAAAAATATCCATGAACAATAGCAACCATATTTTCCCTCCCAATAATTCCACCAATCATTTCCCTGAAGGAAACAGCCCTTTCCAATGGCACCAATGGGGCAATTGGCCAGTTTATTTTCCTGATGGCAATTATGCTTCAAATGGCTCTGTTCCTAATACGGTGCAGTTTTACAGAGAAGCAGGGCATAGGAAAAGAGAAATTCAAGATACTTGGCTAACAGGCTCCTTACAACTTACTCCTATAAAAAATACCACGATCAATTTTGAATATACGTCCAATATTAAGAATACTGAAGAAGAGGATTATTATAAAAAATTGCCAATGTATTTCGTAGATGGTTCTGTTAGCGGTTATTACCCTTTTACCAATCCAAGCCAAGTAACTAAGAGTAATTACAATGATAAATACTATGTGCTCAATGCGTATGCAGATTATGCGAATACCTTTGGTAAGCACGACATTAAAATCATGGGTGGTTTTAATCAGGAAAACCTTGATTCCAGGTATTTCTATTCGAAAAGAGAAAACTTAACCGTTGAATCTATACCATTCATGAATTTGGCTTATGGAGAACGTTATGTGGGTGATGCAGCTTCACAATACGCGATAAGAGGTGCTTTTACCCGTTTTAATTATAATTATGATGGTAGGTACCTTTTGGAATTTAATGGGCGATATGATGGCTCTTCCAAATTTCCAAAAGCCGATAGGTTTGCTTTCTTCCCTTCCCTTTCTTTAGGATGGAGAATTGATAACGAAGAATTCTTTGGTAACCTGGATAGCACTTTTGACATGATGAAAGTAAGGCTTTCATATGGTAATCTTGGAAATCAAAATGTCCCAGGAAATTACCCTTATATAGCAACGTTTAGTGCTGGAACCATCAACTACTTGTTAAATGACGATAGGCCATTAACCGTTTACGCTCCAGGTTTGGTAAGTCCCACTTTAACTTGGGAGACTGTTACACAGAGAAACTTTGGTATGGATTTCACCCTTTATCAAAACCGATTGAATGCGTCTTTTGATGTATATCGCAGGGATACAAAAAATATGCTGACGAGGTCTCAAACACTGCCGGCTGTATTAGCTGAAAGTGAGCCAAGAGAAAATGCAGCTGATTTAAAAACAACAGGCTGGGACCTTACAGTAGGATGGAGACAACAAAGCAGTGACTTAAGGTGGGGTGTGAATCTAATTTTCTCAGATTATACTTCAGAGATTACCAGGTTTAGTAACCCTGTAGGATTAATTTCTGATTATTATGAAGGCATGCAAATAGGAGAAATTTGGGGCTATACCACCACAGGAATTGCTCAAACAGATGCAGAAGCCCAAGAACTGGATCACAGTAATCTGGTAGGTTTAGAAAGAAAAGCAGGTGATCTTCTATTTGCTGATCTTGACAATGACGGGAAGATCTCTCCTGGCAATGGCACCTTAGATAATCCTGGTGACAGATCCATTATAGGTAACAATACACCAAGATACAGTTTTGGTGTGAAGACAGATCTTCAGTGGAAGAATTTTGATCTCGACATCTTTTTCCAAGGCGTGGCCAAACGGGATGTGTGGTTGAGCAATAACTTCTGGCTTGGTGGTTATACGAGTGAGTGGAATGCGCACAATAAATTGCTCTCTGATTTTTGGACACCTGAAAATCCAGATGCTTACTTCCCAAGACCAATGGTCTCAGGTGGGTCTGATGTTACTGCTGTACAAACCAGGTTTTTGCAAAATGCATCTTACTTGAGGCTGAAGCAGTTGACTTTGGGTTACACACTTCCTAAGGCTTTGACCCAAAGGGCCAAAATGGAAATGGTTAGAGTGTATGTTTCAGGAAATAATATCTGGGAAGTAACTGGCATTCACGAGTACAAGAATTTATCTGACCCGGAAATGAATGGGGCCCAATACTACCCAATTTACCGTTCATTTTCTTTAGGTGCTAATATCAATTTCTAAATAATACTATCGTGAAAAAGATAACTATATATATTTCTGTTTTATTACTCGTAGTAACTACTGCTTGTAACGATGAATATTTGGAGAGGTATCCCCTGGATCAAATTAGTGATGCCCAGTTTTGGAGCACCTCCACAGATCTTGAGCTTTACGCCAATCAATTTTACATTGACTTGAGAGACCCTCAGGTCAATTGGAGAATTGATGATAAATCTGATAACAATGCACCTGGTGATAGGAATTCTTACCTCTGGGGTGAATATGTTATACCTGCTACTGGCGGAGGATGGGGCAAAAGTGATTGGCAACCGATTAGACGTTGCAATTATGCCTTGGCTAGAATAGGTGATATGGAAAAAGATGCCCTGGTCCTAAGGTATGAAGGTGAGATAAGGTTTTTCAAATCCTTTTATTACCAAAAAATGATCGAACGTTTTGGAGATGTTCCATGGTATGAAGAGGATTTGCAAACAGATTCTGAAGGCTTGGTCAAAGCCAGGGATTCCAGAAAGGTAGTATTTGAAAATATGCTGATGGATTTGGACTTTGCAATCGCAAACCTTCCCGAAGATTCTGGCGAAAACAGGTTGACCAAATATGTCGCCTTGGCTTTCAAAGCGGATGCCTGCCTTTTTGAGGGTACTTTTAGAAAGTACCATGGTTTAGGAGACCATGAAGTGATTTTGGCTGAAGCGGCTGAGGCTGCTGAAGAAGTGATTAATTCTGGTAAATTTAGCCTTTATTCTACAGGTAACCCAGAACAAGATTATTTTGACCTCTTTGTTCAGCAGAATCTCACCGGAAATTCTGAAGTCATCTTTTTCCAAAGGTTTATCGAAGGCATTCGCATGCATAATAATGTAAGGTCATTAGGTGAGCCACATACAGGTTACACTAAAGACTTTGTACAGTCCTATTTGAGTAAAGATGGGCTTCCAATAGCCTTAAGTCCTTTATATCAAGGGGATGAAAATTTTGAGGATGAGTTTGTAGACAGGGATCCTAGGATGAAACAGTCTATCTATGTTCCAGATCGCCCCTATAGAATTTACTCTGATGGAAGCGTTGATTACCGAACCATGCCTGAATTTGACAATAACTATGTGACCACAAGTTATTACATCACAAAAGGATACTCCCCTTACGAAGTGGACAGGTTGCAAAATCAAACCACTATTGATGTGTTTACCTATAGGTATGGTAAAGTGTTGGTTACCTATGCAGAAGCCAAAGCTGAACTTGGAGAAGCTACGCAGGAAGTATTGGACAATAGCATCAATCTTCTTAGGGACAGAGTTGGGATGCCTCATTTAATGGTTGATGTAGGTTTTGAAGATCCTAATTGGCCAAATTGGGAAGTTCCTGTGACGCCTCTAATCAATGAGATCCGTAGAGAGAGAAGGATTGAAACTGCCGGAGAGGGTACAAGATGGGAAGACCTTGTCAGGTGGAAAGCCGGTAAACTCATAGAGAACCCTTTGACTTATGTAGGGGCTACGGATCCGGAAACAGGTGAATACAGGGTGATTTATCCTGGCAATACCAGAACATGGGATGATAAATTGTATATGTATCCTATTCCTGTTCAGGAGCTTTCATTAAATCCTCAACTTACTCAAAATCCGGGTTGGGAGTAAGAAGAGATTAATTTAAATAAGAATAATAAAACAGTGTGGCAATAGCTATTTCAGTTGTTGCTACACTGTTCTTTGAAATTAACCAAGCCTAAAATGATTTTCTTAAAACATCAATTCTTCACCCTGCTTTTTTTATCTGTTATATCCTTCCAGGGTTATACCCAATCTGAAAATGAAGATAACCTAAAAGTGGGATGGTCTACAGCCGACATTACTCCTGATATGCCTGTACTGGTTGCAGGTCAATTTCATGCAAGACTATCTGAAGGGGTAATGGATCCTGTCACAGCCACTATTCTGGCATTAGAGTCGGGAGAAGGGACAAATTCTGAGAAAACGATTTGGATAAGTTGCGACTTGGTAGGAATCAGTGATGGGATGAGGGCTACAGCTAATTTGAGAGATGAAATAAGAAATAGAGTGATCAAAGCGATCCCTTCTATCTTGCCAGAGCAAATAATAGTTAATGCTACCCATACCCATGCGGCTCCTTATGTAGCATCAACTGCATCTGTAGAAGATATTTACGGGGTAAGCCTGGAACAGATGGCGGATGGCAAGCCAGCAATGTCCCCTTCAGATTATATACCCTTTGCAGCAGATAAAATAGCTGAAGGAGTTATTAGCGCCTGGGGAAAAAGAAAACCAGGAGGAATGAGCCTGGGGCTTGGACATGCAGTCGTTGGATTAAATAGGCTACAGGCGCTCAAGCATGGTAAATCCCGCATGTATGGCAATACCAATTCACCTGAATTTAGTCATATTGAAGGCTATGAAGACCATAGCTTAAACCTGATGTATTTCTGGGACATAAATAAACAATTGACCGGTATCATTATCAATATTGCCTCTCCCTCACAGGTAAGCGAACATTCTTACGAATTATCAGCAGACTTTTGGCATGACACCAAAGTGGCTTTGAGAAAAAGTTTGGGTGACTCAGTATATGTTTTGGCGCAAGCCAGTTCAGCAGGAGATCAATCCCCTCATGTAATGGTCGGTTCAAAAGCCGAAGAACGCATGCAAAAACTCTTGGGTTTTGCTGAGGAAGGGACTGGAAGAGGAAGTAATGCTCACCGTAAGTATATTGCTAAGCAAATAGTAGATGAGGTTACAGATTTATTTCCTGTAATGAAGGCCAATATAGATTGGCAGCCTGAGTTCAAACATGAAATGAAATTAGTACCCCTCTCCAGACGACTGCTTAGCGAAGAGGACGTAGCTGAGGCCACTAAGGAGGCCAAAACTTGGCAGGCTGAATATGACAAATTAAAAGCTGAGGTGCGCGACAATCCAGCCATGATTGAAACCCCAAGGTGGTACAAGGACATTACCATTAGCTACAGCAAACTAAGAAGAGGCTTAGTGGTGTCTGAAAGGTATGAGCTGGAAAAAGTCCAGCCTAAAATGCCCATAGAAGTTCATGTGGTAAGGATTGGTGATGCTGTTTTTGCAACAAACCCTTTTGAACTTTACCTTGATTATGGAATGCAAATGAAAGCACAGAGCCCAGCCATTCAAACTTTCATTGTTCAGCTAACAGGGTCAGGTTCTTACCTTCCAACCAAGCGTTCCATCGAAGGCGGTGCTTATGGAGCTGTTCCAGCAAGTACCCTTATGGGCCCAAAAGGAGGGGATGAATTAGTGGAGGAAACACTGTCAATAATTAATACCATGTGGTAACCTCAGTATTACCACTTTAATCAGAAAAGTTTCAGCCATGGATATAAACCAAGGCTTTGTATAAAAACGGACCTGATAAATAAAATAAATCATTAATTTATCATTATGGAAAAACAAACGCATATCAATTTTAGAGTTTCAAAAATTAAGAAAAACCTATTTTTAGCCATTTCATTTTTCACTGTATTTGCGGCTTTACAGTTACTACCAAATAGCGTTTTTGCTCAGGATTTGTACGTTGGTGCAGCCACTGTAGACATTACCCCGAAGCTACCTGTAGCGGTAGATGGTCAGATGACAGTTCGTATAGCGGAAGTTGCAGAAACTCCTTTGACAGCCAATGTCATTGTTTTGGAATCAAAGGGGGAGAACACGACAGTATTGGTTTCCTGTGATATGGTCACCATACCCACAGAATTAAAAGAAATGATCCAAAATCAGGTGAAAGAAAGCCTGCCTGCTTTGGATACAAAAAAAATTATTATAAACGCCACCCATACCCACACGGGTGGTGTTGTGAGAGACAATCGATACAATATCCCTGAAGGAGTTACACAGGTAAAGGATTACTTGAAATTTGTATCAGATCGGGTAGCTAAAACCATAGTTACTACTTATAATCAGCGTGAACCAGGTAGTGTTTCTTGGGGCATTAGCCATGCAAAAGTAGCCTACAATAGAAGGGCTGTCTATGAAGATGGTACAGCTAAAATGTATGGAGGTACCCATGAAGCAAATTTTATTAAAGTCGAAGGCTTTGAAGACCAAGCCATTCAATCCTTGTTTTTTTGGAACCAAAAAGGAGATTTTGTAGCCACTTGTATCAATGTACCAAGCCCAGCACAAATAGTGGAAAATAGGTCCACCGTAAATGCAGATTATTGGCACCCGGTACGTGAAGGCCTAAAGGAAAAATACGGCCAGCAATTGGTAGTGGCAGGCTGGATAGGGGCAGCAGGTGACCAAACGCCTAGACCCAGATATGATGAATTTGCAGAATGGAGAATGATCGCTTTGCGCAATGAAAACAAGAGTCCTGATTTTGCTGAACATTCTGGTGAGGTAAATTTCAGAAATGAATACCATCTCAATGAGATCGCTGGAAGAATTATACGTGCAGTAGATGAAACCTATGAAACGGTAAAAATTGACAAGCATGAAGCTCCTGTTATAAAGCATGAGGTGAACAATATTGAGCTACCAATGCGAGTAGTGACTGAAACAGAATACAACCATGCCCTTAAAATGAGGGCTGAAGACATGAAAGATGCCGAGAGCGCTCAAATCTTCAGTCGTAGAATTGTCTGGTACAGTAAAGTAGTGGACCGTTATGAAATTCAGAAATCAAATCCACAACCCATGTATCCAGTGGAGCTTCACGCTTTGCGAATTGGTGATGTGGTGATCTGTACCAATCCTTTTGAGCTATTTACTGAATACGGTATACAAATGAAGGCCAGAAGCAATGCCATGCAGACCTTTGTGCTCCAATTGGTGGGACCAGGTAATTATCTACCGACAAAAGAAGCCGTTCGTGGCGGACATTATTCTGCAATCGTGGAGAGCAATGAAGTAGGCCCCGAAGGAGGACAGATTTTAGTGAACTGGTCTGTAGCAATGATCAATAAACTTTGGCCAGAATAATTGACCAACTCATTGGGATTAAGATGCTTCACAATTGAATTGCTGTAAAATGGTAAAGAAAATTTTAAAAAAATAGCAACAGTCACCTGTATAACCCTTTTTCTAGCTGCTCCTGTTATGGCTTCGCAGCTATATATAGGGTCTCGTACGGTAGACATTACCCCACAATTGCCTGTAGCAGTTACGGGGCAGTTCCATCTGAGGATTGCTGAAATTGCCGAAACCCCTTTGATTGCTACTGTTATGGTTTTAGAAACCAGAGGGGCAGAAGGTGATCTGGCCATTATGGTTTCATGTGACGCCCTTTATATCCCCACTGATTTGGTTGCGCTGGTGAGGCAAGCAGTGAAAAAGCAATTGCCGGATATAGACGAAAACAAAATATTCCTTAACGCTACGCATACCCATACCGCACCTGTTTTGGCTTTAGATGGTGAATATTTAATTCCCAAAACAGGGGTTACTCAGGTCAAGGATTATCGGAAATTTTTCGTTGAAAAAATCTCTGCGGCAATAGTTGGCGCCTATCATGACCGATCACCAGGATCTGTGGCCTGGGGCATGAGTTATGCCGTTGCAGGTTATAATAGACGGATTGTTTATGCTGATGGTACTTCAGGGATGAGCAGTAAAACAAATTTACCTGAATTCAGAAGTTTAGAAGGTTCTGAAGACCATGATGTCAACACTTTGTTTTTTTGGAATGATCAGAATAAGCTTATTTCAATAGTAGTAGGGGTAGCAAGTCCATCTCAGGAAGTAGAGGGACGTTATGCTGTCAACGCAGATTATTGGCATCCAGTAAGAGAGGGCATTAAAGAAAAATATGGGAAAGACGTCAATGTATTGGGCTGGGCTGCGGCTGCTGGAGACATTACTCCGCATATCAGGTACCGCAAGGAGGCTGATGATAGGATGCGTAACCTAAGAAACCTAAGCAGAACTGAAGAACTGGCCAGACGAATAATCTTAGCAGTAGACGAATCTTATGATGCTGTAGCTACAGAAAGGCATTCAGAGCTGGTATTTAAGCATCAGGTGGAGGAATTGCCTTTACCAGAAAGGTGGGTAACTGAAAAAAACTATTTGGAAGCCAAAGCTTTTGTAACAAATGCAAAAGAACAAATTGCTGAGGATCCGAAGGCTGCTGACGCGCTTTATCGAATGATGAATTGGCAGGAAAGAACAGTGAAACGATACGAAAAGCAATTGGATAACCCTAAACCAATGTATCCTATGGACCTGCATGTGATCAGGTTGGGAGACATTGCCATTTGCACCAATGAATTTGAATTGTTTTCGGATTTTGGCATACGGATGATGGCCAGAAGCAAAGCCTTACAAACCTTCGTAATACAACTTACAGGCAGCTCTGACTGGGGTTCTTATCTACCGACACAGCGTGCCGTTAATGGTGGGGCTTACAGTGCAATTATCCACAGCAATATAGTAGGGCCTGTCGGAGGACAGGTTTTGGTAGACCGAACAGTGGAAGTAATTGATCAATTATGGGACAAAGAAGTTAAATGATAAACAATAATATTATGGTGAGATTATGTATGTTACTGGCATTGACCTTTTGGTTAAACGTGCCATTACAGGCCAATGATTTATACCTGGGAGCAGCTACAGCAGACATTAGTCCTAAATTACCAGTGGCGCTAATGGGACAGTTTCACATGAGAATTGCAGAAACGGCCGATACCCCTCTGTATGCTGGAATAGTGGCCATCGAATCAAGAGATGGTCAAACTGGTTTGGATACCGCAGTATTTGTTTCTTGTGACCTGGTGTATATTTCCGCCCGTTTGCGGCAGGAACTTAGAGATGAGGTAGCCAAACGAATCCCTGGCTTCAATGTAAATAAAATCATCGTTAGCGCAACACATACCCATACCGCTCCAGTCTTGGAAGATGATTTGGAAGAGTCCTCTTTTATCTATCCGATTCCAGAAGAAGGGGTAACCAAGGTCAAGGATTACCGCGCATTGTTTGTTAGAAGTGTAGCCGATGGCATTGAGGATGCTTGGGCAAACCGTAGCAAAGGAAGTGTAACCTGGGGAATGGAACGTGCCGCCGTTGGATACAATCGACGAACAGTTTACAAAGATGGCACAAGTGTAATGTATGGAAATACCAACAAGGACGAGTTTCAAAACCTTGAAGGCTATGAAGACCATGACATGAATGCTTTGTTCTTTTGGAACGAGGCGGATGAGTTGTTGGCAATGAGTGTGGACGTGGCCTGTCCTGCGCAGGAGTTTGAACACAAGACCACTGTCAATGCTGACTATTGGCATCCAGTAAGAGAGAAATTAAAAAGTCGTTTTGGACAGAAAGTAAGTGTTTTAGGTTGGATTGGAGCAGCAGGTGACCAATCTCCACACAGTATGTACCGTAAAGCTGGATTGGCCAGAATGCAGGAACTTGCCCAAAAGACCCGAATGGATGACATCGCTGAACGAATCATAAGGGCTGTGGAAAACACCTATGAAATTGTAAAAAATGACCGTCATAGCAATGTAGTTTTTCATCACGAAATGGAAAACCTGGAACTTCCTATGCGAATCATTACCAAGGAAGAATACATAGAATCAGAAAAGGTAGTAAAAGATTGCCAGGAACAAATAGCTGTAGATCCCAACAAAGCGACTTTGCTTTATGCCAAGATGACTTGGTTTGGAGATGTTTTGAAAAGGTATAAAGCACAGCAGAAAAACCCTGAAGCTACCTACAGTTCAGAGATTCACGTGTTGCGAATTGGCGATGCAGCAATCGCCACCAATCAATTTGAGTTGTTTACTGATTACGGGATTCGTATTCAGGCCAGGAGCAAGGCTTTACAAACTTTTGTTGTTCAATTAGCAGGTCCAGGAACTTACTTGCCTACAGAAAAAGCCATTGCAGGTGGAGGGTACAGTGCCGTTTGTCAAAGCAATGTGGTAGGGGCTGAAGGCGGACAGGTTTTGGTGGATAGAACCCTGGCGATTATTGATAGGTTTTGGGACGAGGAGAATGCCGTTCGCTTAAAGAAAAAATTGTAACTCCAATTGTAGATTAAACAGTAACAATGGAGATTTTAGTCAAATAATACAATGAAAAACACAAGATATAGTTACCATCTCATTTTTTTATACCTCTCTGCCATTTGCTTTTTACAAGCCTGTGGAGGAAATAGTAATGGGCCTTCTACGGATGGATCGGTTGCCCCCGAAGATGGCATTGCCTCATTCGAACTTGCACCAGGCTTTCAAATGGAATTAATTGCCAATGAGCCTCTGGTTAGTGATCCGGTGGACATGGAAATTGACGAGTTTGGGAGGTTATATGTAGTAGAAATGCCCGGTTACCCTATAGATAAAAGTGGTACTGGCCGGATCGTATTGCTGTCAGATTCAGATGATGATGGGGTAATGGATAAAAGCACAATTTTCGCTGACAACCTGGTTTTGCCAAATGGTATCTTAAGATGGAAAAAAGGGGTGTTGATTACAGATGCTCCGGATGTGTTGTATTTGGAAGATACTGATGGAGATGGAGTAGCAGATATTAGGGAGGTCATAATGACTGGGTTTTCTCTTTCAAATCCCCATGTAAATGTCAACAATCCGGTATATGGGTTGGACAACTGGATTCATTTGTCCCACCTTGGACACATAGGTACGAGAAAATATGAGGAGGAATTCGGGGACAAAGGTACTACCATTGTTTTCCCTAATAGTCCAGGAAGTACCGAATTGCCTAAAAATGCCAATGGACATTCTGTTCGATTCAGACCAGACATTCAAGTGGCAGAATTGGCTTCCACCCGTTCTCAATTTGGCCATACCTATGACCGTTGGGGCAGGTATTTATTGACCCACAATCAAAACCATATTTACCACGAAGTCATTGCAGCCCATTACCTTTCCAGGAATCCAGGATTACTAGTCTCCAATGCGAGTGAATCCATTTCTGACCATGGTAAGGAAACAGAAGTTTTTCAAATAACCACCAACCCAGATCGTCAGCTTTTTACTCCGGTTGGGCTGACGACTTCTTCTAGTGGTTTGACGGCTTACCTGGGTGGTGCTTTCCCAGCCCCGTTTGACAATGCAGTCTTTGTTGCCGAATCTGTAAGCAACCTGGTGCATGTGGATATTTTAAAGGAAAAAGGAGCCACTTTCGTTGCTGAAAGATTAAGCGATAATAAGGAGTTTTTGGCTTCCAAAGATTCCTGGTCCAGACCAGTAAACATGTATATAGGGCCTGATGGGGCTTTGTACGTGCTGGATTATTACCGCAGGATCATTGAGCATCCTGAGTGGATGTCTGACGAAGCTGTAGCTGAAGGTGGACTTTCTGATGGTGTAGGCATGGGGAGAATTTACAGAATTACTCCTGAAGGAACAGGGAAAGCAGATTGGACATCAGGCTTGACTTTCGGAGATGAAAGCCCTCAGGAATGGGTCCAACACCTTGCCAGTAAAAACAACTGGTGGAGAAACAATGCACAGCGACTACTTGTTACTGCGCAAAATCAGGAAGTAATTCCAGATTTGGAAAAAATGGCTAAAAATCAAGATTCAGCCGAAGGACGTTTACACGCTTTATGGACTCTAGAAGGTTTAAAAGGGCTCAGCACCGACCTAATCATTCAAGCCTTAAATGACCCTGAAGCGGGCGTTAGAGAAAATGCGATCAAGCTAGCAGAAATGCACCTGAGTGAATCCAGTGAATTAATTGATGCATTGCTTAAATTAAAATCGGATCCAAATGCCAGGGTAAGGTTTCAACTGCTCTGTACATTAGGGTTTATTGAGACGCCTGAAGCGGCTCAAGTAGCTGAAGAATTGTTGTTCCAAGACTTGTCAGATGAATGGGTACAAATTGCAGCATTGTCTGCATCTTCTTCCAAAAATACACCATTGCTACAAACTGTACTCAAGCGATTTGACAAAGATGTTCCAGCCTATGGAAGTTTGATTCGCAGATTAACAGCCATGATTACAGCCAATGAAAATGAGGGAGAAGCAGAAAAATTGCTTCAATCTGCCCTCAGTTTATCTGGTGGAAAGGGCTGGGAAGCCCCTGTCCTGGACGGAATAGCTGATGGGATTAAACGGAATGAAAAGAATGAAGAAGCGCTTTCAATTTACCTGGATAAAATAGTTCTAGCCTTTTTTGAGCACCCGGATGCCAATCTAAGAAAGTCTGCCTTGAACCTAATCAAAACCATGGACTTTAAGGACGAAGCCTTACTGAAATCCAGCATGGACAAAGCAATGGCCATCGCCACAGACCAATCCATTTCGGAGAGTAGGAGAGCAGAGGTTCTTAGGTTTCTTCCAGAAGGAGATGTGGCCCCTTATGCGGAGCAATTGAAAGGCATGATTGCTACCTCAGAACCAATAATCCTCCAGATAGCTGCCATGCAAGCACTTGGTGACATAAAGGGTACAGAAGTACCGGAATACGTGCTCACGAAATGGAGTTCATTAACTCATGAGATTAGAGATGTAGCCTTATCTACCTTTATGAGTGATATAGAACGCGTTAAATTATTGTTAGCCGCCATACAATCTGGGAAAATACCAACCGAAGCAATAGGCTGGAAAATGAGGGTACAGCTAATGAACAATGGAGATGAGCCAACGCGTAATTTGGCCAGGGAACTTCTGACCAAAGATGAAGGTGAGGAGATCAATAAAAACTATCAAAAGGCCTTAGAGATAAATGGCGATCCTATTGCTGGAAAATCAGTGTACATAGAAAATTGCGCCCTTTGCCATCAATTTAGAGGTAAGAACGGTGTAGCCTTCGGGCCTGATCTAGGCACCTTGCACAACTGGCATCCAAAAGACCTTATGGCCAATATTTTGGACCCCAATTTATCAATAGCGCCTGGCTTTGATTTATGGGAAGTGACACTTAAGGATGGCGAAATAATCCAGGGAATGATCATGAATGAAACTTCTGCTGCGATCAGTCTTAGAACTTCTCCAGGAGTTGAAAAAACAATTAACAGGCAAGATATTGAAGCCATAAAGGGAATGAATATGTCCCTTATGCCCGGCTTAGCAGGACAGCTTGATCAGCAAAAGATTGCTGACTTGATGGCCTTTATTAGAAATTCAGAATAAAGAAAATTTCATACATCAATAGCAAAAGAGAAGACTATGTTAAAAAAATATTGGGTGTTTATTGCTTTGCCAGTACTGTTGCTTGGTTTGGCAAGTATGGTAAAAAGTCCCACACATGAATTGTCAGTCAATAAAAGTGATTGGAACATTGGAGTAGCCTTGTATTCCTTCAATAGGTTTCCTTTTCCCATCACTTTGGAAAAAGCGAAAACTACCGGAGTGAAATACGTTGAAGGCTTTGATTTTCATAAGTTGGGTGAAGACTTTGGTGACAAAACCATGTCAGACCTCAGCCCTTCAGATGCAAAGGCGGTTAGAAAGCTATTGAAAACCAATGGATTGAAAATGAAATCCATGTACGTGGGAAAAGCAAAAGACAAGGAAAGTTGGCAAAAAGCTTTTGAACTGGCTAAGTCCTTAAAAATCGAATACCTGGTAGCGGAACCCAAAAGAGAGCATTGGGACATGGTTGACCAGCTTGCCGGAGAGTATAAGATCAAGATCGCCTTACACCAGCATTCCAAAGAAGCCGGTAGTATTTACTGGCATCCGGATTCTGTACTTTCGGCCATTAAAAACCACCCCAACTTCGGAGCATGTGGAGATTTGGGACATTGGACCAGAAGTGGGCTAAACCCAATAGAAAGCCTTAAAAAACTTGAAGGACATTTGATCAGCCTTCACCTCAAGGACCTGGATGCTGCCAAGCAATCTGCCAATGATGTGATGGTAGGAGAAGGAATCATTGATTTCGAAGGAGTGGTCAAAGAGCTTAAAAGACAGCAGTTTGATGGTGAGATTTATGCAGAGTGTGAACACAAAATGGAGGATAATCTTGAAGATGTCAACCATGCTGTCAAGTATTTTGGAAACCTGACTCCTTGATTTAAACCCCAAATAAACCAATACTATGAAACGGAGAACTTTTTTTAAGAATAGTCTTGTTGCAGGTGCCGCTACTTTTGCGGGGCTAAGTTTGCCATTAGGGAGAGAGGCAATAGCAAAGGCCAGCCCATTTAATATGAAATTTTCACCCGATTTTGGGCTGTTTGCTGACGTTGCTGGAAAGGCGCCGGAGGATCAGATAAGGTGGGGGCATGACAATGGGTTTCACGCTTGGGAATGTACCTTTTTGCAGAGACGTCCATTGGAGGAACAAAACAAGATCAGCAACACACTCCAAAAATTGGGGATGGATTTCGGTCAGTTTGTAGGAACAATGGATTTCAAGCAGGTGACTTTTGCGGGAAGGGATGAAAGCATCAGAGACAATGTGCTTAAGGAGGTCAGGGCTTCTGTAGAAGTAGCCAAGCGAATGAATACCAAATTTATTCACAATGTATTGGGAATGGCTGATCCTAAATTGCCCTGGGATTTTCAACAGGCCAATGCCACGGAACTTTTAAAGCGGGTCGCTGAAATCTATGAACCTCATGGTTTGGTGATGGTAATGGAAACCATGAACCATAAAATAAACCATCCAGGGATGTTCCTGCATTCTCTGCCTCAGTCTTACTCCATGGCCAAGGCTGTAGATAGCCCTAGTGTAAAATTACTTTGTGACGTCTACCATGTGCAGATCCAGGAAGGGAACTTAATGCCAAGCATAGATTATGCCTGGGATCAAATTGCCTATTTTCAGATAGGGGATACACCTGGTCGTTTTGAACCCATGTCTGGAGAGATCAATTATAAAAATTTATTGCAACACATTTGGGACAAAGGTTACCGGGGCTTTTTAGGTCTGGAACATAGTTCCAGTATGCCAGGAAAAGCTGGCGATTTAGCTGTTTTGGAAGCCTATAAACAAGTTGACCCATCTTAAACCCAATTACACAAAAGTAAGTCTATTGCATAATCCGATTATATTATTTACATAAGCTATGAAAAAGATGTTATCAAAAAAAAATAGTCTGTCCGCCAAGGACATAAGACTACATGGAATGACCATTTGTATGGTGCTTTTGGCCTACCTTGTTTGTATTCCTGCTTTCTCTCAAGGGAACAACAGGTTTTTCCAGGCAGGAGCGCACAAAAGCAATATTACGCCAAAATTAGGTGGGCCAATCATTGGCAACTGGAATTCCCCTGAAGCAGAATATGTTCATGACGAGCTTTATGCGCGGAGCATTGTCCTTGACGATGGCGAAACAAAACTGGTACTGGTAACTGTCGATAATGTTGGCGTAGACCAGGAGGTATTTGATGTTGCCAAGCAATCCATCGAGGATGCTACTGGCATTCCTGCATCACATGTATTGATCGCTTCTACCCATACGCACTCAGCCACAAGTGCCCGTGGAGTAGGTAATAAAGGGAGAGAATGGCATAAAGGAGATCCATTGGATGAATACCAAGCCTTTATGGCAAGTAGAATTGCAGATGGAGTTCAGATAGCCTTAAGAAACCTGGAACCTGCCAGAATTGGCTGGGGATCCGTGGATGTACCCCAACATGTATTCAACAGAAGGTGGAAAATGAAACCAGGTACCGCTATACCAAATCCTTTGGGTGGTACTGATATTGCCAAAATGAATCCTGGCGTAGGCAACCCTGACCTTTTGGAACCTGCTGGACCTACTGATCCGGAAGTGTCTTACCTATCCATACAAGCAATTGATGGAAGGCCTTTGGCGCTTCTTGCCAATTACTCCCTACATTATGTGGGAGGCGTTCCTAAAGGAGAAATATCTGCCGATTATTTTGGTATGTTTGCTGACAAAATGCAAGAGTTACTTGGTGCAGACCGTCAAAATCCTGGCTTTGTGGCCATGATGTCAAATGGTACTTCAGGTGACATAAACAATATTAACTTCCGTGGTCCTAATGTAAAGCACCCTCCTTACGGTAAGATGAAGGTGGTGGCAGATGATGTTGCCAACGCAGTGATGAAAGGTTACAATGATATCAATTATCAGGACTGGGTTCAATTGGGAGCCCGGCAAGCAAGTTTAAATTTGAAGGTGCGTAGACCAAGTCCAGAACTGGCCAAATTTGTGGAAGAAGTAAATGCAAGGCCAGAGTCAGTAAAAGGAAGACATAGCCTTGAAAAAACATATGCGGCAAGAATCAAGCAGATGGAAACTTTTCCAGATGATATTGATGTAATCATCCAAGGTTTTAAAATTGGTGACTTGAGTATTGGTGCCATTCCTTTTGAAACCTTTGTTGAGATCGGCTTAGAATTGAAGGAAAAAAGCCCAATGAAAGACCATTTTACCATAGCCCTGGCCAATGGCCTATTTGGTTACTTGCCAACTCCTGCCCAACATAAAATGGGCGGTTACGAAACCTGGTTGTCCACCAATCGTGTAGAAGAAGTTGCTTCCGACAAGATTATCGCACAACTATTGGATCTGTTTGATGATTTGAAATAAGGATTCTAATAAAAGCCAAATGTATTAATTGGCTTTTTAGATTTAAATATTAGGCCATTTATTAATGGTTAAAAGGACTTCATCACAGAGGGATTATCTCTTTGTGGTGAAGTTTTTTTGGTTTGTTGGGGTTGAGATTTTTTTGAAAATAATTTGTAGTTTGGATAATATTTGATTTTCATGAGTAAATACAACCCAAATATCCACCATCGTAGGTCTATCCGGTTGAAGGGATACGATTATGGGCAAGCAGGATTGTATTTTATCACAATTTGTTGTCAGGACAGGATTTGTCGTTTTGGAGAGGTTGAAAATGGCAAAATGAAATTGAATGAATATGGTAAAATCGCACATAATGAATGGTTAAATACACCCAAAATTCGCCCAAATGTCGAATTGGGAGAATTTGTAATTATGCCAAACCACATCCACGGCATCATCGAAATATTCGTTACGGGCGAATCGCATTCGCCCGAACCCAAAGAATTGAATGATTGTAGGGGTGTTTTGAAAACACCCCTACAATCACCATCAAATAATATTGGGGCAATGGTCCGAGGATATAAATCATCTGTTACCAGACAAATTGGTTTGTTGGGGTTTAAGGGAAAATTATGGCAACGCAATTATTATGAACACATCATCCGCGATGAAAAAGCATTTCAAAATATATCTGAATACATTAAAAATAACCCAGTCAAATGGACGGGTGATAAATTTTATTTGAAATGAACACGGAAATTCCTGTCTAGGGATAATTTGCAATTCTATATTTATGGGTAACCAGTTACGATGCGGTAACTAAGGCTTCGGCTCCGCTCAGCCACCGTTTCTGTTTCGCCCATCCAGGTGTAATTTGTAATTACACCTTCTTATCTTTTGGAATTTGCAATTCCATTACCCATGACCATCCGACTGAAATTCCTAATATAGCTGTTTGGCTCTGCTGACTTCGACTCCGCTCAGTCACCTTTTGATTTCTGCTCCGCCATTAATGATCATTGGTTATAATTGGAACGAATGGATACTAGGAAAGCGGCCAATCCTAGGCCTGAAATTAGCAGTACAGGAAAACCGAAAATGATCAGAAAAAAAAGTGAAAAGAAACTTATGACGGCATTTCTGGGCAAGTAAGCACTTGCTTTTGTAGCATTGATCAATGCATATAAGCCGAGGTTCAAGGATATGAGCAGTAGTAACAATGAAAGAACCTGCCTAACATCTGAAAGGTCTGGAAAATGAATCAACAAATACAAAAGTTCAGGGGCGAGGATTTGAAGGGTACTGTAAAAGTGAAGCCAGGCCTTTCTAAGGAAAGGACGAGGTAGATTAAGAAAATAGCCTAATTTACCTTGTTCAAATTCTTTTTTCTCCAACCAAATGGGGAAGTTGATAAATACAGCACAGAGCATCCCAAATTGTAACCACCTTTCGTCATAGGTATCTGTTGTATAGGAATAAAAGAACAGTTGAAGTAAAATCAATAGGAAGATCTTGGATGCCAACAGGAGAAGAGGTCTGTTTTCCTTTAGATGTACGATCAACCAGTAGGCTCTCTTTAGAGGGATGGATTTTAATCCAAAAGGCTTTAATTGAATGAATTTTTGATCAGGTAATGCCCGCGAAAGCATGGAAAACAATAAGTCCTTATGGGCGAAAAACATAACACCTAGCAAAAAACCAGAGGATTAATGGTTGAAACCAGTACCCGTTTTCTAATGACAAATAAGTTAAAAAGGAGGCATAAAAAAGCAGTAACAAGTGGTTATACACCCAGACTAACAAATGATACCTGGAAAAATCTTTGGCATTAAAAAGTGCCAATTGATGAAATACTTGGTATTTAGGTTCTTGGATTAATTTAATATGGAAGCGGTATTGGAGCCAGCCATAACTTAGAAATAGCAAAAGCAAGGTAGCGAAAGCAATGGGATGTTGTAAGATCCTTTCACCAATCTTGACATGCTGGGGAGCTTCCATTAAAAGCCCCAAAACAATAAAGACTACAACAAAGAAACCAAAAAAAGCCTTGTAAAATGGGGTGACAAAAGCCTTTATAAATATATATTTCATAGTTGCTCATGAATCCTTCCATTAGAAATGGTATGCACAGAGTCGAAAGGAACCCTATTTATGAATTCGGTTTGGTGGGAGGAGATCAAAAAATTAACCCCCACTGACATTTGAAACTTTATCAGATCAATTAGATTCTCCTGAGAGGCCCTATCAATGGTAGTGAATGGTTCATCTAGGATGATCAATTTTGGATTGCCTAGAAATGCCAACAGTAAAGACGCCTTTTTAAGCATCCCAGATGAATAGGTTGCAACAGGGGTTGCCATAAAGTCAGTTACGCCAAAGACCGATTTCAAATGTTCAATTTGATCCCTTGAGGCTCCTTTTGCTTTGGCAACAAATAGGATGAGTTCATTTAAATTCAGAAATTCCGGATAAACCGGTTCAGCCTCGGCATAATTCACTTTTTTTCTAAATTTTAAGGGGGCTTTTTTAAGATCTAAATGCTCTAAAAGTATTTTTCCCTCAAAGGTATGTAAACCTGCTATTGCTTTAAAAAGGGTAGATTTGCCTGCGCCATTTTCACCCTGAATCATATGGATACCTTTTTTCAGTTTAAAGGAATCAATTTCTAACTGAAATCCTGTTGGGTATTTTTTAAGGAAATTTTGAACCACTAGCATTTAATGAAGGTAATTAAAAACCTTTAAATTGGCTTACTGCAGGAGTTCAGAATGGTTAAAAATGAAAAGGGGTTATAGCGTATAATAACTCATGTGTCCTGTTAGGGTTAAAACAATGGTAAAAAGTTATTTAATAAAAATACAACCAATAAATAAAATTGGAAATTTCATAAAATAATCAAATTTATAGGTATGCTTTATATTTGTAGATAATGATTCAGGTTAAATTTCCTTCCTCTATTGATTATTTGAATGCAAAACATACCATATTAAATGACTGTAAATTTTTTAATTACTCCAGAGTTTATAGAATGATATCATTTGGAGAATTTAAAACCAATGAAATTTTAATGGTTATAGGTCAAAAATAAATATAAAAGGATTCGATCCTAAAGTATTAAACCAGAAGTGGTATATTTCTTTTAGATCAAATCCTTTATGTCAAGTAATGAATCTTACTTTGTTAAATTTCTGAGCAATCCATAGCTCCTAAATTATCTTCATAATCATCTATTAGTTTTTGCCATTCATCTTTTGATTGGCCTGACAAGGCCTGACAATTCCCATAGGGTCGCAATGCATTTATATAATTAACAATGGATTGTCGGTAGTTGTTACAATTGGCTTGGGTTGGGTTTTGCCCAAAGGTGGTAAAAGCTGTTGTTAAGGCCGTAATTTCAGTACTAAGTTCAGTTGACCAGTTAAGACTGTTACATCCTGAAGGTTCATCATCATCGCTAGACCCACATCCCGATAGATATATGGAAGACGTAAGTATTAAAGCTGAAAGATAAAACATTTTCTTAAAATTATTCATTTCATTAAATTTAAGGGTGTATTATTTTTTTGATCTTACTAAATTAGTAATTGTAATTTAAAAGCTCAAGTTAAGTGTTTGTGAAAATAAATTAATGATAGGAACGGTTTTTAATATTTGTGACAGGTGATACATGAAAGTGAGGAAGTCTATTTATTAATTGATATTTAATCAATATTGTACATTCGATTTGTTATATTATTTTTATATTTTGGTGGTTTTTTTATTTAAATGTGTATTTGATTTTATTAAAGTTATATTTTTGGTTTGCGGTATTCAGTCTTTGTTTCTACTTCGTCATCTTAATTGTATAGGGTTTATTTAACCTTATTGTAAAACCAGGTGAAAAAAGGCAATTTCATGCCCCCCTTCCTTAGTGTGACTTGCAATGATTTATTTATGTTGTATTCGTTTTGTAGTTAAATGTTAAATAGTAAAACGATTTAACATTTGGAAGCTAAGGCTTCAGCTCCGCTCAGCCACTGTTTCGTTTTACATCAATGGCCCCATCCAGGTGTAATTTGCCATTCCAATACCAATGGTGATTGTTCATAATCCGTGGACTAGGGCTTTGACTCTACTTACTTCAGCTTGGCTCAGTCACCGGTAAGAAGATTAGATCATATAAGCAAGGTTGGCCCAGGCCGCTAATTACACTTAGTGTGTAGAATACAACCAATTTTCCAAAAGAAGGAGTAAATAAAGCATCATGAACTCTGCGAGAAAATCCGATTTAATCTGAAATGATAAACATTGAAGAAGACATTAAGTATTCACTATTGCTTTGTGCTGCATCAAGCCCTATTTGGAAATTTCCATATTTTCAGGGCATTTTTCCCAAGAAGTAATTCTCTGTCATGTTCCGTGTAAAAGGAGCAGTATTTGTCTACAAATTCCAATTCTTGATCCATAGGTAATTCCCATCGTGGAAAGGGATAGCCTGTGCCCCAAATAAGTTGTTCTGGACCGAATTCCTCATAAATGGCCTTGTAAAAGGGTAAGGTATCCTCATAAGGGTATTTTTTGATTTCAGACATCTCATAGGGTTCAGAATTACTTATCCAAACCTGAGGGAATCGTTTTAAACGGAACATCTTTCTAAACTCTTCCCAACAATCCGCAGCTTTCAAGTCTGGTTTTCCAGCATGATCAATTACGATTTTTACCCCGGGAAATCTTTCTGCCATGTCTTCCAACATTGGCATTTGATGTGGCAGAATGTAGTAGTTGAATACCACACCCAATTTTTCTGCTTCTTTCCATAATGGATAATGCTCCGGTGAATTCAGCCAGGTTGATTTTGGATCATATATGGGACTGAACCGCATTCCCTGAAATCCATGTTCCTTTACCCAATACTTTAAGTTATCAACAATTTTAGGGTCTTCGGGATTAAGTAAACCATGCGCTACAAAATGGTTGGGATAGGTTTTCAGACAGTTGGCCATATAGGAATTGTCCCAGCCATAATAACGAGGATTTATTAAAACGCCATACCGAAGCCCAAAGTCCGCCATTTGTTTGATCTGATTTTCTATAGGTGCCTCTATGGACACTTTTAAGTTGGGGTTTTCAGGATGCTTAAAGGGGAATCGATCATCAAAATTCCAGGTTTCTACATGGGTATCGATGATTAAACGACTTTTTTGCGCTTTATCCAGATTTGAAGTTAATAGCGTTTCTTTAAATCCCAGGCTTCCCATTAATGGCAAAAGCGCAAGCTTTTTAATCAAATCCCTTCTTTGCATAGTTGATAGTGTCAGTGTAAATCAATATTGAATTAAAGGACATTTTTACATAAATGCAAAGAAATCGAGATAAGACGGTTGTTTTTATACTGGTATATTTGAAGTGTTTGTATAAAAAGTGTTTTGTTGTGGTTAAATAATCCTACTACTGGGTTTTTGTACCGTTTCTGGAACCTAACGTTCCTGTTTTGGGGTAATTTGCAATAGTATATTTATGGTTAACAAATTAGGATGCAGAAACTAAGGTTTCGGCTCCGCTCAGCCCCCGTGTCTTCAAATGATAGTTTCCGATCTCCTCTCAATCACGTTTCTATATCATGATTTTCGACCTGCTCCCAGCCTCTGTTTCTATATATCATGGATTCTGATCTCCGCTAAGGCGACGTTTCGATGTGGAAAATGTTTCTAATCTCCATCTAGTTTTATTTCGCAATTACCTCTTCTTATCCCTTACAAATTCCACAATCATTCTAAAATTAGACATCTGGTTTTTTTGAGTCAAAATAATATTGGAAAGAGTGTATTTTTTAAAAAATCAAAATTAACCATTGATTTTACCGGAAATTTTAATCTTATAAGGGCCATTTCCCGTTTAATCAATTACAATCCCACTTATATAAAATTAACTAAAAATTATGTTGATTTTTGTATGTTTGTATACCAACCTTTAGATTTAAACATAGATTATTACAACTAATTCTAAGTTATTATGAATAAAATTGTATTATTTATTTTTATTCTTTTCTTTATACACGGAAATTTAAGGTCACAAAGTAATCTTAGGGGGAAAGTGCAGGATAAAGAGACGAGTGAGACATTACCTGGGGCTTATGTTTTCGTGAAAAATACAGCAGGAGACACTTTGGCCAATACTTTTACAGATGAAAAAGGCCAATTTCAGTTTGCTAAACCCAAGGTTTCATCCTTTGTGCTAACTATCAGCTTTATTGGATTTGAAGATTTTGAAAAGGCAATAGCGACACCTTCAGGTAGCGATTTAGGGACATTTGATATGGTGGAAGAGGGTAGTTTGTTGGAGGCTTATGAAATAGAAGCAGCTACACTAGCAGGGGAAATGAAAGGAGATACTGTTTCTTTAAATGCAAGTGCATTTAAAACCAGGCCTCAGGCAAGTGCAGGGGAGTTGATTCGGAAAATGCCAGGTGTAGTAATGCAGGGGAATACAATTGAAGTCCAGGGGGAAACAGTTGGGCAGGTCTTAGTAGATGGGGAACCTTTCTTTGGAGATGATCCAGCCATGGCCATGCAAAACCTTCCTGTTGAAATCATCGATAGAATAGAATTTTTAGATCAACTTAGTGTTCAGGCCCAATTGACAGGCTTTGATGATGGCGAAACCATAAAAACCATCAATATCATCACCAAAAAAGAAAAACGAGGAGGGGAATTTGGAAGAATGTTTGCGGGCTATGGTTCAGATAATAATTATTTGGTAGGAGGGAGTGTTAATTTTTTTAATGGTGCGCAGCGACTGACCATTTTGGGGCTAAGCAACAATATCAATCAGCAAAATTTCTCAGCCGATGACCTCACAGGTGCATTTGGTGGAGGGGACGATAGAAGAGGCGGAAGAGGAAGGAATAGCAATCCCCTTACCACAGGTGAACAACCAGGCGTGACCAATACCAATGCTGTGGGAATTAACTTCACCGATAAGTTTGACGAGGGTAAAGCGAAAATTACAGGGAGTTATTTTTTCAATGAAAGCACCAATTTTCTTAATCAAAATTCATCACGTGAATACATACTCTCAAGTGACAGTCTACAATTTTATGATGAAATTAGAAA
The DNA here is from genome assembly GCF_000427295.1 of Cyclobacterium qasimii M12-11B. Taxonomy (GTDB): domain Bacteria; phylum Bacteroidota; class Bacteroidia; order Cytophagales; family Cyclobacteriaceae; genus Cyclobacterium; species Cyclobacterium qasimii. The sequence goes on along the minus strand of NZ_ATNM01000191.1, from coordinate 90,485 downwards.
TGACGAAAATTATAACCAAAACCATCGTTTAGATCTAAGGCTTGATTATGATATAGCTGACAAACATGCTATCATTTGGAGGCCTAGATTGAGGTATGAAAAGGGATCGGCCAATAGCAGGTTAAATGCTCAAAACCTTTTTAGCCAGAATACCCCGATTAATGATACGCAAAATATCACCAACTCAACAAATGAGTCTTTCAGCTTTTTAAATGACTTCATTTACCGGTACAAATTCAATAAAGAGGGGAGAACGCTGTCTACTCAGTTCGATACTCGTTTGAGCGATTCCAATAGTGATTCCAGATTGGTGTCTGTAAACCGGGATTTCCAGACAAATAATTTGGACAGTTTAATCCAAAATTCCTTAAGCAGCGCAAATTCTTTCAATTACGAATTAGAAGTTGAATATACTGAGCCTATTGGGGATTATTCTCAGTTAAGAGTCGAATATGAGGTTGGAAATGATATTGGAACAACGAAACAGGAGGTAGCACAAAGAGAAATGGAGTCCAATCTATTTGAATTAGATTCCACCTTAACCAATGAATTTGAAAACACTTATTTACAGCATGAAGTAGGATTAGGGTACAGTTACAACAAAGATAAAATCAGGGTTTATTCTTCATTTGATTACCAGGTATCCATTTTAGACAGTGATCGTTTATTTCCTGGATTTGAAAACACCAATAGGACCTTTAAAAATTTTGTCCCTAGAATGGTTTTCATGTATGACATGAATGAAAATACCAATATTAGAGTGTACTATCGGGGTGATACTGATGCGCCTTCAGTAAGACAGCTACAAGATGTAATAGACAACAGTAACCCCATTCAAATATCAATTGGTAATCCAGAACTTGAGCAAGAGTATGAACATAGACTGTATACCAGGATTAGAAATGTAGATCCAGAAACGTCCAAGTCATTTTTTATGTACATGGGGGGATCAGTGAGGTCTAACTACCTGGGAAATGCAACTTATATTGCCACTAAGGATACCTTAATTCAAGGGGATGTGTTGCTAAGGCAAGGTGGGCAGTTGAGTAGACCTGAAAACCTTGATAAATATTGGGACCTTCGCAGTTATTTTTCTTTTGGATTTCCTCTGAAATTCATTAAAAGTAACCTTGATCTGAGTGCCAGGGCAAACTTCAGCAATCAACCAGGAATAATTAACGGGCAGACCAATTTTAATAGAAATATTGGTCTGGGACCGGGAGTTGGTATTAGTAGTAATTTAGGAGAAGATTTAGATTTTAATATTTCTACCAGAGGGAATTACAATATTGTGAGAAGTAGCTTGCAGGAAAGCCTGGATAACAACTATTATACGCAAAGTACAAGTCTGGATTTATACTGGAATTTTGCTTGGGGATTTTTTGTTAGCACCAATGTAAACAACCAGTGGTATACTGGCTTGGGAGAGGATTTTGACCAATCAGTTTGGTTGATGAATGCTGATTTGGGTTACAGGTTCCCACCTAGTCAGAAGTTCGAATTGAAAATGACAGTTTTTGATTTGTTAAACCAAAACACGAGTATCAACAGGAATGTTACCGACGTCTACATTGAAAATGAGAGAACCCAGGTATTGCAACAATTTTTCATGTTGTCATTGACTTATAATTTAAGAAGTTTTGGACAAGGAGCTATGCCTTAACCCAACACAAGTGTTATTTTCCAATTCGCTATCTGAGGTTTCGCTCAGATAGCGTTTTAGCTTGTGCTATTATTTTGTTGCAATGTTTCTGATCAAGCCATGTTAATTTGAATTATTTTAATCTTATTCTATTCCTATCCGAACAAATGCCATTTCATCTTCTATGTTTTCAAATATCCAGATCTTCCCACCTTTGACAAAATGTTTTTTTGGCGGGGCATTTAATTGAGGAACCAATGATTCGGCCAGTATATTCAGGTTTTCATCAAAAATACTAAGGTAAACATCTGCTCCGGTGGCAATGTATTTGTCGTAGTCGGTTCCTTCCTCCCCAAATTTTTGACTTGAAGAAAACCGATAAAATCGCTTTTTGCTTTCATCCCAAATTAGCTTTCCGTAACTAATTTCCTTATTCAATTTTTTGAAAACTTCATTCATTTCCTCAGAACCATGTTCTACCCTTTTTTGGGGCGTGTATTTTTTTCGGTAACCTAATAGTGTTGTATCCCAGCTTTTTACATAGGTGCTGTCCTTTTTTAAATCATATACAAGCACCTCATTAAAAGAGTTGTTGGTCAGAATGATTTTCCAAGGTGTGGCGATGGCGGAGACGCTTACGCCATAGCCTCCCGTATTCTGTCCACCATCAATAATTTCTGTATGGTATTCATCGAATTTATTCAATTCAGGAAGGTCTATTTTTTTATAAACCAGGCTTTTCAGATCAAAATCTAAAATAAAATAAGTGTTGTCATTCCATTGCATACAAACCCCCAATATCCGGTCAGGCTGTTCAGGGATTTCAAAAAAGGTTTTCGGATGTATTTCAAAATCGCTGAGATAATCAACAGCTATTTCTTCTAGTCCAAGGACTTTTACTTTTTTGGCTTCTTGATCAAAAATAGAATAAAATTGATACGACCATACCAATAGCTGTTCCTCTTTGTTTATGCTGAATCCTGTAAAATAAATTGGTATTTTGTTTGGCCCTTCTTTTTCAAAGGGTATCTTTTTGTCAAGTTTTAATTCATCAAGATTGATGCGCTCTGCAATAACATTCTTAGGATTGAAATTGATTAGGTAACTCTTGTCTGCTGAAAGGTCTGAATAGTACAGATTGTCTTGTAGGTAAAGAATTTCATCTCCTGGATCCACATAAACTGTGTCCAGAGAAAAGCTAAGCTGATCTGAAAATTCATTTTCTTTTCGGTTTTCTTGCTGCAGGAGCTGAAAAAAGTGGCAAAAGCAATCCCAACAAATAATAAACGCATACCAAAGTGTTTTAAGTGAATAGGGTAGGAAGATAAATAATCCTACTCAAACCGTCTAATTTAGTTTTTGTAATTTTTCAAATGGAATACAAAATTCCTTAAGGAATAAGATAAATTCTAAAAGTTTATCTTTTGTTTTTTTGCGGTGGGGACAAACGAATTGTCTAAGAAAAATTTTATTACCAAAGCTCAAGCCATTGTTGTTTTTTGGAGACATAACAAATATATGTATTTACCTTTATAATGCTAAAAGCGGATTTCATTTGGATCAATCAATTTTTGTGAGGTAAAGATTTGAACGTCTAATTATTTACCATTCTAATCTTTGCATTTCCAGACAATAACAAATAATTTTAGTTATTACTGATTTTCGTCATGAAAAAACCTCATGGTAAAGCTTAATTTTGTATTTTAATGGAATAATACTAACTATTTGGTCACTTTAAATGAGTAAATGGTTCAAATACTTTCTCAGTTTATCTTTAGGTTACAGCTTAATGATATTCTCAAATAACTTAAATTCTTTTAACTAATTCTTTACTGGGTAAGGAAGTTATAGGTTTGAGGCAGTTGAATTACACAATTTTAGATGGAAAATCATTTTTAAAATTGCCTCGGAAAGAAGAAAGCAACTCATCATAAATAACAAGCATCACTTTGAATTATAAAGACAAAACCAAAGAAGAACTCATAAAGGAGCTTCAAAAATTAGAGAAGACAAATGATGCATTAAGGATTTCTTTAGAAAGAAAACAATAACGGAATACCTAAGGAAAAAGGTTTAGAGGAAAACAGCTTTCGTTTGATGGTGCAAAATAGCGCTGATGTGATTTGGACCCTGGACAATAATTACCGCTATACTTATGTTAGCCCATCCATAAGTAAATTACGAGGACTATTGCCTGAAGAGGCAGTGGATGAAAAAATTCAAGATACCATATCTCTCGATTCTCAGGAAGATTTTTATGAGGCGATAGCGAAGTTGAAGAATGAGGTGAAAAACAAGAGTTATGGATCTGTTACTGTAGAAGTGAAACAGAACCATAAGAGTGGGCATATCATTTGGGTGGAAATAGCTATTAATGCTTGTTTCAATGATCAAGGAGAAAAGATCGGTTATATAGGTGTTTCACGCGAAATAACCCAACGTAAAATTGCTGAAATTGAACTTCTTGAAAATCAAGGGAGGTATCATACCCTTACCGAAAACATGAAAGAAGTAGTATGGAGCATTGATACCCAAACATTGCTAATTGACTATGTGAGTCCATCGATAATTCAACTTTTGGGCTATGCACCCGAAGAAATTTTATCGAAACCCATCGCTAATTTGTTTACCTCAGCAACCTTCTCGTTTGTCCATGATCAGGTTAATAAAGCGATAGTTAATTTCAATAAAAATGGCTCAGAAAAGGACAATCATTATCAAACAGAAATTGAGCTCTTACGCAAAGACAATACTACGGTTTGGGTGGAGATGACAAGTAGGTTCGTCAAAAGCAGAGTAACCGGGCATTTAGAAATGTATTGCAGGACCCGCAACATTACAGAGCGCAAACTTTCTGAACAGGCACTTACTTCAAGTTTAGAACGCTTTGATAGGTTGGTATCCTTGGTTCCCGTAGGCGTCTATATTTTTTGGATTCGAGCAAATTTACACATGGAATTTGAATATGTCAGTGATCGATGGCGTGAAATTCACGATATCAGTCCAGACCAGGTAATGGATGATGTGGCTCATGTGAATAAAAAAATTCATAAAGATGACATAGACCACTTTATATCAGCAAATAAGGAAGCAGCACGTGACCATAAACCTTTTGGCTGGGTAGGACGATTTATCATAAAAGGTGAACTGCGTTGGCTTAGGATTGAATCTATTCCGATAGGCTATGAAAATGGAGATATTCGATGGTTTGGGGTAACTCAAGACATAACTGAACGATACAATGCGGCGGAAGCAGTTCGGCAGAATGAATTGAAATTACGTGACCTTAATGCCCAGAAAGACAAATTCTTCTCGATTATTGCCCATGATCTTAAAAACCCATTTAACTCAATCATGGGACTGAGTCAATTGCTTATTGAACAAATTAATGAAAAAGACTACGATGGGATAGAAGAATATGCAGGATATATTAAGACGTCGACGCAGAAAGCAATGAACTTATTAGTAAACCTGTTAGAATGGGCGCGTTCACAAACGGGAAGGGATACCTTTAATCCTGAAGAAGTTGATCTTGTTGATCTGATTGAGGAAAATAAACTGCTTTTTGATGCCAATTCTAAGCATAAATCAATCTCTCTCAAAATAGATTTGCCTGATGAATTGAAGGTTTTTGTTGACAGGCAAATGATCAGTACTGTTATCAGGAATTTGATTTCTAATGCAATTAAATTTACCAAAGAAGGCAAAGGGGTTTTGATTGCGGCAAAGACAAATGGGGAAAATATTCTTGTTACCGTGAAAGATGAAGGCGTAGGAATAGCAACTGATAGACTTGAAAAATTATTTCGAATTGATTCAAGCGTGTCAACTCCTGACACAAACAATGAAACAGGGACTGGTCTTGGCCTCATTCTCTGCAAAGAGTTCGTGGAAAAACATGGGGGGAGTATTTGGGTGGAAAGTGAACGATTTAAAGGGTCTACTTTTTATTTTACACTGCCCAACAATGAAAACTTAGAACTTAATTTAAAGAGTCCATCCTAAAATATTTCAAGAAATGCTTCTGGCCAATAGGGGAGCGTTTTTTCTGTTATTAAACCACTTTGGCTTCGACTCCGCTCAGCCACCATCCGATGACATCTAAACTCTCCTCCTAGGTTTAATTTCCATTATTAAGTATTTCTGGCTTTGATTTGAGCCATTTCGGAATCATGCCTATGTTGATCATAGGTTTTTAGGTTAAACTCTTTCAGAATAGCTGAAATGAGGACTTCTGGGGAAAGACTCTCAATGACAGACCACTCTTCCTCATGAAAATTGGTGATCCGAATTTTTCGTCCATACTTTTCTTTGATTTTATCAAAGTGCCTCACAAAAGGCCAGGTATGTAAAAATGCTTTTTCTAAGTTGACAGGGGCACAATAGTAATTTTTCTCCCAGAAACCGGTTTTTGCCAATTCATGGCCCGTAATGTCCCAGAGTTTGGCGCTTCCTTTTCTTGTGCTAGTGGCTAAGACGTACCGGTGTTGTAAAGCTTTTGCTTGTAGACTCTGACCACCTCCATAGGCGGATGGCCAAAACACAATTTCAGCTTGTTTGTCCTTCAGTTTTTGCCAGCCATCTTCCCACATTACATCAAAGCAAATTTGTATCCCAACTTTTCCAAAATCCGTCTGGAACACGGGAGCATCAAGTGGACCGGGGGTAAGTCCATTATTAATTTCATCTTCAGTCAAGTGAATTTTCCGGTACTCCCCAACGCGAGCCCCTTCTCTGTCCAATAAAACGGCAGAATTAAAAATCTTACCTTTTTCCTCCGTATTTACAGCAACTACCAAGTAACAGTTGTTCAATTTGGCGAAATCAGCCATTTTACTTAGTACGGTATTGGAAAAGGCTAACTTTTCTGCTAGGGTATACTTTTTAGTTACGTTGGCAGTATGGAAAACCTCGGGCAAACAAATAATGTCTGGTTGGTTCACCAACACCTTGTCCATTAGGGAGAAAATCCGGTCCAACATGTCTTCAGCTTTATCCGCATAAACACCCTCTTGAGAGATGCCAGCGACCCAAACTTCACGTGGTAGTTTTTTTGGAACGGCTGAGTCGGGAAGGGGGTGACTATTAACTGACAATATACCCATAGAGCTGAGGCCAGAAGTCAAGGCTGCAGACTTCAAAAATTTTCTACGGGGATTAGCATTTTTATCCATGGAATTGGCGAGTAGTTTAGCCTCGGATTTTAGAATTCATATATGAGAAGGGAATTTACCAAAGCTTTCTAAATCTTAATAGAAATGGACAAAGTTTTTCCTAATTAAGTACACCTTCCTAGGGATTTGTTCCTTGGTTTTGGCTCCGTTGCCTAATTTAGGTGTAAGTTATGAATACAGCTTCCTTTATTTTGGAGTTTGTAATTCCATTACCGATTAAAATCCAACTAAACTTCCCAAATGAGGGTGTTTTACTTCCATGAATTTAGCCATTGATTATTAGTGATTTTAATGTATATTCCAATTATTAATTGGGGATCGATGGATGGAATTGTTAATTCTAAGGAATCAGTTCTCCTTCAACTTTTAGAAATCTTTCATAAATCAAAACTTTAATTATTTAAGGCATGCATAAATTGATCTTTGACAAATTGAGTTTTACATGCTTTTCCAGAAAATTATTGGCTTTTTTATCCTTCGAGATAAATCATTTCGGCAAGCAGTATTTCTGCTCTTTTGTGTTTCTTCTAAGTAGTTTTTCAGTGCAAGGTTTTACTGTCACCCAGCAAAAGTCATTGGAAGCCGAATTTCCTTTACAAGTAGGCGCTGCATCTTTGAAGATAACTCCTCCTATCGGCAGTGTCATGGGGAATTCCTACGGGATGAATATATCAGAAGGAATCCATGATGATCTTTTTGCTAAAGCTTTGGTTTTTGATGTAGACGGGGTTAAGGCAGCATTTATTGCTTTGGATCTAATTAGCCTACCTTATGGATTAGTGGCTGAAACCAGAGAATTAATAGCCACCCAAACAGAAATTCCGGTTGAAAACCTTATTCTGACAGCTACCCATTGCCATGCTGGACCACAAATGAATCCACGATTTTTAAAAAACATAGGTGGTGAAGCAGAAAAAAAGAGTCTAGAGTACCTAAAACAACTTCCAGAGAAATTGTTAAAAGCGATTCAAATGGCCGAGGCATCTCTACAACCCGTAAAGGCCTCTATAGGGAGTTTTTATGAAGAAAAAGTAAATTTTAACCGCCGCTTTTTAATGAAGGATGGTAGTTTTAGAACAAATCCAGGGCGGTTAAACCCACTCATCAAGCGCGCAATGGGGCCTGTAGATCCTCTGGGCTCAGTGGTGCTTTTTGAGACAACGGATGACAGGCCATTAGCAGTATTGGTGAATTTCGCCTTACATCCGGCAATAGTGGGAGGGAATCAATTTTCGGCTGATTTCCCTGGAGTCGTCTCCCAACTGATGGAAAAGTCCTTTGGAGAAGAATTGGTAACGGTATATACCAATGGTAATTCAGGAAACATAAACCATATAGACGTACAAAACAATTCCTTCTTAGAGCAATATGAAGAGTCAGCTAGGATTGGAACTATTCTGGCAGCAGATGTGATGAAAGCCCTGTCCTCACGTCGTCCGCTTGAAATCAATTCCCTTGAGGTTGCTAGGATGGAAGTAGCGATACCCATACCCAATATTGACCAACAGAAAGTAATTTGGGCAGAGGGAATATTGGATAGGTTTGGTAAATCATCCCCACCTAATTTCGGAGACGTAGTGGAGGCATGGAGAATTATTGATTTAAAAAGTGTCAATAAGGAAAGAATCGCTAGAGAACAGTATACCACAACAGTGCCATTAAAGAAGGATGGGAACGCCATTCTAAGTGAAGTACAGGTCATGGGATTTGGGTCTGAACTGGCTTTAGTAGGATTTCCTGGTGATGCCTTTGTGGAACTGAGTTTGGCAATAAGGCTCAAATCACCATTCACCAATACCATTGTTTGTGAGCAATCAGGAAATGGAAACATTAGCTATGTACCGGATAGAAAGGCTTTTTTAGAGGGTGGTTACGAAGTAAACAGTGCCCGCTTTTCACCTGGTGGTGGAGAGCTTTTGGTTGAAGGGGTTCAAAAGCTTTTAATCGATATTTTTTATGATTAATTGCATTGAACAGAGCTATTAACAATTGGCTATAATTGTGGATTTATGCCATTACTCAGGTGTAAACGATTAAAATTAGTATGTTTTCACTAGGGTAATTTAGCTTTTGCTAACGAATATTATATGCCCAGTTTCATTAAGAAATGACTGACAACAATTGCTTTATTTCAGCCGATAAACCAGCTATTATTATAGGATGTTTTTACATAATATTAATTTAATGCTGAATTAATTTTAGTTCTGTAACTTTAAAGAATAAAATCAGAACCCCAATGCATGGATGATTTAGTATTGATAAAGGATATTATCGATTTGTTTAAATATGCATAGCCCAATTTAAAACATTACTGTAGTTATTTTACCTCTACTTATTTTTAATTTTAAAAATGTAATCATTCCCCTTATTATCCAATTAGAAATTTACTGTTACTTTGAATGTAATTAATAAACACCAATGAAAAACCTATTGAAAACCTTATTGTTGCTTTTGCCGATTGTTTTTATTTTGTCCTGTAGTTCTAAGGAGCTATCGATGAAAATTGTTTCTTTCAATATCCGGTATGATAACCCTGAAGATGGAATCAATAGGTGGCAAGCTCGAATCCCTATTGTTAAATCTTACTTAACCTCAGAAAAACCCGACATAATAGGGATGCAAGAAGTTCTTCACAGCCAAACACTTGATCTTCAAGAAATGCTTTCTGATTATGCCTTTGTAGGTACAGGAAGGAATGACAATAAAACCGCTGGAGAATATGCGCCCATATTTTATAATAAAAATAAGTTTAAGCTAATCGACCATTCTCAATTTTGGTTATCAGAAACCCCAGATATTCCTGGTAGTAAAAGTTGGGATGCATCACTTACCAGAATAGTTACCTGGGCTCAATTTGAAGACATAATTTCTGGACAAAAATTTTATGCATTTAATACCCATTTTGATCATAGAGGTGTGGAAGCCCGAATGAAAAGTGCAGAATTAATGGCAAAGAAAATTTCGGAAATTGCCGGAGATGCTCCAGTTGTCGCAACAGGTGATTTTAATATTAGAAAAGACCACCCTAGTTTGGGTAATGCATTGTACGAAAACTTAATAAAAAGCTTTAAAGAATTCAGTTCCTTAGAGAACTCGGCCTATATTTCTAAGTCTCCTGTTGCGGAACCTGGGTTAACCAGTACCGGTTTCAGGCCTGATTGGGAAAGTAAGGAGGGCTATGCAATTGACTATATTTTTGTAAACGATTATTTTGAAGTAGAATCCCATCAAGTGGACAAGGTTGTTGAAGGGGACCTATTTATTTCAGACCATTGGCCAATAGTGGCAAAGGTTAAATTAATCAAATAGTAAAAATTAGAAAGGATTATTCCGAGTTTTAATACTTTGGAAGATTAAGAGATGAAGTTAATGCAAGTTGGTATTGTTGCCTTTTTTAGCAACAATACCAACTTTTTTGTTTTTCCATTGACTATTTTTTTGAGAATAGTAACTAGGAACGCCATATTGGATTTCTGGTTTAGGTGTGACTTGGGCTTCGACTCCACTAAGCCACCATTTGGCTTTGTTCAATTACCTTCCGATTCCAGTTGACTTCACTCAGTAAATTGCGCTTATTTTTTTGAGCATGATCAGCTAATTTTGTTCATGTTTTATTGAATTGTTTTATGTATATTCCGAAATAATGGATTTTAACAAATCATTGATATGGAATTATTAAAAAAGTGCTTTTTTAGTCCAATAGTCATTCTTCTATTTGTACTTGTATTAAATTCTTGTTCACAAAATAATCCTCAGAGGGTAGTAAGCGTGTTTAATGGACATGACCTAAGCGGTTGGAGTTCTTCTGACATGAGTTATTGGTCTGTTTCGGATAGTGCTATAGTTGGTGGGGAAGGTAAAGACTCAATAGTCAATAATCAATTCCTATGGCACGAAGAAAAAGTGAAGGATTTTTATTTGAAAGTTCTAGTGAAAATGGTTCCTAATACCACCAATGCAGGCATTCAATTTCGTTCACAAAAGATGGGCGAGGAAGCATTAGGGTATCAAGCAGATATCGGTGAAGGGGTGTGGGGGAGATTGTACCATGAAAGTGGTAGAGAAAAATTACACTGGGAAGGAAAAGGAGAAGCAGCAGTTAAAAAGAATGAATGGAATTCTTATGAAATTCTCGCTGTAGGTAATAATATATGGACAGCCATAAATGGTACCCTATCTGTAGCCTACCAAGAGCCCAACGGAGAATTAGACGGATTTATAGCATTACAAGTACACGCCGGGCCATCACAACTTGTAAAATACAAATCCATAAAACTAATACATAATCCGGAAATTGAAATAGGCGAATATAGCGAGTCAGAACTAATGGAAGCATTGGTAAAATCAAATGGAAGTCCTTACCTGGGCGGAAACCAATAAACCGCAATTGTTTCCTTAGTTAGGCTTCCGATCCGCAACCAGTTTGATAACATTAAGCCTTCTCTAGGTTTAATTGTTACAAGTACATTCTGTATACTTTGGCACCACTCAGTTACGAATTCGATACTGCGCATTCTACAGCATTGCCCTAAATACTGTATTTTCTGCAACCGTCAATCTATAAGTATTTTTTTGAAAGGCATTTTTTATTAAGGTCTCCATCGTGAGCTAGGACCTTCGCTTTAAGATAATTCAGGAAGAAACAGAAGGTTTGTTATGATAGGTTCAAAATAAAGAAAATGAGGAGGTTAAAATAAAATCTCTTATTAAATTTTTAAGAATTAACAAAGCAATGGGAGCGATGCATTTTACAAAACACTAAGGCTCCATTTACAATTAGTCCCTAATTTTGCATCAAAAATTCATAGAGGTTAATAGTATAAATAGATACGGTCACTTACTCATTGAGAATGACAAATTGGTGAAAAAATCTTTTAAACTGGAATTATTAAGCCGCGATAAAATTAATTGAAAGTAGCTAGGCTAATCATTGTATTTATTTACTTGACCCTGATCAGCCTGTGGCGCCTTATGAAAACCAAATCTGTATAGTCTGCGGTTAAAATTTTTGTGTGCAAACGCAATTTTGATTAATATTAAGTATACAAGCAATTCCTTTTGGGTAGCCATATTTTAAAACCCAAGGGTGAGCCAACTGGGATTTTTCTTCACTATAAACCACCAAGCATGAAAAACCGTTATTTAATGCCTTTTTTGTTACTTTTTGTTTGGGCATGTAAGGAACCAGTAGACGATGAGGTAAGGAGTTGGGAAACCCGTGCGAAACAAGTGACCATTATCAGGGATGATTATGGGATCCCCCATATTTATGCCAAAACAGATGCTGATGCCGTTTTTGGGATGCTTTATGCCCAGTGTGAAGATGATTTTCGACGGGTGGAAAAGAACTATATATGGGCAACAGGGCGGCTTGCTGAATTGGATGGTGAGGAGGCCTTGTACAGCGATCTTAGAGCGAACTTGTACATGACTGAAGCAGAAGCAAAGGCTGCTTACGAGGCAGCTCCACGTTGGTTGCAGTTGCTATGTAAAGGATTTGCAGATGGGGTTAACTATTATTTATACAGTCACCCGGAAGTAAAACCCAAAGTATTGACCCATTACGAGCCTTGGTTCCCGATGTATTTTAGTGAGGGATCTATAGGAGGAGATATTGAGAGAATTTCTACGGAACGGATCAGGAGCTTTTACGAGGAGCAAAAAGGACTTGCCTATTCGGAATTTGGGGATGGCTTGGTTCATCCCGATCCCTATGATGAACCTAAAGGATCGAATGGAATAGCCATTGCTCCTGAATTGAGTGCTTCGGAAAATGCACTTCTGCTGATCAATCCGCATACTTCTTTCTATTTTCGACCTGAAATTCATGTGGTTAGTGAAGAAGGGCTGAATGCTTATGGTGCTGTTACTTGGGGTCAGTTTTTTGTCTATCAGGGTTTCAATGAAAAAACTGGCTGGATGCACACTTCTACCCATCTGGATTTTATGGATGAGTATATGGAAGAGGTGCGAGAAGTCGGAGATGGTATGGAGTATGCCTATGGAGACGAATGGAGGGCTGTAGAAGAAATCCCACTTACCTTAAAATTTACGAGTCCAGAAGGTTTACAAGAAAAAACATTTACCATTTACAGAACCCATCATGGACCGGTCACCCATCAATTGGACGACAAGTGGGTAGCTACTAAAATCAATTGGGACCCTGTCAATGCCTTGATTCAAAGTTTTACCCGAACCAAATTAAGCGATTACACTGCTTTCAGGGAAATGATGGACATTCGAACCAATTCTTCCAACAATACTGTTTTTGCAGATGCTTCAGGAAATATTGCCTATTTCCATGGAAATTTCATTCCCAAAAGAGACCCTTCTTTTGATTTTTCCAGGCCTGTTGATGGCAGCGATCCCGCTACCGACTGGCAAGGTTTGCATGAAGTAGACGAAAGTATCGTTGTGCTGAACCCTGCTTCCGGCTGGATTCAAAACTGCAATTCAACGCCTTTTACAGCAGCAGGCCCTTACAGTCCCAAAAAAGAAGATTATCCCTATTACATGGCGCCAGATGCTGAAAACTATCGCGGAATTCATGCCGTGGATCTGCTTTCGGAGGTTGAGAATTTAACCTTGGAGGAATTGATAACCTTGGGATATGACCCTTATTTGCCTGCTTTTGAGCGTTTGATTCCTATCCTCTTGAAGGCTTATGAAAAGGAGGAAGACCCAAGTGAAAATTTAACAGCGGCCATTGCCGTTTTTAGGGATTGGGACTACCAGACCGGAGAGGAGTCTGTAGCCATGACCCTGGCTCATTTTTTCGGCATGTCCTTTAACAAAAGCATAGGGAGCTCAGATGCCTTGATTCCCTTTAATCAAGAGAATGGTAAAACCCTGGAATATGATGCTAGTGAAGTGGTATCAGCCATGGAAGCTGCAATTGTTAAGCTTGAAGAAGACTTTGGGGCCTGGAACATTCCTTGGGGAGAAGTCAACCGTTTTCAGCGCTTGAGTGGAGCCATTGATTTGCCTTATGATGACAATAAAGCCAGTCTTCCTATAGGGTTGGCCTCTGGTCGTTGGGGAGCATTGGCTTCTTTTGGTGCCTCAGCAAAGGAAAACACGAAAAAACTTTATGGATCTTCTGGTAACAGCTTTGTTGCAGCAGTTGAATTTGGAGACAAGGTAAGGGCAAAAAGTTTATTGGCGGGAGGTCAAAGCGGAAACCCGCAATCTCTTCATTTTGACGATCAGGCGGAAATGTATGCCAATGGTGCTTTCAAAGAGGTTGCTTATTACCGGGAAGATGTGGAAAAAAGGGCTGAAGAAACCTATCACCCAGGCAGTAGATAAGGCAAAAGGATCCATGTTTACAGGGAGGGTTAAACTTCAAAAGTTTATTTAGCCAACAAAGGCCGAATAATGTGATTACTTTATTCCGTAATAGGCAAATGGCCTTTTATCATGAAATGAAATCACTTCCCCTGAAGAAAAAGCAGGATAGGTTTAGATTTATTATTTTCCTTATATTTAGAAGTAGCAATTAGCGCTAGTTATCAGTTATTTAAAAGCAAGCATATGAAACCGCTCCTTCAAATTTTATTAAGTGTCCTCCTTTTTAATGGCTGTACACCTACCGAATCCTTCGATGTGCTAATCAAAAATGGTGAAATAGTGGATGGCTCCGACGAAACATCCTATACAGGTGATATTGGCATTAGAGCAGACACTATTTCGGCGATTGGAAATTTATCTGGAGCCAAAGGTGAATTAGAAATTGATGCTACAGGCCTGGCAGTAGCTCCTGGATTTATCAATATGCTTAGTTGGGCCGTTGATGCCTTGATTGAAGACGGGAAATCGCAAAGTGACATTAGACAAGGCGTGACCCTGGAGGTTTTTGGCGAAGGCAGTTCTATGGGTCCATGGAATGAGGAAATGAAAAAGGATGAACAGGAAATGCAGGGCGATATTAAATACCCTATTAGCTGGACTTCTCTTAGTGAGTACCTCGACTTTATCGTTGAAAAAGGTATATCAACAAATGTGGCCTCGTTTTTAGGTGCGACAACATTAAGAATACATACTGTAGGTTATGAAAATCGAGCGCCAACCACAGAGGAACTAGATGCCATGAAGGCCATGGTTAAAAAGGGGATGGAAGAAGGTGCACTAGGCATTGGTTCATCACTCATTTATGCACCGGCCTTTTATTCCAGTACTGAAGAATTAATAGCGCTCTGTGAGGTGGCTTCCCAATACGACGGCATGTACATCTCACATCTCCGAAGTGAAGGGAATCAACTCTTGGAAAGCCTCAATGAATTGATTCAAATTGCTGATGAAGCCAATATTCGGGCAGAGGTCTATCACTTAAAGATGGCTGGAAAAAATAATTGGAATAAATTTGACGCCGTGGTTTCCAAAATTGATTCAGCAAGAGAAGCTGGACTTGCTATCACAACGGATATGTACACCTACACAGCTGGAGCTACTGGGCTGGATGCAGCTATGCCACCTTGGGTGCAGGAGGGAGGCTATGAGAAATGGGCAGAAAGATTACAAGACCCGAAAGTTAGAGAACGACTAAAAGAAGAAATGGTTACGCCTACCAATGAATGGGAAAGTTTGATGATGGGGGTTGAATCTTATGAGGACATGCTTCTGATAGGTTTTAAGAACGATAGCTTAAAGTATTTGACTGGAAAGTCACTGGCAGAAGTGGCAAAAATGCGCGATACCTCTCCAGTAGAAACCGCCATGGACCTGGTCATTCAGGATGGCAGTAGAGTTGGGACAGTATATTTCATGATGTCTGAAGAAAATGTAAAAAACAAATTGCATTGCCTTATATGAGTTTTGGCTCCGATGCCGCCTCTTATGCTCCTGAAGGGGTTTTTCTTAAATCAAGAAGCCACCCCAGGGCTTATGGTAATTTTGCACGACTTCTAGGCAAATATGTCCGTGATGAAAAAGTGATATCTCTAGAGGAAGCAGTGTACAAACTCACTACCTTACCGGCCACAAATTTGAAAATCCAAAAGCGTGGAGCAATCAAGGAAGGCTTTTATGCGGATTTGGCTATTTTTGATCCGAAGAAAATTCAGGACCATGCCACTTACGACAATCCAATGCAATATTCAACAGGAATGGTCCACGTTATTGTCAATGGAACGCAGGTTCTCAACAATGGTGAACATACAGGGGCATTACCAGGACAGGTAGTAAAAGGTCCGGGATACAAGGCAATGAAATAGTGTCATAGAACAAAAGCTAAAAAATGAAGAATACGCAATCATATCTATTGATTTTTGTTTTGACCCTTTTTATTCTAGGATGCAATAATAAAAATTCGCAAGAAACGCCCTGGGAAAAATCTACGCTTTTGTTCGAAGATTCCGGAACGGAAAATTGGCAGCAAAAATGGATGTTGGATGGGCTACAATCCAAAGTAATAAACAGCAAAGAGGGAATGGAGCTTATTGCTGGCCCTGAACATGGAAATGATTCAAGCCATACAGTGCTATGGACCAAGCAAACTTTTGAAGGAAATATCTCCATTGAATACGATTATACCCGGACAGACACCACTACTAGATGTGTTAACATCCTGTATTTTCATGGGGAAGGCAAAGGCGATGCTGATTATCCGAGTGATATTTCGCTTTGGAATGATAAACGCAAGGTGCCATCGATGCGTACGTATTTTGATAACATGAATACTTATCATATAAGTTATGCCGCTTTTGGTGCTAATGAATATTCAGGCGAAAACGATTATATTCGATTACGACGTTACAATCCCAACAAAGACGGGCTGAAAGGAACAGATGTGCCCGACGATTATTTTAATACAGGATTGTTTAAACCTGACGTAACCTATCATATTGAGGTTATTAAATACAATAATTTCATTGAAATGCATATTCAAAACAAAAATGACAGTTCTGATTATTTGATCTGCAAATGGGATGCATCCCTATTCCCTTTGAATGATTCTGGAAGAATTGGCTTACGTCACATGTATACCCGAGCTGCCAGGTATAAAAATTTTAAAGTTTGGAAGCTTAATTAAGTGCTTTTAAAAAAAAACGTATGCCTAAATTTTAAGTCATTTCATCACGAATTTGACCATTTCTGGATAAGCCCAAAAAAATAAAAATGAGCCATAACATTTCAGTTAACATTAGAAAGAGCATTATTAGCCTAATTTTTCATGGTTTAATTTTGGCACTTTTCTTTCCTATTTCCTTTATCGCAAAGGCCCAGCAGCCCAATATATTGGTGATCATTTCAGATGACCTGAATACCAATATAGGTCCTTATATGGACACGGATTACCACACGCCTCATCTTGATCGGCTTGCTTCCGAAGGAGTAAGGTTTTCCAGGACTTATAGTCAGTTTCCACTGTGTGGTCCATCCAGGGCTTCTCTGATGAGTGGCTTGTATCCGGAAACAAATGGTGTATTGCGAAACAATGATCAATTGGGCAGCTATAGAAAGGAGACACCAGCTTTGGCCGATCATCCTTCTATGGCGGGGTTTTTTAGAGAAAGGGGTTATTATACCGCCAGAATTTCAAAGATTTTTCATATGGGGGTTCCCGGTGGAATAGAAAGAGGTGCAGTAGGGGGAGATGATCCTGATTCCTGGGATTATGCCTACAATGTACTTGGACCTGAAACCTTGAGCCAAGGAAAGTTGGAGCTGCTATCCCCCAAAAACCTCCATTATGGTTCTAATTTCGCTCAAATGATTATTCCCGATAGCCTGGAAGGAACACAGACGGATTATTTGGCAGCCAGTCAAGCCATTGCTGTTTTGGAAAACCGAGCGGGAAAAATTCCTCAAGGTGGCACCAACAAACAAAGGGTTAAAAAAGACGCACCTTTTTTTCTAGCCGTTGGATTTGTTAGACCACATGTGCCACTTATTGCTCCCGAAAGTAGTTTTGTTCCTTATCCTGTCAATGAGGTGGTATTGCCGGCGGTTAAAATTGGAGACAATGTTCCCTTGCAGGCTTTGAAAAGACAAAATGAAAAGATTTTTGGCATGGATAAGCTACAACAGCAAAAGACAATAAGTGCCTATATGGCCAGTGTCAACTTCATGGACAAACAGGTTGGAAGGTTATTGGATGCCTTGGATAGGCTGGATTTGAGAAATGAAACCATTGTTATTTTCATGTCTGACCATGGCTATAATTTGGGAGAACACGAATGTTGGTCAAAATCCAGCTTGTGGGAGGGGAGTATAAGGGTTCCGGTTATCTTTTCTGTTCCTGGTAAAGGATATGAAAAAGCCTATGGGAGCAGTTCTGATGGTATAACTGAGTTGCTGGATATTTATCCAACTTTAGTAGACCTTGCTGGGTTCTCTACTGAAAAACCGGCTATCCTTCAAGGAAAGAGCATGGTGCCTCAGATTAAAGGAAATAATGCATCCCTTGAAGCAAGGCATGCTTATACTATTTACAATGATGGCGCAAGTTTGCGAAATGAAAAGTGGAGGTATACCCGGTGGGGAGAAGCTGCTTTGGGGAATAACGAAGAACTATACGATCATGCCAATGATCCAGAAGAATTCGAAAACCTGGTAGGAGAAGGTAAATATGCTGAAGTTTTAGCCGACATGCGGAGAAAATTGGATGAGGCAAGAAATAATGCTCAGACAGGCCTAAAGAACCTGAAATAATCGTTTATGTCCAAGTAATCTGGCGCTAATTAGTTTGGTTGGTTATAAACACTCACTATAAAAGATCCAGTTTTTTGTAGTTTCATTACTTACATTTCCGTTATTTTTTTCTCATTTGGTAAATTTTTCATCCCAGTGGAGTAGCGCAGCCGAAATCAACAGCTATAAAATTATAAAGCAACCCATGCACGGTGGCTGAGCGGAGCCGAAGCCCAATTCTCTTACCAATAATTCACTCAAAAAAAGCTTCATCCCACCAGGTAAATGGATAGTACTAGAAGTGCACGAGGTACTACTTCGGTGGCTGAGCGGAGTCGAAGCCATTCTCGACTCAATTGACAAATTATATCATATGAAAAGATGATTTAGGTCATGTGATTTTCTTACGGTCTGATTTACCTTTGATCCATCAAAACAATCAAATAATCATGTTTTTAAACCCGATTCTATTAAATAAAGCTAAACCAAACCCTTATGAATAAACATGTAAAATGGACCATATTTTCCCTGTTAGTCCTTTTCAGTACTTATGGGAATCAGGTTTTTTCACAACAGACCTATAAAGTTGCATCCGATCCTGAAATGAAAGTTTCTGGGACTTCTACCCTTCACGATTGGGACATGATTTCCACGGAAGCGAATGGAACTGCATCACTTAGAATTTCGGCGGGCAAGGTGACGGCTATTCAATCCTTTAAGATTACCATGCCGGTAAAGTCGCTCAAAAGTGGTAAAGGGCCAATGGACAAAAATGCCTATAATGCTTTGAAGGAAGAAGACCATCCTGAAATAACTTTTAATATGTTAGAAGCCCATCAAGATGGGGGGGAACGATTGGAAAGTATCTGGAAGGCTCCAGTTGGCTGGCAATACCCAAACAGTTTCTTTTCTACTTAAAATTTTAACAGAGGGCGAAAGCATTTCTCTTTCAGGTTCTGCTGATGTAAAGTTAACCGATTTCAAGGTGGATCCTCCAACAGCGGTATTTGGCACCATCAAAACGGGTGATGAAATGACGATCAATATTAAGATGAAACTAAATCCAATTAATTAACTCATTAATTTTTGCTATCATGAAAAAGTGTATTTTATTTCTGACAGGAGCTATTTTATTGTCCTTTAGCAGTTTTGCCCAACAAAAAGACATGCAATTTTGGAGAGCTTATGATCAGAGGGGAATCAATGTATTTGAAACTGGTAAAGCGGATTCCGTTGCCTTTGATGGTCTAAGGGTACGAATTGGAGGAGCATTTACGCAACAGTTTCAATCCATAAGTCACGAAAATTCAGCGACACCATTTTTGGATGATAACGGAGTCAATACCAATCAATTGATGGACATAGGGACGGGATTTAACCTGGCTACAGCTAACCTAAACATAGATGTGGAACTGGCAGACGGAATTAGACTGAATTTGATTACTTATCTCTCTTCTAGACACCATCCCGAAACTTGGGTCAAAGGTGGGTATTTGCAGTTTGATAAACTTGCATTTCTAAACAGTCAGGTTTTCGACCAAATAATGGAAAAAGTGACAATCAAAGTAGGGCATATGGAAGTCAATTATGGAGATTCTCACTTTAGGAGATCAGACAATGGCAATGCCTTCTATAACCCATTCGTTGGAAACTATATTATGGATGCTTTTGCCACAGAAATAGGTGCTGAAGTGATTTATCAAAACAATGGATTCATCGGGGTGGCCTCCATGACCGGAGGAGAAATTCAGGGAGGAATAACCAACCCAGGCAAAAGGAAACCTTCCTTTATTGGTAAACTAGGTTATGACAAAACATTGGACAATGACCTTCGACTTAGAATGACTGGTTCCGTTTACACCACTGCTGGTTCGGTCAATAACACCCTTTGGGCAGGGGATAGGGCTGGCTCCCGTTATTATCTAGTAATGGTAAACACCCTTGCTTCTACGTCCAATTCTTTAACTTCAGGTCGTTTTAGCCCTGGTATGCGTGACAACGTGACCGCCATGGTTTTGAATCCTTTTGTAGCTTATCGTGGATTGGAGCTTTTTGGTACTCTGGAACAGTCTAAAGGAAAAGCATCGAATGAAAGTGTAGACAGAACCTGGAATCAGGTAGGCATTGATGCTGTTTACAGGTTTGGGTCTACAGATAATTATTATCTGGCTGGTCGCTACAATCAAGTAGGAGGTGAAATGCCCGATGGATTGGAACCTAGCATTTCCCGAGTACAAGTTGGTGGTGGTTGGTTTATTACCAAAAACATTCTAGCCAAACTGGAATATGTCAATCAAAATTACCAGGATTTTGCGCCAACTGACATCCTTAATGGTGGTTCATTTAACGGAATAATGATTGAAGGAGTAATAGGTTTTTAACAAATAGATTTCAATACTATGCGTATCGCACTGTTGCTTGGCTGTTGTTTTTTACTGATCGGGGCTTTTGAAAAAAAACCTTGATTATTGATCAAACAGAAATCATTGTGAAAGGAAAAACATCCATAGGAAGTTTTGAATGTAGCTATGAAAGCCAAACGGAGAGCGATACGCTTTTTTTTGATAACAAGTCTCCTGACACTACCTCACTAGATTTTGAAATCCCAGTTAGCGCATTTGGTTGCGGAAATTTTTTACTGAATAGTGATTTTAAGAGAACCCTGAAAGCCGAAGAGTATCCCATCTGTCTGGTTTCAGTAAATAAACTGCGAAGAGGGTCTCGGAAGATTTATGGGGATATTTATTTACAAATGGCAGGTAAAGAGATCGTCCTGGAAAAGGTTGTTTTTCACCAATTGAAAGAAGGGCTACAAGGTACTTTATACCTGTCTACAGAAGAATTAGGGCTGGATGCATCAAGTCGTTTGGGTGGGCTTGTAAAAATTGAAGAATCTATCGAATTGGAAATCAACCTGTATTTAGAGGCATCTTGATTGATATTAACTTTTATACCTATTTCATTATACCGGCGACCAATCTAGGCCAAAGCTCATAATAGAGTGCTCTAAATTACCCTATGGCTGAGCGAAGCGAAAGCCACCTATGATTTTTGAATGAAACCATTTTATTTCAAAAGAGCTGCCCGAAAACTGTAAAAATTGGCTGATTTTAGAGTAATTTCACGTGACAATGATTTGACATTGCATATGTAGATTTTCTGAAGTCAATCGATAATCCAACACAGTTTAAACGAACCACCTCCATGAAAGCATTTGTCCTAATTCTTGCAGTATGCTGTTTAGCATTTACTACTGAACATTTTCGTGCCACCCATGTCTTTATGATCGGGGATTCTACCATGGCCAACAAACCTGAGCATAACTTGCCAGAATATGGCTGGGGACAGGTTTTAAACCATTTTTTCACTGATGGAATAGTGGTCGACAACCATGCTAAAAATGGCAGGAGTTCAAAAAGTTTTATTGACGAAGGGTCTTGGGAAAAGGTAATTACTCAAGTGCAGAAAGGAGATTATGTGATCATACAATTCGGTCACAACGACCAGAAATCAGATACAGCAAGATATACCGGACCTTTTGATACCTATCAAGATAACCTTAAAAGATTCATAAATGAAACGAAGGATAAGGGTGGTATTCCTATTCTCTGCACTTCAATAGTCCGCAGGCTTTTCAATGATAATGGCACTTTGAGAGATTCCCATGGGGATTACTTGACAGGAGTAAAGCAGGTGGCCAATGAAACAGGTGTGTATTTTATAGACATGGAGGCCAAAACGAAAGAGTTGATGGAAAGTATGGGGTCAGAAAAATCAAAACAATTGTACTTATTCTTTGAATCTGGGATTTATCCGCATCGGCCAGAAGGTAAAGAGGACAATACCCATTTATCTCAATTGGGAGCCTTCACCATAGCAGGTTTGGCTGTAGAGGAAATGAAAGCATTGGGCATACCTTTGGTTAAAGACTTGGTTAACAAGTAGTCTTGTTGTCCAGAAAATACAATAATCGGGTTCCTTTAGGCAGTGGTTTCAAAAGCATGGTTACAATCAATAACCTTTAGACTATTAAATGGAAGAATTATCTTGGGATGATTTTATAAAAGTTGAAATGAGGGTAGGTACTATCCTTTCAGCTGAAGCTTTTAAGGAAGCCAGAAACTCAGCCTATAAATTAACAATCGATTTTGGTGAACATGGGATAAAGAAAACCTCAGCCCAAATAACCAAACTGTACACGCCTCTTGATTTAATTGGCCGACAGGTGATTGCTGTTATGAACTTTCCACCAAAACAAATCGCCAATATGATGAGTGAATGCCTGGTATTGGGTGGGCTTGGTGAGCATAAAGAGGTTACCTTAATTCAGCCGGAAAGTGCAGTACCGAATGGTACCAGGATTGGTTAATGTGAGAAAAATAATAGCCACTATTGTAAAATTATGAAAAGATCGGATACGTTGATGTAGATAACCCTGTTTTTTGCCCTATATTCCGCCTTTTAAATTGTCTAAAGGATATACCGACGCAATCCTTCCTTAATCTTCCAAAGATCAGTAAACCGAAAAATAATATTTTAGAATGAAGTCTCTATTTTTATCTTTAGCTGTTGCCCTTACCGCCATATCCTTAACCTGTTGCAATCCAAAGGAAGTTACTTCCAACAATGAAGTTTCTAAGGAGGTAATGGAGCAAATATTTGAAGAGGTAAAAACACCTTTTAAACAGGGGGTGGTATTTCAGCATCCGGATACGAGTAAAATGATTGACTCGCCAACCATTTTCCGCAAAGATGAAGTTTGGTACATGACCTATATTGTATTTGATGGGCAGGGTTATGAAACATGGCTGGCTGAAAGTCAGGATTTAATACAATGGGAGTCTAAAGGGAAAATATTGTCTTTTACGGAAGATACCTGGGATGCGAACCAGAAAGCTGGCTATGTTTCGCTTGTAAATACGGAATGGGGTGGTGATTATAGTGTGGAAAAATACCAGGGCCAATACTGGATGAGCTATTTGGGAGGTAATTCTACTGGTTATGAATCCGGTACCCTTAAAATCGGCATGGCAAACACCGACTCACTAATAGATTCAAAAGAGTGGAATACCAACAATACCCCACTTTTATCCCCTGAGGATGAGGGTGTTCGTTGGTTTGAAAACAAAACGATATACAAAAGCCTGGTTATTCGTGACAATGAAAAGCACACAGGACATCCTTTTGTAATGTATTACAATGCCAAAGGCGATATTGCCAACTATGAAAGTATTGGGATGGCTGTTTCTGATGATATGTTGTCTTGGCAGCGCTTTGGTGATGATCCTGTTATCACAAGAGGCAATGGCATTTGTGGAGATGCCCAAATTGCAAAGTTCAATGATATCTATATCATGTTTTACTTTGGGGCCTTTTGGAAACCTGGTGCCTTCGAAAGGTTTGCCTGCTCTTACGATCTAATCAATTGGACCGATTGGGAAGGCGAAGACCTAATAGCGCCCTCAGAAGATTTCGACAAAAAGTATGCCCATAAGCCATGGGTGATAAAATGGAAAGGTGTAGTGTATCACTTTTACAATGCAGTAGGTAGCGAAGGAAGGGTAATTGCTTTGGCTACTTCAAAAGAGCTAAACCAAAAGAGGCAATAGTTTTTTTGTAGCCTTATCACTATTCTCCTGAAGTCCTTTATCTAACTTTAAATCGAATTTTTAGGGAATGTGGTACTGATTGACTGGTTTAGAACAAATTTTGGTTTTAAAATTATTTTCCAATTTCAATTTTTTTTAATCTCCTGCTAAGGGGGAACACGCATTCGGTTGTCATTAGATAAACAAAAGAAACTTATCTTATGAAACCTGGAGTATTTGGCTTATTTATTTTGACCGCCTTTTTGTTCGCCAATGCAATTTTTGCACAAAGCCCTTTTCAAACCATTCGAGGGAGGGTTGTAGACACGGACAGCAAAAGTGCCATTCCTTTTGCAAATATTACGATTGACAATTCTAACCCATTAATTGGAGTTACCTCAGACATTGATGGGAATTTTAAAATTGAGAATGTAACAGTTGGACGTATAACCTTGGTAGTTTCTAGTCTGGGCTATGAAAGGGTTACGATTCCAAATATTTTGTTGATTTCTGGTAAGGAGACTGTCTTAAATATAGAGATGAAGGAATCTTTTCAGCAATTGGACCAGGTGGAAATAAGGGCTTACAAAAGAGGGGAATCTACCAATGAAATGGCAATAAGTTCAACCAAACAACTTTCCATTGAAGAATCAAAACGGCATGCAGGAGCCATAAGTGATCCCGCACGCCTGGTGTCTTCTTTTGCTGGAATAACCAATGAAGGTTCTGGGAATAATGATATCATCGTGAGAGGGAATAACCCTCGTTTTATACAGTGGAGATTGGAAGATATAGAAATCCCCAACCCTAATCATTTTGCCATTGAAGGGTTGACAGGTGGCCCTATCAATGCACTGAATAGCCAAATGTTGGCCAATTCAGAATTTTATTCAGGCGCCTTTGCTTCTCAATATGGCAATGCTTTATCAGGTATTTTTGACATGAAGCTCAGAAAAGGCAATGATGAAAAACAAGAATACAGTTTCTCATTAGGAGTTCTGGGGCTTGATTTTACGGCAGAAGGTCCCATCAGCAAAAAGAACAAAAGCAGCTACCTGATAAACTACCGTTATTCCACCCTTTCCTTGTTGGATGATATTGGCCTAGTGGATTTCGGGGGTGTTCCAAGGTACCAGGACTTAAGTTTTAAATTCTATTTCCCAACGGAAAAAGCGGGAATCTTCACCTTGTTTGGATTAGGGGGAGCGAGTAATATAGGTTTTGTCACCACGGACGAGGAAGACGAGGACATCATCCTGGAAGATGGTTCTCAATACAGCCAACTGGCTGTTACCGGGATCAAGCATTTTATTCCCTTGGGAGGCAATACTTACTTAAAATCAATTGTTTCTTACGGTTTTAATGGAAGTGATTTGATTGAAAAAAGGCCCTATGAAGCGGAAATATTAAAAGAATTTTATAACGCTGGGTTAAACAATCAAACGACAAGGGTATTGTCCACATTACACCATAAGATTAATTCCAAGCACAATTTTCAGGTAGGGCTAATGTACGCGCATAATAATTTTGATTTTGAAAATGTCTATTTCAGCATTCCTCAAAACCAATATTTGAAAGGCCAGGAAAATCAAGGTGCTGCTGATTTTACTGAGGGTTATTTCAACTGGAAATGGAGAATTTCAGCACTTCTAACTGCGGTAAATGGTGTGCATGTCTCTAAAAGCAGTTTGAATGAAAAGGTATACATGGAGCCCAGATTAGCGCTGAAATACCAATTGGATGAAACACAAAATGTGAATGCAGCTTTTGGGTTACATAGTAAAATGGCCTCTCTTCCCAATCATTATGCATTGGTATACCAACCCAATGGAAATTTCTCTATGCCCAACAAGCATTTGGAGCTGATGCAGGCTTCGCACTATGTCTTGGGCTATGAGAATTTATTGAATAGCAACTTGTTTTTAAAGGTTGAAGCCTACTACCAGCATTTGTATAATATCCCAGTAGAGGACAAAGTTGGGAGTCTTTATTCATTAATCAATCAGGATGATTATTTTGTGGATAAGGCCATGGTGAATGAAGGGGAGGGAAAGAATATTGGTTTGGAGGTTACGCTAGAGCGATATTTTAGCAATCAATTTTACTTCTTACTCACAACTTCCCTCTACGATTCGAAATACAAAGCAATAGCTGGTGGTTGGAAAAACTCGAGGTACAATGGGAATTATGTAGGTAATTTTCTCTTTGGAAAGGAATTTACTGTGGGCCAAAAAAACTCCAATGACAAAACCATAGGAATAAACTCAAGAGTCAGCCTATTGGGAGGTAGAAGGTATACCTCTATTGATTTAGAAGAATCTATAATACAGGAAAAGCAAGTCGAGAATGAAGGTCAATACCTGGGAAATAAAGCGAAAGATGTATTCTACCTTAATTTGGCATTAAGTTATCGTGTCAATAAACGAAAGCTAAGTCATGAAATGAAGTTGGATATTCAAAACCTTACCAACAGCAATACTACGATTGATTACTACTACAACAACGTAAAAAAAGAAATCGATAAAATTCCACAATTGTCCATGTTTCCAGTAATGAGTTACACGGTCAATTTTTAACGGGATTAATTCAGCCTTTTTTAATACCCCCCTTTGTCGTTACAGTTAACAACAAAGGGGGTGTTAAATTCATATTTTGCGTCAATTGGGCAATTCAGATAACCCCAAAAAGCTACTTCAATACCTTTACCTTAATAGGAGATTTTAAATTCATATCGATTTTTTCGATGGTTTCCAGATTAGGCTTGCCATTGGGTATATAATACCTGAACTTGCTTTTATAGCTGGCTCCGGGAGCGATGTAAAATTCACCATCCACCATGGGTGCATAAACCCAGTAAGGCATTGTAGGGTGAACACGAATGGCTTGTGGATACCTGAAGTTATCAGGGAATCCAAATACCGTTACACCTCCAATATTATTGTCAACTTCACCCGATGCAGTAACCCAAGAAGCATGGGTATGATTGGCATCTTCATTTGTAAATCCCTCAGAGGTAAGGATTTTCCAGGTATTGCTAAAGTGAACACTGTCTACTTTATTCCACTCCTTACTTCCTCTAAAACCCATTCCACCATAATGGTATTCCAATATAAATAGCGTGTCTGAACTGGTATTGGTCTGTTCAGAGGATAAGTCAAATAGGAAATAATCATCGGTCGGATAAACCATAATGGTCCATTTTTCACCGAGTACTTCTCCTTCTTTTAGGCTTAAATGCCTCAATTGACTTTCGATAATTGCGGCGCTAGATCCTGCCTCAGCTGTATTCAAACTTACATGTTCCGCTGTACCCGTTTCGGAATGTTGGTTCCAGAAGTCTACTTTTTCGCCCTTAAATTGAGTGTTTACCCAAGCATTGAAAATAGCGTGGTGATGGGTATGTCCTGCAGGGAAGGCATCAGTGAGTATTTGACCACTGGGACTATACAGAGGATGGATCATGCCACTTCTCTTGTAATAATCTGGTAATCCGTTTGGAGGGTTGGCCACGGCAGTTTGGTAAAAAAGAACAGGTTGTTGTCCGGATAAAATTTCTATGCCTTCTTCGGTCTTATTTATTTCCATTTTATGCTTTTCTGTACCTGTAGCTTTTGACAGGCCAAAAACAGCTTTGGTGTCGGCAGGCATTTGGTCAATAAAAACCATTAAGTCCCCAGATGGAAGTATTTGAGCGGGGTAATTTTTACCACTGGTTTCATTTTTGAGTAAATAATCACCCGCTAATGCCAAATCTGTATCGAGTGGGATGGTCAAAGGATAGTTTTCCCTTTCAATGCCATCCGCATTTATTTCAATATTTAAAATTGGAGCTGAGGAGCAGGCCGTAATCCATACGAGAACTACAGGCAGTAGAAATAATCGAAAAGTCATATTTTCAGTTGAATACATCAAGATAATTAGAAGATTCAATATCGTTAGGAATAGACATTTATCCTACTACAAATTGATCAGGAAAGATATGTTTTTATGGATGGCAACAGGTTTTTATGGATATTAAGGTGTTTTTTACGTTATTTAGGAGAATTTAAAACCCTGTTTATACAATAGAATTGCCTGAACTTCTTAGATTCTGATTTCAGCACGTAATAGATTGTCTATTGCATAATCCGGGTTAAACTTTACTGAATTTAATTCATACAGATGCAGATATTAAAGCCATTGTTTCTACTGTTTTTATTGTGCCTCCTTCAGCCGATTGGTTATGCTCAGGAATCGCTCGATGAATTGGTCCCATTAGACGAGAAAGTCCGTACCGGGCAATTAGAAAATGGCTTAGAATATTACATTCAATACAATCCCAAGCCTGAGAATAAATTAGAATTGCGTCTGGCCATTAAAGCAGGTGCAATGCAGGAAAATGATAACCAGTTGGGGCTTGCTCATTTTCTCGAACACATGGCCTTCAATGGATCTGAGCATTTTGAAAAAAATGACCTTATTAGTTACTTACAATCCATAGGAGTTGCTTTTGGAAGTGACCTGAATGCCTACACAAGCTTTGATGAGACGGTTTATATGTTGCCGATTCCCACAGATGAGGAAGAAAAGCTAAACAATGGCTTTCAGGTAATGAGGGATTGGGCAGGAGGACTGTTATTGGCTTCAGATGATATAGAGGCAGAACGAGGGATAGTAGTTGAGGAATGGCGTACTGGTCAGGGAGTAAACCAAAGGTTAAGGGATGCCTATTTGCCAGTTCTGCTACATCAAAGTCGCTATGCTGACCGCATGCCAATAGGTGAAATGGATATTATTAGGAACGCAGCAGATTCCTTGGTCAGGCAGTTTTATCAGGACTGGTACCGACCCGATCTCATGGCTGTGGTAGCGGTAGGGGATGTGGATCCTGACAAGGTAGAAGAACTGATAAAAAGCTACTTTTCAGATTTGAAAAACCCTTTAAATGCTCGGAAAAGAGAGTATTACAATGTACCCACACACAAAGAAAACTTTGTAAAAATAATTACAGATGAGGAAGCACCAGGCATACAGGTGCAGCTCTATTACAAGCAGGACGCCAGGCCATCTAACAGCTACAAAGATTATAAAGGCAGAATCCTTAGAACGATGTTTGGAGGAATGATCACACAAAGGTTGGATGAGATCAGACAAAAACCCGATGCCCCCTTCATCTTTGCTGGTGCCAGGTATGGTAACCTTGTGAGACCCCTGGATTTCTTTACCATATCAGGTGTTGTAGGCCCAGGAAAACTCAAAGATGGGTTTCTGGCTTTTCTTACAGAGAATCAAAGAGTCGTTGACTATGGCTTTACCCAGAGTGAACTGGACAGGGTCAAACGTTCCTTATTAAATAGTTCGGAAAAATCATTTAAGGAAATGGACAAAGTGGAGTCCAGGACTTTGGTAGGTAGGTATGTTTCCCATTTCCTAAACAACAGCTTTGCTGATGGCCCGGAAAGCAGGTATGATTTTTATCAGGACATCATCCCAAAAATCACCCTTGAAGAAGTAAATGACATAGCCAGGGAGCTGATCAGGAAAGAAAACATTGTTCTCATCGTGACCGCACCAGAAAAAGATAAGGAAACCTTGACTCCTGAAGCTGAACTGTTGGCACTCTTGGAAAATGCAGATGCAATTGAAACGACCCCTTATAAAGAAGACCTGGTAAGAGAAGAATTGATGCTGACCAAACCCAAATCCGGTGAGGTGGTAAATGTGTCTCACGATGAAGAGGTAGATGTGACGACGGTGTTGCTAGGCAATGGAATGAAGGTTTATTTTAAGCCTACAGACTTTAAAAATGATGAAATAATTTTCTCTGCAAGCAGTGAGGGAGGAACCTCTTTGTATTCCCTCGAGGATCATTACAGTGCGAATTATGCTGGATCAGCCATAAATATTATGGGCATAGGTGACTTTACTCCTTCCCAACTTAAAAAAGTATTGGCGGGTAAGAATGTTCAGGTTACGCCTAATATTAGTACTTATTCGGAGAGTATCTCGGGAGCCACAACACCTGGAGATTTCGAAATGGCCCTACAACTGATTCATTTGTATTTCACTTCCCCAAGGATGGACAAATCACTTTGGGAGGTGTTTTTAGCGAATCAAAAAAATCAATTGGAAAGCGCGAGTGTAAATCCTGATTTTCAGTTCAATAAAAGGGTCAATGAAATAATCAGCAATGGCAATCCTAGGGGGAAAGGTATTTATACTGCTGGGCAATTGGACTCCATAGACCTTAGCAAAAGTCTTAAAATCTATAAGGAAAGATTTGCCAATGCTGGTGACTTTAATGTACTGTTTACAGGCAATATTGATAGGGAGAAAATGCTTCCTTTGGTAGCCCAATATTTAGGTAGTTTGCCTGGAGATTCCACGGGAAAAGAAGACTTTATCGATTTGGGTTTAACTCCACCTCAGGATCGAAAAGAAAACATAAAAGTAGGAGTTGACGATAAAAGTCAGGTAATTCTATATTTCAGTGGTGAAACGGCTTATGATTTAGAGAAATCCCAGCAACTCTCTTATTTGGGAGAAATTCTTACCATTAAATTGATCGAAACCCTTAGGGAAGAAATCGGTGGTGTATATGGTGTTGGCGCTAGAGGAAGTTTAAGCAGGGTTCCTGAAGAACGCTTTAACTTCTCCATTTCATTTCCTTGCGGACCGGAGTCAGTAGATAAATTGAAAGCGGCTGTTTGGGAGCAAATTCAAAAGATTCAGGAGGAAGGTCCTGATGAGGCTGATTTAGAAAAGGTCAGGGAAACCAAGCGTTTGGACCTGGAAGAAAATCTAAAACGCAATGGCTTTTGGCACGGACAGTTAAATGCAGCCATCAATGGAGGACTTCCTTTGAATACGGTATTAGGAGCAGAGGGTCGTGTATTAGGTGTCACTGCTACAGAGGTTAAACAAGTTGCCAATGAATTTTTGCAAAAGCCATACCTATTGGAAATCACCAGGTACCCAGCCAATTTCGAAGAGTAATAGAAACAAGATAATTATGCTTCAACCCAAACTGAAATACGTTGAATAGTAACATTTATCAGCAATATAAACTTATCGAAGGCAGTGAAATCAAGTAAGCTGACTAAGGCCTTCTCATAAAAGCATTTCGATTTATCAAAACGTAATTTTTCATTAACAATTAACAATTAACCATTACAAAACCCCAATGATCAATTTTCTAATAACGCTTATCTCTTTTTATTTCGCTGATGCTACTCAGATGAAAGAGAATGTACAATTGAATACACCTACGGAGCAAGACCTCTTCGTTGCAGGTGAAGGTGGTTATCATACCTATCGCATTCCTTCGCTTCTTGTAGCGGCAGACGGTTCTGTTCTGGCATTTGTTGAGGGGAGAAAATCAGGAAGTTCAGACACCGGAGACATAGATGTCTTAATGAAAAAATCCACTGATGGAGGACTTACCTGGTCAGAACAGAAAGTTATTTGGGATAAAGGGGAAACTGTTTGTGGGAACCCTAACCCTGTGCTTGATGAAACCACTGGAGAAGTCCATTTATTGCTTACCTGGAATAGGGGAGATGACCATGAAGGAGACATAATTGCCAAAAAAAGCAAGGATACCCGCAGGGTTTTTGTGATGAAATCCACTGATAATGGGGACAGCTGGTCCGAAGCATTAGACATTACCAAAACCACCAAGGATCCGACCTGGGGTTGGTACGCTACTGGCCCGGGAATGGGAATACAAATCAAGCATGGCCCGAATAAAGGGCGTTTGGTAATTCCTGCCAATCACAGTTATGATGACCCTAATGGAAATGTAAGAGGAGGGCCTTTTGAATACGGAGCCCATGTCATTTTTAGTGATGACCATGGAGCTACCTGGGAACTTGGTGGATCGATCAAACCTAAAATGAATGAAAGTCAACTGATAGAAATGGCAGATGGTTATGGTACCCTATTAATGAACATGCGGTCTTATTTTGGTAAAAATAGGAGGGCATTGTCTGTTAGCAGAGATGGTGGAGTTACTTGGTCTGATCCGGTAGAGGCAAGCGCTTTAATTGAGCCGGTCTGTCAGGCTGCTTTCATACGTTATTCCTGGCCAGAGGATAGGACTGGTGATTTGGCTTTGTTTTCCAATCCTGCAAGCACAAAAAGAGAGAACATGACCATCAAGCTAAGTAGGGACAGCGGCAGGACTTGGGCCGCATCCAAAGTGCTCTATACAGGCCCATCGGCTTATTCTGCTTTGGCAGCTTTGCCCAATGGCGAATTTCTATGTTTGTATGAAAAAGGAGAAGAGAATGCTTATGAAAAGTTAGTGTTGGCTCGTTTGTCTTTGGATAACTTGCGATAAGATAAAAAGACCTAAAGAACAAAAACCCCTCTCCGCATAATGGCAGAGAGGGGTTTTAATATTTTAACCTGAATTAAAAGAGGTTAATAAGTACCGTTCGTTAGCTAACATCCATCAAAGCCAATTTTTTTTCCAGCATTATGGAAATTAGTGAAATGGAATTACTCTATAAACAATTGATCAATAAATACTGGTCTGGGAATTTCAATGTTTTTCCCGGTAGCTTTAAGCATTCCAGTATCGCTGTCCAGGGTGAAGATGGCTAAATTGTCTGTTTCCATATTGGCTACAAAAACCAAGGCCCCTTTTTCATCTACTTTAAAATTTCTAGGATGTATGCCTCCCGTAGGTACATGCCCTTGGGTTTCTAACAAACCTGTAGCTTGATCTACTTTGTATACGACTAAATTGTCCTGTCCTCGATTACTTGCATATAACCATCGGCCATCCATAGAAAAATGAATGTCTGCTCCCGCATTATAGTCACTATGAAGTTTATCATTTAGCATGTTGATTCGGCCAATAGGGCTAAGGTCGCCATTTGTCTGATCCAGGCTATAAATGCTCACTGTATTGCTTAACTCCTCTAAGGAGTAAGCAAATGGAAGACTGGGATGGAATACAAAATGTCTTGGTCCAGCCCCAGGGGTTGTTTTTATAATCACTGGATTTTCATCCACCGTTCCTTTTTCCAGATTGACCTTGTATTTCAAGATTTGATCAATTCCTAAATCTGAAGCATAAACCCATTCGCCGTCTGCAGACGGTATCATGGAGTGCATATGGGCTTTGGTTTGATTGGCATGCACACTTTTACCCGTATGTTGAATAAAAGAAGCCACCTCGCTTAGTCCTCCTGTTTCCAGGATTTTAAATGTAGACAAATTTCCACCTTGATAATGGGATAGGAAAACGACATTTCCAGTCGGGTCTACACTAATGTGGCATGGACTAACTCCAGCTGAAGATACCTCATTGATTTTGCTGAGTTTACCGGTATCAGGTGCGATGGAATAGGAAACTATTGTCCCAGTTTCATCCTTTTCATCTTTCCCTTCCCTGTAGGCAGCATAAAGAAACTGTTTGTTAGGGTGCAAAGCCAAAAAGGTAGGGTTTTGTTTGTCATGAACGGTCTGAACAGTAGTGGTGGTTAGATTTTCTCTGTCAAATTCCAGTACATATATTCCTTTACTGTTGTTTTGGCTATAGGTGCCGACGTAGATAATTTCTTTGGATTTTTGGGCCATAAGGGTGATTGGTGAACACATTAAAATAAATAACAATATAAAAGATATCCGCTTTACCAGTGAGGTAAATAGCAAGTTTCCAGTTTTACAAATCATAACGGAATATAAGATTAAAACATCAATTGGTAATATTAAGCTTAAGAAAAATCTACCGTTTACTTTAAATAGGGGCTTAACACCTCGTTGATTTTAGTAAAGACGGCTGTGTTTTCATATATCCCACGGAAAAGACCAGCCTGAGGACCATAGGCAAAAATGGGTACCATGATGGCCGTATGATCTTCAGTAGTAAATTCAAGTTCTACCCTTCGGTCATTTAAATTTCCTTGTGGGAGGGTGATTCCTCCAGTCTCATGATCAGCAGTGATGATTACCAATGTCCGCCCATTCTGGTCAGCAAACCGAAGGGCTTCAGCAATCGCTTGATCAAAGTCAATTCCTTCTTCTATTACCGTTTCACTGTCATTGATATGTCCTCCTGAATCGATATAAGCACCCTCTACCATTAGGAAAAAGGGTTTGTTTTTGCTTTCTAGAAATTGTAAACTGGCTTTTGTAGCATCTCTTAGGTAGCCTTGGCGGCCATTCATGACTTTTGGCAATTCATCTTCTGAAGCAAAAAAGCCAACTTTTTCTGAACTGCTTTTTGCTAACGCATCCAATGAACTTGTGAGATGAAATCCAGCTTGGGATAGGTTTATGGTTTCATCTTTTTCAAATCTTGTGAAATCGTTTTTCCCTCCCCCAATAAATAAATTCAAAGGGCTTTTGGCCAGGTCACTGGCAATTTCCTCGGTCATGTCCCTTTCCGTCCTGTGTGCATAGAATGCCCCTGGTGTAGCTCCGGTTAAGTTATCAGTGGTAACAATTCCAGTTACAAAACCGTGGCTACTCAAAATCTCAGGAAGGTTTTTTGCAGGACTTCCATCAGGAAGTGCCCCCACACTTCTGTTCTTTACTTTATTTCCTGTAGCCAATGCCGTCCCTGCTGCTGCAGAATCAGTAGTGAAATCATCCGCTGCCTGTGTTTTGATCAATCCAATATTTTTGAGCTGTGTTAAGGTCAATTGATTGCCATTGCCATACATAGCGGCAGATATTTGGGCAAGCCCATTTCCATCACCTATAAGTAGGATTACATTGTCAACAGGGCCGCTGATCCCATCTCTTTCAAACGTAGGCTTGTAGATCTTGCGTAAGTTTGGGGTTTGGTAATAGCGGTCATTCAGGTTGCTTAAATAGGCATTGGCCGCATAAGGATGATCTGTATTGATAAAGTCCACACCTAACTCACTCAGTGCTTTCCATGATGTTTTACTGTCCGGGGTAGCCCAAAAACGGAATGGTTTGCCCAAACCATGTACAAGGTCGAGGACTGATTTTATTTTGGTGAGGTCTTCATCTACAAGCCGGCCTTTTCCATTCCATTGTGAAAAGTTTTTGAAGCTTAAACTGAAAAGTTCAATTTTCTCCAATGGTAGATTGGAGGTGTCCTGAATACTTTGGTAGTCAAAAAATATCGGAAAAGGATACTTAGGGTAATCTTCTACTTTTGGCCTGTTTCCTGAGATAACAATTTTCACAAAAGGATTTTCCTGATCTTCCCAAAGGGCTCCATAAGGTTTGATGGCTTCCACTACTTTGTCTAATGTGGAATAAGCTTCGGTTTTAATGTCTACCAGAAGTAGCGTTGGTTTTAATGTGCCCAGCCCAAGGTTTTTGGCTTTTAGCATTGGATCCAAGTAAAGAGTGGTAAGGGTTTGGCCTTCTTTTATACTCTCTTTTTCATGCGCTACATACAAGGTATTCCCTTGAAGTATTACATCTGCTTCTATTGATGCTGCTTCATTGGCATAGGCTTCCCAAAAAAGGTGCCTTGTGAAGATAATCATTATGGCTGTGGATTTTTGCTTCCTGACCAAAGCTTGTCATTGGAATCAATAGTATTAAAATAGAGCCAATAAAAGCTTTTAAAACTGTCTTTTCCTTTTTTGAATGCATCTTAGGGAGGTTTTAAAATTTAACCCTAAATTAAAGTTAATGAGCCGAATTAAGGATTAAAATCAGCTTTATTTTTAGTTTTGGATGCCTTTCTGGTTTTTAAATTGTAGGCATGAGTTTTATTTTCTATAATTCTTCATTTTTTTTGATAAAACATCACTTTGGTATAAAACTTGTATTGTATTACACATAGCATCTTAGTACAAGGTGTTAAGCTTTTAAATTTTAAACCACAATTAAAAAGACATTATGAAATCAGCGAAGATAATTTTAGGGACATTGGCAGGAGTTGCGATAGGGGTACAAATTGGATTGTTGATAGCTCCTGAAAAAGGCAAAACAACAAGAAAAAAACTATCTCAGAAAGGTGAAGGTTATTTGAAAGATATCAACGGACAATTTGACCATTTTGTAAAAGGAATGAACGAAAAATTGGATAAAATGAATAAAAATATAGCCTCTGTAGCCGAGGAAACGAAGACTAAAGGAAAAAGTTTGATCGCAGATGCGAAAGATAAAACCAAGTAAATTTTTTATTGTTATAAGGCCAATGGTTAACATTGGCCTTTTTTTTTACTAAAATTTTAAAAACATGAAATTACAAAACACAACTGCCCTTATTACGGGTGGCAATACAGGAATTGGATTTGGCATTGCACAAGCATTGGTAGCCGAAGGGGTAAATGTGGCGATTACCAGTCGGTCTTTAGGCCGGGCGGAAGAAGCTGCGGAAAAAATCCGAAAAATGGATGGATCCAAAGGAGAAATATTGGCTTTTGAAATGGATGTCAAGGACTTTAACGCCCAGAAAAATGTGGTGGCTCAGGTACTTAAAGAATGGGGTAAATTGGACTTTTTTGTAGCCAATGCAGGTGTTGGTCATTTTGCACCTGTACAAGATTTGAGTATAGAACAGTGGCAAGATACGATTGACACCAACTTAACGGGCGTATTTTATGGTATAAAAGCGTCTGTTGAAGCATTGAAAGCAACAAAAGGTTTCTTTTTGACGATTTCAAGTTTAGCAGGCACAAACTTCTTTGCTAGTGGATCGGCCTATAATGCGAGTAAATTTGGATTGACCGGATTTACTCAAGCTGTGATGCTGGATTTAAGGCAATACGGAATACGAGTAAGTACGATTATGCCAGGTTCAGTAGCTACGGGCTTTAACGACCACCAAGTGGATGAGAAGGATGCCTGGAAAATTCAAAAAGAAGATATCGGGGAATTGGTTGTAGGGCTTTTTCAATTAGATGCTAGAACGCTTCCTAGTAAAATTGAGGTTAGGCCATCCCAAACGCCAAATAAATAGGGCAGTGAATTCATCGAGGTTCGATACAATTTTGGAGCAAATTGGAAGACCAATAGTTTCAAATTAATTATCATATTTAATCATAGAAAAATACCGGCTAACATTCCTAAATGGCCGGTATTTTTTTGTGATTCACATTTTTTTAGTTCCGTTCATGAAATAATGCTGATTATTTCATGATTAAAAAATACACGGTAAAATGTTGATTTTTAGTGTTTTAATAACTTGGTTACCATTGTTGAGGGTACTATTTTAATCGCAATTAGTCGATAATATGCATTTCATGTAAAATCAATCCCAACCTTTTTAAATTTTTAGTAAATTGTTTGATTAGATTTTAACTTTTCAATTTAAAATCGTAAAATAAGTCAACTATTTATTTTAAGTATTACATACAATTTATGGACACATTGATTAAACGAAGAGATTTTATGGGAAAAGCTGCTGTGGCTGGATTAGGCCTTGGGTTGGCCTCGTCTACCCTTTCATTTGGCGCCCCATCTGTTAAACGGAAAAAAAATGTTGGTATAATAGGACTTGACACCTCGCACAGTATTGCCTTTGTTAAAGCCTTTAATGCTTCTGATGCTGCATCAGATCTGGGTGGTTATAAAGTAGTTGCTGCCTATCCTCATGGTAGTAAAGACATTAAAACTTCTGTAGAAAGGATTCCAGGCTATATTGAAGAAGTGAAGAAGTTTGGTGTTGAAATAGTGGACTCTATCGCTTCCCTTCTTGATAAAGTGGATGTTGTTCTGTTGGAAACAAATGATGGTAGACTGCACTTAGAGCAGGCATTGGAAGTTTTCAAATCAGGCAAATCGGTATTTATTGACAAACCGATAGCGGCTTCTTTGCCAGATGCAATAGCAATATTTGCTGCTGCTAAAAAATACAATGTGCCGGTTTTTTCCAGTAGTTCTTTAAGATATATGGAGAATGC
Organism: Cyclobacterium qasimii M12-11B; assembly: GCF_000427295.1. Classification (GTDB taxonomy): domain Bacteria; phylum Bacteroidota; class Bacteroidia; order Cytophagales; family Cyclobacteriaceae; genus Cyclobacterium; species Cyclobacterium qasimii. Next base: position 52,624 of record NZ_ATNM01000191.1, on the reverse strand, counting down.
AGTGGCTGTAAGAAATGGTGAAATTGGTGAAGTCTATGGTGCAGATGCATTTAGCCCAGCTAAATATGAAGTTACCCATCCAGATTTATTTTGGTATGGAATCCATGGTGTAGAAACACTTTATAGCCTAATGGGAGCTGGTTGTAAAACTGTCCAAAGAACGTATACTGAAGGAGCAGATGTAGTAGTAGGAACTTGGGAAGGTGGAAAAATCGGAACCTTCAGAGGAACAAGGTCAGGTAAAGGTGGCTACGGTGGAAAAGCTTTTGGTGAAACAGGTATCATGGACATGGGTGGCTATGGTGGCTATCGTCCATTATTAGTAGAAATAGCCAAATTCTTTGACTCAGGAATATCGCCTGTCAGTGAAGAGGAAACCATTGAGATTTTTGCTTTTATGCAGGCTGCCGATGAAAGCAAGAAAATGAATGGCCGTTCTGTTTCCCTTGAAGCTGTTTTAGCTAAAGGTAAAAGAGATGCCCTAAAAATTAAAATTTAAACAATTACCATTTAATATGAAAAATAGTAGAAGAACTTTTGTAAAAAAGGCCATCGCTGGAGCAACCTTTGCGACAGTTGGAGGGATGCTACCTGGTATGTCTGCAAAGAGTTATGGAAAGATCATTGGTGCAAACGATCGTATCAATGTAGCCAGCATGGGTGTTGTCAGTAGAGGACATGCAGTTGGAACTAACTTTGCTAGCCAGAAGCAATGTGATGTGATTTATAGCTGTGACGTAGACGTTAGGGCGGCTGAGAAATTTGCTGGATCTATTTATGATATTCAAGGCAGAAAGCCAAAAATCGAAAAGGATATAAGAAAAGTCCTTGAAGACAAAGATGTTGATGCTTTGGTGGTAACAGCTCCTGATCACTGGCATGCACCAGCAGCCATTTTAGGCTTGAAAGCAGGCAAACATGTTTATGTAGAAAAGCCTTGTGCGCACAATCCTCATGAAGGAGAATTGCTAATGCGAGCACAAAAGAAATACAATAAAGTAGTTCAGGTGGGTAATCAAAGACGTTCCTGGCCAAATGTAATCAAAGGTATTGAAGAGCTTCACAACGGAGTTATCGGAAGACCTTATATGGCAAAAACCTGGTACGCAAACAACAGAGCGCCCATCGGTAACGGTAAGCAAGTTCCAGTTCCTGAATGGTTGGACTTTGAATTATGGCAAGGACCGGCTCCAAGGGAAGCTTATAGAGACAATTTAATCCATTATAACTGGCATTGGTTTTGGAACTGGGGAACTGGTGAAGCACTAAACAATGGTACCCACATGGTGGATCTTGCGCGTTGGGGATTACAAGTAGAATACCCTAACAAAGTAAACTCTTCAGGTGGAAGATATAGGTATGAAGACGATTGGCAAACTCCAGATACACAAGTTATCAATATGGAATTTGACAACAAATCCATGATCACCTGGGAAGGCAGAAGCTGTAACGGGAAAAAAATTGAGAGTGGAAATGTAGGAACTTTGTTTTATGGCGAAGAAGGAAGCCTTTTGATTGAAGGTGGAAATTCATACAAGATTTTCAACCTTAAGGATGAATTGGTAAAAGAGGTTAAAAATGATCAAGTAATTGACCCTACCAATACCTCTAATCCAGCCCAAGCTTTGGATGCACTTCACATCCAAAACTTCTTTGATGGAATTACCAATGGCATAGAAGTAAGATCTGAAATCGTAGGTGCTCACCAAAGTACCTTGCTATTGCAGTTAGGAAATATCTCTCAGCGTATCGGAAGAACTTTACATGTAGATTCTTCTAATGGAAACATAAAATACGATCCAAAAGCAATGGAGCTTTGGAAAAGGGAATATGAGCCGGGTTGGGAACCAACCGTTTAATTCTGGTATTTATTCAAACAGTAAGGCCAAACCATATTGGTTTGGCCTTTTTACTAATAATTAATCAAAATTTTCTTACATGGAATTAAGTACCATTGACCTGATCGTAATCGGGGTGTTCTTTTTATTGATGCTTCTCATAGGCGTTTGGTCCTATTTTAGAAACAATGATGCTGAGGACTATTTTGTAGCAGGAGGGAAACTCCCCTGGTGGCTATCTGGGATATCTCACCACGTATCAGGATATAGTGGAGCCGTATTTGTGGCCTATGCAGGATTAGCTTATACTCACGGGTTTTCATTATACATATGGTGGGCCCTGGGAATTGGTTTGTCTGTTGTCTTATCAGCAAAGATTTTCCCAGTTTATTGGGTACGTTTGAGAAAACGATTTAAAATCCAATCTCCTCTGGAGTTTCTTGCTACCCGCTATAATCTTGCGACCCAGCAATTAATGGCATGGAGTGGTGTCATCCTTAAATTATTTGATATAGGCGCTAAATGGGCTGCTATAGCAATTTTATTGAATGTATTCACCGGAATATCACTTACCTATGGTATTTTGATCTCCGGAGGTATATCTCTGCTTTACATTACCTTTGGAGGTTTGTGGGCAGTAATTATTACCGATTTTGCTCAGTTTATCGTTCAGATCATTGCAGGCCTTGTAATGTTTTATGTGGTGATCGAGAAATTAGGAGGTATTGAAAGTGTGTTTACCGTATGGGACCAGTTACCAGAAGGTAATGGGGATGCTTTTAATGAACCATATACCGTTGGTTTTGCACTCTTGTTCTTGTTTATCAATTTCCTTTCTTACAATGGTGGACAGTGGAACCTGGCTACCAGATACATTTCTTCACCTTCAGAACAAGAAGCTACAAAGGCTGCGAGATTATCCGGTATCCTATACATCATCTGGCCATTGATATTGTTCTTTCCGATGTGGGCTGCTCCAGTGATTCTCCCCGGCTTGGAAGACCCAACACAGTCTTATGGGATTTTGACCATGGAATTATTGCCTGTAGGCCTAATAGGCTTGGTAATCGCTTCGCTTTTTGCCAATACCATGTCCATGACTTCTTCTGATATAAACACGATATCAGCTGTAATTACAAGAGACATACTACCTGCACTTAATAAAAAATTCGAACATGGTAAAACCTCATTGTTTACAGCAAGGATTACCACCTTCCTTTTCACCCTTGGAACCATTCTGGTTGCCCTTCAATTTGAGAAATTTGGCGGGGTTTTGGGACTAATCATTAGCTGGTTTGGTGCCTTGGTTGGGCCTATAGCTGTACCTATGTTATTTGGCTTGATTCCCATGTTCAAATCTTGTGGTCCTAAAGCCGCTATAGGATCAATTCTGGTTGGTCTTTTGGCTTTTGTCATTACCAAAAATGTAGATGTAGGAAGCCTGGCCCTGGAAATAGGCCTACCGGTAATCTGCTCTACAATCACTTACATTCTGGTTGGTTTTATTGAAAGAGACAATGTGCCTGATAAGGTAAAGCAAATGCTTGAAGATGTTTCTCACGAGTAGCAATAAAAAAATTAGGTTATTAATTAAAAAGGGGGCCACTTTAGCAAAGTGGCCCCCTTTTTTTATAGCTGATTTGGTATTATTTAAACGGGCTAAACTGTAAATCCTGATAAAGCCAAATCCTTCAATGACTACAACTGGGCAGCTACTCTTTTAAAATAAGCAATGCTTTCTTCTACATCGGGAAGGTTATTCTCCCAATTGTGCTCATATTCTGCAGAAAACGCTCCTTCAAATCCTTGTCTATGCAATTCATGAAGCACGCCTGCCACATTACTGTTGCCAGTTCCCCAAGGAAGATCATGTGCCTCTCTGATGCCAAATTTGTTTAAATCCTTTATATGAAGGCTTATAACTCTACCTTCCAATTGTCTAAGACAATCGACAGGGTTTAGCCCAGATCTGACCCAATGACCGATGTCAGCGCATACTCCCATTAAATCAGATCTACCATCTAGCAATCTTTTAGCTACTTCAGGATGCCAATAGTAAGAGGGTACAGGATGGTTGTGTAAAGCAACTTTAATTTGGTATTCTTCACAAAGCTTTTCAATCTGGTCAAATTGATTAGGCTTTGCTTCGGAGGTGAGTATTCCTATTCCCATCTCTTTGGCAAAATCAAATAATTTGGGCAAATCCTCATCGCTGGCATTGACTACCCCATAACCTACTGCTTCAATGTCGTATTTTTTCAATAAGGCTTTGATTTTTGCTTTTCCATCAGCTGTTATGGTTGTGAAATCGGTTGTTGCGTCACCAGTCTTACTAATTCTTTGTCCGGGATACAGTTCCACATATTTTACTCCTATACTGTTGAGTTTTTCAAGTGTTTCCTCTAGCGAAAAAAGTTTAAAAGTGTAAGCTTGACTTCCCACTTTCCACCCTTTGGGCATCCCTTCCTGAGCATTAACATGGAAGGATAGCATTAGAATAAAGGATAATAATCCTAATTTGAATGATTTATTATTCATAGGTAGATTTGTTTAGTTAGGTTTAGTTAATAACTTTCTAAAATTACTTGTTTTTGCTGACAGAATGAAATCTAAAGATTTCATTCCATTTTTATATCAATTTTGGCATGAATCATTTCTTCATTTCGGGATAAAGGTCTCAGTGGCTAGTCACTTGAAATAAAGGGTTTAACGTTTCCGGAATGGGAGCATTTGTTTTCTCCCTCCAATTTTCGAGTAAGCTTAGCAGTTCTTCGGCTTTATGCGTATTTTTATTCACCAGGTTATTGCTTTCGGAGATGTCTTCTTTAAGGTTATACAGCTCTTTGGCATTGTTTTCAAAGTATTGGATGAGCTTCCAATCTCCATACCGAACAGCGGAACCGGGTCGTGTTCTGAACACAGGGTCCTGGCTCTCCCCATTGCCTCCCTCCAGGTAAATAGGGAAATGCCAGAAAAGAGGCCTTTTTGGAAGGTTTTTGTCTTCTGTCAATAAGGGGAGCAAGCTAAGTCCGTCCAAATTTTTATTTTCCGGTTGTTTAATACCGGTTAATTCCAGAAGGGTTGGAAAAATATCAAGGTTTGTAATCGGTATTTCTGAAACTTGATCCGGACGTATCCTACCAGGCCAAACAGCAAATGCAGGTACCCTGATTCCTCCTTCATAATATGAACCTTTTCCTGCTCTCAATGGCCTTTGCTTGGTTACCTTATAAAGGCCACCATTGTCGGTGATAAAAAAGATAAAGGTGTTGCCAAACATGTCTTTTTCGTGCAATAAGTCGATCAGGCGCCCAATATTTCTGTCTAAATTCTCCACCATGGTAGCATATTTAGCATTGCTTTGGCCATTGGATGGTGATTTTACAAGGTATTTGTCCAGCAAGCTCGTCACCGGTTGGATTGGGGTATGTACGGCGTAAGGTGAATAATTGAGGAAAAAAGGTTGCCTTTGGTTGTTGGCTATAAAATCAAGTGTTTTGTCCATCACCAAGTCTGTCAGGTAGGCATCGTTTTCTGCTTGAATACCAGGTACATTTCTGTAGGGAGGATAATAGCTACCGGGATTTCCCGCATCAGATCCTCCGATATTTACATTAAATCCCCTGGTTAAAGGATCTTGGCTGATGTGCCATTTGCCCGAGTGGCAGGTGATGTAACCGTTTTGTTGCAATAATTCCGGGAACAGGAGGTGATGGTCAGCAATGGTTTCCTTATTGACTATCGGGACAAGCTTGCGGTTTTCGGTACGCCCTCTTTCAGAAGTTCCAACGGTATAAACGCCATGACGGGGTGTGTTCTCACCACTCATCATACAGGCCCTGCTGGGGGCACAATTTGCCGCTGCAGCGTAGGCTTGATTAAAAATCATCCCCTTGGAGGCCAAAAGGTCCAGGTTTGGGGTTTCATAGAATTGACTGCCCATAAAACCTGTATCTCTCCATCCCATGTCATCCACATTGATTAAAATGATATTAGGTAAATCATTAGTTTCTGTTTTTTGATACCCAAAAACTTGTAATGAAATGAATAGCAAAAAGCAGTATAGGGTCAATTCCTTTTTCATTTGGATGGGTTTACATTTTTTTAGGTATAAGATAAAGTCTAATGTAGTTACTAAAAGAAGTTAAATATTGGTAAAATGACTTATTTTCTAACACATCGGTATTCCTTTTCTGCTATCTTAGAACGAGGTTAAATCTAGGAGATATTTTTAGTAATTATTGTGTCCCCACAAATTTAATGGAGGAATTGCAAATTAATAGCGCGTTTTTTCAATGGGCAAAAGCACCAATAAAACAAATAACGGCGCTTAGAAATGGGCTTCCACACAGGGTGTTCACCTTAATTAAAGTGATTATATATAGTGGATAAATTTATGAGACAAATAACATTTCTATTAATTGTAAGTGTATTGATTTCCTGTCAATCCAAAAATAATGATCAGGGGAGTTATGATGTAAAGTATTCGGTGGATACAGTTCTAATAGATTCCAAGGATCGGCTTTTAGACATCAATAGAAGTCTGTTAATATCTGATTTAAATGATGAAGAAAGTTCGATTTTTTTGTTTAACAGCTTTGATCATTCAATTGATGAAGTAAACCTGGATAAGCTTGAAGTTGTGAACAATTATCCATTCGAGGCGGAAGGGCCTAATGGAACTGGTGAGCATGTCAATTATATTAATATTTTAAAAGATGATTTAATTTTCATCAAATCCTTTAGTGAGTCTGCGGTATTCGATAGAAATGGACACTTAATAAACAAAATGGACTGGTTAAATGCAATTGATTCAAAGGGAATGAAGTATGGAGAGATCCCACGGAATGAAGTGGGTATCGGTGCTAGTGACTTTAAGGTATTTGGGTTAAACTATAACAACAGAAAGAGTGAAATTTGGCTTGACATTTTATCGGTAAAAGATAATGCCGTCGAGCGATTTGAAATAGATGCGGAAAAGTCCTACCATAATTTTGTGATTAAGTTAGATGATCCGGAATACTACACTTTTCTGGATCCCATTGTTTTCCTTTCGTCTGAAAATGATTTTATCATGGTTAGCCATCAATTTTCAAATGAAATCTACCTTTTCAATGCTGAAGGGGCGCATGTGAAAACCGTCAATTACCAACCTAAAAGCACGCCAAAGCGTGCCAAAGGCCTTAGTGGAAATATTACATCCAATGGACACGTCGATGAAGCCTACCAACACTTATTGGAACAAGTAAGGTTTGGGCCGCCGGTATGGGATAGGGTGAAAAAGCGGTATTTTCGTTTATCTGCCATGAGAATTTATTCTGACACTAGGGAGCAACATTCATCTCAACCCGAAATCCAGGAGGTGAATGTATTCCTGTCTGTATTTGATGCTGATTTTAACCTGGTATCTGAAGTGGTTATTCCAGAGTTGAATAATGAGTTTGCCAAGTATTTTGCTAAAGATGGAAAACTATGGGTTTTTCAAAACTTTTCAGATGAATTGGGTTTTATCGTTGTTGATGTTTAATGGCGGGGCGGAAGCGTTTATTCTTTTATAGTATGCTACTCAAAATTTAGATTCAAAATAGAGAATGTCGGCACCCTTTTTATTAAGCCCTAAGCTTAAGCAGTGTGAAAATTCGATTTTTTTAATTTAAGCTAGGGATTTTCTAAATATTATTATTAAAATAATAGCTTAGTTAAAGACTGTCATTATTTGTATTTCAGGCTTTCTTGAATCTTTAAGACCCCTAATTGCAATGAAATACCTGAGACCCTTCCTTCTTTTAATGCTATGTTTATATTCCTGCGGAACAAAGGTGGATAAACAGAGTGGTGAAATTAGCCTTAAATCCGTCACTTTTGAGAAGCTTGACAGTATTCGTATCGATTAATTGGGGAACCCTACCGTACATGATCTGGATCCGGTATCCGAATCAATACTTGTCTAAGTACTAGGATTGCCTCTAAAAGGAGATTATTTAGATAATGGTGTGTATGAGGATATGTGTTTTATTGATCAATTCTGTTAAAACTAAATAGACTTCATTAAACATTTCCAAAAATATTTAAAATCTCCTCTGCTCTTTTTAATTCCTTGTAGGATAATTCTTGTTTCCGCTCGATTTTTCTTGAAATCTTCCAAATGAAACTTGACTGAAGAGCATCAATTATCCCAAGAGCCCTGCCACTCTGATCGATTTTTAACCACCCCTCTGCTGTTATTCCTTGAATCTTTGTGAACATGCTTATTCGATCTACTTCTTCAATTGCAGCTTCTCCTTTATATCTTTCTTTCAGTTCTGATTTGGTATATAAATCAGATTCTAATGCCGCAAGGTCAAAATCTAGGTCGGTTTCTTTTAACTTTTCCCAACAGTCTTCTTTTTTAGCCCATTCCCCGATAAGTCCTCCAGGAGCAGTGTTGCGCATAAAAGTATCAACTTTTTTTAGTGCTGCAAATAACATCGTAGTCAAGCTCTCAGACAATCCTTGTCCCCTCCATATTTTATGGAGATTGATTTGACCTTCAGTAGAAAGATAGAGCCAGGCCACGGTATAAGGAACTACCATATACCTTAAGTCTCCTATTGCTCTGCTTCCAGTTCCATAGAGCTTTTCTGAAGCACGGAAGATAATAGCTTTGGCGACTAGATCTTCGTAAAAGACTTGATCTGTATCCAGATTATCAACAGTTTTCATTAATTCGATAAAATTCCGCTGCCTTCCCTTTACTACCCACCAGGGTAGCATTTCCCAAGAATTATAAAACCTTGCCAAATCTTCTTTCGCAAAGCTCTGATTCTTAGGATTCCGTTCTTGCCACTTCTTCCTTTGTCCTGGAGTATCAATTTTAGACAGCTCATCATTATATTGGCCACGTGCCCGTTCATAAAACCATCTAGTCTGACTTCCCCCTGTCTGTGCGGGTGCCCATATTTTTCTAGAAAGATTTTGCACTTCAATGTGGAATGGATGGTTAGACGTAAGATCAGCTTCTGAAACCTTGTTCTGTGTGTTGGCATAACGCGATATAAGGGATACGATTTCAGCCTTCCTCTGATTATCCTTAATTACCGATAATTTAAGCTGCACAAAAACGCTATCAATATCTGCTTCTTTGAATTTTCGCCTGGTTTGGAATATTGAGGCTGTCGTCTGGCCTCCGTTAACAATCTGAAAGTCTTTAATTGATATGATGCTTTTTTTATCATCTGTCAACTCTACTGATTCAGCAGTTGCCGAAATGCCATTGTTGTAAGCCATAAACATGTGTGGCTCTTTCAGAATGGTATCTCGGATTCCCTTATTAATATTTCCACGGAACTGTAGAAAGGTTCGCACATTCTGTTCCAGTAGTCTTGCCCCAAAATCCCGATATACATCTGCGAGAATACGGGCAGGTACAACAGCCAAATAGGACTCATAATCTGCATTTTCCTTTGGCATGGGTAAACATGGAATTCTTTCGGAAAAACTCTCCTCAAATTTTATCTCAATAGGTTCCCTTCCTGAGCCTGAGACATAAATGCGATGCAGATATTCAATATCTCTAAGATGATAGTTGATAATAATATCACCATAACTTGATGAAAGTGGAGGATCAAGCGGAATAAGTGTGTCAGAAAGTATATAAATATTTATTCTAACTACCTCAGAGGCAATTTTCTTAATAGTCTGTGCAAAATCAAAAACAGGCGCTGTTTCTTCAATAACTTCCATCTTTCCACCGAAAATATTCTGCACAAAACGAGTAGAGAGGTTTACCGCACTTTTTAGCTCATCTGCATACAAGCGCTTAAGCTCCGTAGTGCCTTTGAAAACAGTTATAAACAGGTCTATAGTTTCATAACCTTCACTGAGGGCGTAGCCATTGATTTTATGAATACGATTGCCTATGCTATTTTCCCTGATTTCACGACAAGGGCGAGCACCCTCTGTTTCACTTGCTTCTTCGAGGTATTCTAAGGCTGTTTCAGTAAATTTTTCTTCCCTTATACCGCCTGTTTCCTCTGTTCGGATAAAATCCGTGACATCTTGTAGCAATTCAGTTCTGAAACGAGTCAGTTCAAGATTGTTCATTCTCGTAGATATTTATCCGTTCAAGAAATTATTTAAGTTAGTCCCATCCGTGAGTTCAAAGTCTTCTAGCAAATTGACCGCCTCGTCAATTTCAAGTGAATGACAGAGTTTGTTATAAATATCTTCAATAGTTCCTTCAAAGTTGATTACTCTTTTAGCTCTGCCAGTATCTTGCTGCGAGATAGGTAAAATATCTATTCTGGATAATTTGCTTACAGTTCCATGTTCCAGCTTTACAATATTCGATTTCAATTCACAGACATATTCTCTAACAATGCCAGTAGTCCCATGTGCTTTTTTGAGATGAATCTTTTTTCCAGCTTTCAAAATGGTTGTTCTTTTAAGTTGCTTTAACTCGCCTATGATCTCAAAAACCAATTCAAGTTCTCTCCGATATGCGGGGCTTTCCAGATCATCATGAGATAGAGGGTTCATCACCACTCGCAGACAGTTTCGGAGTTTATTGAATGGAGTAAAATCCAGATCGTGTTCAGTAAGGTAACTCTCAAACCTGTCGATGAGCGAGGCCAATTTATCTACTGGTTTGATGTCCCCATTTGGAAGTGCATCGTACTTCTTATGGTTAGGGAGAAATAGCTTGATAAGATTTTCACATATTCTTCGCTGATAATTAGCACAAGCGGGATATTGTTTCATTTTGAAATAGTATCCCGCTCTCTCAAAATTATCTTCTCCGGGAATTAAGGCAGGTTGATCAAACCCATCTGAATGATGATCTATATAAACTTCCTGATAAAACCAGTTGCTGTTACCCAGATGGTTCCTCGCTAGTTCATACCATTGACGGTCATAGGTGGTAAGTATAATCTGGTGATTCATAAAGGTATCGCCTTCCGTTCCTTCAATTTCTGTGGCTGTGAATATGTCAAGTAACGGCATCCGGTTTGAAGTATCCAGCCCGGTAAAAATGTCGTCCAAAAAAAGTAATTCGTAGTCCGTAGATGGCACTGAAAGGTGGGCTGCAAGAAAGATGCAGATAGCCAGAGCACTGAGCCTTGCTTCATTCAAAAAGTAATGATAGTTCTCAGGTTCCTCGTTTAGGTTGATTCCGAAATAACTGACATTCAATTGAAGGAAAGGGGTATTTGCTTCGACCTTTTCTTTACTCAGAGGCTCGAAACTGACAGTCAGGGATTGATCGAAGTATTTTAGGAGCGCATTCAGAGAAGTAGAAAGATCGCTCAGAATTTGATTAGCTCCGTTTCTGAAATCCGTTTGGTTGGTATCATCTGGTGCAGTTTGTACGTTCTGCCATAACTCTGACATCCTGATATTCGTCTCTGCCTGTGATGCAGAAGGATTCGGCATTTCTGAGAGCAAACCTTCTTTGCCAAAAAGAAAGTCAAACAAATTGACCTTGGGGTCATTGATAAAGTGTATCCGCATCAAGTCTCGGTAACTCATAAAACTCCTTATCCGAGCTACAGATTTCAACAGGTCATGATCAGGATATGGAATATGTGGATCGTTAGAAAATGTAAAGATTTCAGGGTCTCCTTCACCTTTGAAGGTAGTTCGAACAAAAGGCTGATGGTCGGAATCGATTTGTTTAGAAAAAACATTCTGAACCACTTGACTGTCTGGATCAACACTTGATTGAAAAAGATCTTTTAGTCCTTTGAAGACCGAACTTTTACCACTTCCATTTTCACCGTAGAGGAGCAGATTTTGTTTGCCTCCGAAATCAATCTTATGTTTGGTGTTTTCCTTGCCTTTCTCATTGTAAAACGCCCGGTAATTGTTCAGTATTATTTCTGAGATTCTCATGCCGGAAAGAGTTAAGAGGTGAACACTGCTTTGATTCTGCTGACCTTACTCTGATTGCTCAGGTAAAACAGCACTTCACGCACGGGATGCTTTTTATGGTAGAGTTTCCCAAAGTTTTCTTCCGCCAATCTGTTAAGAGTCTCGCCTTCAGGTAACTGCTCTGGAATAAGCTTGTGAAGTTCATGGCGCAGGATTTCCATTTGGCTTTCCAGGCTTTTCCCAAAATAGCAACAGAATACAAGTGCGTCCAGAATATTAGAGTAATAGGATTTCATGGTACCTGTACCCTGTTTCTCTTCTGTGCGAGCAGCGGCTACTAGCAGGTCATATAGGTTTTCAAAGAGTTGTACGTCCTCGAGTTCAGGCGATATCAATGGAAAGTTTTCCAGTACTTCCCGCTCAATGTAATAGGTGTCTTTTTTCTGCTTGCCTGAGACACGTACCCATGCTCCGAAGAGAGTAGAATTATATACAGCCGTAAGGTATTTAGCATTTAAGCTAGACGGGCGGATGACCCAGCAACTGTCTGAAAATACGGCCTCTCCATCACTGTAACTGAACATGACATATTTGGACTCTTTCAACCCAACTACAGATGCTTTAATGTCTAAAAATTGTGTGCCTGGATTGACAATTCGGTTGTTTGATTCAGGGTTCAGGTAAAACTGCCGAATTTCATCCGCTCCATAATAAGGCTTCATATTTGGACCCGAAGGAGCATGTTCTGATGGTATTATTAGGTTTTGCAGGTTCCTTAATTCAACCGGATTGATTACAGGATTATTCCAGTAATTGGGAACGACCCCACCACTCAACTCGGATTCGTTTAGCATGGTATTCCGCGATGCCTCTTCCTTCAACAAGTCCCCAAAAGTCTCCCGTGTCATGGTATTCCGTACCATAGAAGGAGCCTTGCTTTCGTCTTCTTCATCTGCAAACTCATCATTGTCCAGTTCTTCCGGATAATCGAATAACTCCTTCTGGAAAACCTCATTTACCGCATAGATTACTTTGGTCTCATGTTCGATATGTGGAAAACTCAGTGCGAGTCCTACAATAGGAACATCGCTGTATCCCTCGTCTCGATCATTCGGAACGGGATTGAGCAGGTAAATAAGCAACAATCCGTTGGTCTCAGGACGATTGGTTCTAATTCTTAGTGGGTTGGGATGAATAACGATATCAGGGTTGCCTCCAGTTTTTTTCCGGTCTTCGGCCGTTTCGTTTAGTGCTTTTTCGAGCTGTTCGTCACTGAGATCAATGTATTCGTGGAAGTTTCCGATAATGTGTGCTTTGACAAGGTCGTAGGTACCTGAACCCGGCTCTGAGCTGTCTCTTCTAAAAGACAATCCAATTGTTTCCTCATTGAAATATTGTACTCGATTCTCATCACGTGACTTGGTGTTTTCGATGATCGCAACCGTCCAATCAGTCAATTTTGGATATTTTGCATTTGCCTGCAATTTGATATAATCAGCAAGCAGTCTTGTGGAAAATGATTTCTGAGTGGACTGATATTCAAGCAGAAACCTGATAATTTCCTGAGAATTATTTTTCAAAGACCAAACAAACCTCTGGCTTTGTAAATGGGAACTATCGTTCGATGCGCCTGTAGGACTACCTAGTTTTTCTAAAAAGGTCTGAGTAGTCTGATAATTCTTTTGAAATAAGTCTTTTCTATGACGGTCGAACTGCCAGGTTTCTTTTAGGTCTCCAGAAAAGCTGAAAGACATCATTTTTTGTAACGGAACTTATTGGTAGCGGTAATCGTGAGTACTCCCGTATGCGCCCTTACCTTAAGTCCAAATTCTCTTGGAGTTTTGCGCTGTAAATACATACGATCAAATTCTGCCCGCATCTCTTCGGTAGCTGCTGCAATATGTTTGTAATGGGAAACGAGTTCTCCACTGGTAAAGAGGCGGCAGAGATCGAGGTAACCTGGTCGGTAACCAAACCACCTCCCCATCTGCATCAAGGTATCATACATTTTGGAGGAACGCAGATAGTAACTCACGGTCAGCCCTTCCAGCGTCAGCCCCCTTGATAGCTTGTTGCCTCCAACTGCAATCACAGAAAGCCCTTTTTTCTGGTAATCGTAATAATCTAGCGCCTGAATATTCTCTGGCTCCAACCCTCCCAACAGTTTTGAGCCATGTACTGCTCTTAGTTGAATTTTCATTATTGCCGGAAGCAAGTGTAGCTTTACTTCATTCCATGGCACTGGTTTAATATCCGGGTCTTTGACCCCAGGGTGATTTATTATCTCTTGAGTCTTAGGCTCAAACTCTCTCAGCCAGATATCCGCGAAATCTTCCAGAATTGCTGGCTGGTTAAATTCTATCCTGTTCTTGTATTTAGAAAGCTCCTCGTCAACCAGTCCTGCAATGTGGTTCTGCCAGTCTACAAAACGGGTGACATGGATCAACATGGAATTATGCACGTTGACCTGCCCTCGCACACGCCTTGCAGCACAGGCGAGAATAAAATGTTTGATAGCTGTTTTAAGGCTATCAGGAAGATCATTAGGTTTAGTATCGTCTTTACGATGGCGATCAGGTATAAAATGACTGTTTTCTGACCTGATATTTTCTGTTACTTCCTTACTGTCAAAGTAATCACCGGGCTGATAATCTCTAACCAGTTTATACAGGTGAATAGGGTCTGAAGCTCTTTCATCATCGGCTTCCTCTTCTCTGGCTTCCTCATACATTTTATCTTCCCGCTGAATACCAAAAACTTTTTCGGGGCCGATGTAATTGGATGGTGGAGGAATATTGATGATAAAGTTGCGTGGAAAAAGATCTTCACCTACCGGATATTCTTGATTACCCACCTTTACTTTCAAGCCCTTTGGTTCTTCGCTGTCATCCTCCGGTGTGGGTATAAACACGTTGGCATAAGGGGTTGCAGTATAACCCACATAAGCGCTCTTCTGAAAAAGTTTCAGTAATGCCCGAATGGAACCATTAATAGCAGAGACACCTCCATGACTGATATTAATGGAAGCATTATCAGCCTCATCATCAATCAAGAGCAAGGGTATTTTCTTAATAATTCTTTCATCTCCGTTTAAGTCCTCTCCAATTTTTGCGGAGATCCACTTAATAAGATTCTTCAAAACTGCGTTGTTTTCTTTATCACAACAACGACTGGATCTGTACCTCTTAGGTTTAGATTGATTGTTTCGGCAACAGCTTGACGGAAATCTCCGTTCGGTGCGCTGCTAGTTAAAGAATGAGCAGGTACATCTGGATCGAAACGTCCTACACCCATGCGGTTAGTCCCGCTCTTAAAGCTTCTGCTCGTTTCAGTATCATAACCTAAAAAGCCTTCATCGATCCGCAACTGGGTTTGGCTACGCAGACTATTGTGGATACCTGCCATTACGACAATCAGTTTGTATCCGGCATCTGCTGCTTTGGTTATCAAACCGATATAATTTGAAGTTTTACCTGATTGTACATGCCCAACCACCAATCCCCGTTTGTCATATTGATCGTGAGTATCTGGGTCTGCCAACCTGTCCAAAATGTTGTTGGTCAGTTCATCCAGTCTGGAAATAATTTTAGGAGCAAACTTCTTTTCATCGGTTAGGTAGTTTTTATAACGGTTCCAGAATTTGCGGTTTTCAGGATTTTCAGCCCATTTGTCAATGACCCAGGGCTGAAGTTTGTCATTGTCGAGAATTCTGGGGGCTTCTTGTGATACTCCTGTAACTGTGAGCAGTCTTTCATAAAGATGCTCCCTAGCAGCAGCTGCTCCGGGCAGTATCATGACAACCTTTTCAATAGCACTTCTGATCTTCTCAGGGGTTTCAGGAAGGTCTAAGTCCAGCAGATTTCTGCATATTTTCTGGGCTTGTTCAAGTAGAGTCGAATCGGTCATAGCTCAAGGGTTTCAATAAGTTCGGGATAATCGCTAAATGGCTCGGTCATCAGAAGTCTTTTTTTAATGGTTTCATCTGAATGGCCTTCCGTTCTCCATCCAGTGAAAAGTTCCATCATCAAAGCCGTTAATTCTTCCGATGGTGTTTCCTTAAAAGGGTGAACCATACTGTCAGGGTATTCATTTTCCCTTGCAATAATCGCAGGGCCAGGGACAGTTTCTTCCAAAATCCGCAACAATCTTTTCAGTTCTTTTTGTTTTCCAGGGAATTTAGCCATCTGAGCAGCTATTGCAGGATGTTCTTGGTTCACCCTGAAATAGTAACGGTTGTACTTTACCATTTCCTGCCATACAAATGAAAAATCTTCCGGAAGGGATCGTTGTACTTCCTTTCCTCGGTGCCGGAATACTTGTTCGGCCTGCACCATAGTGGCAGTAGCCAAGGCTTTGAGATTCTGTCGCATCCACACCGGTGGCCTTGCCCTCGATTTTTTAATATCAATCTGCCAATCCTGATCCAGATGATTAGGCAGGTTAATCATTATCCTCGCCAGTTTGTAATGAGACTTTTTCCGTGTAAAACCCAACCAGTCAGCAGCGAGTAGCAATCGCTCATTTCTATAAATGTAGAATCCTTGAAGGGCATCCCAACCTCCTCTAGACTCAACGTCCATCCACTTTTCTTCACCCAATTTTGATCGATGAGGCAAGATGTAAGGTTTCACCTCAACCTGACCTTCTTCAAAGGTTTCTTCGGGAAGTGGTTGTGTTGCTGACTCACCCCTTAAAAAGGGGTCCCATGCTTTCACAGGGTTTCCGTTAAATGTGATTTTAAGTTTTGATTTCTCAAGGTAACGATGGAATACAAGTTCTAGATGACGCTTTACCTTTTCGCCTACTCTAAGAAAATCGTCTTCCGTATTGGGTGATGTTTTTGTTCCGACAATGCGATCTAGGTGTTCCCAAACTATCATTGTTCCGGTTCCAATATCGTTTACAGTCGCAATGTCTTCATCATCCGCTATTTCCAGAATATTCCAACCACCTTCTTCACTTACTACATAATCGAGATCCCAACGCCAGGTAGTAATAGGATCAGACTGAGTTTTGGAAAGCACTGTGAAAACTCGGCATTGTGAAAAAGAGGCTGTCTTGAGTCCAAGACCAAACCTTCCCAGGTCATTGGGGGCTCTTTTTTCGGTAGGATTCTGGCTTCCTGGTCTCATGGCTTGCGCAAGAGCTTCCTCATCCATTCCTGCTCCGTCATCCATAAAGGTTATCCGAGAGTGAAGTCCGTCCCACTCAAACTGAATCCATACCTTTTTTGCTCCTGCAAAAATAGCGTTATCAATAATATCAGCCACAGCAGTTTCAGGGGTATAGCCCAGATCACGAAGGCTCTCTACCAGCGAAGCTGCCAACGGAGAGGCTTCTCTTTTTCTTACATCTTTATATTTTTCATGTGTGCTCATGAGATTTTGGCGGCTTGTATTTTCTGTTTTAGTTCTTCCAGACTCAATACTATATCCTTTCTCCTGTGTACCATGCGATGACAATTGGCACAAAGTACCGTCAGGTCTTCCGCTGGGCTGGTCACTCTTGCTATATTTTTTTACCCCCTAGTGGAATGAGGTGATGAACTTCTATAAAACCATCTGCCCAGACTCCATATTTCGATACAAAATCAAATTCACAAGCCTGACAAATGGCACCATGGATCGCTATAGCCTGATTTCTGAGTCGGATGTCCCGTTCAGCTTTTCTTGACAAATACACTTTTTGACCTCCTTCTGTACGGCTGATAAATTCCTCTGGGATTTCTGTCGGATCATTAAACTCTGTTTCATTTTTTACAAAACGCTCGTAGCTCTTAAAGGCACTGCGGAGGTCTTTTCTTCTTTTACTATCACCACCTTCTACCAATTTCTTTTCTATCTCATGAAGTTTTTCAACCTCCACAACCCCATACAGCCCTTCCTCTTCTTCAATATTCAAGGAAAACTCCTTCTCAATAGATCGTTCTATTTGATTTGTGTAATTCCTAACCGTTCTTTTCTGGTAAGCTGTCCCATCAGATTTCCCAGTCTGTTCCAACCATGAGGCAAATCTTTTTTTCTTTTTGTACATTTTCTCTGTGTATTCTTAACCTTATTTTATCGGCTGTTTCTTTTAGGTTATTTTTGTTATTTGAAAATTCATTCCAGATTTGTTCTTCCAGTTTCGAGCCTGCTTTCATTCCTTTTCCTCCATATAGAGGATCAAACCGTTTGAAATTTGCTAATTTCAGTGGAATGCTATTAACACTTCTTTCAATGCCATATTCTTCGTTCAGTCTGGTTAGCAAATTACTGATTTCATGCACTTTGGGGTGTCTTCCATCTATCTGCCCGTACTCTAGGTGGAAATATAGATCAAGTGCAAGAATTAACTCTTCTCTCTTCCAGGTTATATTTTTCATTGTGTTATTTCAGAGAGTTTATGTTTTACAAAAAGATAATGAAGCAAGGCATAGGCTGTATTTACACTTAAGGCATTACCCGCTTGTTTGTATAATTGGGAATCACTTAGATCCGCTTGTCTTGCGTTTTGGCAGAATTCATTAGTGAATCCCTGTAGTTTCAGAGCTTCTTCAGGGGTCAGTCTCCTAATGGGTTTTTCCATTATTTCTTCCTTAGATACTCCCTGGTTCGAAATACCTCTCTGTATGTATTCCTCAGAATAGTAGTTATCCTGACTCGCCCTGTGCATCTTGGCCATTGTAGCTGTCAGTGTACGGGCTATCGGTAGATCTATTTCTGATTTTGACCAAAAGTTTTTTGAGCCATCTGCGAGAATGATTCTTTTGGTTTTAGGACGGATCGTGTACTTAGCATCAGCATTTTTTTCAAGAATATCCAGAACACTATCGTAGGTGCACAAACTGTGGTTGCCTATCTGATTAAAGTTTTCTGTGATGAGTTTCTCTGTAATCTCGGGCAGCGATTGAATTCTGCTGCATACAATAAATATCCTAGCTCTGCGCTGTGGTAAGCCATAATTCTGTGTGTCCAGCAATACATGGGTAACGTGCTTATAATCGTGATCCCTGAAAAACTGTTTGATATAATTCAGTGTTTCTCCTTTATTAACTACGGCCAGATTTCTTACATTCTCAAGGATGATGAATTCTGGCTTTTTGGCCTTCAGAATTTTGTCCACACTGAAAAGTACTTTTCCACGTTCGTCTTCCATGCCTTTCTGTTTACCCATTAGGCTAAAGGTCTGGCACGGGAAACCCCCAATCAACAGGCTAAAATCCGGAGTTGTCTCAACAGAGTCTTCTTGTGAGGTAAAAGCATTGATATCACCCATGTGTATTTCTCCATTTAGGTTATAGTTCGCCTGATAGTTGTTGATAGCAAACTGATCAATTTCTGAAAAGGCATTGCAATGAAAACCTGTATTAAAGTCCTCATTGAGTAGCTCCAATGCCTTACGGAAGCCTCCGATGCCTGAAAAAATTTCTATATATTTCATTTCCAGTATTTCATTATTTCTTTACCCAACATTTCTGCCAGTTTTACTGGTACTGCATTTCCTATTTGCTGATACCATTCATTTGGTCTGCCCATGAACACATAATCGTCTGGAAAGGTCTGTATTCTTGCGGCTTCTCTGGGGCTCAGACCTCGTGCCTGCCAGGGGTGGATATACATATGACAATCAATTCTCATATGTGATGTTATCGCCTTACAAACTCTATCAGGTATTAACTTAAAATATTTATCTTTAAAAATTTCCTCACGGTTCTTATATTTCAGAATGTCTTGAATGCTCTCATGACCTGAATCACCTCCCTGTGGCAAACGTCTGAATATTTCTCTATCATTCTCATTGTTAAAGCGGGATTTGTGATTAAAAAGATAGTACTGCTTCTTTTCTCCATTGATATATCTACTGTAGGCGGTTTCAGGAATATTATATTTTCTGATTTTATAACCAATACTTTCATTCTCAACAAAAGGTTGATTAAAATCCGTTCCGGCCTCTATTTCCGGTAGACTTTCTAAAGCATGTCTCAATAAGAATTTTGTCCCAGAAGCCTTAGATTTTATTGAAAGAGCAATATTTTCAGGGTTTACTCCAATCCGATTTCCAATTATAAAAAACCGCTCTCGGTTCTGCGGTATGTTATAGTCTTTGGCATTTAGGATAAGAAAACAGTATTCGTACTCTGGTCCGAGAATACGCTTCATATCTTTTTTAATCTCTTTAGTTTTTCTAGCCATACCTTTTACATTTTCCAAAAGGAAAAATGGAGGATTCACTTCTTTTAAAATTAATAGAAAGTCTTTATACAACTCATTACGTGGATCATTCAATAGCGGTTGACGGTTTGCTGTTGAGAAGCCTTGACAAGGTGGACCACCAGTGATTAAAAACGCATCTTTTAGTGCTTTCTGGTAATAACTATGTGCCTCAGTGAATTCCCTCATGTCACCAAAATGATATTTATCTGGACTTAGTTTATGGTTTAGATAATAAGTTTGAAGTGCACTGAAATTAAAATCAGAAGCAAATACTGGATTGAAACCTGATTGTTCCATTCCTAAACTAAGCCCCCCGGCTCCCGAGAAAAAATCTGCCATTTTAGGTTTATTTAACTTATCATTTTTTTTTGTTTTTTATTTAAGCTATATTTTGTAGTTAATGAAGAATTTTTTAATAGTATTGATGAATAAATAGTTGAGTAAACATTAATAGCTTCTGGACCTAAAAACTGGATAATTTTACTAGGAATTTCTTTCGGAATAGGACTAATATCTGTTAGCTCTTTGGTGGGGATATTTTCCAAATCAATAATTCTTGATAAATCCTTAATCACTTCTTTTATTTTTTCCTTTTCATTTTTCGGACGACTATTAATTATGAAATCAATCATTAATTCTATTTAAAATTTGTTCTATGAAAAATAATAATTTAAATAAGTAATAGGAATTATTGATGTTTTTGCTTTGAGTTATTACATATTTTGTACTTAGGTCTTTATTGTTTAAACTTGAGTACAGCATTGCTAAATGAGCAATCGACATAAATTACCTTTTCATTAAACCTTTTGTCAGTTGAAATCTTATAAGTTTTTTTAAAATATATTAAAAACTGAGATAATACAACCTCTATTATTTAGTCGATCGTTAAATATTCCAACTTATTTTTCAACCTGGATTCTAAGATATGGAAAAAATGTAGCGTTATGTAGTAAACATGAGTTGACACCTTATTCAACAAGCTTTCTGAAAATTTGTAAAATGGATTATTACATAGGTATTAAAAATAAAACAGGTTTCTTTTCGGTAATTTTTTTTGATTGGGCCAAGGTACAGATTTATTTTGGCATAAGATTTACAACAGGAATTATGCAGTCCCAGTAGGGCTTCTCTCCTCACAGGCAGGTATGGAAGTGCCAATGGAGTTTTGGAATTGGGTAGTGATCTCAATGCTGGGGAAATAACAATAGCCCAATATTTAAAAGATGTAGGGTACCAAACTGGAATGTCAGGGAAATGGCATATTGGAAAGGAGCCAAAAGCCGCTGGGTTTGACTTTTCTGTGTTTTTTAAGAGCAATGGCACCTATTATGGAAGACAAATCAACGATGAGGGAATTGTAAGGAAAGTGGAGGAACACTGTGACCTCTATTGTGCTGAAAGGTCTGTAGACTTTATTAAAGAGGCAGTAAAAAAAGAGGCTCCATTTTTCCTTTTCCACAATACCCAATTGCCTCATATGAATGGCGATTTAATCTGGGATGCGCGAAAAGAGACCAAGGAGAGGTATGAAGTTTCTGAAATGCCAGTGGCCGCAAACCGTTTGGATGACTTGTCAGGTAAGCCAGAATACCTAAAATCTGTAAGGAACCTCAGCCAGGCAAAAGTATATGGGTATCCAGATGAACAAGCGATACAAAAGCATACCCGGGATTATTATGCAGTAATTACGGAAATGGATGAATACCTGGGCTTGCTTTTTCAAACCATAGAGGACCTGGGTTTAAAAGAAAATACCTACGTGTTTTTCATGAGTGACAATGGCTGGATGCTTGGAGAGCATGGCTTTACCAGTAAAGTATTGCCTTATCGGCCTTCTACGAGGGTGCCACTATTTGTAATTGGCCCCAACTTGAAACCTTTGGATTTGGATCAGATGGTTGTTAATATTGACATTGCACCTACCATTTTAGAGATGGCAGGAGTTCTTCTGCCAGACAATCTCCATGGTAAGAGTCTTTTACCGCTTTTAAAACAGGAAACTGTGAATTGGAGAAGTTCTTTTGTGTATGAAGGCCTGGGCACCTACGGCGGCGCTTTACCGAACTTAACAGTAATCAACAAAGATTTTAGGTATATTGAAACATTCGAAAACGGTACTTTGGAAAAGGTTATTTTTCAGGAATTTTATGACCAGAACAATGATGCATTGGAAGTAAATAACTTAATGGGTTCGGCAGCAGTGAAATCAAAAGTTGGCGAAGCCCAGAAACTTATCAATGCACATAAAAACAGGATACTAAAACAATAAATTAATAGCAGCATAAAGCATTTGAAATGAAAAACAATAAATTTCTTTACTTGTTATCGCTAATGATATTGGCGGCTTCAGCATGCCAACCTGAGGAAGTCGTTCAGACAGAGAATTATCCTTCTATCAGTGGGGTCTATCCTCATTTGGCTTATTATAACAATGAAGGGGAATGTGGAACAGGTGCCGTGGTGCCTTGGGCAGATAAGCTTTGGGTGATCACTTACGGGCCCCATCTACCCTTGGGTTCTTCTGATAAGCTCTATGAGATTGATCAGGACCTAAACATGCAAATCAGACCTGAAAGCATTGGCGGTACACCAGCCAATAGGATGATCCATAAAGAAAGTGAGCAATTGTTCATAGGCCCCTATGCCATCGGAAAAGATGGAGATGTAAGGACCATTCCTTATACAGATATGCCGGGAAGACATACCGGAAATGCCAGACACTTAACAGATCCTGCCAACAAGATTTATTATGCCAGTATGGAAGAAGGATTCTATGAGGTAGATGTGCATGATTTGACTGTCAAACAATTCTATGAAGACGGGAATATACGAAGTAAGAAAAAAGACGACACCGACACCAATCCTGCAGGTAGCCTACTGAAAGGTGCGCATGGCAAGGGCTATTATTCTGGGCAAGGTGTTACGGTTTATTCAAACAATGGAGAGTCAGGAAGTCAAGCACTGAAGCAGTTTGATATAGAAGCTGGTTCACTTTCTGAATGGGATGGCAAGGATTGGAAACTTGTGCGAAGAAACCAATTCGTAGAAGTAACTGGCCCGGGAGGGATCTATGGCAATGCCAATCCGGAAACAGACCCAATATGGGCGACCGGTTGGGACCATAAGTCTATAATCTTAGCTTCCAGAAATGCAGAGACGGGTTGGTCATTTTATCGCCTTCCCAAAGCCAGTCACAGCTATGACGGTGCACATGGGTGGAATACAGAATGGCCAAGAATCGGAAACGTTGGAAAAGAGGGTGAGCCGGACTATCTGATGACCATGCATGGTATGTTTTGGAGATTTCCAGGAACGTTTAACCAAGGCAATACAGCAGGAATTCGACCAAGATCTGCTTACTTGAAAGTAGTTGGTGACTTTACCCGTTGGAACGATGGTTTGGTATTTGGTACGGATGATTCTGCCAATAAAGAATTTTTGAATAAAAGAAGTGCCAAAGGAAATATTCAAGGTCCCGGACAATCCAACTCCAATTTATG
Source organism: Cyclobacterium qasimii M12-11B (assembly GCF_000427295.1). Lineage (GTDB taxonomy): Bacteria > Bacteroidota > Bacteroidia > Cytophagales > Cyclobacteriaceae > Cyclobacterium > Cyclobacterium qasimii. Next base: position 29,242 of record NZ_ATNM01000191.1, on the reverse strand, counting down.
GTTTGGTAGCATGGACTTGCCTGATGAATTGGGGCCCAATACTGCCAATGGCGCATTGTGGTTGAATGAAGAAGTAACAGCAAACCTCGCATCCGATCCCATGTTGTTTGCAGGTTGGGAGAACAGAAACCTTTGGATAAAAAATGAAGGCAAATCCGATGTGGTTTTTACTATTGAAATTGATTCCAAAGGCGATGGCAATTGGGAAACCAAGGACGAGGTGGAAGTGAAAGCAGGAGAGAGCACAAGAAAGTATTTTGATCAAACTACAAAAGGTGAATGGATTCGATTGACTGCCAACCAAAATACCACAGCCACTGCCCACCTGGCATTTGCCAATCCTGAAACCAGGAAGGCGATGCAGGCAGGGATTTTTGAAGGGGTCAATACCATTGAACAAAATGATTTTACTGGAGGATTCTTGTATGGATTAGGGGATGACAGGAGAAAATTAGGCTTGGTGGCCAAATCTTATAAAGCGGGGAAATCGACAGACTTGGGCTATTATGAAATGGATGATAAATTCCAACTGGTAAAAGTGGAGGATCCGACTACTCAGGAATTCATCAATGAAAATTTTCAAATTCCAACCAACGTATTTGAAGTGGATGAAGCTTCAGTGCTGGTCATCGATGATCAGGGAAGAAGGTGGCGTTTGCCTAAAGGCAATGACCTATACACCGAGCCATCGTTGGCGGGAAACCTTCGTATCTGTAGAGAAGTGGCTACTGAAAGAGACTTGTTCAATTGCCACGGCACCTTCTATGAATTGCCTGCAGAAAATGCGGACGGTTATGCCAAAATCAGACCTGTGGCTTCTCATGAATTGAAAATTAACGATTATGCTTCTTATAGGGGGATGTTATTGTTAACAGGGGTTGACCCTGAAGCAGCAGCTTCCAATGAACATATAGTGGTGTCTGACGATGGAGCAGTAGCCGTATGGACAGGGGCAATAGACGATTTATGGCAGTTAGGTAAACCTGTGGGGAAAGGCGGTCCTTGGGCCAATTCAGCAATCAAAGCTGAAACGCCATCTGATCCATATCTTTTTGCATTCTATGACGATCGTTCTCTTGAACTTAGTCACGATTCGGATGAAGATGTTACGTTCACCATTCAGATGGAGCCTATAGGACATGGTCCTTGGATGGATTGGAAAGAAGTAACGGTACCTGCAGGTAAAAAGCATGTGGAACAATTTCCTGATGGCATTGAGGCAAGATGGGTTAGATTGGTAGGCAACCAAAACTGCAAAGCAACTGCTCAATTCACCTACAAGTAAGCTTTAGAAACACAATAGGCATGACTGAACATCATTCAAAATACCTGACCCAAGGTTTATTTTTATTGATTCTCACCTTGATCCTTGCTGGATTCCAAGGCAATGTAAAGTTGGGCAATAAGGTTTTGATCGAAAGTCTGGAGACGGATTCTTTGCGCTATGACATGTTTCTATTGGAAGATGACAATGGTCAACCAGAGGGCTACATGGCTGAAATCTTCACACCAGTTTGTCATACCAACGAATGCTACCCGGTTTATGTGAATTTTTATTGGGACCTGCTAGGCAATTATCAAAAGTATGATGTTCCAGAGGGTGAATTACTGACCAAATTGGATCATGTTCCTTTTGATGTTGCTGATCATGACAAATTACAGGAAATCCTTAGCAATGAGAGGTCCCTACTAAAAGACTATAAAATTGAGGAGCTCGTAGGCGGCACCCAGACAGCAGCAACCAATGGGGTGGATGCGGTGACGGGTGCGACACTTAAAACCATTAAAAATGAAGTGATTTATGGTGCGGTATACTCTTGTTATACCTTGTGGCATTTGGCTCATGGGGACATGGCAGCTATTGCTAAGGCTTATACCACCGAAAACTATTCTGGGGAACAGTTGCTTAAATTTCTGGAAAGTGGCCATTACCCTTATCAGTATTGGGCCATTGAAAAGGTGTTGGCTAAAGGCTTAGAGAAAGACGATAAAATAGCCGCTGCAATGTTGAAAATCTTGCAAAGTGATAATATTTTCTTAGCTACTCATTTGATAAAAGTCTTGCCAATTGAAGTTTTTTCTTCAAGTGAAAGACAGCTACAGCTATGGGAGACGTTTGAAAATAGTCAATACCGCTTGCAAATGGATCTTTTAGACAAACTGAATGCATTGACTTTGTTCCCTGAAATTCATTCTAAATTGTTAAATGGGTTGAATGAAGCCAATCCAGCACAGCAAAAGAAAATGTTAGCTGTGCTCCAAAACCAGTCAAACCTTAACAAAGCCGAACAATTCCTGGCCCTAAAATACCTAAATGAAGGTAAGTGGGAATCGGAAATGGAGGCCCTTCTGAAAAGTCAGAAAAAATTAGATAAAAAGTTAAAAACAATTGAACACTCAAAATAAATAAACCTGAAATGAAACGTATACTATGGATCTTTGCCCTGCTGCTGGGCTTTACCCAAATGAACCCGTCACAAGCCCAGAACAGGGTTTTGGTGGAAGCAGAATCGTTTGAAAATACTGGAGGCTGGGTAATCGACCAACAATCCTTCGATGTATTGTACAGCTCTTACTTGATGGCCCATGGAATGGGACGTGTGGTGGAAGATGCCAGCACGAAAGTGAACTTCCAAAAGGGTGGCACCTACCATATGTGGGTAAGGACAAAAGATTGGGCACCTTATCCAATAGGTCCTGGGGCTTTTAAACTGGATATTAATAACAAGGAAATCGACCAGGTTTTTGGCCAAAGTGGAATTGTGGATTGGGACTGGTATTATGCAGGTGCAGTCGAAATGAAGCAGGGGGAGAATTCCCTTACCGCAAAGGATCTTTCCGGTTTCAACGGAAGATTTGATGCCATTTATTTTTCTACGTCTAAGGCTGATAAGCCAACCAATGACAACAAAAAGCTTTTGACGCTTCGCAAGGAACTGTTGGGCTTAACAGATGGACCTGAAGAGATTGGTAAATTTGACTTGGTAGTTGTAGGTGGTGGTATTGCAGGAACGACAGCTGCCATATCAGCCGCTAGAATGGGATTAAAGGTAGCATTGATACAAAACAGGCCCGTATTGGGAGGAAACAATAGTTCTGAAATTAGGGTGCACCTTATGGGGAGAGTGGATGTCAATCACTACCCAAAACTAGGACGAATTGTTAGGGAATTGGACAATGGCGATCCGGGTAACGGAAATCCTGATGAAAAAAGATATGGAGATGACAGAAAGCTAGAAATAGTAAGAGCAGAACCTAATATCTCACTTCACCTCAATACGCATGTATATGAAGTGGAAATGGATGGGAATAGCATCAAAGCGGTAATAGGGCGTGACATAGCGACCAACCAGGAATACCGATTTGAGAGCACCTATTTTTCTGATTGTACTGGTGACGGTACATTGGGATATCTTGCAGGAGCCGAATACCGAATGGGACGGGAAAGTAAGGAAGAAACAGGAGAATCTCTGGCAGCTGATACCGCAGATGACTTTACTTTAGGAACCTCTAATCTATGGGCCTCTTTAGAAAAAGAATACGCTTCTGATTTCCCAGAAACACCTTGGGCATTGCAGTTTTCAGATGAGTACCACATAGATGACCACAAGGCGGATTGGCAGTGGGAGACAGGGTTTGGTAACTTCAACACGATCTATGAAGCGGAACAAATCAGGGATCACAACCTTCGTGCAATTTTTGGTAACTGGTCCTATCTGAAAAAAGAGAAAGCCGAGAAGTACAAAAACAATGAATTGGCTTGGGTATCTTATATTGGAGGAAAAAGAGAGTCAAGAAGACTTATGGGAGACCATGTTTTGACTCAAATGGACATACAAGATGGGGTGATGTACCCTGATGGAAGTGTCACAGCCACTTGGACCATTGACCTTCATTTTCCAGATGCCAAGAACTCCAAATACTTCGAAGGGGAAGAATTCTTTGCTGCCACCAAACACATTAGGGTAAAGCCTTATACCATTCCTTACCGTGCTTTATATTCCAGAAACATCGATAATTTATACATGGCGGGAAGAAACATAAGTACCACTCACGTAGCTTTTGGTAGCACTCGTGTGATGCGTACTTGTGGCATGATGGGAGAGGCTGTGGGCTATGCAGCCTATGTGGCCAATAGGAACGGTGCCAGCCCTAGAGAGGTTTACACCCGTCATTTGGATGAATTTATGGGCATTATAGAATCACCTTTGAACATTTACAACTACCCGACATTACCAAATAAATAGAGGTAACCTCAAAAATGAATTATTTTAAAATACCAATCCTTTTATCGCTGCTGCTGTTGCTGGGAGCATTTGAGGTTTCCGCTGATAACCGTCCTCCAAACTTTGTGTTTATCCTGACGGATGATATTTCTGCAGAGGACCTTAGCATTTATGGAAATCAATTAATTGATACTCCGAACCTACAAAGGCTGGCGATGATGGGGTTGGTATTTGACAATGCCTATTTGACCACAAGTTCCTGCTCACCTAGCAGGATTTCCATGATTACTGGACGGTATCCACACAATACCGGAGCACCTGAGATTCATGTTGAACTGCCAACCAGTCAAAAAACCTTTGTACATGAATTAAACAAGGCCGGATACCACACGGTTTTATCTGGTAAAAACCACATGGCCCCTCCGAATCAATTGGGGTTTTTAGAACATTCAGACAGTAAGCCGGCAGGCAGTGAAAATTGGCTGTCTCATTTGCAAAACAGACCCAAAAACCAACCTTTTTTTTTCTGGTTGGCCTCTCATGATGCCCACAGGGACTGGCAGGTCAATGATAAGGCGCGTACTTATCTTCCCGCTCAGGTAGAAGTACAACCCTATTTGTACGACGGGCCACTTACCCGTGAAGACCTCACAGGATATTATCATGAAATCAGCCGATTAGATCATTATGTGGGTGTGATTTTGAATGAGCTGGAAAAGCAAGATATTCTCGACAATACCTATTTGATTTTTCTTTCTGACAATGGCAGACCTTTTCCCCGAAGTAAAACCTACTTGTATAAGAATGGAATTCAAACACCTTTGGTAATTGTCGGACCAAAAGTTAATAAGGGAAGAACCAATGCGCTTGTAAGTGCTATAGATGTATCTGCTACAATTCTTGAACTTGCGGGATTAAGCATTCCTGAAACCATTCAGGGAGTAAGTTTCTCCAAAGTTCTTCAAGACCATGAGGTCATTACCCGTGAAGTAGCATTTGCTGAACGAAACTGGCACAGGTACAGCATGCATGAAAGGATGGTACGGTTGGGAGATTGGATTTACATAAGAAACAATTGGCCCAACAAGAGGAATCTTTCTGGCGAATCCGATCCTCATGGCTTTCCTGCTGCTAAAGAATTGTGGCAAAAGCACGAAGAGGGCCAATTAACACCTGCTCAATCATTAATCACATTCTTGCCCCAGCCCGCAGAAGAACTCTACAATACTAAAAATGACCCACATAATCTTAAGAATGTGCTGTATGTACCTGAAAATAAGGAGGTATTGAGCGAAATGAGGATTTTGCTTACAACCTGGACCAACCAAACAGGGGATAACATTCCCAATAATCCAACCCCACATAAAGCCACCATGGACGGAAAGTTATTAAAATGGGCGCGAGGGGAAATGCCCGGAGATGCCACAAACGCTTCTCAGATCAATCACCCAGGACCCATTTTAATGAACTGAGAACACAGTTTAAAGTATTAAAAATTCGCTTATCTTTAAGCTTCTACAGTTTATCTTTAGCCTTTTTAAAATTGTTATGCATCAACTAGATTACCTAACCATTTTTGTTTTTACGCTAATTATTCTTAGTGCTGGATTGTCTTTTGGAAAACAAGGAGGGGATATGAAATCCTTTTTTGCTGCAGGAGGAGCAGTTCCCTGGTCCATCAGTGGATTATCCCTTTTTATGAGCTTTTTCTCTGCAGGCACCTTTGTGGTTTGGGGCTCCATTGCTTACGAGTGGGGATGGGTAGCCATAACCATTCAAATGGCCATGTGTATCAGTGGCTTTCTCATTGGTAAATACCTTGCCCCAAAGTGGAAAGAAACCCGATCAATAACTGTTGCCGCCTACTTGACCAATAGGTTTGGGAAAAATATTCAACAGTATTATACCTTTATTTTTCTAGTGCTTTCGCTGGGATATACAGGGGCATTTCTTTATCCTGTAGCTAAGATCCTGAATGTGGTAACAGGCTTTGATATATACTATGCCATTTTGCTTTTAGGAGGCATGATCATGGTCTATACAGCAGTTGGAGGGCTTTGGGCAGTTATAGTTACAGATGTGCTTCAATTTGTGATCCTGACAGCAGCGGTTTTAATCGTTTTGCCGCTTTCATTGGAAAAGGTGGGTGGAATTAATCAATTCATAGCTGAAGCGCCAGATACCTTTTTCAACATCTTTAATGGAGAATACACCTTCTGGTTTATCCTTGCCTTTGTCGGTTACAATACCATTTTTATTGGTGGAAACTGGGCCTATGTTCAACGTTATACTTCAGTAAAAGATACTAAATCAGCCAAAAAAGTGGGGTATTTATTTGGGGTTTTATATCTGATAAGTCCTCTGATATGGATGTTGCCTCCTATGATCTACCGAGTGCTGGACCCAAGTTTGGTAGGTTTAGAAACCGAAGGTGCCTACCTGAGGATGTGTATGAGCGTACTCCCAGTTGGCATGCTTGGGCTTATGCTAGGAGGAATGATTTTTGCTACGGCCAGTTCTGTGAATACATCCTTAAACCTGGCAGCAGCCGTTTTGACAAATGATGTATACCAACCACTAAATCCAAAAGCAAGTCCACAAACGCTAATGAAAGTGGCCAGAGTTGCTACCCTACTTTTTGGCTTGGGTACTATAGGCGTTGCATTTATGGTGCCCTTGGCAGGTGGAATTGTAGAAGTGGTTTTAAGTATAGGGGCGGTAACGGGAGGTGCCTTGTATGCACCGGCTATCTGGGGGCTGTTTTCAAAAAGGCAGACGGGTAATTCCATTCTAGTAGTTACAAGTGTAAGTCTGGTGATCAACGTGTTTTTAAATTCGTGTCCCCAACCTTATTGTCCTTTTCACTCGGACGAAGCAGTGAAATGATTGTTGGCGTCTTTTTACCGATAGTTCTATTAGCTATTTATGAGTTTTATGCCAAATATAAAAACATTGAAAGCGCCCAATACCATCGATATGCGCTTAGAGCCCAGCCTACCCAAAAGGAATTGACTGAAAGTTTAAATTCCGGTCAGGATCAAAATACCTACGGTTATAAGGTAATGGGTTGGGCATTTATAAGTATTGCTTTATTATTTTTTGCCCTTGGTTTCTGGGGTGGAGGAGGAGGAATTTACCTCTTCACAATGGGGTTTTTGATCCTTGCTTTGGGAACCTATGCGGTGCGGTATGCAAGTAACAAAGCTAAAGCTCAGGTATTAAAATAAAACGTGTATTCAGTATATCTTAATGATTAAAGAAAATTTTACTAAGGAAAAGCGGTCTTTAAAAACCGAATCAATTACTTCAGATCTGGTAATTGTGGGTGGAGGACTTGCAGGAACTTGTTGCGCTATAACGGCAGCAAGAGAGGGCCTCAATGTAGTATTGGTGCAAGACAGGCCGGTTCTGGGTGGTAATGGTTCTTCAGAGATTCGGTTATGGATCCTTGGTGCAACCTCCCATATGGGAAACAATAACCGCTGGGCAAGAGAGGGTGGAGTAGTGGATGAGATTTTATTGGAAAACCTCTACCGCAACCCTGAAGGCAACCCTTTGATATTGGATACCATTCTGATCGAGAAAGTAACAGAGTTGCCAAATATCCGCTTGCTTTTGAATACAGCGATGTATGATTTGGAGAAAAAAAGCCAGGATGAAATTGAACATGTGTGGGCTTTTTGCAGTCAAAACTCCACTCAATACAAGCTTGATGCTCCCTTGTTTGTAGACGGGTCAGGAGATGGCATCATGAGTTTTATGGCAGGGGCAGCTTTTAGAATGGGAGCAGAATCAGCAGATGAATTTGACGAGGCATTTGCACCGGATCATGAATATGGTGAACTGTTAGGACACAGCCTATACTTCTATAGCAAGGACACAGGCAAACCGGTTCGTTTTGTTGCTCCCAAATATGCCAATACAGAAATCGATGAATTGCCAAGGTTTAAATCCTTCAATTTGAAGGACCATGGCTGTAGACTTTGGTGGGTAGAATACGGTGGAAGGAAAGATACCATCCATGAATCAGAAACGATAAAATGGGAACTTTGGCGAGTGATATATGGCATCTGGAATCACCTGAAAAACTCGGGAGAATATCCCGAAATAGATACTCATACCCTGGAGTGGGTAGGCACAATTCCGGGCAAAAGAGAGAGCAGAAGATTTGAAGGAGACTATATTTTATCTCAAAAAGATTTGGTTGAACAACGCAGTTTTGACGATGCCATTTCCTTCGGTGGATGGGCCCTTGACCTTCATCCTGCGGATGGTGTTTATGGTGAAAAACCTGGCTGTACACAGTGGCATACCAAGGGTGTTTATCAGATTCCTTACAGGACCATGTATAGCAAAAATATTAACAATCTTTTCCTGACCGGAAGGATTATTAGTGCCAGTCATGTGGCCTTTGGATCGAGCCGTGTAATGGCCACTTGTGCCCACAATGCACAGGCTGTAGCCATGGCGGCAGTGCTCTGTAAAGAGGATCAAATTTCACCTTCAGAAATCCTAAAGGAGGGTAGGATAGAAGCTTTAAAAGATGCCTTGGTTTTACAAGGACAATACATCCCAAATCATGTGCTTCGATTGAAAGAAGATTTGGCTCAGGACGCGAAAATTTCTGCCTCTTCTACGATGCAATTGTCGGGCTTGGCCTTTGATGGTCCATGGAAATCCCTGACCTTTGCAGCTGCACAAATGTTACCCCTTGTGCCCGGTAAATTACCAGCCATGAAATTTCAGTTTAAGGCAACTGAAAACACTAAAATAGTGGCTTCATTATTGAAAAGTGAGAAAAGAGGTAATTTCAGTCCTGAGATTATATTAGTTGAAAAAGAATTCGAATTAACTTTAGGTGAACAGTATTTAACAATTGATTTACAAGTTAATATAGACGAAACAGAATATTATTTTGTAGCCTTTTCAGCCAACGAAAAGGTGTCTATCAGGAGTACTCAAACCAGGGCCACAGGACTACTGACTGTCTTCCAAAAATTCAACAAAGCCGTAGCCACCACGAGTAGACAGGAACCCCCTAAAGGCATTGGTATTGAGGCTTTTGACTTCTGGTTGCCGGAAAGAAGGCCTGAAGGACAAAACTTCGCATTCGAGCTGCTAACGGTTATTGACCCGTATTCAATAAAATTCTTAACGAATGGGGTTTTCCGACCAACAGAAGGTACAAATGCATGGGCAGCAGGCTTAAATGACACCAAACCTACCATTGAGATGGTTTGGGATAAGGTGCAGATTATTAATAGTTTAAGTATGTATTTTGATACTGATTTTGATCATGCGTTGGAGTCTACCTTGATGGGTCATCCGGAATCCGAGATTCCTTTTTGTGTAAAAGACATTCAATTGAGTGACGGTAGTGGAAAAGTCTTGGCTGAAATCCAGGACAATCACCAAACAGTAGTAACAATTAAATTCAAAACCCCGGTTCAAACGGACAAGCTGCTGCTTACTTTTAAGCAGCAAAATGTTCATGTTCCGGTGGCCTTATTTGGAATCGTATGTTTATAAAAGGGATGAAAAACAGGAGACGATTTACCCTTGGATTTTGGGTTTGTGGAATGCTAACTTTATGTGGTACCTATGCTGTGAATGCACAAAATAATTTATCCTTTTCTGCACGGGCCACCAGCAGTTCAGCATTAGAAAATAATGGTGCAAATTTGGCCATTGATAACAGTCCCGAAAGTTATTGGAGCAGTCAGTCCGAGGATGAAAATGCCTGGTTGGTTCTGCGGTTTCCGGGAGCAACAGAGGTAGTGAAAATTGAGATTAATTTTGCTCCAAAAGCCATTCCAAATGATGCCTTCCATTTGCAGTATTTACTCAATGGAAATTGGCGAACTTTTCATAAAGTCACCAACAATAAAGATCAAAAAGTGGAGGTGGAATTGAAGAAACCTCAATTGATAGATCGGGTCAGATTGTTGGCTACCGATGGTCAAATGATGCAGGTAAGTGAGGTGCTTTTATTGGGGCAAAAATATGCCGATGCAAGTGGCTTGGAAAACAAACCTGTGCTGGTCAATCAAAGCGGATACAACCTCAACCGAAGCAAACGTTTTACTGCACCTGATGTCAATGACCATACTCCTTTTGCAGTTGTAAATGTCAAAACCGGAAAGGAAGAATTCACCGGAAAGGTAATGAGAGAGAAAGGAGATTTCTCAAATTTTAACCCGCTAAGTGAAGATGAGTTTTTAATTAAAATCAAGGAACTTGAATCCTTCCCATTTAGGATTGGACCCAATTGGATAGAGCGGGTAACCTATCGGAACATGGTGGATTTTATGTTGGGGGCAAGACATTATGTAGGGACTGTGGATGATATTCGGCGTATCAGTTTTGCTTGGAGAGACGGTGATTTTTTCAACTGGTCCATGCAAAGTTTAGTGGCCATGTACCTGAGCAATCCGGAAGCCTATGAGCGGATGGAAAGAAAAGGTCGGTATGTTTCCAACGATAGTTTTCCTGACAATTACAAAGGGCTTTGGGGGAAGTTAGAACCTTTCGCAGCAGAGACACCTGACATCGTCCAGCTGATCCATTGGGATGCGGATGTAAAAATTAGCCAACAGCTGGATCATGAAATGCAAAAGGCAGAGTTGGCACATTTCTTATATGCCTGGCCTTATTTAAAGCAATGGCTGCCGCAACAAAACTTTGACATTGTTTACCAATATGTAAAAGACAATTGGGAAAAAGAGACTGTTTCTGACCATTCCCTTTCCCAGTACAATTTGAGCAAGGAGCACAATTTACTTTCCTTGAAGACCCAATTGGGAACGACCAAAGGGGAGATGCCTCCAGGGTTTTCTGTCATTCCAAATTTGATGCTGTATGAAGTCGCCCTACGGGAAGGTGATGCAACTGCTGAGAAATTCTTTTCGGCCGCTTATAGACAGTTGGATTGGATGATTAAAAATTTGGATTGGTCAGATCCCATGACCACTAAAGGGCAAAGGATGTCCGAGCACATGACCATGCGGGCCTTTGCTTATTTCTACCAGCAATTCCCAGACAGGGCACCTAAGGGTATTCCTGAAAAAGTGAAGGAATGGGCACAGCTGATGTTGGACCGTTCAGATAATCTATGGGATTTCAGAAAATACAGTGCCGAAGAATGGACGCCTCCCGGATGGAATGAAACCGGAAATATTTTAGGATTCCCTGCAGCAGTTTTTGCAGCAAATGGAATTTTGGAGGATAAGGCTTTAATCAAGGATTTGGAAATGTTGGCTTGGTCTCATTTTGAGAATGCTTTTGGACGCAATCCAACAGGTAGACAGTTTTCTTACAAAGGGCCTGAAGAAGTAGAGGGCGTAGACCTGGGCTGGTACAGCAGGCATAGAGGAGGAATAGGTTTATTGGATGAGGTCCAGTTTGTATTTGATGGCTCTCCAAAATCTTTCCACTATCCTAATTTCCCCGAAGTCGGAGACCTGGGATGGACGGAAGGTTGGGTTCAGTTCAACACTGCTTTTAATTTGAGCATGGCTTATATGGCCAATTACTATACAGCTATTGCATTGGAGAAAACGGCTGAGGGCAAATACCAGGTCGCCCTGACGGCCCCAATTAATTTCGACTATAAGACCATAGAAAAAGCCTCGCTTACGATATCCAATAAAGCAGGAGATATAATTGTAGTGGAGTTAGGAGATGAGCAAGCGCTAGCGGAAAAATTGACTGGTGAAATAGAATTTACCGGTGATGCCATCCTTTGCGAAAACCAACGATTGCCTTTTGGAAAAAATGACAGCCTTACCTTGAGTTACGGCTATGGTTTTTTTCAGCGAAGTTTGGTTATTTCTGCAGCTGATTTCAATTAAGAATAGATAAAAGAAATAAAAAGGGTAGGCACTCTTTGCCTAGTGTTCCTACCCTTTTGTTTTGTTTCCTTTCTGATTAGTTTTAAGACTGAAAGTAACTAAACCCGAAATCTTTAAAATGTGCTTTAACCCAAAATTTCGCAATACACTTATTGTTCTTTTGTTTATTTTGATATCCCCAAGCTTGCTTTGGGCCCAGCAGGATGAATTTATTCTATTGGAAGGCACTGTTTTGGAAAAGGCCAAGGAAGTGATTCGTTCTGGATCTCCTCAAGACATTCCTGAATTAAAGGCATTGATTCAGGAAGCTGACCAAGCCTTAAGAAGCGGCCCATTTTCAGTCATACATAAAAAGCAATTGCCACCAAGTGGAGATATCCATGATTACACCAGTATGGGGCCTTATTGGTGGCCGGATCCGGAAAAAGAGGATGGACTACCCTATATGAGGAGAGATGGTGAGGTTAACCCCGAATTTCATGATTACAAAGACCATAATGAATTTGTAGCCTTAATGAATTCCTTAGAAATATTGAGTCAGGCTTTTTATTTCACTGACGATGAAAAATATGCCCAACATGCCATCCAATTGGTCAATACATGGTTTCTTGATTCTGAGACCAAGATGAATCCTAATCTGAATTATGCCCAGAGAATTCCCGGAAGAACAGAAGGTAGAGGGATCGGTATCATTGACACAAGGTATTTGGCAGAATTACCTGATATATTAAATGTACTTTCAGTTTCGGAACATTGGGACGGAGGAATAAGTAAGGGAATGAAGGATTGGCTTGCCGCGTATGTTTCCTGGCTTGTCAATAGCAAACATGGCAAAGATGAGGCAGTACATGGTAACAACCATACTACATGGTATTTTGCTCAGATCATTCCGCTTACTTTGCATTTGGGCCAAGTGGATAGAGCGGATAGTTTGGCAAAAGCTGGGCTTCCTTTGATAATGGAAGAAATGATTGAGAAGGATGGGAGCCAACCTGCGGAATTGGCGAGAACACGTTCTTATGATTATAGTTCCATGAACCTTCTGGCCATTATGTACTATGCCCAAGCCTGTGAAAAAGTGGGAATGGACTTTTGGAGTATGGAAAATGAAAAAGGAGGAAGTATAGGAAAGGCATTGGATTTTTTAAATTCCTTCACAGATGCTAAAATAGAGTGGGCATACGAACAAATCAATGCAATTGATTATTCCAGGATAAAGGAACAATTGAATATCGCGGCCTATAAGTACCAAAACAAAGACTATAAAAAAGACGCAGATAATATGGGGAAAGAGAAGGGGTATTTTAGTTACTGGGACTTGGTTAATTTCAAGCAGCTGCGTAGATAAATGAAAAAGTGGAAGCTGCGGATCCAATTTATGATTGAAACTTTTTAAAAATTACCTCTTTTTTCCATTCACTACAGTCTTTAAGTTTTCTCCTGAAGCAAAAGTGGAATGTTCGGTTCCCGATAATAAATTTAATGGCTTTTATGAAACCCTTTGGCAGAGCGCCAGAGGCTTTCAAGTTTTGTGCTTCTTAATTAAGCCTCAATCGATGTCTCCTCTTGAAATTGGGTTTTGGGACGCCTTTTATATCCTTCATGGTGTTTTTGTAACTTGCCAACAGTAAGCGTTATTTTTTGAGCAGTTTAATTTTGGTGACTTTTTTAAAACCATTAAAATAAAAACAGCCAAGTTGTTTTCAAATTCTTTTATGGCGAAGGAAAACCCATTAGATTTGTAGTTCAATACAGTAGCGATTTACTGACTATGCTGTACCCCCGCCTGAAATAACCTTTTTTAACCCAAACCCTAGATTGAGAATATTATAAAACTTGATTAATGAAGAAGCACAAAACCGTTCGGTTTTTTATGGTTTCAATTTTTTTGTTCCTCCAAATTTCATTTTTAGCCTTTATGGTATTGGAAAAATACGAATCAGAAACCTTTGTTGCTGTTGCTTTGCTACTTCTAATTTCAATAACGATGTTGTTGGGATACAGGTATTTTGATTTACATCATGAAGCTTATGCTTACGAGAATATTTTTGTGGTTCTCTGGGTTCCAGTAGGAGCCGTAATTTGTTATCTATTAAATGTTTCTGTAGGCTTGGGAAGTGTATTGTCTGCGGGGATCACTGGCACCTTAGCCTCTTTTTTGCCTTTGATAAATAAGAAATCTGAATACATAAATAAAATTCCCGCAGCCATTTATTGTGGTGCTTTCATTGGGATGTCTAGTTTGAAAATCACGCCATCCATTGGCTTTGTGGTGGCAGCTGGTATGGTTGGAAGTGGAATAATGCTATTGTCTAAGAATTTATTCTTGGGCATAGGTGGAAAGCTTGGAACTGTAGCTTTTGTCGGCGTTGTTATTGTCTCTCTAATTTATTGGTTTATAAAATGAACAGTCTAATACTAATTATTACCGGAGGTATAGGAGCCACACTTACATTTCTTGTGAGCGAGCAGTTCGAGCAAGGAGCGGTAAGGGCATCGGCATTACTGTCCTTAATCGTAGGTTTGTTTTTTTATAGCTTCCCTGAATTATTGAATCCGTACCTCACTAAAAATATACAGATTGTGTTTATTGGATCTTCATTTGTAGGCATGGTTTCTTCAGATTTCATGAGTGGTTATATTCGATTGGCCCTGGCAGGATGCCTATTCAGTATAGTTTATATCAATAATAGCGGTTTTTACGAAGGTTATGGAGGGGCACTTGGCGCATTGGCTTTGATCGCTTTGCTTTCGACGATGGGAATCTCAGTAGTATTCTCAAAGAGAAATAAACTGACCAATAGTTTCTTATGGCTACGCAATAAGGTTTTTAATCCTAAAAAATAATATTTTTCATTTGCGATCAAGATTTACTTTAATCGAGATTTAAACTATCAATCTCTAAAATTCTGGAATTCGAAAAAATACATCACCCAACAGCCTGCGGTAATGGTTGTAAGAAATAGAGGGGGGTACGAGCATTCAAGGCTTCAATCCAATTATAGATTGATATACGCTCCTAATGCATCTATTCAAATTTTTTATTTTTACTGTAGGAAGTCATCGGTAAGTGGAGATAAAACGGGCTACTGCAAAGGCATAAATCCTGACCTACCTTTGATGATTTTTTGAAATCTCTGATTATTTAACTAATTTTGTTGCTCATCAAATTTAATATCAAGTACCGCTTTTTGATTTTTATTTGTAGTGAGGATCACTTTAACCTCTCTACCATAATTTAAAGCATCAATCAAAGTAATTTTTTTACTTTCATTACTCTTTTTGCAGTTTCGATTGATTCATTAATTAATCTTGTGTTTTCGAATTGCCAATACTTATGTTCTAATTTTTAGATTTAATTATTATGTCTTTTTGGTACAACAAAGGCAATATTTCTTTTCACATCTGCAATTCTATTGGGTATTTATTTTCACATTTGAAAATAGATGATTTAAAAACATACTAAAACTATTGTTAAACCTTTCTAAAAAATATCAAATAATTTTTAGCCAATCCATCGGCAAGCATTGAAGGAATAATGATGGCTTAAAAAATTAAGACATTGATCAAGGAGATGTTTCAACTTTTAAAGCCAATGATAGAAAATAACAGGCGACCATTTGCATGAGTATTTTAAGGTGAAAATCTTAAAATTTGACTTTTGGAACTTCATCAATTTGGCTGTCTTGTCTACCTATTATAAATGAAGCTTTGGACCATTATTTTTATGAGGTCGGAAATAGAAAACTAATTTTTTCGGTCTACTGACTTTAAAGTTCAAAGAATGTGAATTGAATATTTGCGAATAAAAACACCCCTTTTCAATGCTTTCGGAATAATCATTAGGCGAAAATACTTTTTTGAAATTAGGAATGATTTCGGATTAATTCAAACTAGAAAATACCATAACTATGAGAACTACAATATATGATTTTTTAAAAATGAGCTTTGCCATATTATTACTTTATGGCTGTAATCTATCCTCACCAGAAGGCATTGATGATTTGGATAATGATGCCAATACATTGTCTTTACCTGAAGGGTTTGACTTTAGTACTTATCAGGATGTGACAATCAATATTATTGACAATGAAGGTTATGCAAAATATGATGTCTATGCCTATACAGATGAATTATACGATGCAGGAACTGAAACCTATGAAGATGAATCAGGCGAAACTGTTACGGAAACGGTTTATAAATCAGAAGTTTTGGATAAACTGATTTTTAGCGGTGTACCAAAAAATGGTGTGCTAAAGCAAACCATTAATTTACCTAAATTTTATAGCAAAGTATATATACGGAGAAACGAGCACCTCAATTTCTCTTCCTCAATCGAGGATATTGTTGATCAAGAAGTGAATTACAATTCTTCGGAAAATAAAAGTAATTTAAGATCCATGTCCGTTAAGAGTGTAACGGATTATTTGTATTCTGTAAACGGAGAAGGGCAATTATTTCAAATAGATCCTTTAACGGGTGTGCTTACAGATTTGTCAAATATGCCAATGGGCAGTTATACTTGTGCAATTGATCAGGAAAATAAGCTGCTCTATTCTATCGGTAGAAGCAGCCCATATCCTATTATGAAATATTCCATTGAGGAAGATACCTGGGAGACTGTGGCAAATCTTGGGTTTGGTGGCCCTCGATTAGAATTTAATTCAAAAGATGGTTTGTTGTATTTTTCAAATGGTGCCAAGCTATATACACTTGATCCTACCACTGGAGCCCGATTAGACACATGGAATATAATTGGCCTTCACAATACAAGTGGAGGGGATTTGGCCTTTTCAGATGAGGGTGAGCTGTTTTTATGCTCAGCTTCTGGTTTGTATGGCATGGAATTAGATTCAGATGGTAATTATCAAAGCACCAGAATAAGTGCAGATGACTTGCCTTTTACGCCAACGTCCATGACGTTTGATTCTAATCAAGAATTGTGGATAGCAGATATTTCTGGTTATGCCAATTTGGTTATTATGGATACTCAAACTGGTGGTTGGCAATACAATTATGGAGTAAAAGCAAATAATAATACTACCTATAAGCGGTCAATACACGATTTAACGACTTTTAGGGTATATTCTGATAATATAGATGAGACAGATTCGGATGGTGATGGTATTTTTGATCAAGATGATGCCTACCCGGATGACGCTGAGGCAGCTTTTGAGTTATTTACTCCAAGTAAATATGGTAAAGGAACAATAGCTTTCGAAGATTTATGGCCATCGACCGGGGATTATGACTTCAATGATGCTGTTTTAAGTTATCAGGCCATTGCTGTTTTAAATGCTGATAATATGGCTGTACGGTTAGATTTAATATGTAATATTAAAGCCAATGGTGCAGGTTATACAAATGGAATTGGAATTGAAATAGAAGGCCTGGATCCTTCTCAAATTGAAAGTGTTTCAGGGCCTGTGTTAACAGAGAATTTTATTAGCTTAAATGCCAATGGTACAGAGTCAGGCCAAGAAAATGCTGTTATTATTTTAGCTGATGATGTGGACAATATATTGAATGAAACAACGATTTCTATTAAGTTTGTTTCACCTATAAGTACGTCTGATTTAGGTGTTGCGCCTTTCAATCCTTTTATAATTGTAAATAAAGTGAGAGAGAAAGAAATTCACCTACCCTATATGAAGATCACTAGTTTAGGGAATTCTAGTCTGGAATTTACCGGGGACAATAAAGATACTGATGGTGATTTCATTTCGGACAATGGATTCCCCTGGGCAATAAGTATCATTCATGATTTTAAGGTTCCAAAAGAAAAAGCAAATATAACTACTGCATATAACTTTTTTGGTGCTTGGGCAGAATCAGGAGGTACAACCAATGTAGATTGGTATAAAGATAATCCAGGGAATAGAAATGATGATTTATTGGAATAATAATAGTCACCATTACAATGTTAAATTTTTACCCATTGCAGGTAATTTTTGACCCAAAAGTAAAGCAGCCCGAAGTCACACTTCGGGCTGCTTTTTTTATGGCAATCCTGGTACTTGGTAATAATAAAGGCTGAATAGCTGGTAAAAATATTTTTTGAAATGTAACCCTGTCAACAAGGCCAATATTTTGGTGAAAGTCGGTACCAATATTAATTGGTGCTTAAAGGTCTATAAGTATAGGTAATGACAATTGTTTGCATAATTTACTATCTTAGAAGTACAACCAAAGAATTTCATAAGCACTAAATATTGGCTATTGGATTGACCCCATTAAATGAAGATGACCCGATTGTTATGAGTAAGGGGTGATTCTTAATTTCTTTACTTATTATTGAATATTAGTAAGTAAAGTACCCGAATATTGAGATTGCACTTTTTTTTTTCCATGTAGAAAATACACTGTTAATGAAAAGCCCAAAAATTAAACTGATAGGAGTTATTGTTATTGCTTTATTGGCAGTTATTGTTTTTAATAATTCGCAAAGTAACCAAAAGGTAAGTTTAAATCCCGGAGACATTGCCGTTCCCCATATACGAACAATAAATTGGGAGGTTAAATCTGATTTTTATGATTCAATTGTTGGAATTTGGGCTAATGAAACGGTGGAATATGGCCCAAAACGAGGAAAAGTAGACAATCCTCGGATTTTACTGGCTCAACTCCATTCACAAACAAACGTCGATGAAACCAACCAAGTAATAATGGGCATGAAGCCATGGGGTGTTGCCGGCTCATCCTGGGCATTAAATAAACTTGGTGATTACGACTTTACATTTACGGTACTCACATCTATTTTATGGCAGTTTGGAGACAATCCGGAAATATTGTATGCGCAAACTGTGGACCATTTGCTTAATGTGTTATTGGTTGAAGAGGGCAATAATTTCAGGAGAACAGCGCCCAAGACACTGGGCTTATTCCCCGAAACGGAAAATCACATATTAATGACTGAAGGATCCCGCTATCTCAAAAATAGGTGGATGGCCCTTCATGGGAGTAAAGCCCGAAAATACGACAATAAGAGCAATGAGATGGAGTCAAAAATTGTTGACTTTTTAGCCGAAATGAAAACAAATGGACTCCATGAGTTTAACTCCATGCCTTATGTGGGGTATACCATTACGGCATTGCTAAACCTGGAGGCTTACGGATCAGATAATGTAAGAAAGGAAGCCCGTGAAGTATTGGATTACATGAATTTTTGCTTTGCAATAGGAAGTTATAATTACAAATATTTACCTCCCATGAGAAGGAGGTACGACCGGGCCAACTGGCATAAGTTGACTACAGGATATCACGCTGTTTTTATGAAAGCATGGATGAGCTTTTTGCCAGGAGCAAAAACTAACTTTGATATTGGAGAAGGGCGGGTACATGCACTAATGGGAGCTTGCATGCCTTACCGTCCAGCAGATAAAATCACAACCCTTTTATTCAATAAAGGGGATGGTTATTTTGTGAAAATGGGACATGGTAAAAATGCCAGTCCTGAGATATATGCTGCTGGTAAAAACTATTTAATTTCAGCCGGAGGGGTTAACCGTGGCAAAAGATCGCAAATTGTGGCTAGGCCAATTACCCTTTTTATGAATGACGAAGCCAAAGAACTTGAGGAAACATTTCATTTATCAGGTCCAGGGACAAATTTTATGGAGTGGAACAATACAGGCGTTTATAAAGATTTTGCCTGCGCAGCTGGTCCTGTTTCCATCCCTAAAGGGCAAGTTCCAGTTTTTAAAACGATACATGGTCTATTTTTAAAAGTAGTGAAAACCTGCTTATAGCTGTTTATTCTTCTAACAAGTTTGGTCTATTAACGGTTTTTCAGTCTCAGGATCCCGAAAGATTAGTGCAAGAGCTGGAGAGGGTAAATCCTGATTTGGAAAAATTGAAGTCTCACTTTCAGTTCCCTAATGGTTCCTTGATTGAATATGATGTAAATGCACCTAAAGACAAATGGGTCATTAAACGGGTTGATGAAATAACTATGGACAGCGCTTATGACAGTTGGCCATTGATCG
The DNA here is from genome assembly GCF_000427295.1 of Cyclobacterium qasimii M12-11B. Classification (GTDB taxonomy): domain Bacteria; phylum Bacteroidota; class Bacteroidia; order Cytophagales; family Cyclobacteriaceae; genus Cyclobacterium; species Cyclobacterium qasimii. The sequence continues at coordinate 9,181 of NZ_ATNM01000191.1, read as the reverse complement.
ATGGGGAATTTTAATAGTCACTTTCTTATATAATAAGGAGGTTGTCTCCTTTGTAGAGACAACCTCCTTGATACTTAATCATTATTACAAATTAAGGTCGGTAAACCCTGAAACTTCTGTTGATACTTCACCAAGCCAGCCACCTGCGGCAAGTGTTCCGTTGTAAACTTTTATAAAATCTACACCGTGGAGCTTAACAGCGTTGCCTTCACTGTCATGCGCCCAGCTGATGTCAATTTGAGCAGCTTCATTGTTATTAGACATATTGTCTGCATAACCCCAATCGTATGGTGGGTTGGTCCAAAATGTTCCTGTGCCTGATTGGTCATAGATTTTGGATGGAAGTAGGGTTCCTGTGAAAGAAATACTGTCTGTTTCCCATCCTGGATAATAACTTTGACTATTAAATGAATTTTTTGGTACATACCCTGATTGACCCTGATTGTCTTTCCATAAGATGTAGTTTTGTTCATTTGGATTGGTTGGCTCCAATTCAGGTCGGTAGTAAGTGACTTCGTAGTTTTTGACCGCTTCGGAATTGCTATGTTCCGAACCATAGATCTCAAACCATTCGTCATCTGGTAATCCATTTCTATTTACATCCTCAGATACCATGATGATGCCCGGTTCTGCCCAACTGCTATATGCATTTCCTTTTACCAAAAAGTCATTGCCTTCACCATTGACGATCGTGTGGTCAAAGCCCATAGTAACATAACCACCAAAACTACCCAAACTGATCAGTGAATTGTTCGTCAGCGCTTTTTCGGCAGTTTTCAATACGCTATCTGCAGCGATACCTTCTGACCAGGCTGGAAGCTTGTTGATTTGCTGTCCCGGTGCAGGCTTGAATTCAAACAATTTGGTCAGGTTATTCGTGTATACTGCATCATTAATGGTAATGGTAACTTGTACAGTTCTAACGCCAAATTCATTTTTAGCGTTGAGCTGTAATATATGTTCTCCAGCTTTTGCAAAAACATAAGTAAGGTCTTTCGTATTTGCGAGCACTTTACCGTCAAAAAGCCACTCATAATTGGCATCAGCATCGAGTTTTACTACAGTTTCTACGTTAAACCAGGTCATTTTATTAAATACAAATCCTCCGTCTGGAATATTGAACGAAATCACTGGTGCTGAAGCATCAAAATTGATCGCTCTGCCATCAGCAAAAACAAAAGACAATTGCCCCGCAATCTGTGCCAATGCAATGATGTTTGATCCTTCCTTCGCTAGCTGATTTTGAGCTGAAATTCCTACATCTACATCATCTATAACCCAGTTTCTACCTTCTCCAATGCCTATCTCGGGCATGCTATTAGGATATTCTCCGGCTGCTTTACCTGAGTCTTGGTTGTCAATCCACCAATTTCCATTATCGCCTATTTCAATGAATGAAGGAGCATCATTGACAGTCATGATAGTGCCATCACTCAGCTCTATGCTGTATGCGCCACTATTGTCTTCGTAACTTTTAATGTACAATCGATTATTAAGGGCATCCAATAAGCTTTCATATTGAGCCATTTGTTCTTTAAGGCTGTCAACATCTTTTCGTAAATCTTCAAGGTCATCTTTCAGACAGGATGTTAATAGGGTGATAAAAAGGAGGCATGGTAATAGTTTTTTCATCTTTTTAGATTTTAGTTAATAGTTAGTTTTTATATGCGTTTTTGAATAAAAATGCGATTTGGGAGGGAATGTCACCAGTAACTTGTTCGAAAAGCAGTGAATCAGCTTTAAGGTTATAGGCATATAGTTTGCCTGGAGAAACATAGTCTCCGGCATCTGTGATGTAAATATTTCCGGAATAAGCATCTACTGCCAGACCATAAGGCGTTTTGATATTGTCTACTAACTCTTGGGAAATAAAGGGCTGGGAGAGGAGTTCCCTGGTTTGGGTGTTGATCATCGCATAGTCAACTTTAAAACCTCCCAGGGAATAGTCAAATGCTGAACCGATCACATAAGCGGTATCACCACTGATAGTAAGGTTGGAACATGGGATGTTAAATTGGTCGATTACTTGATCCAGTTGCGTATCGATGACAAATAGGTTGGAAGGCGTATTGTAATAATCACCCCTTGAGCTGACATAAATATTCCCTTTTCCATCTGCTTTCACTCGGTGCAGGTTGATGGCAACTTCTATCGCTTTGATGACCTTAAATGAATCCAGGTCAATGACTGAAATCGTATTTTCATACTGAGGAGGACTATAGCCACCAGAATTAGCGATGTATAGTTTACCATTGGAAACAGCCATTTCCTCAGGTTGGCGACCAACCTCTATTTTATTAATTAGGTCAAAATTGATTGTGTCATATTTGGCTATGAAGCCGTTTGGCTTATCATTCCCCAAAGAAACCTCCCCATCATAGGCACTCACATAGACAAATCCCCCATCAAAAGTTACATAGCGGCAATTCTTCACTTCTAAAACTGCTATACGTTCTGTAGTCTCTGCATCTATCACTTCGACTTTATTTGAAGCATTGATTACAGCATAAAGTTTGGAGCCATATAGGCCTAAATCATTACCTACATCTCCTAATCCAAGGGTTGAGTTTGGGTTTGCTGTTCCGTATAAATTCCTGGTATATAGCCCTGTTTGGTAATCGTAATAGTCCAAAGAAGCCTTGTTCATGTTCATATTGCCTTCATTAAGCAGATAAAATCCGGCAATATTTGAGGCTTCTTGCTCAGGTAGCTTGTCGGCATCGGGTAAAGAAATAAAATCGTCTTCCCTACAACTCGATAGAGTGGATAGAATAAGTAGGAATAAGAGGTAGTGTAATGCGTATTTCATAATTTAAAAGGAGATATTGAATTTTAGTCGATAGTTTCTTCCGGGCATTGGAAAGTTTAAAACCACATCGTAATACTGGTTAAATAGGTTGTTGGTCTCCAATCCCATGGAGTATTGGTACTTGCCATATCGATTCTTCCAGGTTAATCCGAGATCGCTGGTGTACCAGGGTTGGACATAGTTGACAGGTAAATTTGCCTTTTGGCTATAGCGTTCACCGGTATAGATGAAGCTGAAATTGGCTTGCCAGTTCTGATAGCTGGCTGATGAGGTAAATGTTCCACTATGAACTGGCGTATAAGGAATCTGGTCTCCATACACTGTGCTAGAAGCTGTAATATCTATAGCCTTCTGGAAGGTGTAACCCATTCCTATTTCGAGTGATACGTTTGCTATTTCTTTAATGCCACGTAGGTTGGTTTCAAGTCCTTTAACTTCTACCTCACCCAAGTTCATCATTGTCCACCGAAAGAGATTGGCAGATGGCATGGCCACAATTTTGTCTTTAACTTGGTTGTAATACCCGTCTACCTGAATGGTAAAAGCTTCTAAAATATGGTTGGGTTTGGCCTGCCAGGTGGCTCCTATATTGTATTGGGTTGTGAATTCTGGTCGTAAAAAGGTGTTTCCTACGAAGGTGTAATAGAGGTCATTGAAAGTAGGCATCCGAAAAGATTCCTTGTAAAAAGCCCTGATTCTGAAATTTTCATGTAAAGTAAAAGGCTGATAGGAAACTGATATTACAGGGTTGAAAACTTGCTGATCGCTTCCTTTTTGGTAAAACTTTACCTTATCATTTACATAGGCACCCAAAAGGTTTGCTTGTATTTCTAATCTGTCCCGATGTATTGCGCTGGATACTGCAATATAATAGGATGATCTGCTAGGATAAGTGAACCGGTATAGGTTTGCATCCAGGGTGTTGAAGGAATAGTCTGCCGCGAGCGATACATCCCACCAGGAATTTAGCATATATTGGTTTACTACAGAGGTGTAGAATTCCCTTTGATAATATCGATTGTCCAGTGCACCTTCAATCGTCTGATAGTTAGGGTCTATGTACCGATTATAATCACTGCTGTACTTCGCATTGACCAACAGCTCATGTTTGTCAAAAAATGACTTGTGCAACATGCCCTGCACAAAGAAGTTCTTGTCCCAAAGACGCTGATAATGACTAAAAATATTGGCAACGATAGCTCCAGGAAGTCCCCGCTCTGATTCGTAATAATAGCCTTTTAGTGATGCTTTACCTCCTGATTTAAACGCCTGATGAAGTGTGATTTCAGCCCTTAAGGATTCGATATCTCCATTTTGTCGGGTTGCAGTGGTATCGTAGCCATTCTCTTTTTGGTACCTGTATTTATATTTCCCGTTGGCGGTAATGTATTCTGTATTGAAGGCGACAGAAAGTCCCTCATTTATCCGACGCTCATAAAGAAGGGATGGATTGATCAAGCCAAAGGATCCTGTTTTGAATGAGATTTTAGCATGCTCTTGTTCTTCGTCTTCAAACACTGGGATTTTACTCTGCATGAAGAGCGTGTTGGAGGCAAAGAAACCTAGAGCAGGCTGGAATATATTTGACTTTTGACCATTAAAAAGCTCCAAAGCCTCAATATTGTCCAAGGAAAATTTCCCCAGGTCTACCTGCCCATTTTGAGCATTTTTGATGACAACTCCATCGTAGAAAACACTGGTGTGGGCACTACCCATGCTTCGGACGTTGATGGTTTTCAGTCCCCCAATTCCTCCATAATCCTTTAACTGAACTCCTGAGAAATACCTGATAGCATCAGCTACGGAAAAACTATTGAGTTTTTCAAGCTCTTTTCCCCTAAGTGCCTGTACCGGCATTGGAGAGCGCAAACGGGATTGGTATCTATCGGATTCAACGGTAACGCCATCGATATCGTAAACGGCAGTTGTATCCCTTGGGGAGGGGTAATTTTGGACATACTTTTCCTGTGCTTGGCATACGCAAGCAATAAAGAGTAAAGCGCACAAAAGAAGAATCGCCTCCTGCTTAGGAAGCCACTTGTAAATGATCATTAAAACTATTTGTCTAAAGGCAAATAGCTTTCAACGAAACCAACTGAAATCAAGATCTTGCGTTGCAAGACGTATTTGTTTTCAAGCTTCAATCCCCGAAAGCTTTCAATTTTACCCGAATTAATTAATAGAATGTCTATCGCATATTTCGGCTTATATTTCGTATTGGCAAGTATTCTGACTTACTCACTATTTTCCGACCTTCCCCTCTGATTATACAGAAAGTGATCATTAAAATTTGGAAATAGCTTTATGAGATTACAGCTGCGGGACAGTTCCGGATTCACACCGGATTCCAATTTAATTTCTCTAGGACAACATCCAGGAGGAAACCATTACGGCGGCGAAGATAGTATTCTATTTTCGATAAAAAAATTTCTTTTAGGACTAAAAGTTCTGCTAGCCGGGTAAATCCTTAGATACAGGTTCAATTATAGGAAACTTGAGGTACACCGCATATTTGGTGACGATACTTTGGATTCTACCTGAAATGGACAGCTATTAAAGGAGCATTTTGCACTTTAACCAAGGCATTGTACTAATAGACTGCACTTTTCAATGATGGTTTGGATTTTTTTTCATAGCTTATAATGTAAAAATTTACAAAAGGTGTGATTTAAGATTAAGAAGCAATTTTAACGAACTTCTTGGTTTAGTATTATCCGTATAAAAAGTTTTGGATTAAATGTGTGAAACCAAAAGAACTAGTTTAAAAACACAGGAGCTTTCACCATTCATTTTGCGAATCGAGAAGCAGTGCTTCATTTATATTGGGGGATATGGAGCTGAAATGCTTAACGCTAAAATAATAATTGGGTTTATTAAGAAAATGATATTGGTTATTATGTTGAATAGATTGTTTTTATATGCCACCACTTGATTTTAAGACAATTTATTTTAGTTATATTTTAATTAATATTATTGATTTAATATTAATTGTCTCTTTGTATTTTCAGATAAAAAAACGATTCCCCGGGACTTTCTTAGTTTTGCTTAGTTTTTCTATACTTACTTTGGGGAATATTATGATATTCTTACGAGGTAATATTCCTGATTGGCTGTCTATACCTGTTGCCAATACCTTAATCGTTTCTTCTACTATAATATTATTAATTGGCTTAGAAAAATTCCTTAGGTTAAAAGGACCTCAAATTCAAAATATTTTATTAATACTTACCTTTTTTTCAATACACTCATATTTTACTTTTTTAGATCCTGATTTATACATCAGAAAAATTAATTTTGCATTGGCTTTTGTCTTAATTAGTTTTCAAGGTGCCTTTTTAATGTTAAGAAGGACTCCGGTTGCTATGCAAAGGGTTACCCGGCCTGTTGGTTATGTATTTGTGGTGGTTTTTTTTGTTCAGATTTCTCACATAATTTACATCATTCAAAATCAACCAGTGCAGGATGCTTACTTTAACTCGACAGGTTCAGAATCCTTGTTTTTAATGGCATGGGAAGTCATAGTTATCTCTTTGACGTATAGTGTTTTTTTAATGTATAATAAACGCCTGGTTAATGATGTTAATGAGCAGGAAGAGAAGTTCTCAAAAGCCTTTCATAAAGCTCCCTTTATTATATTTTTATCTAAACTTAAGGATGGAGAAATTTTCGAGGTAAACAAAAGCGTTTATTCAATTTCTGGCTTTCAACCTCATGAATTAATAGGGTTAAAATCAATTGATTTGAATATTTGGAAACAAAATGAAGACCTGCTTAAATTTACTTTGGATTTAAAGTCAAAAGGGTTAGTGGTCGAAGATGAATATTTGTTTCGTAAAAAATCAGGGGAATTATTTCATGGTTTAATCTCAGCAGAAATCATCGAAATTAATAATGTGAAATGTGTTATATCCGTAATAAATGACATTACGAATAGAAAACAAGCAGAGTTTAATCTTCGAAAAAGTGAAGCATCATTAAGAGAATTAAATTCAACAAAAGACAAGTTTTTTTCAATTATTGCACATGACTTGAAAAGTCCATTTAATGGCATTTTAGGTTTAAGTGAAATCCTAAGTGAACAAGTTAGGGAAAAAGATTATGAAGGTATTGATACCTATGCGACGATTATTAATTCCTCTTCGAGACATGCCATGGCATTGTTGTCAAACTTGATGGAATGGTCAAGGTCTCAAACTGGTAGAATGGAGTTCAATCCAGAAAAGGTTGACCTTGTTAAAACACAAAATCAATCATTGAACTGTTGAAAACTTCATCAGAGGAAAAGGCAATAGGGATAAGCTTAAATGCACCATTAAAGCTTGAACTAAATGCCGATAAAGCAATGATTGAAACGGTTTTGAGAAACCTTATATCCAATGCTATAAAATTCACTCCTTTTAAAGGGGAAGTAATTATTACTGTTGAAGAAGCAGAGAATGAATATTTATTGTCTGTTGCTGACAGTGGTGTTGGTATTGATAAAGTGAATTTTGAGAAATTATTTCGAATTGACACGTCCTATTCTACCTTAGGAACTAACAACGAAAAAGGCACTGGTTTGGGACTTATCCTGTGTAAGGAATTTATCGAAAAACACAAAGGGAAAGTAGGTTTGGAAAGCGAACTTGGTGTTGGTAGTAGGTTTTATTTTACTTTACCCAAAACATAGCATAGGAAACAATAAGGGATTAAAATGTCAATCATTTGTGTATGTAGTTTAGAATAGTCTTTCCTAAAGTTCAAAACATAAAATACTTATACTGAAATCCGAGAATAGCATACAACATAATGATGCCAATAAATCATTAAAATAACATACCACTAAATCCTTTTATAAATAAAATGATTTAGTTGAAAAGAGTTTAATCAAAAAAAATATGAGACCATTTGTAAGTTAAATTTTAGTACAATACTTTGACTTTAATCTATCTAAATATTGATGTTTTTTTGATTATAACACTTCCTAAATCATGTGAAGCAAACTAATGCCTGACTTTAGGTTTAGACATTGGACCCATATTATTAATGGGTGAAAATCTGATGTTCATTTTTTTTAGGTAAAAGCCTTATTTCCTCTTAACTTTCCGGGAATTTTAAAACTATATTTTTATGGAAAGTCCAATCTCCTCGAATGAATTCGATAGACTGTTAGCATTGGCCGATTACGATTTAGACAATCAAGAATTAGAGGGCCAATTAAAAGACCTTACCAAACTTGCCGCAAAGGTGGCAGGGACGGATATTTCACTTATAAATTTGATTGATGCAGTAACTCAGTGGAGTGTTGCTAGTGAAGGATTACCCGTGATGCAATTGCCCAGAGAAGAGTCGGTTTGCCAGTATACCATTATGGAAAACCATTCTCTTGAAATCGAAGACCTTTCAAAAGACGAGCGATTTAAAAATAAGCTTTATGTGACTGCAGATCCAAATCTAAGGTATTATTTAGGTGTGCCATTGACCACTGAAACAGGGTATAATCTCGGAGCATTGTGTGTCCTGGATACGAAATCAAGGGTTATTAGTCCTGAGAAAATTGACCTTTTGGAAATTATTGCTCACGAGATCATGAACAGGTTGAGAATTATTAAATCTGTAAGTGATTTAAAATCCAAGGTTAAGAACTCATTAGAGAAGCAAGAGCAGGTAGCCCATGATATCAGAGGGCCAATTAGTGGAATCATAGGTTTGGCACAGATTATCAAAGAACAAGGGGACCAAAACCGTTTGGATGACGTATTGGAGTTTATCAAAGTTATTCAAAGCAGTAGCCAATCATTACTTGAATTAGCGGATCAAATATTGACCAATCACGAGGATCAGAAATTTGCACCTGCTATAAAGAATGAAGGTGAATATACCCTCTTGATTTTAAAGGAAAAGTTGAAAAATCTATACGGGGTTCAGGCCGAACAGAAAAAGGTTGAATTTAAAGTTGAGGTGCTCAGTAATAATTTAGAAATGAGATTCCCAAAAGCAAAACTCCTTCAAATAGTGGGCAATCTGATTTCCAATGCCATCAAGTTTACTCCTGCAGGGGGTACTGTAAGCATTGGGCTTAGCCTTACTGAAAAAAATTATAGAAAGGAATTGAAGGTTGAGGTATCTGATACCGGAGCAGGAATGACTAAAGAGCAAATTGAAGAAATCATGAAAGGAGAGGGTAAAACCACCGACGGAACAGCGGGTGAAAAAGGTTATGGTTTTGGTTTACCCTTGGTTAAACACTTGATAGACGCAATGGAAGGAAAATTAAAAATTGATGCCAAAGTAGGTGAGTTTTCCAAATTTGAAGTAAAATTGCCTGTTTGATATTGAATGCAAAAAGCCAAAAGAGAATGGCAATTCGGTTTATATCCATTAGTCATAAAA